>JAVXRI010000053.1:0-36787 GCA_036643775.1 Pseudomonas sp. | reverse complement strand
GCCGCGGCCAAGGCCTCGGGCGTCTAAGCGACTGCACCGCAACAGAAAAAGGGCCCTTCGGGGCCCTTTTTTCATGGGTGGCGGGAACCTTTTGCGGACTTGCATCTTGCATGCAGGATTTTGCCGGGCCTTGCAAATTGCACGATCACGCTTTTGATGTGATTTCGTAATGCATTGATTTATAAGGGAATAATTAATGGTGGAAACTGGCACAGGCCCTGCAACGGTAGTCATACCCCTGCTGCCAGGACTTACGGCGCAGATTTTTCGAAAAACAGGAGTGTCTCGTATGAAGAAGTTCGCTATTGCTGCCGCTACTGCCACCGCCCTGACTCTGACCCTGGCTAACGCGGCTTTCGCCCAACAGCCTGCCCAGGCTCCCATGACGCTGGCGGCCGGTGAGGTGACCCAAGCCAAGGAAGCTACCTCTGATACCTGGATCACCACCAAGGTCAAATCCGACTTGATGACCGAGAAAGGTATTCCAGGCACCGACATCAAGGTAGAAACCAATAAAGGTGTGGTTTCCCTGTCTTCGACGGTAGCTGTGACCGATGCGCAGAAAGACATGGCGGTAGCCATCGCCAAGAAAATCAAAGGCGTCAAAGCCGTATCGGCTGACGGCCTGAAATCCGAATAAGGGTTGTCCCGACTCGCTGACCCTTACAGGTTCATGCGAAAGACCAAAAGGACTTGGTCACTCAAAGCCCCGGCACTGGTTGCCGGGGCTTCTTTGTTGTGGGAAGGCTATTCGGCATCCAGATGCAGTGGGGTGATCACTCGACCATCCGCTTCGGCCTGGCCGAGGCTGGCATCGATGAAATACACCCGATCGTCCTCCAGCTTGCCCTTGTCGACCAGATAGTCCTTGATGCTGCTGGCCCGGGCTTGCCCCAGCTGGCGTAGCAGCAGCGCACTTTCACCCCAGGACTTGAGCACCGCGTCGCGCAGCTGCGTAGTGCGCTGTTCACGGTCCAGCTGTTCCCACTCGGCCGGTGGCTGTTGCTTCATGCGGGTGCGGTAGATGCCTTCAAGCATTGCCGGCTTATCGCCATCCGGGACTTTCAGGTCGGACGCCTGGGCTGGCACCTTGTCACCACGACGCTGGAGAATCTTGTAGTAGGTGCTCTGGTACTCACGCTCCAGTCGTTGTTGGGCAATCAACGGCCCGTCGCTGCTCTGGGCGCTGGTGCCCTCAATCTCCAGGCGCAGGGCAGGGCGTTCCTTGAGCGCCGCTGCCAGCTTGTCGAGGGCACTCTGTGCATCGGGTGCCAGATCGCTGGAGCCGGCGGCAAAGGCAACGTTACCCAGGTCCTGGGCATCGCCACCGCTGATCAGCCCGCCGATGAACTTGAACGGCGCCTGGGCGGCGCGCAGTACCAGGTTGCGCAGGGTCTGCCAGACAATGGGCATGACGCTGAACTGCGGATCGTTGAGATCACCGGTAACCGGCAGTTCGATGGAGATCTTGCCGTCGGTATCCTTGAGCAAGGCCACCGCCAGGCGAATGGGCAGATCCACCGCATCCGGGCTGTCGACCTTCTCGCCCAGTTGCAGTTGTTCGACCACCACCTTGTTCTCGGCCTTGAGCTTGCCCTGGGTGATGACGTAGTGCAGGTCGATGTTCAGGCGGCCCTTGCGGATACGGAACCCGGCAAACTTGCCCGAGTAAGGCGTCAGGGTGGTCAGCTCGACGCGTTTGAAGCTGGTGGCGATATCCAGGCTGGCCATCGGGTCGAAGGGGTTCAGCGCGCCTTTGATGGTCACTGGCGCATAGCGATCGACCTTGCCCTTGATATCGACCTTGGCCGGTTTTGGCTGGCGGTTGTCGATGGTGCCGATCTGCCCGTTGAGCTGCTGGATGGCGGTGGCGAAGTTGGGCGTCAGGCTGAAGTCGGCGAAGTTCGCCGAGCCGTCGTTGATGTCGATTGCCCCAATGCGGATGCCCAGTGGCTTGGCGCTGCTGGCCGGAGCCTTGGTTTTCGCCTGAGCACTGGTTTGTGCGGTGGCCGGTTGCGGGATCAGCAGGTCATCGACGTTGGTGGTGCGGTCTTCGTTGATCATGAAGCGCGCGTAGGGCTGCTTGAGGCTGACTTTGCCGATGCTCAGGGCATCGCCGTGGCGGTACGACAAACCGTCCAGGTTCAACTGCTGCCATTTGACGAAGTCGCGGTCCTTGATGGTATCCAGGGTATGCAGCTGGTTGACCTGGGCTTTGCCGTCAATGCTGAAGGCCAGCGGCTCAACGTTGCTGAGGTTGACGTTGAGGTCACTGCCGAGCATGCCGCTGCGCAGCTCCAGGCGAATGAACGGGCTGATATAGGCCTGGGCGATGCGCAGGTCGATATCCTGGGTGCTGACCTTGAGCTTGGCGGTAACGGGCGCCAGGTTGACCTCACCGGCTGCCTGCAGCTTGCCTTGCTTGCCTACACCGGTATCAAGCTTGAGGGTGAAGGGCGACTGATTGAGGCTGTCGAAGTTCTGCAGGTCAAGGTTCAGCGGTCCGACATCCAGGGCTACCGGTTCTTTTTGCGAACGGTCGGCCAGATGCACCTGGTAATTGCGTAACTGTACGTCCTTGAGCAGGACCTGCCAGGGCTTTGCGGGCTCGGCAGGCGCGGCTTGCGCCTTGTCGTCAGGTTCTGCGGCGGCAGGCTCGGCCTTCTCCTTTGGCGTGGCCTTGGCCGGCTGGCTGGCGAACAGCTTCTGCCAGTCAAGTTGGCCGTCCGCTTCCAGCGCTGCCCAGGTTTCGAGCTTCTCGCTGCGGATCTTGCCCACGGTGACCAGTTGTTTGGCCAGGTCTATCGAGGTTTCACTGACATCCAGTCGGGCCAGACGCGCCAGTGGGCGGCCATCCGGCGCCTTGATGGCAAACGGCGCAATGCTGACCGAGGTATTGTCGAGCAGCAGTTCGGTTTCCTTCGACAGGTTCAGCTTGTAGTCGGTGTCGAGGTTCACCTCACCTTCTTCCAGCACCAGCGGCACAGCATCACGGACATAGGGCCAGAAGGCCTTCATCTTGCCGTCGGTGACTTTCAAGGTACCTTCGGAGGCGAGCGGTACCACACTGAAGGTCCCGCTCCAGTCGATACGACCACCACCTGGGCCAATGGCGACCAAGGTCATGTCGGTGCTGTCGTCGGGCAGGGTGCTGAGGTTCTTCAACTCCAGGTTCATCGAGTCGTAGAGGAACTCGATCGGTTCGCTGGGGCGCAGGTCCTGGAAGTGCAGGTAGCCCTCAATGAGCTTGATACTGCCGATACGTACCGGGAATGGATCACCGGGTGGAGTCTCTGGTGTTGGTTCGCTCGGCGGCATTTTGAACAGCTGCGAGAGGTTGAGACTGCCATCCTTGGCGAACAGCAGCTCAGTGCGCGGCTTTTCCAGCTCGATGCCGGCCAGATGCAGGGCACCGGTCCACAGGCTATCGACCTGCAGGTTGGCGTACAGGCGTTCGAAGCCAACCTGCTCCTTGCCCGGCTCGCCAATCTGCAAGCCCCACAGGGTCAGCTCAAGGCTGAAGGGGTTGAGCTCGATGCGCTGCAGGTGGGCAGGTACGGTGGCGTAATTGGCCAACTGCTGGTTGGCGATTCGCAGAGCCACTCCTGGGAGAATCAGAAAGCCAAGCAGGCTGTACAGGGCCAAAGCGGCCAACATGGCGCCGATGGCGCGTTTCAATCCTTTGGGCATGTGCGGCGTCGTCTGTCTGGAACGGGAGTGCTTGGAGTATGGCACGTAAAAACGGTTCCGAAGATAGCTCGGAAATTACCAATTTTTTGCTTTAGAGCTGAAGAATCAAGGTCTTCAGCGGTGGTTGGCGGTCCTGCGACGGAAAGTCGCTGGCGGGTGCAAGGACCTGCCAGTCGCGTACCGGTCGGCCTGCTTTCTCGGCGCAACGCAGCACTTGCTCGCGCCAGTCGTCGAGACTGACCTTGGCCAGGTTGTTACAGCAGATCAGCACACCGTCCTCGGCAGTACTGAGCAAGGCCGGTTTGAGCAGGCTCTGATAGTCGCGCAACAGGTCGACGGTGCCGAAGGCGCTCTTGGCCCAGGCCGGCGGGTCGAGAAACACCAGGTCGAACTGACGCTGCTCCAGGCGCGGGTACGGCGGTAGCTTGTGGCCGCGACGCTGGCTGATGGGCAGGCCGGCGAACTGGCGAATCGCCGGAAAGTAATCGGACTGGATGAAACTCATCGGCGCCAGCTGCGGGTTGAGTGCAGCGTTCTCCTTGCCTACCGCCAGGTTACCTTCGGCAAAGTCCAGATTGCACACCTCGCGGGCGCCACCCGCCGCAGCGCTGAGTCCGACACCGCAGGTGTAGGCAAACAGGTTCAGGACACGTTTACCGGCACTGTGCTGCTTGACCCAGCCGCGCGCGTTGCGCAGGTCGAGGAACAGCAGCGGGTCTTGACCTGCGTGGCGGCCACGGACCCGGTAGTTCAGGCCAAACTCATGACCGACGTGATCGGCCAAGGCCTCTTCGCTGGCCTGGTACACCGGGTCACGCCGGTCGATGCGGCTGTTGCCCTGGGAGCGGTCGTTATAGACCAGCAGCAGCTCAAGGCCGAGGTGCGCTTCAACCATGCCGTGCAGTTCAAGCAAGGCGCCGGACTCGAGCGTCTGGTGAAAACTCTGCACCAACAGTTGCGGGCCGTAGCGGTCAACGGTCAGGCCGCTGGCGCCTTCCTGGCTACCATGGAACAGGCGATAGCAGTCGGTGCCCTGGGCATGCAGTTCGGCGATTAGGCCCTGGCGGGCGTCGAGGGCGGCGCGCAGCGCCTGATTCAAGAGGGACATGCACGTGGCCTTGGTTTGCGGACGTGCAGTTTATCAGCTCAAGCCAACGGAGGGGCCGTTGTGGCCCCTCCTGCAGCTATCAGCGTTCGATCGCCAGGGCTACGCCCTGACCGCCGCCGATGCACAGCGTGGCCAGGCCCTTGCTGGCGTCGCGCTTGATCATCTCGTGCAGCAGGGTGACCAGTACCCGGCAGCCCGAGGCGCCGATGGGATGGCCGAGGGCAATGGCGCCGCCGTTGACGTTGACTTTGCTGGCATCCCAGCCCAGTTCCTTGCCCACTGACAGAGCCTGGGCGGCGAAGGCTTCGTTGGCTTCGATCAGGTCCAGGTCGGCCAGGTCCCAGCCGGCTTTTTCCAGGCAGCGACGGGTGGCGCTGACCGGACCGATGCCCATGATCGCAGGGTCCACCCCGGCATTGGCGTAGGCCTTGATCCGGGCCAACACAGGCAGCCCCAGCTGCTGGGCCTTGGCCGCACTCATCAGCATCACGGCCGCGGCGCCGTCGTTGAGCGAGGAGGCGTTACCGGCAGTGACGGTGCCGTCTTTCTTGAAGGCTGGCTTGAGCTTGCCCAGCGATTCGGCGGTAGTGCCGGCACGCGGTTGTTCGTCAGTGGCGAAGGCAATCGGGTCACCCTTGCGCTGGGGAATCAGGATCGGGGTGATCTCGTCGACGAAGCGTCGCGCTTCAATGGCGGCTACTGCTTTTTGCTGGGAGGCGGCGGCGAAGGCATCCTGGTCTTCCCGGCTGATGCCGTACTTCTCCACCAGGTTCTCGGCAGTGATGCCCATGTGGTAATCGTTGAAGGCGTCCCACAGGCCGTCGCTGATCATGCTGTCGATCAGCGAGCTGTGGCCCATGCGCAGACCGGTACGGGCGCCGGGCATTACATAGTTGGCCAGGCTCATGTTCTCCTGGCCGCCGGCAATGATCACTTCAGCGTCACCACAGCGGATTGCCTGGGTGGCCAGGTGCAGGGCCTTGAGTCCGGAGCCACAGACTTTGTTCAGGGTCATGGCCGGTACCGCGTGGGGCAGGCCCGCCTTGATTGCGGCCTGGCGTGCGGGGTTCTGCCCGGCGCCGGCGGTCAGCACCTGGCCGAGGATGACTTCATCGACCAGTTCGGCATCGATTCCGGTCAGGGTCAGCAACTGGCGAATTACCGCAGCGCCGAGGTCGACTGCGGGAATAGCGGCCAGCGCTCCTTGGTAGCTACCGACAGCGGTTCGGGTGGCGGCAACGATAACGACGTCTTGCATGGCGCGGGTCCTCACTCTTATTCGATTTGGCGTCAGAACAGCACAGGCCCCTGCGGGGCCTTGATCGGTCGCCATGGTGGCATAGATGCTCAGGGTACTGCCAATGGCGAACCACTCGGCCGCGCTTAGTGGATACCCATGCGCCGCCGCGCGCGGTGCGCCGAGCCATCGCGCATGGCCCAGCGCAGGACCGGGGCGGTGGTGTTGATGCCCAGGCGAATCAAGCGCCGTTGCAAGGGATGCTGCTGCAGGTCGAGCATGGCGCTGGCCCAGTCTGGCAGCAGGTCGATACCTGCCCGCAACATCAGGTTACCCACCGGTTTGGCCAGGCGGCTGGGCGCCGGAGCGTCGAGCAACACCTGCACCACCTCATGGCTGCGGTCATCGCAGTGCAATTGTGGGCGCAGGGCCTGCAGGTAGTCGGCTACCTGCTGACACGAGCGTGGCACATTACGCGCGCCCAGACGTTCGGCGATCAGGGCAATTTCCGCGTAGTAGGCGTCCTGCTCGGCGAGGGGCAGGTGGGGGTTGCGGTAGCGCAGGTGGGCGGCGAGAAAACTGCTGACTTCGGCCACATGCACCCAGGTCAGCAGGTCGGGATCGCTGGCGGCATAGGGGCGGCCATCCGCGCTGGTGCCGACCACCTGCAAGTGAATGGTACGGACCTTTTCGATCAGCCAGTTGGCATCGCCGGTCGCGCCGAAGGTGGTGCCGGAGATGAACTGGCTGGTGCGGCGCAGGCGCCCCAGCAGGTCCTGGCGAAAGTTGGAGTGATCCCATACCCCGGCCAGCGCCAGTGGATGCAGCAGTTGCAGGAGCAAGGCGCTGATACCCCCGATCAGCATGCTCGGGAAGTCGCCGTGTACACGCCAACTGAGGCTGTCCGGACCGAACAGTCCGGGGTCGCCCTTGGGGTTTTCCAGATCAAGTTGCCCCAGGGACAAGCCAGTCAGGCTCATCACCTGGGTTTCGATGCGGCGGCGAATCGCTTCCATGGTTACCTTGCTTGCGAGGCAGCCAGGCGTTGCTGCCGTTCATGTGTTCAAACGTTTGTCGATCAGCCCCTGAACCACGCTGGGGTCAGCCAGTGTGGAGGTGTCACCGAGGTTGTCCAGTTCGTTGCAGGCGATCTTGCGCAGAATGCGCCGCATGATCTTCCCTGAGCGCGTTTTGGGCAAGGCCGGCGCCCACTGGATCAGTTCCGGTTTGGCAAAACTGCCGATTTCCTTGCTGACCAGGGCCAGCAGTTCCTGCTTGAGCGTGTCGTCCGGGGTAACACCGTTCATCGGCGTCACGAACGCGTAGATACCCTGGCCCTTGAGGTCGTGAGGGTAACCGACCACGGCGGCTTCGGCGATGGCGTCATGCAGCACCAGGGCACTCTCGACTTCGGCAGTACCGATGCGGTGGCCGGATACATTGATCACATCATCGATGCGCCCGGTTATCCACAAGTCGCCATCGGCGTCGCGGCGTGCACCGTCACCGGTGAAGTAATAACCGGGCAGCGGTTTGAAATAGGTGTCGATCATCCGCTGGGGATCACCGTAGACACTGCGGATCTGGCCGGGCCAGCTGGCCTTGATCGCCAGCATGCCGCTACCGGGCCCTTCGATCAGCTTGCCCTTGTCGTCCAGCAACACCGGTTGTACGCCGAACAGCGGTTGGCTGGCGCAGCCGGGTTTTATGCGTCGGGTGCCTACCAATGGGCTGATCATGATGCCGCCGGTTTCGGTCTGCCACCAGGTGTCGACGATAGGGCAGCGCTGCTCGCCCACCGCATTGAAATACCACTCCCAGGCCTCCGGGTTGATCGGTTCGCCGACGCTGCCGAGCAGACGCAGGCTTTTGCGCGAAGTGTTTTTCAGCGGACCCTCACCTTCACGCATCAAGGCGCGCAGGGCGGTGGGGGCGGTATAGAAGATATTCACCTGGTGTTTGTCGACCACCTGCCAGAAACGCGAGGCGTCGGGGTAATTGGGCACGCCTTCGAACATCAGAGTGATTGCACCGTTGGCCAGCGGGCCGTAGACGATGTAGCTGTGCCCGGTGACCCAGCCGACATCGGCGGTGCACCAGAACACTTCGCCCTCGCGGTAGTCGAACACGGTCTTGAAGGTCAGCGTCGCTTGCAGCAGGTAGCCGGCGGTGGTGTGCAGCACGCCTTTGGGTTTGCCGGTACTGCCTGAGGTGTAGAGGATGAACAGCGGATCTTCAGCGCTCATCGGCTCCGGCGGGCAGTCATCGCTGACCTGCTGGATGGCGTCGTGGTACCAGAGATCGCGACTTTCACTCCAGTCGATCTTGCCACCCGTGCGCTTGATCACCACCACGCTGCTGACCGCAGGGCAACTGAGCAGGGCCTTGTCGACGTTGTTCTTCAGCGGCACGGTCTTGCCACCGCGAATGCCTTCATCGGCGGTGATCACCGTGCGGCAATCGGCATCGAGGATGCGATCACGCAAGGCATCGGGGGAGAAGCCACCGAATACCACCGAATGAATCGCGCCGATGCGGCTACAGGCGAGCATGGCGTAGGCGGCCTCCGGGACCATGGGCATGTAGATGCACACCCGATCGCCTTTTTTCACCCCGCGTTGCTTGAGGACATTGGCCAGGCGGCAGACCTGACGATGCAGTTCACGGTAGGTGATGACGCTGGAGTCGGCAGGGTTGTCGCCTTCACGAATAATCGCCGGCTGATCGCCGCGCGATGCCAGGTGGCGGTCGATGCAGTTGTAGCTGACATTGAGCTGGGCATCCATGAACCAGGCAGCCTGACCGGTCTTCATGTCGCTCTGCTGGATACGGCTCCAGGGCGTGATCCAGTCCAGCGCTTTGGCCTGTTCGGCCCAGAAGGTTTCCGGGTCGTCAATCGACTGGCGATACAGGCGCTGATACTCGGCCTGGCTCAGCTGTGCCGCTTTGCTGACGGCATCGGCGTGGGGATAGGCGCTGATATCGAACATGGCGGGGTCCTGTCCTGATTGTTTTTGTCAGGACAGTGTAGCCGTTACCCCTGGCGCTGTTCGCTCGGCCAGGGGTAACGCAGGCGATCAACCGCGGTGACGGCTGCGGAAGAAATTGATCAGGCCCTGGGTCGACGGGTCTTCGGCAGCGTCTTCGATGCCGCCGGTCAGGCGCTGATAGACGCCTTTGCCCAACTCCTTACCCAGTTCCACGCCCCACTGGTCGAACGCATTGATGCCCCAGATCACGCTCTGCACGAACACCTTGTGTTCATACATCGCCACCAGCGCGCCAAGACGGCGCGGACTGATGCGTTCGACCACCAGGGTGTTGCTCGGGCGGTTGCCCGGGATCACCTTGTGCGGGGCGAGTTTCTGGATCTCGGCTTCGCTCAGGCCTTTCTGTTGCAGCTCGGCCTCGGCCTCGGCGCGGGTTTTACCGAGCATCAGTGCCTGGCTCTGCGACAGGCAGTTGGCGTACAGCCACTGGTGATGGTCGGCAACCGGGTTGAAGCTGACGACCGGGACGATGAAGTCCGCCGGAATCAGCTGGGTGCCCTGGTGCAGCAACTGGTGGTAGGCATGCTGACCGTTGCAACCGACGCCACCCCAGATCACCGGACCGGTGTCATGGTTGACCGGTGTGCCGTCCTGGCGAACGCTCTTGCCGTTGGATTCCATGTCCAGCTGTTGCAGGTGCTTGGTAATGTTGCGCAGGTAATGGTCGTACGGCAGGATCGCGTGGCTCTGTGCGCCCCAGAAGTTGCCGTACCAGACACCGAGCAGGGCCAGCAGCACCGGCATGTTCTGTTCGAACGGCGCGTTCTGGAAATGCTGGTCCATGGTGTAGGCGCCGGACAGCAGCTCCTTGAAGTTCGCGGTGCCGATGGCCAGGGCGATCGGCAAACCGATTGCCGACCACAGCGAATAACGCCCGCCGACCCAGTCCCACATCGGGAAGATGTTCTCTTCACGGATGCCGAACGCCACGGCGGCGGCCTTGTTGCTCGAAACGGCAATGAAGTGCTTGTACAGCTCGGCTTCCGAGCCGCCCTGGGCCAGATACCAGGCACGGGCGGCCTGGGCGTTCTTCAGGGTTTCGAGGGTGTTGAAGGATTTCGACGAAACGATGAACAGCGTGGTCTCGGCACGCAGTTTGGCCGACAGCTCATGGAACTCGCTGCCGTCGATATTGGCCAGGTAATGGCAACGTACGCCGCGCTGGGCGTAAGGCAGCAGCGCCTCGGAAACCAGCTCGGGGCCGAGGAACGAGCCACCGATACCGATGTTCACTACGTCGGTGATCGGTTTTTCGCTGTAGCCGCGCCACAGACCGTCATGGATGCGGCCAACCAGTTCAGTGACCTGGTTGAGGACCTTGTGCACTTCCGGCATGACGTTGACGCCGTTGACACTCAACTTGTCGCCTACCGGCCGGCGCAGCGCCGTGTGCAGCGCAGGGCGGCCTTCGGAGGCGTTGAGGATCTCACCCGCGAACAAGGCCTTGATCGCCTCTTGCAGGCCGACTTCACTGGCCAGGTTGACCAGCAGGTTGCGGGTCTGACCATTGATCAGGTTTTTCGAGTAATCAAGGAACAGGCCACAGGTGCTCAGGGAAAACTGTTCAAAACGCTGTGGTTCGGCGGCGAATGCGTCGCGCATGCTGAAGTCCTGCATGGCTTCGCGGTGCTGCTGGAGCGCCTGCCAGGCGGGCAGGGCCGTAACATCATGAGGGGTGCGGTAATACGCCATCGCTGCAGGTTTCCTTATTGCGTGAACTGCCTTGGACACTGAAAACAGCGCGCTGTTAGCAGGCTGATGCCAATTATAGGCATGCAGCCTGGGTTACAGGGAGTGGGCTCCGCCAGCGGCCTGATTACTTGTCGTCGAGATTCAGGTGCAGGTTGTCGATCAGGCGGGTAGCACCCAGGTAGGCAGCGATCAGGATCACCAGATCGCGGTCGTCGGCCGTCGCCGGACGCAGGCTCAGGGCCTGGCGAACTTCCAGGTAGTCCGGGCGCAAACCGGCGAGTTCCAGCTGTTGCCGGGCGTTGGCGATCAACGTCGGGTAGTCGCGCTCGCCTTGCTCGATGACGCTGGCCATCTGGCTCAGCAACCGATACAGCGCTGGCGCAATGGCACGCTGCTCTGCGCTCAGATAGCCATTGCGCGACGACAGCGCCAACCCGTCCTCGGCGCGCACGGTCGGCTCGCCAATGATCTGGATCGGCATGTTCAGGTCGCGCACCAGGGCGCGGATCACTGCCAACTGCTGGAAGTCTTTCTGGCCGAACACGGCCAGGTCCGGCTGGACCATGTTGAACAGCTTGCTGACCACGGTCGCCACCCCTTCGAAATGCCCCGGACGGCTGGCGCCGCAAAGGCCTTCTGACAGTTGCGCAACGTTGACGCGGGTCTGGCCGTCCATCCCGTCGGGATACATCTCTTCGACGCTGGGGGCAAACAACAGATGGCAGCCGGCCTGGAGCAGTTTCTCCTGGTCGGCAGCGAGGGTCCGCGGGTACTTGTCGAGGTCTTCGCTGGGACCGAACTGCAGCGGGTTGACGAAGATGCTCGCGACCACGAAGTCGACGCGCTGCGCGGCCTTGGTCACCAGTGCGGCGTGGCCGCTGTGCAGGTTGCCCATGGTCGGCACGAAGCCGATGCGCTTGCCTTCACTACGCGCTCGCGCTACGGCAGCGCGCAGTTCGCGGACGGTCTTGACTGTATTCATGCACTGAACCCGTGTTCGCTACCTGGGAAGCTGACGTCCTTGACCGCTGTTACGTAAGCCTTGAGCGCGCCCTGGATGTCGCTCTGGCCGACCATGAAGTTTTTCACGAACTTCGGTACGCGTCCGGTCAGCGACAAGCCGAGCATGTCGTGCAGCACCAGTACCTGACCATCGGTCGCACTGCCGGCACCGATACCAATTACCGGAATGCTCACCGCCTGGGTGATTTCCGCGGCAAGCTCGCTGGGTACGCATTCGAGCAACAGCATCGCTGCGCCAGCCTGTTCCAGAGCGATAGCGTCGGCACGCATCTGTCGCGCCTGGTTTTCCTGACGACCCTGGACCTTGTAGCCGCCGAGAATGTTCACGGTCTGCGGGGTCAGGCCCATATGCGCGCAAACCGGAACGCCACGTTCGGCGAGGAGGCGGATGGTGTCTGCGAGCCAGGCGGCGCCCTCGACCTTGACCATGTGCGCGCCCGCTTGCATCAGCGCGCCGCTGTTGGCGAAAGCCTGCTCGATGGTGGCGCACGCCATGAACGGCAGGTCGGCGAGAATCAATGCGCCTTCATTGCCACGTTTGACGCAGGCAGTGTGGTAGGCCATCTCGGCGTTGGTCACCGGCAAGGTGCTGTCATGACCCTGCAGGACCATGCCCAGGGAGTCGCCCACCAGCAATATTTCCACGCCGGCACGACTGGCGGCCTGGGCAAAGGTCGCGTCGTAGCAGGTCAGCATGGCTATTTTCTCACCCTTGGCCTTGAGGCTCTGCAGGGTGGTCAGGGTTACATCTGGCATGAAAAGGATTCCTCGTTCAGGCGCTGTGAAAAACGACTGCGTACAACGCGTGTATTCATCTTCTGGAACAGCACATCATCGATCGTGGTGTTTGAGTTACGACCTGTTCCAGGCCTATATACGCCTTTTTTCGGCGCGCAGGCGCCGTCGGACGCCTATAGTCGTGAGGGAGGGAGCTGAAGTCAATTACCCTGTTACCGCATTGTTACTAATGCGTTGTTACGGGCGTTACCGGATGGGGGAACGCCCGGTTACAGGCGTTCCAGGCCGACGAACGGGCAATCTGCCAGTAACTCGGCAAGGCTGCGTTGGTCGGCCAGCTGGAAGCTGTCCGGGACCAGTTCGGCCAGAGGATAGAGGACGAACGGTCGCGCGTGCATGTGGTAATGCGGGACCTTGAGGCGTGGGATGTCGATCACGTGATCGCCATACAACAGGATATCCAGGTCCAGGGTGCGCGGCCCCCAGCGCTCCTTGCGTTCCCGGCCTTGAGCGGCCTCGACGGCTTGCAGGCTGTCGAGCAGGTCCAGGGGCGCCAGTTGAGTGTCCACAGCGGCTACGGCATTGGTGTAGCGCGGCTGGCCAGGTGACAGCGATTCGCTGCTGTAGAAAGCAGAAACCGCCGCCAATGCTGTACCGGGCAGCTCGCGCAGCGCATTGATGGCGCTGTGCAGTTGCTCCTGCGGTGCATCCAGATTACTGCCCAGGCCGATGTATACGCGTTCCATGCTTATTCGCCTGCGCCGCCATCGGCACGTTTGCGTTTGCTCGGGCTACGCTTGCGTTTGCGCGGGCCGGCACCGGTGCCTTCATCGCGGCTGCCCAGCTCACGGATCATGTCGCGCCGTTCGCTGTCGTTGCAGTCTTGATAATCCGTCCACCATTGGCCCAGGCCTTCGGTTTCCTCGCCCGCGCTTTCACGCAGCAGCAGGAAGTCATAACCGGCACGGAAACGCGGGTTGTCGAGCAACAGGTCGGCGCGTTTGCCGCTGCGACGGGGCAGGCGCTCCTGCATGTCCCAGATCTCGCGGATCGGCAGGGTGAAGCGTTTCGGGATCGCGATGCGCTGGCACTGTTCGCTGATCAGCTCGTGGGCGGCTTCGTTCATCGCTGGAATCGGTGGCATGCCACGGCTTTGCAGGCGCAATGCACGACCCGGCAAGGCCGGCCAGAGCAGGGCGGCAAACAGGAACGCAGGCGTTACCGGCTTGCCCTGCTTGATGCGCAGGTCGGTGTTGATCAACGCCTGGCTGATCAGGGTATGGGTATAGGTCGGATGTTCTTCCAGGGCTTCGGCACTGGCCGGGAACAGCGGATTGAACAGCTCCAGGTCGACGAGCATTTCGAAGGTGTCGGCGGCATGTCCGGAGAGGAACAGCTTGAGTGTTTCCTCGAACAGGCGGGCGGACGGGATCTCGCGCAGCATCGGCGCCAGCTGACGGATCGGCTGTACCGTGTGCTTCTCGATGCCGAAGTTCAGCTTGGCGGCGAAGCGCACGGCGCGCAGCATCCGCACCGGATCTTCCTGGTAACGCTGGGTCGGGTCACCGATCAGGCGGATCAGACGATTGCGGATGTCGTGTACGCCATTGGCGTAGTCGAGAATGCGCTCGCTGACCGGATCGTAGTAAAGGGCGTTGATGGTGAAGTCGCGGCGCTGCGCGTCTTCTTCCAGGGTGCCGTAGACGTTGTCGCGCAGAATCCGCCCACTCTCGTTACGCGACGAGGTGTGGGTATCTTCCGCTTCGCTTTCCGGGTGGTTGGCGCGGAAGGTGGCGACTTCGATGATTTCACGGCCGAAATGGATGTGAACCAGCTTGAAACGCCGACCAATGATGCGCGCATTACGAAATTCGGCGCGAACTTGTTCGGGGGTGGCGCTGGTGGCGACGTCAAAGTCCTTGGGGGTGATGCCCAGGAGTTGGTCACGCACGCAGCCGCCGACCAGGTAGGCCTGGTAGCCAGCATTTTGCAGGCGTTCAACGATGCTCACCGCATGACGACTGAATTGGCCACGTTGCAGCGAATGTTGACCGCTATTGATCACTTCAGGCGTGGTGCGCTTGTGGTGCGGACCACGTACGGGAGGACGGAACGACTGGAACAGCTTCTTCAGCATGGGATGCACTGTTTGAAGGAATGTTCGGCCAAAAACGAAGAATGGCCGCATGATGGGCGGGGATTCTAGCATTTACTGGGGGGATGGTGTAGGCGCTAGCGAAGCGGGGTGATGCAGGGGGGAGAAACCACAAGGGGAGCCGAAGCTCCCCAAGAAGTAGTTGCGTGCTCTTATTGTTTTTTTGCCGGGCTTCTTGTTTTTGTTGAGCGCCCTATCCACAAAACGCAAAGCTTGTGGACGATCTCCCTAACCGGGATTCAAGAGCAAACGGATTGCTTTGGTCGCTGAGGTTGCAATGATCATGCGATCCAACCAGTTCAGGCCCTGCTTGAGTGCAGTTTTTGTTGTTCTCTGCCTGGTTGTGGGGCAAGCCCCAAATACAACTCCTCTCCAAAAGAATCAGTTAGCTGCGCCTCCGCCGTCTTGTTCTTATTGTGCGTGAGCCGATTCGTCTTATTTTTATTGTCTTTTGCAGTGCTTGTTATTGTTCTTGTACCAAACATATAGCAGGTGCCGTGCCAACTTTTGCAAACCCCAGTAAAACAAGGGCTTGGAGTGATTTCGAGGCCTTGGCAGGGCGAAAAAAAACCGGGGCTTCGTTACCGTAAGCCCCGGTTTTTGTTACGAGATTGTGGTGAGGTAACAGTTTTTTCACATTTCGCCGTGTTACCCCTTTGCACCGCGGTGACAGCTGAAAGGGATCAGCTGTCGCTGGTGGCACTGCTCTTGCGCCGCGGGATGCCCAGGCGCTGGCGCCGCTCCCACAGACACTTGCGGCTGACCCCGAGTTTGCGAGCCAGTTCGGTCTCGGTCATGTGGTCCTGGTGCTCAAGCACGAAGTGCTGGAAGTAGTCTTCCAGGGACAGGTCTTCGGTGGGCTCGTGGCTGGTGTTGCTGGCTGTGCCGCCATTGCCCGACAGGCTGGCGAATGGCTCGTCGTCGTCGAGGTCGCTCAGTTCGATATCGATGCCCAGCAGGTCGGCGGAAATTTCCGGGCTCTCGCAGAGAATAACTGCGCGCTCAACGGCGTTTTCCAGCTCCCGGACGTTACCCGGCCAGGAGTAGTGACGGATGGCCTGTTCGGCATCGTGGCCAAAGCGCAGGTCGTTACGGCCCACGCGCGCACTTTGCCGGGCGAGGAAGGCATTGGCGATTTCGTTGACGTCGGCGCCGCGTTCGCGCAGGGCAGGCAGCTTGAGGGCAATAACGTGCAGGCGGTAATAAAGGTCTTCACGGAACTGACCGACCTTGGCCAGGTTCTTCAAATCACGGTGGGTTGCAGCGATCAGGCGGACGTCGACCTTCTGCGACTGCACCGAGCCCACTCGTCGGATTTCACCTTCCTGTAGAACCCGCAACAGACGGGCCTGTGCTTCCAGTGGCAGTTCACCGATCTCGTCGAGGAACAGGGTGCCGCCGTCAGCAGCTTCGACCAGACCGGCGCGACCGGCGCTGGCGCCGGTAAAGGCACCTTTTTCGTGGCCGAACAGTTCCGATTCGATCAGGGTCTCCGGAATCGCGGCGCAGTTCACCGAAATCATCGGCGCCTTGGCGCGGCGCGAGAGATTGTGCAAGGCGCGGGCCACCAGCTCTTTGCCGGTGCCCGATTCGCCCTGGATCAGCACATTCGAGTCAGTCGGCGCTACCTTGCGGATCTTGCCGTACAGGTCTTGCATCGGCGGGCAGGAGCCGATGATGCCGATCTCACCATTGGCGGCGTTGCTGCTGCCTTTGTCAGCGGCAGCCGTCTTGCCGTTGCCGCGAGACTCGGCGGGAACTGCTGGCGTGTTTTGCCGGTCACGCAGGATGCGCGCCACGGCCTGGAGCATTTCGTCATGATCGAAAGGCTTGGCGATGTAGTCCACGGCACCCATTTTCATCGAATCGACGGCAGAGCGCAGGCTGGCGTAGCTGGTCATGATCAGCACCGGCGTACCCTGGCCGAGTTTGATCAGTTCGGTGCCCGGTGCGCCGGGTAGGCGCAGGTCACTGACGATCAGGTCGAAGGTGGCAATGCTGAAGCGTTCCTGGGCTTCCTGCACCGAGCCGGCTTCGCTGACCTGGTACTGGTTCCGCTCCAGCAGTCGACGCAGTGCCGAGCGGATGATGGTTTCGTCTTCGACGATCAGAATGTGCGGCATTGATTCAATTCTCTCGACGGTCTCAGTTCACAGCGGACGTCGCTACGACATGACGCGGCAGGGTCACTCGGATCCGGGTGCCGCGCTGGCTCTGGGTATCGGCCGGGCTGTCGATGGTGATTTGTCCATAATGCTCTTCCACGATGGAATAGACCAGAGCAAGCCCCAGTCCGGTACCTTCGCCCGGGTCCTTGGTAGTGAAGAAGGGTTCGAACAGACGATCCATGATGTTTTTCGGAATACCGCTGCCTTCGTCTTCGACGATCAGGTCGACGGTATGCTCGCTCGCTTCGCTCTTGACCCGCACGGCACTGCCGGGCGGTGAAGCGTCGCGGGCGTTGGACAGCAAGTTGATCAATACCTGGGCCAGGCGTTGCGGGTCGCCATCGACCCAGTGCTCGGGGTCGCACAGGTTGAAAAACTGTACTTCGAAATTGCGCCGGTTCAAGGCCAGCAGACCGATGGCGTCCTGCGCCACTTCGGCCAGGCATACCGGCTCGTCGCTGTGCTGATGACTGCCGGCATGGGCAAAGCTCATCAGCGACTGGACGATGCGTGAAATGCGCTTGGTCTGCTCAAGGATCTGACTGCTCAACTCGGTGATCTCGCCATCATCCTCGCGCTCTTCGCGCAGGTTCTGCGCCAGGCAGGCGATGCCGGTGACCGGGTTGCCGATCTCGTGGGCCACCCCGGCAGCCAGGCGGCCGATACTGGCCAGGCGTTCGGAGTGCACCAGTTTGTCTTCCAGTGCCTGGGTTTCGGTGAGGTCTTCGACCAGTACCACCAAGCCGCTGTTACCCGGAGCCAGGGGCTCGTCGATAGCAGCCTTGTGCAGGTTCAGCCAGCGGGTCTGGCCGTCCAGGCCCAGGCGCTGCTTGTGCAGGTGCTCATCGGGAATGTTGGTGAAGCCCAGCAGCAGCCCGCGCCAGGGTTCGCTGATGGTGGTCAGGCGCGAACCGACCACGCGCTTGGCGGGAATACCGGTGAGCTCTTCCATGGCCTTGTTCCACATCAGGATCTCCTGATCCTTGGCCAGCGAGCAGACGCCCATGGGCAACTCCTGCAGCGTCTGGCGGTGGTAGCGGCGCAGGGCGTCGAGCTCGGCGGCAAGGCCGGTCAGGCGCGAGTGATAGTCCTCAAGGCGGCTTTCGATGAAGTGAATGTCTTCGGTGACATAGTTTTCGTTCCCGGACTTGTAGGGAAGGAAAGTCTCGACCATGTCTTGGGCCACGCTCGGTCCCATCAACCCCGACAGGTTGGCTTCAATACGGTCGCGCAAGCGGCGCAAGGCGTAGGGGCGGCGTTCATCGAAGGGCAGGTAGAGGTCACGCAGGGCCTGCTCCACTTCTTTCTGCGCGGCCTTGGCACCCAGGGGCTTGGCCAGTTGCGTGGCAAACTCCTGTGGCGAGGCGGCATGCAGCTCACGCCGTTGCGGGCGACGCACGTTATCCACAGCGCAGGCTTCGGCGGCACTGACTTCTTCAGTGCTGGCGTTGGTGAACAGCGAAATCAGGGTGAACAACAGTACGTTTGCCGCCAGCGAGGCGATGGCTGCCATGTGCCAACTGGTGTCGTCGAGCACGTAGATCATGTTCAGCAGCGGGATGTAGAAGCCCTGCAGATTGCCTACCAGCGGCAAGAGCATGGTCACCATCCACACCAGGATCCCGGCCAGTAAACCGGCAATGAAGCCGCGACGGTTGGCGGTCGGCCAGTACAGTACCGAGAGCACGCCCGGCAGGAACTGCAAGGTGGCGACAAAGGCGACGATGCCAAGGTTGGCCAGGTCTTGCTGGCTGCCAAGGGTCAGGTAGAAACCGAAACCGGCGGCGATGATGGCAACGATCAGCGCACGGCGGGTCCACTTCAGCCAACGATAGATGTTGCCCTCGGCCGGTGGCTGGTACAGCGGCAGCACCAGATGGTTAAGGGCCATGCCCGACAGGGCCAGGGTGGTGACAATGATCAAGCCACTGGAAGCCGACAGCCCGCCGACATAGGCCAGTAGCGCCAGCGCCTGGTTGTTGGCGGCGATCCCCAGGCCCAGGGTGAAGTACTCGGGACTGGTGCTGGCGCCCATCTTCAGGCCCGCCCAGAGAATCAGCGGCACTGCCAGGCTCATCAGCAGCAGGAACAACGGCAGGCCCCAACTGGCACTGACCAGCGAGCGCGGGTTGAGGTTTTCGGTAAAGGCCATGTGGTACATGTGCGGCATGACGATCGCCGAGGCGAAGAACACCAGCAGCAGGGTGCGCCATGGACCTTCCTGCAACGGTGTGTGCAGGGCCGCCAGGGCGGTCTGGTTCTGCAACAGCCAGACTTCCAGTTGATGCGGTCCGCCAAACACCCCGTACAGGGCATACAAGCCAATACCACCCAGGGCCAGCAGCTTGATCACCGACTCGAAGGCGATGGCGAACACCAGGCCCTCATGCTTTTCGCGGGTAGCGATATGCCGCGAGCCGAAGAAGATGGTGAACAAGGTGATCAAGGCACAGAAGGCCAGGGCCACCCGGGCCTTGACCGGCTCGCCGGTGAGGATGCTGATCGAGTCGGCCACCGCCTGAATCTGCAGGGCCAGCAACGGCAGTACACCGATCAGCATGAATACTGTGGTCAGCGCCCCGGCCCAGGTACTGCGGAAGCGAAAGGCGATCAGATCGGCCAGCGATGACAGTTGATAGGTGCGGGTAATCTTGAGAATCGGGTAAAGCAGCACCGGTGCCAGCAGAAAAGCGCCGGAAACACCCAGGTAACAGGCAAGGAATCCGTAACCGTACTGGTACGCCAGGCCCACCGAACCATAAAAAGCCCAGGCACTGGCGTAGACGCCCAGCGACAGGGTGTAGGTCAGGGGGTGGCGAATGATCGAGCGCGGGATCATGCCGCGCTCGCTGACCCAGGCCACGCCGAACAGCACCAGCAGGTAGGCGGCGCTGATCAGGATCATCTGGGTCAGGCTAAAGCTCATCGGCATCACGTTGGCTCTGCAGGATAAAGGTCACGACGATCAGGATCAGCCAGAGCAGGTACGGGCGATACCAGGCACCGGTTGGCTCGATCCACCAGTCCATGATGGCCGGGGAGAACAGATAGATCCCCACGACCAGAAGCAGGACCAAACGATAGATATACATGCTGGCCTCAAAGGTTAGGGCGCTGCGGCTTGAACTTATTATTGGCGCAAATGGCTGAGGCGATGGTAACGGGCTTGTACGTTTTTGCCAAAGAATTGAATTTATTGGGCTTTCCGGGCAGGGGCAACTGCTTTGGGTGAGGTCTGTGGTAGGAGCGGATTTATCCGCGATGGGGCGCAGCGCGGCCCCAAATTGCCGGGACTGCTACGCAGTCCATCGCGGATGAATCCGCTCCTACAACTAGCGTCAGTGCAGATCGGCTTCAGGCACGCTCAAGCGCCGGGGGATGGCGTCGGGGTTCCAGTGCGATGCGGCATGCGCCAACACTTCGGCCGCAGAGCCCTGCAACATGCTTGCGTCGGTGGCTTGGCCCAAGGCACGCAGGGCCCGCAGGATCAGCGGCGTAGCCTGCTCGGCAGGTAACGGCGCGGAGCGGTAGCTTTTGCCCAGCTTATGGCCATCGGGCTGGGTAATCAGCGGCACGTGCAGGTAACGCGGTTGTGACAGGCCCAGCAGTTCCTGCAGGTACAGCTGGCGCGGGGTGTTATCCAGCAGGTCGGCGCCGCGCACGATGTCAGTCACGCCTTGCCAGGCGTCATCCAGCACGACCGCCAGTTGATAGGCATAGAGGCCGTCGCGACGGCGGATGACGAAATCACCGACTTCACGGCCCAGGTGCTGCTCGAAATGCCCCTGGACCCGGTCTTCGAAGCGGTAGGTCAGCTCCGGTACCCGCAGGCGAATGGCGGCATCCTGTTGGGCATGGCCGGCATTGCGGCACAGGCCGGGATAAATGCCGTGGTAACCCTCCAGTTGCTTGCGCGAGCAGGTACAGGCGTAAGCCAGGCCCTGGCGGAACAGGCGTTCGACCACTTCGGCGTAGGCTGCGTGGCGTTGGCTCTGATAAACCACCTCGCCATCCCACTCCAGGCCGTAGCTTTCCAGGGTGTGCAGGATCGCCGCCTGAGCACCGGGGGCTTCACGGGGAGGGTCGATATCTTCCATGCGCAGCAGCCAGGTGCCGCCGGCTGCACGGGCATCGAGCCAGGAGGCGAGGGCGGCCACCAGCGAACCGAAGTGCAGGAAGCCACTGGGAGTAGGGGCGAACCGCCCGACATAGTTAGCTGTGTTCAAGGGCATGGGCGCGGCAGGGGGTGGTTGAAAGACAAAAACAAAACGGGGCGCCTCAAGCGCCCCGTACAGGTTGGCCGAGTATTACTTGCCGACCTGCTTTTCCTTGATTTCGGCCAAGGTCTTGCAGTCAAAGCACTGGTCGGCCGTCGGGCGGGCTTCCAGGCGGCGAATACCGATTTCCACGCCGCAGTCTTTGCACCAGCCGTAGTCTTCGTCTTCGATCAGTTGCAAGGTCTTGTCGATTTTCTTGATCAGCTTGCGTTCGCGATCGCGATTGCGCAGCTCAAGGGCGAACTCTTCTTCCTGGCTGGCGCGATCGGCCGGGTCGGGGAAGTTGGCTGCCTCGTCTTTCATGTGGTCCACAGTCTGGTCCACGCCCTGCATCAGTTCCAGCTTCCACTTCTGCAGGAGCTGGGTGAAGTGCTTGCGCATGGGTTTTCCCATGTACTCCTCACCCTTTGTTTCTTTATAGGGTTCGAAGCCGCGAACGAGTTGACTACTTTGTTGCTTTTCTTGGGTGGACATGAATAGACCGCCTCTCACTCTTCTAATCCATTGCGCAGGCTGCTCCATCTCCGGCGCCCGCCGGCCCTGCGACTGCGAGCCGCCGAACTTACCAGATCGAATCGGGGCGCGCTACTCCCGGTTGTCTTCGTGGTTGACAGCAGGTTTAGCCACACGTTCGCCGCGGTACACAGGTAGAATCATTATTCTAGACCCATTTGAGAGAAGGTTGATGGCCCAGTCCTACAGTGCGCGCAGCCGCGCCATAGAACCCTTCCATGTCATGGCTCTGCTGGCACGTGCCAACGAGCTGCAGGCCAGCGGCCATGATGTGATTCACCTGGAAATCGGCGAGCCGGATTTCACCACCGCCGCACCCATCGTCGAGGCCGGCCAGGCTGCACTGGCCGCTGGGCACACCCGCTATACCGCAGCGCGTGGTTTGCCGGCGCTGCGTGAGGCGATTGCCGGCTTTTACCAGCAGCGCTACGGGCTGAACATCGACCCTGAACGAATCCTCATTACCCCGGGTGGCTCCGGTGCCTTGCTGTTGGCCAGCAGCCTGCTGGTTGACCCGGGCAAGCACTGGCTGTTGGCGGATCCCGGCTATCCTTGCAACCGGCACTTTTTGCGCCTGGTCGAAGGTGGTGCGCAACTGGTGCCCGTGGGCCCGGAGGTCAATTATCAGCTGACTGCCGACCTGGTTGAGCGCTATTGGGATCAGGACACCGTCGGCGCACTGGTGGCGTCCCCGGCCAACCCGACCGGCACGGTGCTCGATCGTAGCGAGTTGGCCGGCCTGTCGGCGGCGACCCGTGCGCACAATGGCCATTTGGTAGTCGATGAGATCTACCACGGGCTTACCTACGGTATGGACGCTACCAGCGTGCTGGAGGTCGATGACCAGGCCTTTGTCCTGAATAGTTTTTCCAAGTATTTCGGAATGACCGGCTGGCGCCTGGGTTGGCTGGTGGCACCACCGGC
Organism: Pseudomonas sp.; assembly: GCA_036643775.1. Taxonomy (GTDB): domain Bacteria; phylum Pseudomonadota; class Gammaproteobacteria; order Pseudomonadales; family Pseudomonadaceae; genus Aquipseudomonas. The sequence goes on along the minus strand of JAVXRI010000053.1, from coordinate 14,212 downwards.
AGCAGTAGGTGACCTGGAAAAATTGGCACAGAACCTCTATATCAGTGCCCCGAGCATGGCTCAGCACGCTGCACTGGCCTGTTTCCAGCCGCAAACGCTGGCGATTCTGGAAGAGCGCCGCGCCGAATTTGCCCGTCGCCGCGACTTCCTGTTGCCCGCCCTGCGCGAACTGGGCTTCAAGATTGCCGTAGAGCCGCAGGGGGCCTTTTACCTGTACGCAGATGTAAGCGCCTTTGGTGGTGATGCCTTCGCGTTCTGTCAGCACTTTCTTGAAACCGAGCACGTCGCCTTTACCCCGGGTCTGGACTTCGGCCGCTACCAGGCCGGGCACCATGTTCGCTTTGCCTACACCCAAAGCCTGCCGCGCTTGCAGCAAGCGGTGGAGCGGATTGCCCGCGGCCTGCGGAGCTGGCAAGGCTGATGAATTTTTCTCCAACCCTTGAAACCGCACGACTGCTGCGCCGCTACAAGCGCTTTCTGGCCGACATCGAACTGGCCAGTGGCGAGCAGATCACCATCCATTGCCCCAATACCGGCTCAATGCTCAATTGCATGGTTGAAGGCGGGCAGGTCTGGTTCAGCCGCTCCAGTGATCCCAAGCGCAAGTTGCCGGGGACCTGGGAAATCAGTGAAACGCCGCAGGGTCGCCTGGCCTGTGTAAATACCGGACGGGCCAATGCGCTGGTCGAGGAAGCCCTGCGGACTGGGGTTATCCGCGAACTGGCCGGCTTTACCGGCTTGAAGCGCGAGGTAGCCTACGGCGAGGAGCGCAGCCGGGTGGACTTTCGCCTGGAGTTCGCCGATGGGCCCGCTTATGTCGAGGTCAAGAGCGTGACCCTGGGCTTTGACGGCTCGACAGTCGCAGCTTTTCCCGATGCGGTCACCCAGCGCGGCGCCAAGCACCTGCGCGAACTGGCGGCACTGGCCCGGCAAGGCGTGCGGGCGGTACAGCTGTACTGCGTAAACCTCAGCGGAATCGAGGCTGTGCGGCCTGCCGAAGAGATTGATGCCGCCTATGCGCAAGCATTGCGAGCTGCGGTGGCCGACGGCGTCGAGGTACTGGCCTACGGCACACGGATCGATGGCGAGCAGATCTACGTCGATCGGGCATTGCCGGTACTGCTCACGAAATGAACCAGATGCCCTGGCTGTCTTCAACGCAGTCCAGGGCAACCAGGTGCTCCCCGGCACAGGGGCCGGCCACGCATTCACCGGACTCTATCAGGAACAGTGCGCCGTGCCGGCCACAGGTGATCAGGCTGGCGCTGCTGTCGAGAAACTGGTCGGGTTCCCAGTTCAACGGGATGCCGCGGTGGGGACAGCGATTGCGGTACAGGTAGACCCGACCTGCGCGGCGTACGGCAAACACGGCGCTGTCGTCAACGCTGAAGCCACGGCTGTGGCCTTCGCCTATTTGGTCGGATGAGCAGAGAAAATGCATAGCGGGGAGTTACCTGGAGTCACTGTTGGTTTGACGCTATCAAACGATACCAACTCCGGGCAAAAAAAAGACCCGGCAAAGAGCCGGGTCAATAACCGTGATTAGCCTGATGAGGAGATAATCTGAGAGTCCGAACCAGGGGCTTTCAGGTTACCCAACCAGTCTCGCGACCAGTTGTGGTAATCATAACGATTCTCATTTCGGTGTCAATCGTTGGGATCTCATATTTTCAATTATTTTTCTGAATGCATTTGCCATCGAGTTGCTGGTTCAGGGCTTCCTTGCGTTCGGCCGGAATGTCGTTCCAATGCACGTCAAGCAAGGCGCCTTCAATCGCGTAGAGCAGCACCTTGGAGGCCCGGAAGCCACGGGTACGCACGGCCTTGTAGGCATTCACCGCCCCCAGGCGGCGCAAATCCGAGGCGCTGTGGATGCCGACCGCATGCAGCCACTGCGCAGAAGTCTTGCCAAGGTTTTTCAGATGCTGGAGTTCATCGTTCATCAAGCCTCCTTGCGACGGCTGAACGGGTCTTCAGAAGGAATCGCTGGCAGGTCAATGAGCAGTGTAGCGGCACTTGGAGAATACGCGGCGTTTTGCCATCGGTGCGCCGACAGGGAGTCGGAAGGGGCCCGCCAGGACATCGCTGGCGGGGGCTTGGCGCGAAAAATCAGCGGGTGCGGTAGCGCAGTCGGGTGCCGAAATTGACCGACATGAGGATCTCGTCGGCGCTCAGTTCGCTGGGGAAGTAGGTGCCGGAAATCTGCGCATGGGCCAGGCTGGCGCCTTCCAGGCCGTTGTGCCGCAGGTCCAGGCCGCGCAGATCGGAGGCGCGGAAGTAGGCATCGGTGAAGTCGATACCGCTGGTGTCCAGCGCGCGGAGGTCGAGGCCGCGGAAATCGCCACCGCGAAAATCGATGCTGGCGTCCCTGGGCTTCTCGCGGTTGAAGCTGGCGATTTGTTCGTCATGCACCAGCGCATACAGTGCGCTGTCCAGTTGCCGTGGCTGATTCATGAAGGCGCCTCCTTGTTTGCACTTGTGATGACACTATAGTGCCATCACTGTGGAGGCGCCGAAGATCAGGCGTGAAGTGTCGACTGCTTCACGTCCTGAGGTAGATCAGAGCCCAGGCAGGCGCTGGCGGATCTGCTTGACCAGCAAGTCGAGGCTACCGCTTTCATTGGTTTCGACGCGTTTGCTTTGCAGCAACTCTTCGGCGGTCAGTGGGTCACGGCTGGCCAGTTGCGCTTCGACTACTTCCAGCGTTGCGTCGGAAGGATCGTTCTTGTCGGCCTGACGTTGCGCCAGCCAGCTGGCGATTACGGCTTGTGGTGCGTTGCAGTCGAGAATCAGGAAGGGCACCCCGGTCTCGCTGGCAACGTCAGCTGCCGCCTGGCGCTGGGCCTGCTTGAGGTAAGTGGCGTCGATGACTACCGGGAAACCGGCACGCAGCACGATGTCGGCCAGATGGTGCAAGCGCGCGTAGGTAGCCTGGCTCGAGTCATTGCTGTAAATGCCGGCTTGCAGCTGGCCCGCACTGCTGCTGGCCTGCTCGCCGAACATACGCTTGCGTTCCACGTCGGAGCGCAGGCGGATAGCGCCCAGCGCATCGACCAGGCGCATGGCGACGTGGCTTTTGCCGACCGCGGAAACCCCGTGCGTGATGGCCAGGAAGCGTGACGGAATGGCGCTGTAGCTTTCCGCCAGGTTGGCGTAGTTGCGGTAGGTGCGCAGGGTCGTGGCGCGCTGCACGGCATCGGCATTGGCCGGCATGCTGAACAAGGCGACCTTGGCCCGTACCAGGGCGCGGTAGGCCTTGTAGAAGTTCAGCAGTTCGAGGCCGGCGTAATCGCCGGTCAGTTCCAGGTACTGGCTGATGAAGCGCCGCGACAGCGATTTCAGACCGCGATCTTCCAGGTCCATGGCCAGGAACGCGGCGTCGGCGTAGACGTCGGTCAGGCGGAAGGGTTCGTTGAACTCGATGCAATCGAAGATCACCACCTTGCCGTCGATCAGGGTGGCGTTGCCCAGGTGGATATCACCATGGCATTCACGGATGAAACCCTCGGCCTTGCGCGCTTCGAGCAGGCCGTGAAGGCGCTTGAAGCTGTCCTGGGCCCAGGCCTGCAGGGCATCGAGTTGCTGCAGGTCAGCCTTGTCGCTGAGGAACGGGCGGATCTGCTCGAAGTTCTGCTCCACCGGCGCCATGACGCTGTCCGGCGTGCCCAGTGGATGTTCCACCGAGACCTTGGGCGCCTGCAGGTGGAACTCGGCGATCTGCCGTGCCATCTGGTCGATGTGTTCGGCGGTCAGCTCACCATTGGCTTGCAGGGTGCTGAGCATTTGCTCCTGTGGGAACTGACGCATTTTCAGGGCGTACTCGATAGCTTCGCCTTCGCCGCCAAGCTGCGGGGCCTCGGCACTGCCGGTGATCGCCAGGACTTCCAGATACAGGCCTTCGGTCAGGCGCTGGTTCAGGCGCAATTCTTCGTTACAGAAGTGCTTGCGTCCGGACAGCTCAGTGAAGTCGAGGAAGCCGAAGTTCATCGGCTTCTTGATTTTGTAGGCATAGTCGCCGGTCAACAGCACCCAGGAGATATGCGTCTCGATGAGCTGAAACTCCTTCACCGGGTGAGGGAACAGGGCGGGGTTCTGCAGCGCGGTGATCAAGGCTTGGCTCACGGGCGATCCTTCTGGGTCGTGGAGATTCGAATGGGCCATTATGGCGGCAAGCGAGGCTGGTGCAAACCGCCGGAGGGCGCCTGTCGACGATCGATAAAGTGCGTATAATCCGCCGCCATGACTCGTACCCGATCCCCCCGTACCCCGAAAAAACGCCCGTCTGGCCGCTCCCGCGCCTGGCTGGGCTGGGCCATCAAGCTCAGCCTGGTTGGTCTTGTGGTGCTGGCCGGCGTTGCGATCTATCTCGATGCCGTTGTCCAGGAGAAGTTCTCCGGCAAGCGCTGGACCATCCCGGCCAAGGTGTATGCCCGGCCGTTGGAGCTGTTCGTCGGACAAAAGCTGAGCAAGAGCGACTTCCTTATCGAGCTCGATGCCCTGGGCTATCGCCGTGAAAGCGTTGCCAACGGCCCGGGCGCTGCGGCCGTCAATGGTAATACCGTCGACCTCAATACCCGTGGCTTCCAGTTCTATGAAGGCATGGAGCAGGCGCAAGCGGTGCGGGTGCGCTTCTCCGGTGACTATGTGGCAGGGCTGAGCGGTATCTCTGGCGCCAAGCTCGATGTGGTCCGTCTGGAGCCGTTGATGATCGGCGGCCTGTACCCGAAGAACCTTGAAGACCGCATTCTGATCAAGCTCGATCAGGTGCCGCCGTACTTGCTGGAAACCCTGGTTGCCGTGGAAGACCGCGACTTCTATAGCCACTTTGGCGTATCGCCGAAGTCGATCGCGCGTGCGGTCTGGGTCAATACCTCGTCGGGGGCCATGCGCCAGGGCGGCAGTACCCTGACCCAGCAGCTGGTCAAGAACTTCTACCTGACCAACGAACGCAGTCTGAGCCGCAAGCTCACCGAGGCCATGATGGCCCTGTTGCTGGAGTTGCATTACGACAAGCGCGAAATCCTTGAGGCTTATCTCAACGAGGTGTTCGTCGGCCAGGATGGTCAGCGTGCGGTGCACGGCTTTGGCCTGGCCAGTCAGTTCTTCTTCAGCCAGCCGCTGTCCGAACTGAAACTGCATCAGGTGGCATTGCTGGTGGGCATGGTCAAAGGGCCGTCCTACTACAACCCGCGCCGTTACCCGGACCGCGCCACCGTGCGCCGTAACCTGGTACTCGACCTGTTGGCCGAGCAGGGCGTGGCCACGCCAGAAGCCGTTGCCGCAGCGAAGAAAATGCCGCTCGGGGTGACCAAGCGCGGCAGCCTGGCGGACAGCTCGTTCCCCGGCTTCCTTGATCTGGTCAAGCGCCAGTTGCGCCAGGACTACCGTGACGAAGACTTGACCGAAGAAGGCCTGCGCATCTTCACCAGCTTCGACCCGATTCTGCAGATGAAGTCCGAATCCGCCATGGCCGAAACCTTCAAACGCCTGGCTGGGCGTAAAGGCGCCGATGAGGTCGAGGCGGCAATGGTGGTGACCAATCCGGAAACCGGTGAGGTGCAGGCATTGATCGGTAGCCGTCAGGCGGGCTTTGCCGGTTTCAACCGGGCTATCGATGCTGTACGGCCGATCGGCTCGCTGGTCAAGCCGGCGGTCTACCTGACCGCTCTGGAAAAGCCGAGCAAGTACACCCTGACCAGTTGGGTTCAGGATGAGCCATTCTCGGTCAAGGGCGCAGATGGTCAGGTCTGGCGGCCTCAGAACTATGATCGCCGCTCCCATGGCACCATCTACCTGTACCAGGGCCTGGCCAACTCCTACAACTTGTCGACTGCCAAGCTCGGTCTGGAACTGGGTGTGCCAAATGTGCTCAAAACTATTGGGCGGCTCGGTGTAAATGTCGATTGGCCGGCCTTCCCGTCGATGATGCTGGGGGCCGGTGGCATGTCACCGATGCAGGTTGCGACCATGTATCAGACCCTTGCCAACGGTGGCTTCAACACGCCGATGCGTGGTATTCGCAGCGTGCTGACCGCCGAGGGCGAACCGCTCAAGCGTTATCCGTTCCAGATCCAGCAGACCTTCGATCCGGGGGCCATCTATCTGGTCCAGAACGCCATGCAGCGGGTGATGCGCGAAGGCACCGGCCGCTCGGTCTACAGTGTGTTGCCAAGCACGCTGAACCTGGCGGGCAAGACCGGTACCAGTAACGATTCGCGTGACAGCTGGTTCGCAGGTTTCAGTCAGGATCTGCTGGCGGTGGTCTGGCTGGGGCGTGACGACAATGGCAAGACACCGTTCACCGGTGCCACCGGTGCGCTGCAGGTCTGGACCAGTTTCATGCGCAAGGCCGACCCGTTGCCGCTGGACATGCCGTTGCCCGACAACGTGGTCCAGGCATGGATTGACCCGCATACCGGGCAGGGCTCCGACAGCAGTTGCCCGGGCGCGGTGCAGATGCCGTATATTCGCGGCAGTGAACCACCTGCTGGCGCCGCCTGTGGCGGCACGCAGGACCCGGCCGAATCCGTCATGGATTGGGTCAAGGGCTGGATGAATTAAGCAAAGAGGGTGTGAAGTGAACAAGTGGTGGTTTCCTGCCTTGACGGCACTGGCTTTGCTCAACGGTTGCGCCAACGTTCAGCGTGGTTCAATTCCCGTGGTCGACTCGAGCACACGCGTCTCCAACAGCGAACGGGTCACGGCTAACCGGGCTGCCCAGGTCAATACCGGCACTCGCCAGGCCCAGGCTGTGCCGCAGGATTCCGGTGTCACCGTCATGGTTCCGCAAGGCGCCGGTGCGGCTCCGATCCAGACTTTCCCGGCTTCGACCGGCGCTGCGCCGATCAGTACCGGCCCGATCACGCCGGGGCCAAGCAGTTCGGCACCGTTCGACAGCAGTTCGACCAATGCGGGCAGCTACGTGATGCCAAGCACTACTGCCCCCAGCGCGCCTAGCGGCATTCCGCGCAGCGCTGCCGCCAGTGGCGGCCTGTCGGCCGACGAACAGCTCGACGGCCCGGTGCTGGCGCTGCTGACCACGGCCCAGCAACAGCAGGGTAGTGGCGATTACAACGGTGCCTCGTCGAGCCTGGAGCGTGCTCAGCGCATCGCCCCGCGTGAGCCTCAGGTGCTTTACCGCCTGGCTCAGGTGCGACTGGCGCAAGGTGACGCAGCGCAATCCGAGCAACTTGCCCGTCGTGCCCTGACTTACGCCAACGGCCGTCCGGATCTGCAAGCGGGCCTGTGGGGAATCATCGCCCAGGCGCGTGACAAGCAGGGTGATTCGGCGGGCGCAGCGCTGGCGCGGCAGAAAGCTCAGGTCAACCTGTAATGGATCCGCGCATTCTGGAAATTGCTGATCACCTGTTGCTGATTGAACACGAATTGCGCGTTCAGGGCTGGTGGAGCGAAACATTGCCCAGCGCTGAAGCGCTGGCCAGCACCACGCCGTTTGCTGTCGACAGCATGAACTTCGATCAGTGGCTGCAGTTTATCTTCCTGCCGAAAATGACAGAGATTCTCGAGAAGGGCCTGGCCCTGCCCAACGCCTCCGGCATCCTGGTCATGGCTGAAACGGTTTATGCCGATCGCCCGGAGCAAAGTCGCGAGCTACGCAGGTTGCTAGCAGAGTTTGACCAATTGATCAGTCCTTCTGCCTGAATTTCCCTCTTTTCCCCCTTGGAGCCACAGATTGTGGCTCTTTTTGTTTGTATTGTTTGTTTTTCTGCTGCAGTCATTGGCAATCGTGGTGGTCATGGATCGTCCTTGCGCGAAATTGGCAATAATTTTTCTTGACTTGCGCGCGCCGAAAAAGAAGAATCCAGATTCCGCTGTAGAGGGACTGCCAGAAGCAGACCCGCTAAGCAGATCATGAGGCGCACACCCGCGCCGACCTGTTACACCCCGCAACGCGTTACCTCGCGCTGGGTGGGAAAACCCCGCAACACTTTGGGGCGCTCCCAATACTTGCTCAGTCAGTGCTGACGTAGTCGGCGATTCCGTCGCTCATGCTCTGCTTGGCAGTAAACCTATTAAGACCCGTCCAGTGTGGGCGGTATTCTGGCGTTTTAGAGGTGAACAACGTGGAGCTTTTATCTGGCGCTGAGATGGTCGTCCGCTTTTTGCGTGACGAAGGCGTTAAGCACATCTACGGGTACCCTGGTGGTGCTCTCCTTCATGTTTACGATGCTTTGTTCAAAGAACCGGAAGTGAGTCACATCCTGGTTCGTCACGAGCAGGCTGCTACCCATATGGCGGACGGTTACGCCCGTGCCACCGGCAAGGCCGGCGTGGTACTGGTAACTTCCGGTCCTGGCGCGACCAATGCCATTACCGGCATTGCCACTGCGTACATGGACTCCATTCCGATGGTCATTCTTTCCGGTCAGGTGCCGAGCACCATGGTCGGTACCGATGCCTTCCAGGAAACCGACATGATCGGTATTTCCCGGCCGATCGTGAAGCACAGCTTCATGATCAAGCATGCTTCGGAAATCCCGGAGATCATGAAGAAGGCGTTCTATCTGGCGCAGTCGGGCCGTCCAGGCCCGGTCGTGGTCGATATCCCGAAAGACATGACCAATCCGGCGGAAAAGTTCGAATACGTCTACCCGAAGAAGGTCAAGCTGCGCTCTTACAGCCCGGCTGTCCGTGGTCACTCGGGGCAGATCCGCAAAGCCGCTGAAATGCTCCTGGCTGCCAAGCGTCCAGTGGTCTACGCCGGTGGTGGCGTGATTCTCGGTGGTGGCTCTGCGGCCCTGACCGAGATCGCGCAGATGCTCAACCTGCCGGTCACCAACACCCTGATGGGCTTGGGCGGCTACCCGGGTACCGATCGCCAGTTCCTCGGCATGCTCGGTATGCACGGCAGCTACACCGCCAACCTGGCCATGCACCACGCCGACGTGATTTTCGCAGTCGGTGCACGCTTTGACGACCGCGTGGTCAACGGCCCGGCCAAGTTCTGCCCGAACGCCAAGGTTATCCACATCGATATCGACCCGGCGTCGATCTCCAAGACCATCAAGGCCGACGTGCCGATCGTAGGTCCGGTCGAAAGCGTGCTGACCGAGATGGTCGCGACCCTGCGCGAAATCGGCGAGCAGCCTGAAAAGCTGCAATGGACGCCTGGTGGAAGCAGATCGAAGAGTGGCGCGGTGACCGTGACATGTTCCCTTACGACAAGGGCGACGGTAACGTCATCAAGCCGCAGACCGTGATCGAGACTCTCTGCGAAGTGACCAAGGGCGATGCCTTCATCACCTCCGATGTGGGGCAGCACCAGATGTTCGCGGCGCAGTACTACCGCTTCAACAAACCCAATCGCTGGATCAACTCCGGTGGTCTGGGCACCATGGGCTTCGGTTTCCCGGCGGCCATGGGCGTCAAGCTGAACTTCCCGGACCAGGACGTTGCCTGTGTTACCGGTGAGGGCAGCATCCAGATGAACATTCAGGAGTTGTCGACCTGCCTGCAGTACGACCTGCCGGTGAAGATCGTCAACCTGAACAACGGTGTATTGGGTATGGTCCGCCAGTGGCAGGACATGGCCTACAACAGCCGTCACTCGCACTCCTATATGGAATCGCTGCCTGACTTCGTCAAGCTGGCTGAAGCCTATGGTCACGTGGGCATTCGCATCACCAGCCTGAAGGACCTCAAGCCCAAGCTCGAAGAAGCGTTCGCCATGAAAGACCGCCTGGTGTTCATCGACATCCAGGTCGACAACAGCGAACACGTCTACCCGATGCAGATCAAAGACGGCTCTATGCGCGACATGTGGCTGAGCAAGACGGAGCGTACCTAATCATGCGGCACATTATTTCCCTGCTGTTGGAAAACGAACCCGGTGCCTTGTCTCGCGTGGTGGGTCTGTTTTCGCAGCGTAACTACAACATCGAAAGCCTGACCGTAGCGCCTACCGAAGACCCGACCCTGTCGCGTCTGACGTTGACCACGGTCGGTCATGATGAGGTGATCGAGCAGATCACCAAAAACCTGAACAAGCTGGTTGAAGTCGTCAAGCTGGTCGACCTCTCGGAAAGCGCGCACATCGAACGTGAACTGATGCTGGTCAAGATCAAGGCCACGGGCGCACAGCGTGCCGAGATCAAACGCACCACCGATATCTATCGTGGGCAGATCGTCGATGTCAGCAGCAGCGTCTATACCGTTCAGCTGACTGGCGCCAGCGACAAGCTTGACAGCTTCATTCAGGCCATCGGTACCGCGTCCATTCTCGAAACAGTGCGCAGCGGCGTCACCGGCATTGCCCGTGGCGACAAAGTGCTCAGCATCTAACTCAAAAAATTAGCGATGGCCCTATCGGGCCGAGATAACAGGGGTATGTTCATGAAAGTTTTTTACGACAAAGACTGCGACCTTTCGATCATCCAGGGCAAGAAAGTTGCCATCATCGGTTACGGCTCCCAGGGCCACGCGCAAGCGTGCAACCTGAAAGACTCCGGTGTGGATGTCACTGTCGGTCTGCGTAAAGGTTCGGCCACTGTTGCCAAAGCCGAAGCCCACGGTCTGAAAGTTACCGACGTGGCTTCCGCTGTTGCCGGTGCCGACCTGGTCATGATCCTGACCCCGGACGAGTTCCAATCCCAGCTGTACAAGAACGAAGTCGAGCCGAACATCAAGAAAGGCGCCACCCTGGCCTTCTCCCACGGTTTCGCGATCCACTACAACCAGGTTGTGCCACGCGCTGACCTGGACGTGATCATGATCGCGCCAAAAGCGCCGGGTCACACCGTGCGTTCCGAGTTCGTCAAAGGCGGCGGTATTCCTGACCTGATCGCTATCTACCAGGATGCCTCGGGCAACGCCAAGAACGTCGCCCTGTCCTACGCCGCTGGCGTCGGTGGCGGCCGTACCGGCATCATCGAAACCACCTTCAAGGACGAGACCGAAACCGACCTGTTTGGCGAACAAGCCGTACTGTGCGGTGGTACCGTCGAGCTGGTCAAAGCCGGTTTCGAAACCCTGGTTGAAGCTGGCTACGCGCCAGAAATGGCCTACTTCGAGTGCCTGCACGAACTGAAGCTGATCGTTGACCTCATGTACGAAGGCGGTATCGCCAACATGAACTACTCGATCTCCAACAACGCCGAATACGGCGAGTACGTGACCGGCCCGGAAGTCATCAACGCCGAATCCCGTCAGGCCATGCGTAACGCTCTGAAGCGCATCCAGGACGGCGAGTACGCCAAGATGTTCATCAGCGAAGGTGCTACCGGCTACCCATCGATGACCGCCAAGCGTCGTAACAACGCCGCGCACGGCATCGAAGTCATCGGCGAGCAACTGCGCTCGATGATGCCTTGGATCGCAGCCAACAAGATCGTCGACAAAGCCAAGAACTAATCTGGTTTTGATGCGATGAAAACGCGGCTTAGGCCGCGTTTTTTCGTTTAGGCGGTCAGCTTCTGGTATAAAGCTTCATCGTCTGCCGTCGAACCCTCGGCGCAGACCTCTGTCGAAACTTTCCACACCGTTGCAAGGTAATGTCCATGAGCGAACGTCCCGAAGAGCCGAACAAGGCCTCTGACGCCGAAAGCCTGCTACCGATCGATGAGCATGTTGAAGAAGGGCATGACGCCGAAGGACGCAAGGTTCGGCATCGCGGTATCTATCTGTTGCCCAACCTGTTCACCACCGCGAACCTGTTCGCCGGTTTCTATTCCATCATCAATTCCATGAGTGCCCAGGCTGCCCTGAGTGCCGGTGATCCGCGCGAAGCGAGCAAGTATTTCGCCTTTGCCGCAATTGCCATTTTTGTCGCGATGGTTCTCGACGGCCTCGATGGCCGCGTTGCCCGCATGACCAATACCCAAAGCGCCTTCGGTGCCGAGTACGACTCGCTGTCGGACATGGTCGCCTTTGGTGTGGCCCCTGCGTTGCTGGCGTTCGGCTGGGCCCTGGGTGACATGGGCAAGGTCGGCTGGATGGTTGCCTTCATCTATGTGGCCGGTGCTGCCCTGCGTCTGGCGCGTTTCAACACCCAGGTCGGCACGGCTGACAAGCGCTACTTCATCGGTCTGGCCAGTCCTGCTGCTGCGGGCGTGGTGGCCGGTACCGTCTGGGCGTTCAGTGACTATGGTATCCAGGGTTCGAAGCTGTCGTTCCTGGTGGCGTTGCTGGTCGCTGCGGCGGGCATGCTGATGGTCAGCAACATCAAGTACAACAGCTTCAAGGAGCTGGATCTCAAAGGGCGCGTGCCGTTCGTAGCGATCCTCGCCGTGGTGCTGGTGTTCGCGGTAGTCTTCAGTGATCCACCACGCATTCTGCTGCTGGTGTTCCTCGGCTATGCGGCCTCCGGTCCTGTGCAATATCTGTTGCGCATGCGTCGGCGTAAAAACGTCGAGTGATGTAATTTCGCTCGGGCTCCGTAGTCTACTGGTGCATCAGTCCTCCAGTTCTACGGAGCCATCATGCTCATCAAGCTGTCCAAAACTTCCGATTGCAAAGCCTCGGAAATCACCCCCGAATCGCTATACGTCTCGCGCCGCGCCATGCTCGGCGGGTCGCTGGCTGCCCTGGCGGTAACTGCGCTGCCGCGCTGGGCCGGCGCTGCCGAGGTGTCGCGCTATGCCGATGTCGAGGCGGGCAGGGCGCCTGGCTGGTTCAGCGAGAAACTCGGTGCGACCCAATGGCAGGCAATCACCGCGCCGGGGGAGGCGATTACCCCGTTCAAGGACGCGACGCACTACAACAACTTCTACGAGTTCGGTGCCGACAAGGGCGACCCGGCGGCCAACGCGGGTAGTTTGAAAACCGAGCCGTGGACGGTTGTGGTCGATGGTGAGGTGGGCAAGCCGGGGCGATATGCGCTGGAAGACTTCATGAAGCCTTATCAGCTCGAGGAGCGGATCTATCGTTTGCGCTGCGTCGAGGCCTGGTCGATGGTCATTCCCTGGCTTGGCTTTCCACTTGCGGCGTTGCTCAAGCAGGTGCAGCCAACCTCCAGGGCGCGCTTCATCCGCTTCGAGACCCTGCAAGACCCGAAAAGCATGCCTGGGCAGCGCTCCAGCTTCGCCTTGATCGACTGGCCTTATATAGAAGGCTTGCGCCTGGATGAGGCGATGAATCCGTTGGCGATCCTTGCGGTTGGCATGTATGGGCGAGAACTGCCCAATCAGAATGGTGCGCCGTTGCGTTTGGTGGTTCCCTGGAAGTATGGCTTCAAGAGCATCAAGTCGATTGTGCGGATCAGCCTGGTCGAGGAGCAGCCACGTACTACCTGGCAGGCCATTGCCCCGGAAGAGTACGGTTTCTACGCCAACGTCAATCCTGAGGTGGATCATCCGCGCTGGACTCAGGCACGCGAGCGGCGCCTGCCCAGTGGCCTGTTCAGTCCCAATGTACGCCCGACCCAGATGTTCAACGGCTACGCCGAGGAAGTGGCGGGCCTCTATAGTGGACTCGATCTGCGGAAGAACTACTGATGCGCTATCCACTGTTTCGTCTCGGCATCTTTGTCCTGGCCAGTATCTGGCCTCTGTGGTGGCTGTACGAGGCGGCCATGAATGCGCTGGGCCCGGACCCTGGAAAGATCCTGGTCGACCGGTTGGGGTTGGGCGGGCTGATCTTCCTGTTTATTACCTTGAGCATGACGCCGCTGCAGCGTTTGACCGGTTGGGCGGGGTGGATTGTCTCGCGCCGGCAGCTAGGGCTGTGGTGCTTTGCCTATATAGTGCTGCACATGACGTCCTACATGATCTTCGTGCTGGGACTGGACTGGGGGCAGTTGGGCGTGGAGTTAAGCAAGCGGCCCTACATTATTGTCGGTGCTTTGGGCTTAACCGGTTTGCTGGCTTTGGCGCTGACGTCCAATCGTTACAGTCAACGGCGCCTGGGGGCGCGCTGGAAGAAGTTGCACAAGTTGGTCTACGTGATTCTTGTCTTGGGTTTGCTGCACTTTCTCTGGGTTGTGCGGGCGGACCTCAAGGAATGGGCTATCTACGCGGCTATTGGGGTGTTTCTGTTGGCGCTGCGGATTCCGCTGTTTGCCAAGCGGATTCCGCGTCTGGCGAGTCGAAAAACGACTTCTGCTACAAAAGCCTGAATTAGTCCTTGACGCCCCTGTGGATCTCTCTATAATTCGCCCCACTTCCGGCGTAGTCGGAACAGAAAACTCCTTGAGATTCAACGAGTTAGATGTTCCAGGTAGTGTCGGAGGGGCTTCGATCGAAAGATCGGCAGCGGT
>JAVXRI010000052.1:33245-36868 GCA_036643775.1 Pseudomonas sp. | reverse complement strand
ATTCCAAGTGACCTTGCGGTGATCCTGGTTCAAACTATGACTTTCACACAGGGAGAGGCAGGGCGATGCAAGGTCACCCGGACGTAATCGATTACCTCAACACGTTGCTGACGGGCGAACTGGCGGCACGTGACCAATATTTCATCCACTCGCGGATGTACGAAGACTGGGGCTTGAGCAAGCTCTATGAGCGTATCAACCACGAGATGGAAGAAGAAACCCAGCACGCCGATGCCCTGATGCGTCGTATCCTCATGCTCGAAGGTACTCCACGCATGCGCCCGGATGATCTGGACGTTGGTGCGACTGTGCCAGAAATGATCGCCGCCGACCTGCGCCTGGAATACAAGGTGCGCGCCGCGCTGTGCAAAGGTATCGAGCTGTGCGAGCTGCACAAGGACTACATCAGTCGCGACATCCTGCGCCTGCAGCTGGCCGACACTGAAGAAGATCACACCTACTGGCTGGAGAAGCAGCAGGGTCTGATCAAGGCCATCGGCCTGGAGAACTACCTGCAATCGCAGATGTAATTTCCCCGGAACAAAAAGAAGCCCCGCCAGTGCGGGGCTTTTTTGTTTCTGGTGAAGCGGGCCTGGGTCAGGCCCGATCACGTTCCAGCAGTGGTTTGAGGTAGTAGCCAGTGTACGATTGCTTCATCTCGGCGACTTCCTCCGGTGTGCCGCAACCAATGATCTGACCACCCTTGGAACCGCCCTCAGGGCCGAGGTCGACGATCCAGTCGGCCGTCTTGATCACGTCCAGATTGTGCTCGATCACCACCACGGTGTTGCCGTGGTCGCGCAGACGGTGCAGTACATCGAGCAACTGCTGGATGTCCGCGAAGTGCAGGCCCGTGGTCGGCTCGTCGAGGATGTACAGGGTCTTGCCGGTATCGCGCTTGGACAGCTCGCGAGACAACTTGACCCGCTGCGCTTCGCCACCGGAGAGGGTGGTCGCCGATTGCCCCAGCTTGATGTACGACAGGCCGACATCCATCAGGGTCTGCAGCTTGCGCGCCAGGGCCGGCACCGCATCGAAGAACTCACGGGCTTCCTCGATGGTCATTTCCAGGACCTCGTGGATGTTCTTGCCCTTGTACTTGATCTCCAGGGTTTCGCGGTTGTAACGCTTGCTCTTGCACACATCGCAGGGCACGTAGATGTCCGGCAGGAAGTGCATCTCGACCTTGATCAGACCGTCGCCCTGACAGGCCTCGCAACGCCCACCTTTGACGTTGAAGGAGAAGCGGCCGGGGCCGTAGCCGCGGGAGCGCGATTCCGGCACGCCGGAGAACAACTCGCGGATCGGGGTGAACAGGCCGGTGTAGGTCGCCGGGTTGGAGCGTGGCGTACGGCCGATCGGGCTCTGGTCGATGTCCACCACCTTGTCCAGGTGCTGCAGGCCGTCACAGCTGTCGTGTGGCGCCGCTTCCAGGGTACTGGCGCCATTCAGGGCCGTGGCACTGAGGGGGAACAGGGTGTTGTTGATCAGGGTCGACTTGCCCGAGCCGGAAACGCCGGTCACGCAGGTCAGCAAACCGATAGGGATGTCCAGGTCGACATTCTGCAGGTTGTTGCCACGCGCGCCCTTGAGCTTGAGTGAGAGCTTTTTGTTGCGCGGCGTGCGTTTGGCCGGTACGGCAATCTTCACCCGTCCGGACAGGTATTTGCCGGTCAGCGAGTCAGGATGGGCCATGACATCGGCCGGTGTGCCTTCGGCGACGATCCGACCGCCATGCACGCCGGCACCCGGACCGATATCCACGACGTAATCGGCCAGACGAATGGCATCTTCATCGTGTTCGACGACGATCACCGTGTTGCCGATATCGCGCAGGTGATTGAGGGTCGCCAACAGACGGTCGTTGTCGCGCTGGTGCAGGCCGATGGACGGCTCATCGAGGATGTACATCACCCCGACCAGGCCGGCACCGATCTGGCTGGCCAGGCGGATACGCTGGGCTTCACCACCGGACAGGGTATCGGCGCTGCGGTCGAGGGTCAGGTAGTCGAGGCCGACATTGACCAGGAACTGCAGGCGCTCACAGATTTCCTTGAGAATCTTGTCGGCAATTTCACCGCGCCGTCCTGTCAGCTTCAGGCCGCCGAAGTAGGTGCTGGCATCACCGATTGGCAGGTTGGTAACGGCTGGCAGGGTCTTTTCGCCGACCCAGACATGCCGCGCCTCACGGCGCAAGCGCGTACCACGGCAATCCGGGCACGGCTGGGTACTGAGGAACTTGGCCAGTTCCTCGCGCACGGTAGCCGACTCGGTCTCGCGGTAGCGGCGCTCCAGGTTCGGCACAATGCCTTCGAACGGGTGCGAGCGTTTGACGATGTCGCCGCGGTCGTTGAGGTACTTGAAGTCAACGTTCTGCTTGCCGCTGCCGTGCAGGATGACTTTCTGCTGTTCGGCCGGCAGCTCGCCGAAGGGCACTTCGAGGCTGAAGTCGTAGTGCGCGGCCAGTGAACCGAGCATCTGGAAGTAATAGACGTTGCGCCGGTCCCAGCCGCGAATCGCACCTTCGGCCAGGGTCAGCTCGCTGTTGACCAGGCGTTTGGTGTCGAAGAACTGTTTGACCCCCAGACCGTCACAGGTCGGGCAGGCACCGGCCGGGTTGTTGAAGGAGAACAGCTTGGGTTCCAGCTCGCTGATGGCATGGCCGCAGATCGGGCAGGCGAAGCGTGCCGAGAAGATCATCTCTTCGAACGGCTCGTCATCCATCGAGCCCACCAGGGCAATACCGTCGGCCAGCTTCAGCGCGGTTTCGAAGGATTCGGCCAGGCGCTGCTGAAGGTCTTCACGAACCTTGAAACGGTCGACCACCACTTCAATGGTGTGTTTTTTCTGTTTATCCAGCTTGGGCAGTTCATCTAGCTCGAACAGCTTGCCGTTGACCCGGGCACGGACGAAACCTTGGGCGCGCAGTTCATCGAAGACCGCCAGGTGCTCGCCCTTGCGTTCGCGAATCACCGGGGCCAGCAGCATCAGTTTGCTGCCTTCGGGCTGGGCCAGCACCAGGTCGACCATCTGGCTGACGGTCTGCGCCTCCAGCGGGATATCGTGGTCCGGGCAGCGCGGGGTACCGACGCGGGCGTAGAGCAGGCGCAGGTAGTCATAGATCTCGGTGATGGTGCCGACGGTCGAACGCGGGTTGTGCGAGGTCGACTTCTGCTCGATGGAAATTGCTGGCGACAGCCCTTCGATGGTGTCGACGTCAGGCTTTTCCATCATCGACAGGAACTGCCGGGCGTACGCCGACAGCGATTCGACGTAGCGGCGCTGGCCTTCTGCGTACAGGGTATCGAAGGCCAGTGAAGACTTGCCGGAACCGGACAGGCCGGTGATAACGATCAGCTTGTCCCGGGGCAAGGTCAGGTCGATGTTCTTCAGGTTGTGGGTCCGTGCCCCACGAATCAGGATCTTGTCCACTGCGGCCTCGCTTGGCGGGCATAAACGGTTGAGTATACGGCTCCCTGCCAGTACGCGGCAAAGCGTCACGTATATGCCGTTACGCGATGGGACTGGTAGAATCGCCGCCGGTTCACACGAGGTTTATCCATGCACGATCCCCACAGCGAACGCATGAGTGGCAGCGAAACCCGCGCCGCAGGCGGCCTGGC
>JAVXRI010000052.1:304-33235 GCA_036643775.1 Pseudomonas sp. | reverse complement strand
ATTCCTGCAGATTCCGTTCGGGGTCATTTCCGATCGCATTGGTCGTCGTCCGGTGATTTACCTGGGCCTGGTGATCTTTGCCCTGGGCAGTGTGCTGGCATCTCAGGCCGATTCCATCTGGGGGGTGATTGCCGGGCGTATCCTGCAAGGTGCCGGGGCCATCTCGGCGGCAGTGATGGCGTTGCTTTCGGACCTTACCCGCGAACAACACCGAACCAAGGCCATGGCCATGATCGGTATGAGCATCGGTTTGTCGTTTGCCGTGGCCATGGTGGTCGGCCCCTTGCTGACCCGCGCCTTCGGCTTGTCCGGACTGTTCCTGGCCACCGCGGCCATGGCGGTGGTCGGCATCGGCCTGATCGCCTTTGTCGTGCCGGCCTCTCACGGGGCGTTGCAACACCGTGAATCCGGCGTCGCCAAACAAGCCCTGGGGCCGACCTTGCGTCATCCCGACCTGTTGCGCCTGGATGTCGGCATCTTCGTCCTGCATGCGATCCTGATGGCCAGCTTCGTTGCCTTGCCGCTGGCGCTGGTCGAGCGTGGCGGTCTGCCCAAGGAAGAGCATTGGTGGGTCTACCTGACCGCCTTGCTGGTCTCATTTTTTGCAATGATCCCGTTCATCATCTACGGCGAAAAAAAGCGCAAGATGAAACGTGTCCTGCTGGGCGCGGTCAGTGTTTTAATGCTTACCGAGGTGTACTTCTGGCTGTCGGCTGACAACTTGCACGAACTGGTGATAGGCACCGTGATATTCTTTACTGCCTTCAACCTGCTGGAGGCATCCTTGCCTTCGCTGGTAAGCAAGGTGTCGCCCGCCGGCGGCAAGGGCACGGCCATGGGGGTGTACTCCACCAGCCAGTTCCTTGGTGCCGCGCTGGGAGGAATTCTCGGTGGCTGGTTGTTCCAGCACGGTGGCTTGAGCACAGTGTTCCTGGGCTGCGCGGCCCTGTGTGCAGTGTGGTGGATCGTTGCCTTGAGCATGCGCGAGCCGCCGTACGTGACCAGCCTGCGCATGCCGTTGTCGGCCGAGGCGGTCCGCGAAGCGGGGCTGACCGAGCGGCTGTTGGCCGTACCGGGTGTGACCGACGCAGTGGTGGTGGCCGATGAGTCCGCCATCTATATCAAACTTGATACACAAATTTTGGATCGCACGACCCTGGAGCGCCTGGTAAACCCGGCCTCCGCAGCGTGCGAAGCCTAGGAGAACGTTATGGCCCGTGGGGTTAACAAAGTCATTCTGGTCGGTACTTGCGGTCAGGATCCCGAAGTCCGCTACCTGCCCAACGGTAACGCCGTGACCAACCTGAGCCTGGCTACCAGCGAGCAGTGGACCGACAAGCAAACCGGCCAGAAGGTCGAGCGCACCGAGTGGCACCGTGTTTCGATGTTCGGCAAAGTCGCCGAGATCGCCGGTGAGTACCTGCGCAAAGGTTCGCAGGTCTACATCGAAGGCAAGCTGCAGACCCGCGAGTGGGAAAAAGACGGCATCAAGCGTTACACCACCGAAATCATCGTCGACATGCAGGGCACCATGCAGCTGCTTGGCGGTCGTCCGCAGAACCAGGACGGTTCCCAGCCACAGGGTGGTGGTAACAACTACAACCAGGCGCCACGCCAGCAGGCTCCACGCCCGCAGCAGTCGGCACCACAGCAGCGCCCGGCGCCACAACAGGCCGCGCCGCAGCCAGCTCCGGATTTCGACAGCTTTGATGACGATATTCCGTTCTAGAGTCCACCTGAGACTTTTTTGTAAAGTTTCATAAGAAAGCCCCCGCACTGCGGGGGCTTTGTCGTTTTCGGGGTGTAAAAAATCGGTTGACGATTTATTTCCACGCTCCTACCTTGAGTTTACGTAAGGAATTCGAGGTGTGTATGCAGTCGATCAGAAGATTTCAGGGTGAGTCGGGGGAGAGGTTTTCGATCCTTGTCGACGATACTGGGATGCCCCTCTACTACCCGGCGCTCTATGTGACAGCCGAGCTGCGCGGTGCCTCCCTCTCGATCAACACGATCAACAGTGTGTTGTCATCGCTCAAGTTGCTGTTCGCCTGGCAGGACTACTACAACCTGGAGTTGGAGTCGCGGTTTAAGCGAAGCGAGCTGCTCCTGCCTCATGAGATCCATTCCCTTCGAGACTTCGCTCAGAAACGGCTGGCGGACACGCGACCGAAGGACGGCAAGGTGGTGTCCATCAAAGGGCGTCGTAAGCGAGTTAGCAGAGACAGCCAGTACAACCGCATGACTGACATTGCGTGCTTCGTGGGTTTTCTGGCAGGCAGACTGCACCCCATGACGGAGAGCAGTGCGAGTTCAATTGCGGCCATGGTCGCGCAGATCAAAGCAAATCGCCCTAAAACTCCCGGTAAGACCGAGTCAGACCGGTCGGAGACCCATCTCGATGACACTCTGCTAGACAAGCTTGAAGAGATCCTCACTCCTGGCCATGAGGCCAACCCTGTCAAAGACATCGGCATTCAATTCAGGAATGCGCTGTTGTTCGGGCTCCTCCGTATCACTGGGATGCGGCGAGGAGAGGTATTGAATCTCAAGATAGCGGATTTCGACTTTGGTAAAAACACCGTCAAAGTTGTCCGACGTGCGGACTCACCAGATGATCCAAGGACTTATCAACCCTTGGCCAAGACCCGTGAACGCACCTTTCCCCTGATTCAAGAGTTCATGGACAAAATCCGTGATTACATTTCTCGTTATCGCAACAAGGTTCCAGGTGCACGAAAGCATGGTTACCTATTCGTAACTCATAAACCCGGTGATACTTTGGGATGGCCATTATCTAACTCCGGATTTGGGCGCTTCATTGAAACTTTGTCTAGTCTCGCTAACGAATTTTCTGGACTTCATGCCCACTCTCTTCGTCATCATTGGAATTACATTTTCTCTCAGAGTTGCGATGAGAGGGGGACGAGCCCCGAGCGCGAAGAAAAACTCCGCTCATACCTGATGGGATGGAACGAAACCTCAGGTACTGCTCGCACATACAACAAGCGTCATATCAAAGAACAAGCCGGTAAGGCAGTGATTGGTTTGCAAGAGAAGTATTTGAGGAAGTCTTCTAGTGATCGTTAATAATGGTGCTCTGTCGTCTCGCTATCTGCGTATTGATTTTCTGTCAAGGGACGGGTATGAAGTTGTCATTTCGTCTGATCATTGGCGCTTGAGTAAAGATGTCGCTTTTTATCCAAGTGACATTGATGAGTTGATCGGTAGCGAATTGGGCGTGAGCTTTCGCCAAGTATTGGCAGTATATGCCGAAACTTGCTCTGCTAACTACGCGAAAAATCTTTTTACATGGTTGAAACCTTATCTGGAGTTCTGTGTGGGTTTCGAACCTTTTAGTTCGGATTCTCTGATTTCATATCGGGCTAGCTTAGGCAAGAATGACTGGATGCTGAGTTCGATTCGAGTTTTCATGCGTACATGGACTGCGCTTGGCTATCCCGGTGTTCCTCCCCAAGCGTTGAGCATGATCGAAAAGTGGAAGATCAAAGGAAACGAAAAAGGATACGCAGTTCAGTCAATGTGTCCAGAGAGCGGCCCGCTTACTGATATTGAAATGGATGGGATTGTTTCAAGCGTGATCGAAGGATTTGCGGAGGGTAGGATAAAGCTCCGGGATACATGCTATGCGATGATCCTGTCCCTGACAGGGCGTAGGCCAATTCAGATAACTGCGCTGAAGATTAAGGATCTGATTAAGCCAGGTCAAAAATATTATGTAAATTTCCCTCGCGCCAAACAGCGGCATGCGGACTGGCGGAGTTCTTTTTCCAAGTTTGAAATTGTGGAGGATCTGTGGGTTCTGCTGCAGTCCCAAGCGGAAGCAGTACGATTGGCCTTCGAGGACGCTTACGGTAAGGCGCTCGAACGTGATCTCATTCTAGAATTGCCTCTATTCCCTGCCTTGGGCAATTACGACCCCAAGGGGAGTTTGAAAGACCAATTGGACGGTGACTTCCTCCACGCGCGGTCGCAGGAAGTTGCTGAGGTCATGCGGAGCGTCAAAGAAATCATTGGTGTAGTTAGCGAGCGAACTGGGGCCGTTACTCATCTTAATGCATACCGCTTCAGGTATACCCTTGGCACTAACCTGGCCAGGGAGGGGAAGGGTGAATACGTCATTGCGGAGGCTCTCGATCATTCGGATCTTCAGAATGCTGGCGTTTATGTAAAGAACATTCCTGACATAGTTGAGCGGATTGACAAGGCTGTGGCTCTGCAGCTGGCCCCACTGGCTCAGGCGTTCCAAGGTGTCCTTGTGGTGAATGAGTCGAAAGCTCGGCGGGGTGATGACCGTAGCAGCCGGATCTGCAGCGCCGGAGGAAATGTTGGTACCTGTGGCAGCTACGGTTTTTGTGGTGCTCTGGCTCCTATCGCTTGCTACACCTGTTCGCACTTCCAGCCCTGGCTGGATGGGCCTCATGAATTTGTCCTGGAGGAGCTGATTGCTGAGCGTGACGGTGTCCTAGCGAACACAGGTGATCTGAAGATAGCGTCCGTGAATGACCGGCTCATCCTCGCCGTCAGTGATGTAGTGACCCGTTGCAATGCCATGAAGGGCGACTCCGCCGATGAGTAATATTTTTCAGTTCGTTCCCAAGCCTCAGCTGACCAGCCAGCAAAACCTGGAAGAGTTCATCCTCATGTGCCGGGACAGGCTCACAGTTTTTGGCTCCGATCTCGACTGGTACAGTAATGCTTGGCCAGGTGTGGGTAACTTCACAAAGAAAGGGGCATCATCCCGTGGATATACCGAGGATCAGCTCCTCAACGCTGGCATCATTCCTTTCGCTAAAGCCTACGTTCGTTACCAGCAGGGGCATAACCCGAACAAACTCAAAAACGAGTTCAAGGCGATCCGTTGCATTGAAGCTGCTTTGCTTGAAATCAAAGGCTCCGCTGATATTACGTTAACCGACATTAGTGTCTTGGATGAGGCCGCGAAAGTAGCGCGCACTTATGATGCCTCGTCGTATCAGGCTGGCATCAGCCTAGTGAAGCTAGTCGAATTTTTGCATGAAAGCCGAATCATTCCAGCGCCAATCGCTTGGAAAAATCCCATCAAGAAGCCAAAAGAGATTCATCGTACGGATGATGTTACCAAGCTGCGGCGCGAGGAAAAAATGCCTCACGACTACATGCTTGAAGCCATGGCTGAGATGTTCAACAACGACCTGCAAGGCGCACGAGATCGCTTCACTACGTCGATCTTTGCGCTGTGCATGTGCGCACCGTCCAGGATTACTGAAGTTCAAGATCTCCCAGTGAACTGTTTGCATTGGGCAACCGACGCAAAGGGCGTCGAGCGCATGGGACTAAGGTTCTACGCCGGCAAGGGATTTGAATCCGACATCAAGTGGATACCCACCCCGATGGTGCAAATCGCTGAGGAAGCAGTTCGTCGTCTCACCGAAATGTCTGAGCCAGGCCGCAAGCTAGCGAAGTGGCTTGAAAGCCATCCAGACAAGTTTTACCGCCACGAGGACTGCCCGAACGTAGGGGAGAGCCAGCAGCTAACGAATGAGCAAGCCTGCCAAGCTTTAGGTGTCTCGGCAGGTGGAAATGCTAGAGCTGCCCTCAATTCCGCGTTTCGTGGGTACGAACCATACGGAGAAATCTATGCCCGTAAAGGATTTGTGACGCTGTCATTTCTCAATCACTTCATGCACAGCAAGCTGCCAAAGGGGTGGCCATGGCTTAATGAAGAACGGCACATCAAGTATTCCGAAGCCCTTTGCTGCTTTCGTCAGAACGAACTGCGGCTGGATATGCCGCCTCGACCTATTATTGTCTGGGCTCCAGGGAAGAGTACGTTCACCACTGACATCAACTATATCGATGGCCAGGAGCGCAGCATTTGGGAGCGGAATGGCTACAAGAACCCTGACGGTACTCCCATCTCCATGACATCTCACCAAGTTCGCCACTACCTGAATACGCTGGCTCAACGCGGCAGCCTGGGCCAGTTGGACATCGCCAAATGGTCAGGGCGAGCCAACATCCACCAGAACGCTACCTATAACCACATGACAGCTGATGAGCATGTCGAGATGGCCAGGGAGGCGGGAATTGGCGTCGCTCTAACCAAGATCAGAGAGAACACACCAGTAACATTGGCTGACCTCGATGCCTTGGGTGAGGGGATTGCTCACATCACAATCTTCGGCTTCTGCGTGCATGACTATTCGATGCTGCCGTGCCAGAAGCACCGTGACTGTCTGAATTGCACTGAGCAGGTCTGCGTGAAAGGGGATGACGGCAAGCTTGAACGACTCAAGAGCCACCGTGATGGAATTCGTGTTCAGCTTGCAAAGGCGCAGGCTGCCAACGAGGACGGTATCTACGGTGCAGATCGGTGGAGTCAGCATCAGATCAAAACCCTCGAACGAGCTGATCAACTGATCGAAATTCTGGAGTCGAAGGATACTCCCGACGGCACGATCATTCGTTTGAGCAATGACCAGGAGTTCAGTCCGCTGAAGCGTGCTATTGCTGCCCGATCAACTGCCCCGAGCCTACCTGCACCCGAAAACGACGAGCCGGACATGGACGAGCTCCGTGCACTGATGGGGATGTAAGGTATGGCAAAGCACTTGAGTCCGAAAGACCTGGATATGATTGTCGGCTTGATTGACGGTTGGGAAGGAAAGCTCGCCTGGGAGGCGCTTTGCGATGCCATTGAGCCGTTGATAGGGTCGCGGCCTACTCGGCAAACCCTGAATTCACACGAGAAGATTAAGAGCGCGTTCACCCACCAAAAAGCTAGGCTGAAGTCCGGTTTCGTTTCAACCAAGCGACCTGCAAGTCTCAGCATCGCTGAGCAGAGAATTCGTCGGCTTGAGGCTGAAAATCACCGACTGGAGCGTGAGAACGAACGGTTGTTGGAGCGGTTCATGCGTTGGCAGTACAACGCCCATAAATTCAACGTGTCGGCGGACAAGCTTGATGCTCCGCTGCCGTTTGTTGACCGTGACTCCTCAGAGGCGAAATCCTGATGGCTAACGGGCAGCAGATTGCTGAACAAAACCACGCTGCATTTCTTGCCTGGGCAACCTCGAAGTCTGATGGTGACTTCAGAGAGTACGTTCACCGGGGCAAGCTGAAGCGTTCCGAAATCGCAACTGAATGCGGGTTCGGGAAGAGTGCTCTCGTGCAGAATCCAGCCATCCGTTCTGCGCTGGAGAGCCTTGAGGCTGAACTCAGGGTGGCAGGGGTATTGCCTCCCTTGGTGGCTTCTCTGCCATCGGGACAGAAAGTGGAGCCTGCGCTGAGAGACACTGATGCGAAACAGCGGAGGCAGGACGGTCAGCGACTGAATTCGCTGGAGCAAGAGAACGCCGCGTTGCGCGCTGAGCTCCAAGCCGCCAAGCAAATGCTAGATCGCCACACGCTCATGAGCGAGTTTCTCGAAGAAACCGGAAGGATGCCCAGATGAATGCCATTGCCCCTATGCTGATCAACATCAGTGTACGCATCACCAGCATCCGTTCTGCTAACCGCAAGGGGTGTATCGCATTCGGTCATCGCATGGATGTTGTTCGGGGCATCAATGACCGGTCGAGACCTGTGGTCATCAAGGTGGCGGACGCTATCGCCAAGCTCTCCGACATCGCTGTAGGCGCCATCTTTGAGGTCTATGGCGAAGTCACCACTATCCTGAGGACTCATGGCGCGTTTGCGATCAATGAAATGACCGTTGATGCCCAGGATATTCGTCTTGTTCGCCCGAGCGGCTCTCAAGTAATCCAGTGGTTAGGTGACAACGTCAGAGGGGTTGGTGAAGTTAAGGCTACTCGGCTTTGGGATACTCTGGGAGAGCGGCTTTATGAAGTGCTCGATCATGCTGATCACGAAGCCATAATGCTGATCATCCCGACTGAAGATGTTCGAGAGGGCATGTTCAAGCGTTGGGCTGAAGACGGAGATGCTAAAACACTCCGCTTCGTCCAGGACAAGCAAATCCCACTAGGCCTAGCCAGGAAAGCAATTCGGTTCCACAAGAAGAACACGATCTCCGCGCTGACCAGTGATCCGTATCGGCTTCTCAGTTTCGCAGGGGTATGGGGGCTGGTGGATGGCATCGCCAGAGATAGCTTTGGCGTGAGCATTGATGATGATCGAAGGATTGCTGCGGCATTGGAGGAGGCTCTGTATCGAGCTTCTGAGAAAGGCCACACATGCAGCTCACTTAGAGATCTTCAGGCCACCGTCGGGCAACTGATCAAACCCCATTCAGCTCCAAGCGCGGCGCTGGCAAAGGCCTTGTTGGCGGGCTCGTCAGCCGGTCAGTTTGTATGCAAGGAGCTCGATCACCTGGGTGTGATGCTATTTGCACCTGGATCATGGTTGATGGAGCGACGTTGTGCTCAGTTCATCCGAGACCTGATCGTTACCCCGTCGTTGCAGCCACAGCTGTTCGCCGTGGATGTAAGCGAGGTCATCACGCAGTTTGAGGCGGGGGAGAGGGTGCATCTGGGGCTTCCTGCATTTGGTTTGAACCAAGCTCAGAAGCTTGCAGTAGCTACCTCGTTTGCCAAACGCTTCAGCATTATCACTGGCGGTGCCGGAGTAGGAAAAACCACTGTACTCAAGGCTCTGTATAAAGCCCTCGATACGACAGGTCGACCTCGATTCCAAATGGCGCTATCTGGCCGAGCCACCGCTCGTATGATTGAAGCTACGGGTGAGGAAGCGCGGACTATTGCAGGCTTTCTGGCGAAGGTGACCGATAAAGAAATGGGGCCGGCGCCAATCATCGTCATTGATGAAGCGTCGATGCTTGATCTTGTCACGTTCTACCGTCTGGTTCAGAAAGTACCGCCTGAAAGTCAGGTGATCCTGGTTGGCGACCCTTACCAACTACCACCCATTGGAGCCGGACTTATCCTGCACGTGCTGTGCAGCATGCCCGGAGTGCCGACCACTGAACTAACCGAGGTTAAGCGTCAGTCGAAAGAGTCCGCCATACCATTGGTATCCCGCCAGATTCGCGATGGAATACAGCCGACATTCAGCTCTAACGAGGCAGATGACGTCGTGTTTTTGCCTTGCTCCGATGATCAAATCACTTCGACTGTTATCCGGCTGTATGAACAAGAACCGGAAAACACACAGATCCTTTCGGCCACCAGATCCTGTGCCTTCGCTGGGGTCGAGACGATCAATCGAACCTGCCACCTCAGATATGCTGACCATAGCAGCCCTCTACTTGCGGAAAACCATGAAACAGGTGAGATCGAGGCAACAGGCTTGTGCGTCGGGGATCTGGTTATGTACACCACAAACGACTGGATGCGGAACCTGCAAAACGGATCGCTTGGCCAGATTGATGAGGTGTTTGATAAACCGCAATCAGTAGACCTGGGGGATAAGGACAAACCTCGTATCGCCATAGCGCTGGGACTGGCGACCTTTGATGGTGTTCAACACTACATTCTGGACACCGACGTCGATTCAATAGAGCTCGCTTACTCCATCACGGTGCACAAGGCACAGGGGTCACAATTCAAGAGGGTTATCATCCCAGTCCGTAAATCGCGCATCCTCGATCGAACCTTCGTCTACACGGCAGCTACCAGGGCTCAGATTCAGGTTGTCTTCGTAGGCGATCTTGGTGCCGTAGAAGAGGCTATCAAGTTCCCACCGAAAGCATTTTCCAGGCAGGTTGGTCTACGTGCGCTGCTGGAGGCGGAGCTGTCTGCGCTGATTGCGTAGATGCTCTAGTGGGGGGGCACGGCTTACGACTTTGGGAAAAAACCTGAAGAATGGCTGTCTAGGACGCCTGACTGAAGTGGTTGACGAGGCGCGCAAGATCAATGTCGGTAGCAAGGAAAAACCAGTCTTCCTATACGCTGTAGGTCTTGCCGATCTCGTGTGCGTCGTTCAATACCTTTTTGAGTCAGATATGGAGGGCTAATAGGGTCAGCAGCATAGGTATCTGCTCGTTTTAATTTGTAACCTTCCACAAATCAGCCACGGTCGACTTGGGTAGTTGGAGTTTTTCGGCGGTTTCTCGCTGAGTCATCCCAAACTGCCTACATTCTTGAACTGCCACCTGCTTTTCCAAACGACTGTTCGCCCGAGACGCTACCGCACCATTCTCTACCTGGCTAGTTAGCTTTTCCAAGCCACCCTGGCTTTTAAATTCCGCTAGCTCTTCCTCTACACATTTCAGTATTTGCTCTGGCGTTTTACCGTTATTAGCCACTGCGCGGAGCACCATCAAAGTCACAGTGTCAAGCCCAGCCGCTAAAGCGATTTCATCAAGCTTGCTGAGTGTCACATCCGACTTGGCCCGCTCGATCCTAGACAAAAATGTACGGCCTGCTGCAGATGCTAGGTCGCTCTGAGCGAGGTGTTTGGTGGCTCTAATCGCTCGCAGAACGGCTGCTAAGCCTTGGTTCAGTGACATAGGAGCTCCTCGAAAGGCGAGGATGTAGCCACGTTGCGCTGCCCGGATCGACGCTATATAGTGTTCGTCCGGGCAGTCTGTTCGCCGCCGGATATCGTTGGCAGTGGCAAGCACCGTCAAGCGGGGGCGGCATGGGTGCGGAACATATCACATGTATTGTCAGAGGCCTTTTGATTGGAACTCGAAGACATCCAAGCAGCCGGTGAGCTCCTTTCCACCAATGGAGAGCCTCGGTCTGGTTCTACGGAAAGCCAAGAGAGCTTGATTCAGCTGGTACAGAGCCGCTTTCCGAACAAGGGCTTTTGCATCGTCCAGCAGTGGACGATCGTGCGCGCGATAGCGAGCGATGGGGATCTCACCAAAATCCATGTTCATGGCCATCTGCCGCTCTTTGTTTTCGCCGAAAAAGTCATCCTAGACAGCCGAAGACGCTTCGAATACGGAAATTGGGTGCGCAGCACCATGGCCATTTCATTCCAAGATGGCTTTCTCTTTGAAACCAAAAACACGGTGTACGTTTTGGCAGGAGATGGCGACGAAAAGTCAGCCAGTCTCGCTGCAATACTGTCTCTCTATCAATGAGATCTGCTGCGACTGCGTTCGGTAGATCCACGGGAATGTGAAATGTTCAGAAGTCATGAGACCGCTGCCGAGGGCGCGCCTAATATTTTTGGGGATGGATATTCGAACTGGCGGATGTTTGAGCGCCACTTGGCTCATGCTTGGTATCACGTTGTCCTTGAAGAGCGATTGGAGGGCAGGCTATGGACACGAACCATGATGATTAGTGACGTCGATATGCTCGAAGAAATACTTTCCCAACAAACCATCGATTTTGTCGTTACGGAAATTCAGGTCGTCACGCCTGGGTGGATGAACAAAGCCGGCAAATGGATTATGGAGGGGCTTTCGGGGTTGCTGGTGGGATATGACTCCACGGGACGTCGGGTTTGTCTTCACAATATAGATAACGAAAAGGCTTATACCGATGCGCCTGGACAACTAATCGATACCCACTCCCTGAAAGGAATGCGAGTGATTTTTTGATCTGATCTCGTAACGTACATCTGCAGCGATGAAATGATCGCGTAGCTCTCATTGGGTGGAGACTCATTTGTTTAGAACGACTCGGGAATACCTCCAGAGCAGGCCTAATGAGGAACTGCTTCTTTGGAAAACCATCGACCTTTCCTTCAGTACGTACGCCTTTTTGTAGAGGGTGTAGGTTCGATTAATGGAAAGATCGGGCCGTGTAGGAAACTTGTGAGTGACGAAGAGACTCTTCTGGAACTATGGCAAGGCGAGTCGGATTTTATTTTGGTTGACCAGGTTTCATTGTTGTCGCCACCTTGGATGAACAATCAAGGTAAGTACCTAATGGAACCTCTTACCAAAATCATATTGCGAGAGAGGCGGCGGGAGAGCTAGCCTGCTCCGGTTCCTCAAGTCCGGCGAACGCCTCTGACGATGCTTAGATCTCAAAGAAAATGGGTGATCGTAGGGAAAATTGCGTCTTCCGTTTAGCACCAAGAATTAGTTTTGTGGGTATCAGCACGATAGCCACTAGTGCTGACCCGGGCGAGGCACCTCAGCCACGTCAGATCATTAAAGTGGATGGAGATCTAACATGCTCGACACGAGCGACGCAGGCCGTCATGACCGCCACCTGACTGACTTTCAACTCAGAAGGATCATTTGCGCCCAACAGTGGCCTTACGATTCACCGATCACTGGGTATCTTAGCGGTGCGCTGTTCGTGGGTAATACGTGCATCGCCATAGTCTTTGACCACTCACGAAAAGGGCCTCGTGAGCAGTTCAAGGACGGGCACATGATTCGAACCTCCCACATTTTATCTGTGCATAAAGAAGGTCGCTTCTGGGTTCTTACGACGCTGAACAGCTTGTACGTTATTGCCAGCTTCAAGCGGCAAATGGGCAGGTCGACGTTCAAAAAATTGGATGCCTTTGAACGCTTGAAGACTTGCGTCGGGTAACCGATATCTACCAATCCATGTATGTAGCCTTCGGTTTATCGAATGGAAAATGGGGGGAGGGTCATAGCCCTAGCGAGCTGTACGAGGACTAAACACTGCTTTTTAGCTCGGGTGACAGCGTTGTAAAGCAATCTCCTTTGTTGCTCGTCATCGCCACGAATTGCCGCAGGCCAAAGCACTATCACAAAATCGAACTCTCTGTTCTTTGCACCATGAACTGTCAGAGCGCGAATACCAGGGCCATCACGTGAGCTTAGGCGTCGTTGATTTGAAAATGAGTGCCGTATGGTGTCCTCCATTTCTTCGCGAAGGACATGAGTCCTTCCCTTAGCCCGACGCTGTTTTTCTAGCCAGCGTACAAAGTCTTGGGCAATCGATGCGGGTTTTCCCGCCATCAAAGCGAGCGCTTCGGTCAATGTAGCCTGTTCCGGCAAAGCCAGACCTTCAATGAAGGCGTCGGCAAGGCTAGCCTCCGACTCTTCCAGAATGATGTTATAGGGGCCGTTTCCTCTACCTGTCGTTTTGGTGGTGACCCAAGTGAGGATATCGTGGGCAAATCGGCCCATTGTTGGCGTGATAATCGCCACCCTATTGCCCCCTCTATTCCAAGCAATTCCATTAGAAACGTAAGACGCGGCGAGAGCTGGTGTGGGGGTTATGAAAATTTTGAAGAGACCATTAGATACTGGTGCCCGTGCTGACCTGATGGCACTGGCGGCGGCAAGAAGGTTCTGATCTGAGGTGCGCCAAGGCTGTTGTAGAAGTGCGTCGTGACCTACAGCCGTTAACCATTCGCAAGCTTGGTTAGGACGTAGCTCCTCAATGAGACATTGAAACTCATCGGCAGCAATTAACAGGTCTATGTGGGCAGTCATTGACTGCACGATCCTCAGTCGATTTGGTGTGAGATCTTGTGCTTCATCTACGATCACTATGGGATACGTTGCGGCCACCCACCGAACAACGATATCGTGAGAAAGGAGATATGCAGCGACCTGGCACACTGCCTCATAATCGTTAACTCTTGGTTGTCCCATGCCTGATTGGGTGATGAGTGCTCGCCACCTGCTGACGATTCGCCAAGCGAATCCGTCGATTGTTGTGCACTCGTATTGCCGGCGTAGAACTGCAACACCGGCTAGCCTAACGTCCAAGCGTTTGCGCGATCCATGCATAAAGGTCAGGGCCAAAACTTTCTGAGACGTCAGTAGAGGCTGCCCTTCCAATCTCGCCGCGAGGTTTGCCATAAGCTGATGGGTCTTTCCACAACCTGCCGCACCGGAAAAAGATTGGATTGTCATGGCTGAAATACCCAGACGCCTTCTGGGTCGGCGACGAAATGTGCGTTAGCAGTTCCCGCGCATGCAAGTGCCAAGCAGTTGAACAACTCCGCTGCTCTGGTGCGACACAGGGGTGAGTTAACTATCGCGTCAGCCACCGATTCGTAGCAGATCACGTCCACTTTCTTATTTTTTAAATGATTGACGATGTCAGATACGGTTGAGGGGGCAACCTCAGTCAACTCGGTGAGTGTCTCAATGACGTATTCCCCATCCGCAGCCAGAATCCAGCCGATGGCGTCTTCGATCATTTCGTCGTCTGCCCACCGGATTATTGATGAGGGTGCAGCGGGCTCTGCGAGCAAGTTAGTGATATAGCGTTTACCGTCCCTGTCACCGTCCACCAGGCAACAAACTTTTTGATGCGTAGTTGATAGCAGCTGGAAAGTTTCGACTACTTTGGCATCCTCCGTTGGAACCACTCCGACTTCCAGACCAAACATAGCTTGCATGCTTGTAGACCACCCCTCGGTCAGCATTAACGGTCGCAGCACAGTTTTCAGAAGCAGAAAATCAGCACGTCCCTCCGGTACTAATACACATGGATGCATCAACGCTGAGAGGACATCAACACGACTCTGTTGAAAGAATTTTCTTTTCCAGTTCTGGGCATTTGGTAGCAGGGGCTCTGCTAAAAAAGGGAGGGCCGAGAGGTAACCATCTACGTTTCGGAGGATCAAGACAGAGGTAGGATCCGAAACCGCAGCAATCAATGGGGAATGCGTAGTTATGAAGGTCTGGGTAGAAAGCGCTTGGACTCGCTGTACCAACTGCTGCTGCCCTGCAGGGGGTAGATGAAGCTCAGGCTCCTCGAGGGCCATTAGAAATCCTTCACCCGCTGCTGCACGTCCCCGACCCAGCTCCAAAAGCAATAACAAACCTTGCAGAGATACCAAACCACTACCTTGCCTGGCCGCAGGCACACCCAGTCCCCCTACGACCGCAAAATGTGCTGCGACAGAGTCGAGGAGCGATCGGCTATCGGTACTGGTGACTCGCAGTTGAACAAGAGGGGCATTCGGTATGCATCTCGCTAACTCAGCGTTTACATTCTGAATTAGCGGTGAAATTCGCTCATCGTTCTCGATGGGGGCTTCCGGACTTCTGAGACGGTCGCGCTCAGCTAAAATTGCCTCGGATGGTTGGGCTGCAGCCGCTTGTAGTGTGCGCCGGAACAACTCACTACCCCATGAAAAAACTTTGTCCCAGGTTCGGCTTGCACGTACGAGATAAAATCCAATGTCTTTTATCAAGCGCGGGGGAACGCCTACAGGGGAGTCCTCAGCGAAGGGATCCATCGGGCTATCATGGTCGTGAAAGTAGCGAACCATCTCGACTGATAGAGAGTCGCGGTCAAAGTATGCTTGGGCGCCAATTTGGCAACAAAGTCTTGAAGCTTGTTCAGTACGAGCAGCGCTGATCGTACCGGTGGCTTCGTCCAGCCATTTAGGGACACCTCTACCGTCTCTAAACCACTCGGTATTTTGATACGGGTCTTCATTAGGAAAATCTGTGATTGTCGCAACCAGCTTTATTCGATCGGCGGGCTGAGGGTTTGATCCGTAAAAGTCATGTTCAGTGAGCTCCCTGATCATACGCTCCCGTCCAAGAAGAAGCGTTAAAGCCTCTATCACGGTGGTTTTGCCGGTGTTGTTGGCTCCGATCAGTACCGGATGATCTTTGAAATGAACGCGTCCTTCACGGATACCTCGAAAGTTATGGATATCCAATATCGCTACTCTCATCACCTTTCCTTTGGTTTCAACAGCGCCCGGATAATTTCTAATTCCAGATGCCGATCCGTTGCCGACCTCTGGGAGAGTCAATATAGAAGACCTGCTTGCCGACTTCGAGTAGTCCTTGCTTTTAGACGTGGATGACAGCTCTCAGTCGATTGCGGTCTCCAGAGGCGCATTACGACGTAGGCCGATCAGCTTTGGACGGTGTACTGCTGGTGACTCGGCCACCGGTGGGTAAGCGGAAAAACTGGATTATTCCAAATTATGGCTCAGCAATAATTATTGCTGAGCCATAATTTTTCACATCAAAAAGGAAGGGGCAGTGCAGGCGCTCGAAAAGAGCATGATCACAATTGTTGGTTCCTCAATTTTCCCCTATTCTCTCAAGCTCAAAATAGGGGCCGGTGAAATGCCTGAAGACATAATGACCCTGAGAGAAGTTGCCGAGTACCTGAAGCTTGCGGAGAAGACAGCATACCGTCTTGCCGCTGACGGGAAGATCCCCGGCTTCAAGGTAGGGGGTAGTTGGCGGTTCCGAAAAGCCGCTATAGAAGACTGGATCGACCAGCAAACGACCAAAAATCGCACTTGAGTTGGGGTGAACAAGCTTTGTTACTGGACAATAGAAATAACGGCCATGTAGGAAAAACGCTGCGCGATCACCTCGCCGCAGGATCGAAACTTTCCGTGCTTTCAGGTCTGTTCACCATCTATGGCTTCTCGGCGCTCAGGAAGGAGCTCTCCCGCATTGACGGTGCAAGGCTCCTGCTGTCCGGCTGGGAAGGCTCATCTCTCCAAGCACTCATCGGGTCGGATGCCGACCTGCGCCTCGTGAACCAGCTCGATCAAAAGCGCATCGCCAGGGAATGCGCCAAATGGCTCGCCAGCAAAGCCCAGGTTCGGTCAGCCAACGCTGCCCAAAATATGTTCCTTGTCGAAGACGGTAGCCAGGGCAGTTTTGCCGTTCACGGCAGCTCTGCTTTCACCCCCGCCGGGCTGGGAGAGGTACAGTCCGATACCCCGCTGATGAATACCGGCATCAACGAGCCAGAAACGACCAAGCAGCTGCTGTCCTGGTTTAACTCTGTCTGGGCAGATTCCCCTAAAGGCCGC
This sequence comes from Pseudomonas sp., assembly GCA_036643775.1. Classification (GTDB taxonomy): domain Bacteria; phylum Pseudomonadota; class Gammaproteobacteria; order Pseudomonadales; family Pseudomonadaceae; genus Aquipseudomonas. The sequence goes on along the minus strand of JAVXRI010000052.1, from coordinate 16,618 downwards.
GACATCAAGGACGAACTCCTTGAGAAGCTGGAGTTCATCGCCGCCGATCAGCCGGGCGACTTCATTTATTTCCTGACGCTCTACAACATTTTTAAAGACTTCCTCGATGATATCGACGAAGACAGCATCATTAAGACAAAGACCGGGTTCAAGGACACCCTTGTCTGGAACAAGCTTTACAAGTTCCAGAAGGACGGTGTGCTGGGTGCCATCGACAAGCTGGAGAAGCACAACGGCTGCATCATCGCCGACAGCGTCGGCTTGGGTAAGACCTTTGAAGCGTTGGCCGTTATCAAATACTACGAGCTGCGCAATGATCGCGTGCTGGTGCTATGCCCTAAGAAGCTCCGGGATAACTGGACGATCTACACCGTCAACGACAAGCGCAACCTGCTTGCGCAAGACCGCTTCAATTATGACGTCCTGAACCATACCGACCTGTCACGCACGAAAGGCAGCTCCGGCGAGATCAATCTCGAAACCCTAAACTGGGGAAACTACGACCTCATCGTCATCGATGAGTCGCATAACTTTCGCAACAACAACCCCACCAAAGGCACCAAAAACCGCTATACCCGCCTTATGGAGGACATCATCCAGTCAGGCGTGAAAACCAGGGTGCTGATGCTCTCCGCCACGCCAGTGAACAACCGCATGAACGACCTGAAAAATCAGGTCGCCTTCATTACTGAGGGACGTGACGACGCCTTCAGCGATGTCGGCATCAAGAATGTGGAAAGCACGCTACGCCTGGCGCAGAAGCAGTTCAACCAGTGGGTCAAGCAACCGCCTGAAAGCCGCAGTGTGGTTTCCTTGCTGGATTCGATGAGCTTCGACTATTTCAAGCTGCTGGATATCGTCACCATTGCGCGCTCCCGTAAGCACATCCAGAAATATTACGGCACGGCAGATATCGGCGAGTTCCCTGTGCGACTGCCACCACAGAACATCTATGCCGATCTCGATTCAACACACGAATTTCCGCCGCTGAAGGAAGTGAACAAGACGATCCGCAGGCTCTCGCTGGCGGGATACTCGCCGATGAAGTTCGTCCGGACTGACAAGAAGGATGAGTATGCCCGTCGCTATGACAACGCTGTTGGCGACGGAAAGAGCGTTTTCAAGCAGGTCGACCGGGAGGAAAGCCTGATCCACCTGATGCGGGTGAATCTGCTCAAGCGCATGGAAAGCTCGATCAACTCCTTCACGCTCACCTCGCAAAAGCTCCTGGCTCAGGTCGAAGTGTTGCTGCAAAAGATCAAAGCCCATGAAAGCGGCGACATCGAAGCCCTGAATATCGAAGATATTCACGACTTTGAAATGGACTCGCCCGAGCTTGAGCCTTTTATGATCGGCAACAAAACCCGTGTCCTCCTCCAGGACATGGATCTCATCCGGTTCAGGCAGGAGCTTGAGGCTGATAGGCTCTTCCTGACCTCTATCGTCGAATCCGCGCAAACAGTGGACGAACACCGCGATGCCAAGCTGGAAAAGCTCAAAGCGGTCATTTCCAAAAAAGTCCGGGAACCACTAAACCCCGGAAACAAAAAAGTCATCGTTTTCACCGCCTTCGCCGATACGGCGAAGTATCTCTATTCCCATCTCGTCGATTGGGCGCGGGACGAGCTGGGAATTCATAGCGCACTTATTACCGGCGGTGGCACCAATAAAACGACCCTTGCCGGGGCTGGCTCGGATCTGAACAATCTCCTGACGGCTTTCTCCCCTGTGTCGAAAGAACGCGGAAAGATCGATCCCGACGCCAAGGCTGAGATCGATCTGCTGATTGCTACCGACTGCATCAGCGAGGGTCAGAACCTTCAAGACTGCGACACGCTCGTCAACTACGACATTCACTGGAACCCGGTCAGGATCATCCAGCGATTTGGTCGTGTTGACCGCCTGGGCTCGAAAAACACGAAAATCCAGCTCATAAACTTCTGGCCGAATATGGAGCTGGACGAGTACATCAACCTCGAAGCCAGAGTGGCGGGCCGCATGATGCTTCTCGACGTCTCCGCCACCGGTGAGGAAAACGTCATCGACGCCAACGCCCAGGAAATGAACGACCTGGAGTATCGCCGCACACAGCTTCAGCAGCTCAAAGATGCAGTGGTCGATCTGGAAGACATGGCGGGTGGCGTCTCCATCACGGATTTAACTCTGAACGACTTCCGTATGGATCTTTCAGGCTACATGAAGAAAGGCTTGCACATGCTGACGCAGGCTCCACATGGCCTTTTTGCCGCCGTCACCATTGATGCAGACCTCAAAGCCGATGGGCTCAAGCCCGGCGTCATCTTCTGCTTGAAGAGCATCAGGGAAGGGCATCGGGCCGTCCAGGTGGATGATAACTATCCGCTTGCCCCGTATTTCTTGGTCTATGTCTCGGACGAAGCCGTCGTCGAGCTTAACTTCACGCAAAGCAAGAAGGTGCTAGACCTCTTGAAGAAACACGGCCTGTCAGCAACATCCATCGATAGTGAGGCTGCCGGGCAGGTAAACGACCGTACACGGAATGGTTCCGATATGGAGCAGTACCAGCAGCTGTTGGCTGTCGCTGTGGATAGCATTGCAGGTAAGAGCGAAGAGAAGGGCGTACAAAGTCTGTTCACCAGAGGCGGTACAGTGCTTACCGCGACCAGCAGCCAGGGCATTGAAGATTTTGCCGTTGTAACCTACCTCATCATCACGGACGCTCCGTAAGGCAAGGACACGCTATGACGCCAGGTACACTGGAAGCCTTCATTGAGCATCTTTCAATTCCTAGATCCTGTGAATTGAACAAGCCCGTTTTCAAGAAGCTCTTTCTTGAAAACGGGGTGCTGGACATAGCCGATAAAACGGCCCTGAAGGACGATGTTGATAAGATACGTTGGCTGTACACCCTGAAGCCTGCCACGATCAACGTCGCTGCATATGCTGACAGCGAGCGCGACTTCTCTGAAATCGCGGTTCTCCAGGTAGAGCTAACTTCGGCCAAACGGCTAAAGCGCATCGCGACCTTTATACAGAGGTCGATTCCATACCCGCTGATCCTGCTGTTTACTCAAAGCAACCAGGTCTGTCTCAGCGTGTCCGACAAGCGCATTAACCAAGCGGATAAGGAAAAATGGGTTGTCGAAGACCCCCTTTATACGGATTGGATAGATCTCGCCACGCCAACAGCGGCGCAGGCAACCTTTCTGGAAGACTGTAATATCAACAGCTTTTCCTTCACCAATTTCCTTAGTTTCTATAAAAACCTGACTGATCGTGTCATAGCTATTAACTGTGCCGCCCATAGCGGACGCTACGAGCGAGACATGGCCGACAATATAGAAAACAAACCGAGTGAGAGTCGTCTTGAGCGGCTCCGCGAGCTTGAAAAGCTCAACCTGCAAAAGGCAGAGATCGCCAATAAGCTGAAAAAAGAGAAGCAGATGGGGCGGCAGGTTGAGCTCAATACCAAGATCAAACAGATCAATGATGTAATTGAAAAAATTAGAGAGAGCATTTGATGAACAAGGCCGCTATGGACGTAGTGACGCTTCAGGACGGTGAAAGCGCGAACATCGTCAACGAAAATATTGAGCAGCTCAAAAGTATATTTCCTGAAGTATTTGGCGAGGGTGGCATAAATTTTGAAACTCTCCGTCAGCTTTTGGGCGATGCAGGAGTTATTGACGAGGGCGAAGAGAAGTACGGCCTTAATTGGCACGGCAAAAAGAAGGCGCGCCAGATCGCATTGAGCCCCTCGACTGCAACGCTATTGCCTTGCCCGGAAGAAAGTATCGATTGGGGTACGACAAAAAACTTGTTTATTGAAGGCGACAATCTTGAGGTGCTAAAGCTTCTCCAAAAGAGCTATGCCAACAAAATTAAGATGATCTATATCGACCCTCCGTATAACACAGGTAAAGAATTTATCTATCCGGACAGATTTCAAGAAAATCTGAAAACGTACCTAAAGTACACGGGCCAAGCTGACGATGAGGGGGAAAAATTTTCGTCCAATCCTGAAACTACAGGAAGGAAACACTCTAGCTGGATGAGCATGATTTACCCGCGACTTAAACTGGCAAAATCGCTACTGCGTGAAGATGGACTTATATTTATATCCATTGATGATAACGAGTTCCATAACTTAAAACTTATTTGCGATGAAATATTCGGGGGGGAACGATTTGTCGGGACGGTGGCCTGGAAAAACAAATATGGCGCAGGCGCAAAGACGAAAGGATTTATTGAGGTTCATGAATATATTCTGTGCTACTCAAAATCCGACATATCAAACGTTACCTCAAAGCTCTCTGATGAGCAAAGGGGGGCTTATAACAAAAAAGACAACAAGCATGCAGCTCGGGGCGGATATTTTACTCAGCCTTTGATGACCACCAGCATGGATGAAAGAAAGAATCTTCAATACACAATCGAATATAATGGCGAAACAATAACACCAAAAAAACAGTGGGTCTGGGCGAAGGACAGGCTTCTTCGAGCAATCGAAAATGATGAGGTTGTTTTCGCAAAAAAAGAAGACGGCTCATATAGCGTCAGATATAAAGTCTATTTAATTGATGAGAATGGCAACTACAGAAAAGGAAAGCCATTGTCGCTCTTGAATGGCCCATTTAACCAAGAAGGAACTAAAGAGGTTGAGGAGTTACTGGGCGGTGATGTGTTTAGCTTTCCTAAGCCTTCATCGCTAATTGAATATTTCTTTGGCTTCGAAGTTAATGACGAGCCAGATAACGCAGGAATATACCTAGATTTTTTCTCAGGGTCGTGCACGTCCGCTCAGGCTGTTCTAAATTTAAACTGCCAAGATAACGGTTCAAGAAGATATATAATGGTTCAGCTTCCTGAATATATCGATAATAAATCTAACGCTTATAAGCTTGGTTATAAAACTATTTCAGAAATTGGGCGAGCTAGATTGGCCAAGCTTTCTGAAAAATTGAAAAAATCTGAGTTCAATAAAATCGATCTTGGGTTCAAAAGCTTCAAGCTGTCTAGCTCAAATATAAAGATCTGGAGTCCCGAACGTACCGACCTTGAGGAGACGCTCCTTTCTCATCAGGAGCATTTGGTCGAAGGGCGCACTGAGCAAGACATCCTCTTTGAGTTGTTGCTCAAGCGCGGCATTGACCTTGCTGTGCCTATCGAGAGCAAAAAGGTAATTGGAAAAGATATTTATAGTATTGGCTACGGAGCTGTATTTGCTTGTCTTCATGAGACCATCTCTAACGATGATGTTGAAGGAATTGCTCACTCGATCCTGAAGTGGCATGAAGAACTGAAGCCTGCTTCCGACACAAATGTTTTCTTCCGTGACAGCGCTTTCAGCGGTGACGTGTCGAAAACCAACATGGCTGCCATTCTGGAACAGAACGGCATAAGCCATGTACGCAGCTTGTAAGGAGCATACCCGATGAAGCTGCATTTTGAAGACGATCTTGACTATCAGATGGCGGCGATAGAGTCCGTTGTTAGCCTTTTTAAGGGACAAGAGATATCACGCTCAGAGTTCACTGTAACCTATCGTCCTGAGTTCGGGCCACAGGCTTCACTTGGTCTGGCCGAAAATGAACTCGGTGTTGGTAATCGTCTGCAATTGGTTGATGAAGAAATTCTGGATAATTTGCGCTCTATCCAACTCGGCAACGGCCTGCGCCCTACCAGCAGCCTTGCCAGCGGCGACTTTACGGTCGAAATGGAGACTGGCACAGGAAAAACCTATGTTTATCTGCGAACGATATTCGAGCTGAATAGAAATTTTGGTTTTACCAAATTCGTAATTGTCGTTCCTTCGGTAGCGATTAAAGAAGGTACGTATAAAACTCTTGAAATTACTCGTGACCATTTTGAGAATTTGTACCCCAAGGCTAAGGGGTACGAATATTTTCTGTATGACTCTTCCAAGCCTGGGCCAGTACGCAGCTTCGCAACTAGTGCAAACATTCAGATCATGGTGACCACTGTTGGCGCTATTAACAAAAAAGACGTCAACAATCTCTATAAAGAGAATGAGAACACCGGTGGTGAACGCCCCATCGACCTGATCAAGGCAACTAGCCCTATCATTATTGTAGACGAGCCGCAAAGCGTTGACGGTGGTCTGCAAGGACAGGGTAAGAAGGCTCTGGATGCCATGAACCCGCTCTGCACCCTGCGCTATTCAGCGACGCACGTTGATAGGCATCACATGGTTTATCGTCTCGATGCCGTTGATGCCTATGACCAGGGCCTGGTCAAGCAAATCGAGGTTGCCTCTCTCCAGATTGAGGGCGGCAACAACAAGCCTTATATAAAACTCGAATCCACCCATAACCGTAAAGGTTCGATCGTTGCAAAAATCGAAATCGATGTGCAGCGTGGCAAGAAAATCAGCCGCGAAACACTGACGGTTGAAGATGGTGACGATCTGGAACAGATTGCTAATCGTGCCATTTACGAAAATATGCAGATCGGTACGATCACTTGCGGCAAAAACAACGAGTCCGTTCAGATTAAGGGGCCTGGGCTCGACGATACCCTGCTTCCTGGCGAGGCTGTTGGCGGTGTCAGCCCGGATGAAATCAAGCGTCTGATGATCCGTCGCACTATCAAAGAGCATCTCGATAAAGAGCTTACCTTTGCTGCCAATAAGCAGCCTATCAAAGTATTAAGTCTATTCTTCATTGATAGCGTTGAGCATTATCGTCAGTACGACGAAGATGGCAACGCAATCAAAGGCAAATATGCCAAGATGTTTGAAGAGGAATATACCAAGCTCGCGAAGTCTAACGACTATCAAAGCCTCTTCAATGAGCTTGATCTGGAAGAAAATGCCTCTGAAGTTCATAACGGCTATTTCTCCATCGATAAAAAGGAGCGACTTGTAGAGACGGCAGAAAATAACCAGGCAGGTCGTGAAAACTCCGAGCGTGCCTATAACCTGATCATGAAAGAGAAGGAAAAGCTGTTGAGCTTTGATACCAAGCTCAAATTCATCTTCTCTCACTCTGCACTGAAAGAGGGCTGGGACAACCCGAACGTCTTCCAGATTTGTGCGCTGCGCGATATGGGTTCGGAGCGCGAGCGACGCCAGACAATCGGCCGGGGCTTGCGTCTCTGCGTCAACCAAGATGGGCAGCGCCTGCGCGGGTCTGATATCAATACACTGACTGTCATTGCCACCGAGAGCTATGAAGAGTTTGCCGAAAATCTTCAGAAAGAAATTGAAGAAGACACCGGCATCCGCTTTGGAATCGTTGAATCTCATCAGTTCGCGACAGTATTAATTGTCAACGATAAGGGAGAGGCGGCACCGCTTGGTGTAGAGCAGTCCGACAAAATCTGGAAATTCCTGAAAAGCGAAGATTTTGTTGATGCTAAGGGAAAGGTTCAGGACAGCCTTCGTACGGCTCTGAAAAATGGCAGTTTCAAGCTGCCGGACGATATCAAGGCTGAGCTTGGGTGCAATGCGGATATCGCTGAAGAAGATATCCAGGGTATTTTGAAGAAGCTCGCTGGCAAGCTCGATATCAAGAATGCCGATGACCGAAGAATTATCCGCACCCGCGAGGCTGTTCTTCAGAGCGAGGAATTCAAGGCGCTCTGGGAGCGCATCAAGTACAAGACCACCTACAGGGTTGACTTCAACAACGATAAGCTCATTGTCGATTGCGCCAAAGCCATTCTGGATTGCCCGCCCATCACCAAAACCAGGGCGCAATTCCGGAAGGCTGACATTGCGATAGGAAAGGGCGGCGTTACGGCGGAAGAGACTGACGTCTCCCTTTTCACGACGATCCATGAGGATGACATCGAGCTTCCCGACATCATCACGGATTTGCAGGACAAGACTCAGCTGACCCGCAGCAGTATCGTCAAGATTCTTACGGAAAGCCATCGCCTGCAGGACTTTTCCCGCAACCCGCAACAGTTCATTGACTATGCGTCAGAAGCCATCAATCGCACCAAGCGATTGGCACTAGTCGATGGTATTAAGTACAGCAAAATCGGCGACGAGCACTTCTACGCGCAAGAGCTGTTCCAACAGGAAGAGCTGAAGGGCTATTTGAAAAACACCCTAGAAACGCAGAAGTCCATCTATACGCATGTTGTCTATGACTCGGCGGGCGTAGAGAAGACCTTCGCCGAAGACCTTGAAAAGAACGAAGCCGTAAAGGTGTACGCGAAACTGCCGTCCTGGTTCAAAATTCCCACACCGCTTGGCACCTACAACCCCGATTGGGCTGTGGTCGTCGATGATGAAGGTAAGGAAAAACTGTACTTCGTCGTTGAAACTAAAGGTAGCACCTGGTGGGGCGACTTACGCCACGTCGAGGGTGCCAAAATCCTCTGTGGTGAAAAGCACTTTGAGGAAGTGGCCAATGACGGCAACCCCGCACGGTACATACGTGCGGTCGATGTCAATGGCATGATGTCGCACATCAATCAGGACTAATATTCAAAAAAATCTGCTAAAAGCGCTCATGCAGGCACCTCAGTGTAAGAATTTCGATTGAGGTGCCTCCCGCAGCTAAAAGTTAATGATGGTTTTGCGCTTTAGCGTCAGTCCTCACTAAATACTTACATCAAATATGCCGGACTCAATGCCATGTATGAATCGCCTTTTCAGACATATGCTGATTTATTGATCAACGGTTGGAATCCTTCAGCGCGGTATCTGCAATCATTCGTTCTGTCGATGCTTGACGGCAATAAGTACAAATTTTCTGCCGATGAGTTGTCCAGCCTCACCGATGATCACTTTTCTATTTTTATTGAGTTGGCAGAATATTTCAGGTCTGAAGGGGGAGGCGGTCTCCCCTTCAGAGACGTTTGCGCAAAGATGATTGAGCGTCGGCCCGACTACCGGGAACTACCTGTCGGTTTGCACCCATTTCCAGATCCGGAATTCGTTTTTGTTCCCGATCAGTCCGACCTTGCCAGGCATCTCCACCCGCTTTTCACTATCGATCTCAGCATGGTGAATTCGGAATGGTCTGGTTCTCTATACATGCTTAGTCCGCTGGAACCTGCCGAACATCGTCTGGTCGGTTATGCAACGAGGGACACTGATTACCAGTCGCCGTTGCTTCACACAAATTGGATCGGATTCAAAATCGAGGACAGGCGTTACCGCCTCATGGGTGATCCTCGTTATTTCTTTCTCCATGAGGAGAATATAGACCTCCCAGATCCGTATCCGGAGGCGCGATCCGAACTGCTTGATTTTTACGAGCAGCAAAATGCCGCCTTCGCGGCAGCTCGTGCCACATACAACGAAACAGGCTACCTTTTTAATCCGGACAAACTAGTGCTCGGTGCAAGAGTGGATAGCAGGGATCTGTGCCCCTTTGTAGAGCAGATCGGCGGTGATGTGGATATTGGGCAGGTTTGGGCGGGCAGCATGCCCTTGTACATTGCTGAATCCAGGCCTAACGGTATCACTCCCGTTTATCCTCGAAGCCCCTCTGGTAACCCCTTCTATCATGTCGCGAGTGCGCCTGCTAATTCCTACCAACAAATGGGCGCTGACAAAATCATCATGTTTTATGAACCTGTCGAACAACTGGTTCTGTTTACCTTTCATTGGGAGCGGTTTCCCGATATATATCCCTGAGTTTTCCAATTGTCTAGCTTCACCGTCAGCTGATTGGAGTTAAATTATACTCTCCACAATGGTGTACTTTTTTGTGGAGAGCGTTATGGCCCGTAAAGTCCAGCCAAAATCTAAAACAGGACGAGGTCGCCCTCGACTTGAAATGCAGCGAGTGATCTATCAAATCAAGTTGATCGGGTGGGATCTTACGTGGTCGTTCAGTCTAGCCCTGCCGAATAATTGGAGGGCGAACGAAGGCCATTATAGTGAACACATGATCCTCACGCTGAAAGGTGAAGTGCTCTACCCAGAGAAGTTCAAATACCCGAATGTCGAGTGCCAACTCTACGCAGATCCGCGATTGACGCAAGACATTGCGCCTCCAAAAGGAATCGGGTCTATGACAGCTAGCGGGACTCGGTTGATTGCGTACATAGCAGTACCGCGCGAGCGGATTGACGCTCTGCTTGGTGCCGCCAACCGACTTCTTTCCTTAGAATTGAACGCTACCCCTCTGCATTACCGCCGTGCGCTGATCATGTCGATTCATCTGAGTACAGAGCCAGAGCCTGACTAGTGAATTGTTGCTGGCTAAGCGTGGTAACTCTACATTGGTGAATTTTTTTGGGGGGGCTGGAGCAGCACCGGTCTTTCCGCGATTTAGGGCGTAGCTTTCAAGCTTCAGTCCTTGGGCGCAGTAGTATTATTTAAAGTCGTAGTTGAACAGTAGTTGATCGTTTTTTGATCAGTGCGCCCTAGGCAATATCCGCGATTCTGGTGCCCGGCTTGAGCTGCTGAGGTAGAATTGCTTTGGGCCTTTCAGGTCAATACATTAGGGTTGACCAAATGAGTGGCGAAAAGACTGCCAAGGTGAAATATGAGAACGACTGAAGATCTTAAACTTGCGATTGCGATCTTGATTGAGAATATTTCAACGACGAAACCGCATAGAAGGCTTGTCAGTTCGACGTTCCTCTTCACCACTTGGCAGAAATCGCCTTCTGGGGAGTTTGCCAGTTCTCTCCGAAAGGGAATACAGCGCCATAGTCTAGAGATAAAGTTCGATTCACTTCGGGTTAGTAGTCGCAAGCTTGATCTGCTGGTAGCCTCAGACATCTTGCGGGACACCCTTAACGCACAATCTCTAAGTGACGGCTCAGTTAGAGCCTTAGTAAAGAAAGATGATTTTCGTAGTTTGGTGTGGCGCTCCACTACCACCCCTTTCAATCATGAACGCGGTGCTTTGAGTGAAGAGCGCTTGGTGCAAGATCGCCGGGTGAAGCCAAAGCCTACACCGTCAACTTCCACTACTAAGGTAATTGTCGGTAGACCAAGAATGGGCGGGGGATCGAGCGCTTCGTCCTTTCGGGAGACTGCTCACTTCCGCAGGGGTGATTCGATCAAGACGGATCGTTTGCCTAAGCCTGCAGTCGCAGTAAAAAATCGCTTAAAAATGGAAGGGGCGACGCGCCTGACATCTGTCCAGCCTAAAGAGCAATTCACGAGACACATGCTTCATTTTGGGACAGATCGGCTCCTCAACGTAGATGACGAAGGTAACGCGACATTTGGCGATGTCCGAGGCGAAGACAAGGTCACATATGGTATCGCGAGCGTGTCCATTCCTCACATACACAAGGAGGGCGGCCTCGAGCGGCCCAAGCGTCGGATGATGATTTGGCCTCCCATCGATGAGGATCCCAACAAACATATCGTCATTCATAAACTCACGCCGCTAGAGCTTAGTGATTGGATACGGAACTCCAGAATTGAGGAAGGCGAAGGGCTCCTTTTCATCCATGGGTTCAATGTGACGTTCAATGAAGCGGTTTGGCGCGCTGCTCAGATCTGCCATGACTTGAAGTTTTCTGGGCTCAAGCTTTGCTACAGCTGGTCGTCATGTGGAAAGGTTCAGAGCTATGCTACGGATGAGGCAACTGTAGATTGGTCAGAGGAACACCTTCGTACATTTCTGACTCAAGTCACAACAAAGTTAGGTTTGAGCCGGCTGCACATCATCGCTCATAGCATGGGGAACCGAGCGCTGCTTGGGGTGCTTGAAACCTGGGAAAATCTTCCCGGCAGCACGCCCATAAGCCAAGTCGTATTGGCTGCTCCGGATGTCGATGCTGGCAGATTCAGGCAAATTGCTCGGATTTTTGAAAAGTACGAGCAAGTCACTCTCTATGCTTCAAGGGCCGACAGAGCAATCCTTGCTTCAGCAAAACTTCGGCGGCTTAATCGCGCAGGTGATGCTTCTCCTCCGATAGTACTGAAGGATCTTTCCACAATCGATGTCACCTCAGCTGGCGCTGAAATGTTCGGCTTGGGACATAGTTATTTTGCTACATCGCAGACGGTATTCCGTGATCTTTACTACATCATCAAGGAGCGGTTTACCCCGGATCGACGCGCTGGAATCAAAATCTGCACCTTGGGGTATTATGAGTTGAGCTAAGCCTTGATCGACTCTGCGAATCGTTTATGCCTCCCCAGGCAAGTGAGGTGTAGCCCTCAAGCACAGAAGTGGTCATCACCATTTCTGTCACAAGAGCCACTTCATAATATTGCGAACTTCTGCGCCGTTTGCTGAGCGGTGATAAATCCGAGAGGTGAGCTTACTCTAGGTGTTCCCACTCTGAATAGACGTTAAGTATCGGCTTGTAGGAGGATGTGAGCGGATCGAAGTATTCTTTAAAGTCCTTGTTCTCGATCAACTTGCGTATTTCGTTTTTATAGGTTTTTTTGAATCTGATTTTGTCGACTTTGTTGTCTATGTATTTTGAGCAGGCTGAATCGTAATAATTCATCAGCGATTGAGTGGCTGCGTTAAAAGTTTTCCTATAAAGTTCGAGGGTCTCAGTGTCCTCATCTGTTAGAGTTTTTCTGTTTTCCTTGGTGATGAAGGGGATCATCACGATTGCGATTTCATTGATCTTGGACTTTGCTCCCTCGATGGATTGGCTAATTTCAAGTTCGACCATTCCCTGTTGAAGCTGTAAGTTAACTTGCTGGAGTTGTAAGTTTTCTTGCGCAATGTTGTTGGCCTTGTTGCTGGAGGATTTGGCGAATATTACAGCGCCAATTGAGATAATTAAGCTCAGCAAGGCTATCAGATCGCTAGTCTTTAACTCCATCATTCTGCTCTCTTTTTCATGGCGCTAATTACATCGAGGATTTCGCTGTTGTCTGATGCTGTAGTACGACGTATCGAGTCGTAGGTCGCATATTCTTCATGGATACTTTCTAAACTGGGAGCTTGCCTAACGAGCTGCTCTAGTTCCTCCAGTATTTCAATCTTGGTTTTTCTATCTATAGGCTTTTTAGTAGCCGTGTAGATAAGTTTGTTAAGGTCGGAGTGAATTCTTTGGAGTTCAAGCTTTGGATTGGAAGAGTCTAGCAACCTCTTGAAGTATTCTAGGGCGCGTGCTTTTGATCCTAATGATGCCATAATACTTATCCTTGATGTGTTTGTGCGGCAGTGCAATTAAGTTTGATGTGGCCGAGCATTGTGTGTGGCTATGTTCTCGGGGAGCGCTTTGTAGTGTGTTTTTTGTGAAGGCTGCCTTAAATTTTTATTTTGGATATTCGTGTGTTTAATGGGCCGTAACATACACCTTAGTCTAAAGGTGCTAGGATTGATTCTGATGCTCGGCACCTTAGTGTCAGAGGTGCTTTTATACCTGTAGCGATGTCGAAATGCTAGTATGGTGCAGGCGCTTATGCGATTTTGATCGAGTCTGCTGAATGCGATTGCAACCTGCTTCGAGAGGCTGGCGCGCAACTCCGAAAGCATGGCCTTCTTAGCCTCTACACTCAGTTGCTCAAAATCATAATAAGGACAGGCCCTAATCAAACACGGGTAGGTAGCCGTGCTTGCTTCGGATGGCCTCTATGGCAGGTATAGGTGGCTGGAGAGTAGCCCGATTCGCCTGCGACTTGACTTATCCTTGACCCTCGGGAGCTTGGCGCTGGATTTTTGAGCGTACTGCCAAGAGCCTTGTCGAGCTCTTTTAAGGAAAGCCTTAGGCTTACTCGGTGAGAGCCGTTCTGTGTGCTGCAGGCAAGGGGGAGGGGAGATTACCGTTCGTCGGGATTTTGGCTGGTTCTTAGACGATCGTATTGAGTGAGTGCGGTCATCGGATTTTGTAAAGTTTTCAGTGCGATATGGGCCATAAATTTACGAAATATCTTACGAATACTGCATATAGATATGGTGTCAATGTCGCTTATCCCCAATAAAAAAAGGTACATTCACTCACTCACCCATTCGTAAGTTTGGCTTTTTGGTATTCATAACCGTTCTGATTCATACGGCTGACCGCTACATCCACAAAACGCCCGGTGCCTCGCACCGGGCGTTTTGCTTTATACCTGACCAATACGTGGCGATATGCCGCCAGTCCGCATTCATCGCGCTTCCTGAAATCTTGACTACAGTATCAACTGGTGACTGCTGCAAACGTCGCCACCGTGATCGTTCAAGAGACGCCGGCAACGTCCCGCGCGTCCACCACCTGATCAGGAGTGCACGATGGATCTCAACCGTCGGCAGTTCTTCAAGGTCGCCGCAATCGGCCTTGGAGGCTCGAGCCTGGCGGCGTTGGGCATGGCCCCGACTCCCGCCTTCGCCGAGCAGGTGCGTCACTTCAAGCTGGCGCATACCAAAGAAGCCCGTAACACCTGTCCTTATTGTTCGGTCGGCTGCGGCTTGATCATGTACAGCCAGGGTGACGCGGCCAAGAACGTCGCGCAGAACATCATCCATATCGAAGGCGACGCCGACCACCCGGTGAACCGCGGCACGCTGTGTCCGAAAGGCGCCGGTCTGCTCGACTTTATCCACAGCCCCAACCGCCTGCAGTATCCGCAGGTGCGCAAACCGGGGAGCAAGGAATGGACCCGGGTGTCCTGGGATGAGGCGCTGGATCGCATTGCCGATCTGATGAAGACCGACCGCGATGCCAATTTCATCGAGAAAAACGCCCAGGGCCAGACGGTCAATCGCTGGCTGAGCGTAGGCTTTCTAGCCGCCTCGGCTTCGTCCAACGAAGCCGGCTACATGACCCACAAGGTCGTTCGCAGTCTGGGCATGCTGGGGTTCGATAACCAGGCACGTGTCTGACATGGCCCGACGGTGGCAAGTCTTGCCCCGACGTACGGCCGTGGAGCCATGACCAACCACTGGACCGATATCGCTAACGCGAATCTGATCCTGGTGATGGGTGGCAACGCTGCAGAAGCCCATCCCTGTGGCTTCAAATGGGTAACCGAGGCCAAAGCGCACAACAAGGCCCGGTTGATCGTGGTCGACCCGCGTTTTACCCGAACCGCTTCGGTGGCCGACTATTACGCGCCGATCCGTACCGGCACGGATATCGCCTTCATGGGCGGGCTGATCAATTACCTGCTGACTGAAGACAAGATTCAGCACGAGTACGTGCGCAACTACACCGACGTGTCGTTCATCGTCAAAGCCGGCTATGGCTTTGAGGATGGTCTGTTCAGCGGCTACGACGCGGACAAACGCAGCTACACCGACAAGTCCGGTTGGGGCTACGAGCTGGGTGAAGACGGTTTTGCCAAGGTCGACCCGACCCTGCAGGACCCACAGTGCGTCTATCAGCTGATGAAGCAGCACTACAGCCGCTACACCGCAGAGCTGGCCAGTCAGATCTGTGGCATGCCGGTGGACAGCATGCGCAAGGTCTGGGAAGAGATCGCCACCTGCTCGCAACCGGGCAAGACCATGACGATCCTCTATGCCCTGGGCTGGACCCAGCACTCGATCGGCTCGCAGATCATCCGCAGTGCGGCCATGGTCCAGTTGCTGCTGGGCAACGTCGGTATGCCGGGTGGCGGGGTCAACGCCCTGCGCGGTCACTCCAATATTCAGGGGCTGACCGACCTGGGCCTGTTGTCCAACCTGCTGCCGGGCTACCTGACCCTGCCGTCGGATGCCGAACAGGACTACGACACCTACATTGCCAAACGCGCGCCCAAGCCGCTGCGGCCAGGGCAGTTGTCCTACTGGCAGAACTACGGCAAGTTCCATGTCAGCCTGATGAAGGCCTGGTATGGCGCCAACGCCACAGCTGAAAACCACTGGGGCTTTGACTACCTGCCGAAGCTGGATATTCCGGGCTACGACGTGTTGAAGATGTTCGACATGATGGCCAAGGATCAGGTCAACGGTTACTTCTGCCAGGGCTTCAACCCGATTGCCGCCTTGCCTGACAAGAACCGTGTCACCGCCGCGTTGAGCAAGCTCAAGTGGCTGGTGGTGATGGACCCGCTGGCCACCGAGACCTCGGAGTTCTGGCGCAATGCCGGGCCGTACAACGATGTCGATTCGGCGAACGTGAACACCGAAGTCATCCGCTTGCCCACCACCTGCTTTGCCGAGGAAGACGGTTCGCTGGTCAACAGCAGCCGCTGGTTGCAATGGCACTGGAAAGGCGCCGAAGGCCCTGGTCAGGCGCGTACCGACGTGTGGATCATGAGCGCGCTGTTCCTGCGCCTGCGCGAGCGTTACCAGCGCGAGGGCGGGGCCTGGGCCGAGTCGATCCTCAAGCTCAACTGGCCGTACAAAGTGCCCGACGAACCGACACCGGAAGAAATCGCCAAGGAGTTCAACGGTTACGCCGTGGCGGATGTCACCGATACCAGCGGGGCGACGATCAAGGCTGGGCAGCAGTTGGCCGGCTTCGCCCAGCTCAAGGACGATGGCAGTACCGCCT
>JAVXRI010000052.1:0-294 GCA_036643775.1 Pseudomonas sp. | reverse complement strand
GGTTGCTGGATTTTCTGTGGCAGCTGGACCGAGCAGGGCAACCAGATGGCCCGGCGCGACAACGCCGATCCGTTCGGTATGAAACAGAACCTCGGGTGGGCCTGGGCCTGGCCTGCGAACCGGCGGATTCTCTACAACCGCGCCTCGGCGGATGTACAGGGCAAACCCTGGTCGCCGCACAAGCGCCTGGTGTGGTGGAACGGCAAGGCCTGGGGCGGTACCGACGTGCCGGACTTCAAGGCCGACGTGGCACCGGAAGCGGGGATGAACCCGTTCATCATGAACCCCGAGGGC
>JAVXRI010000051.1:0-37086 GCA_036643775.1 Pseudomonas sp. | reverse complement strand
GGGCAAATCTTCCCGACCGTTCGAAGCATTCATGCCTCGAACCGGCAGCCTACACATAGACTATTGCGTTGTAGTGAAAGTCACAGCGCACGGGGCAAAGAAGTACACTTGTGCACTGAAATTTTATTTTCAGGCCTTTCAAGGGGCCTGTCCAGTCCCTAAGACTGCCGCAATTTCACATTAATCGCCAGTCGCAGCTGACTGACCGGGCAGCCAACGCTGCAGAATTTGCTGTAAATCAGTCCGTTTGAATGGCTTGGCCAGGTAATCATTCATCCCCGCACTCAGGCAGCGCTCGCGATCGCCCTGCAAGGCGTTGGCTGTCAGGGCGATGATCGGCATGGAAGCGGCCTGGGGCAACTGGCGGATGCGCCGGGTTGCTTCATAGCCATCGATGATCGGCAGTCGGCAGTCCATCAGCGTGGCGGCAAAGCGCTGGCGGGCGACTTGGGCCACGGCCTGGGCGCCGTCCACCGCTATGTACACCTCAAACCCCAGGCTACGCAGCATGGCTTCGATCACCGTCTGGTTTACCGGGTTGTCTTCGACCAGCAGGATGCGCTGGCCCTGGCCTTCCTCTTTTGCATCGGTGTTCTGGCTTGGCAGGCGTGGCGCCTGTTGCACTGCCAGCGCCAGGGGCATCTCCAGGGTAAAGGTCGAACCCTGGCCTTCACGGCTTTCGCCGCGCAAGGTGCCGCCCATGCGTTCGGCCAGGGTGCGGGCGATCGACAGGCCCAGGCCTGTGCCGCCGTAGCGGCGGGATATCGAGCTGTCGGCTTGCTGGAAGGCAACGAACATCGTTTCCAGACGCTGGTTGTCGATGCCTATTCCGGTGTCGTGCACGGCGCAGTTGAACCAGATCAATTGGCGGTCGAGCACTTGCCAGCGTGGTTCGATGCGCACGCTGCCCTGTTCGGTGAACTTCAGCGCATTGCCTACCAGGTTGAGCAGGATCTGGCGGATGCGTGTCGGGTCGCCAACCACTTGCAGTTGACCCATTCCCGACGGCATTTGCAGTTGCAGGCTCAGGCCACGCTGGGCAGCCAGGTGCTGGAAGGATTGCACGCAACTGCCGATCAGTTCGCCGAGGTTGAACCCGATATGCTCCAGCTCCAGGCTGGTGCGCTCGATGCGCGAGAAATCGAGAATGTCGTTAATCACCTTGAGCAAATGGCCAGTCGACTCACTGGCCACGGCGGTGTATTCAATCTGCTCTTCGTTCAGCGCTGTGGTTTCGAGTAGCTGCAACATGCCCAATACGCCGTTCATGGGCGTGCGCAGTTCATGACTCATCATCGCCAGGAAGTCGGATTTGGCCCTGTTTGCCTGTTCGGCTTCTTCACGGGCCTGGATCAGTTGCGACATGGCCTGCTGTTGTTCGTGACTGGCCTGGGCCAGGGCGCAGGCCAGGTTATTGATATGGCGGGCCAGATGGCCGAGCTCACTGTCGTCGACCACTGGCAGGGGCGCGTTGAAGTCGCCTTGCTGAATCGCCTTGACCGCATGGCCCATGTCGCTGATCGGTTTGGCCAGGCTCAGCGCCAGGCGGCGAGCCAATAGAAAGGTGAAGAGCAGGGCGAACAGGGCGAGGATCCCTGCCTTGATCACGATTTCCTTCTGGCGCTCGCTGAAGGCGTCGTTGGACATGCCGACAATGACCCTGCCCAGGTAGTCATCACCGACATTCTTCACCGGTTGCCGGCCGCTGTGCAGAAAGTCGTTATCCAGGCGGATCTGCTGCAGGCGGATAGGGGCCTGGAACACTTCGACCTGCTGCGCCCGGTTGTCGTGTTCATCAGGTTGTTCGACGTACACCAGAATGTGGTTGCTGCTGTCCTGTACCTCGAGAAAGCGTACATGAGGAATGCTCAAGGTGGCACGCATCAGGCTTTCGAGCACTTCGTCGTTACCGGCGATCACGCCGTACTCCGAGGCCGGCGCCAACTGGTTGGCGATCAACTGGCCGGTGTGATTGAGCTCCTGGCGCAGGTCCTGAATCCGCACGAAGGTAAAGAAGCTGATCAGCAACAGTGTCAGCAACAGCGCCGGACCCAAGCTGATGATCTGTGTGCGGGTATGAATGTCCCAGCTCAGACGACGCCTCATGGTCTGCGTTCTCCTTCGGCCAGCACCAGGGCGGCGCCTTCGGGATCGATGGGTTCGATACCCAGAGCGCGGGCGACCTGCTGGTTGCCGACGACACTGAAGTGATCGGGGTAAAGCGCTCGCGGCCACCTGCCTGGTGGTTGATCGAGTAACCGGTCGAGGACTGCCAGCCAATGATCCTGGTTACTCAAGGTGCTGGCCAGGGCGCCTGCGCGCACAAAACCGGCGTTGGGGCCGATCACCGGCATCTGCCGCGCGTAACTGCTGAGTAGCAGGTTTTTCGCCGTCTTCGAGTTGTACAGCTGGGGATCGTCAATGCCCAGCAGAACATCGCTGTTTTGCAGCAGGGTTTGCAATGGGCGGCTGTCGCGCAGGTCCGGCCAGGCTTGGGCGACGATCTCAAGGCCCATGGGTTTCGCTGCGCGGCGCAGTTCTTCCAGCAGGAACTGGCTGTGCTGGGCGTAGAGTACGCCGATGCGCTGGGCCTCAGGCAACAGGTAGCGAGTCAGGCGTAGCTGACGGTCCAGCGGCGGGTCGCTCCACAACAGGCTCAGGTAGGCCGGGCGCAAATTGCCCAGACGCTGCTCTGCCTGGACCCGACTGACACGCAGGGCCAGCGCCGGCGGTCCCGCTGTCTCACTCAAGCGCCATTCCAGGCTGGCACTGTCGAGCAGGATCAGGCGAACTGCGGGGTTGAGGCGGGAGGGGCGGGCAAGCTCGGTCACCGGGACGAAGTGAACCTTGTCGGCAGGACGACGTTCACGCAGGGCCTGGACGAACTGCTCGACACCGGGGCTGTCCTGGTTACCGGTGAGCAGGATTTCACTGGCCGACAGTCCGCCCAAAGGCCACAGACAGACCAGCAGCAGCCAGTGCCGCAGCACGCGCATCAGAATTCCAGCTCCGCACTGAGGTACACCACATGGCGGCTATCGAAGCGGTTGTCGGCAAACGTGGTGGGTTCATCATCCAGGCGCTGCTGCACAGTGCCGGCCAATTCAAGCTGTGTGCGCTCCCAGCGCAGGCGCTTGGCCACACGCAGGTCGACGCGCTCGAAGCGGTACTGGTTCAGTTCATCGTCACCATAATAGAAGAGGGCGCTGGACCATCCCTGCCCCCAGTCGCGAAGCCAGCCAGCCGAACCACTGTTGTGTGCGCTCAGGCGGCGATCGTCGGGGTTGCTCGCCCAGGCATCGACATAGGCGTAGGTCAGGCGCAGGCGATCCGCCGGGCTCAGGCGCCAGTCCAGCTGGGTTTCGGTGCCGCTGAATCGAGCCCTGTTGCTGTTGCTGGCAATGTATTGGTTGTTGCGCAGCGGCTCACTGATCATGCCGGTGATTTCGTCATAGAACAGCTTGAGGTCAACGCTGAGGTCGGCGTCGGCGAAGTATCCGTTATAGCCCAGTTCCCGCGAACGCATCCGTTCCTGTTCCAGGTCGCCTGGTCCACGGGTCCTGACGAAATACTGCGCGCTGCGCTGGCCGAAGGCGCCTGGGCTCAGGTTGTTGACCCGATAGCTCCAGTTGACGTTGTTTTCGAACATGTCCGGTGAGCGTACGGCTTCGGAATACACCGCACGCAAACCGTGGCGCGGGGTGATCAGGTAATTCACTGCCAGGCGCGGGGTGAGCGAGCTGCCGGAGAGCTTGGCATCTTCGAACATCGCCCCGCCCTGGAGAATCCAGTGTTCATCCGCGCGCCATTCCAGGTGGCCGAACAGGCGCCAGGTGCTGTCATTGAGGCTGCCATTGAAGAAAGTCTGCGAATCGGCGCGGTCATAGCGGTAATTGGCGCCGCTGACCAGGCGCAGGCTGTCGGACAGGCTCAGAGTGTCCTGCAGCTCCAGGTCGTAGCGCGTTTCACGGGTGCTCTGGTCGATGTCACCGCAGACCTGGTTGGAGCCACCGTTATGCCATTGTTGCTGGGCCTGGCGGGCTAAAGCCTGCTCTGTGGCACTGCCAGGTGGTACTGGAGAGAGGATGTGGCGTGCCACTTGCTCGGCGTAGTTCGGATTGAGCTGCCACAAGCGGGTCAGTTGCGGGCTGAACGACAGTGCCGCATCACAGGCGCGCCAGACTTGCTGGCGGTCCCAGTGCTGGGCCGTGCCTTGCAGGTAAAGGCTGTGTTCGGGGTTGAAATCGATGTTCCAGCGTACGGAGCCGGCATAGTCCTTGGCGTTGACATCGGAACCCTCACCATTGGCAGTAACGCCAAGGAACACCGGCTTGTAGGTGTAGGGCCGCTGGTTGCTGCCCTCCTTGGCGACGAGCTGCCAATCCAGGCTCTGATTGCTCGCCAGGGCATGCGTGACGCTCAGGTTCAGGCGGTTGAGGCGGCGGCTGTCGTGGTAATCCTGGCCGTTGCGGGTTTCATCGAAGCCGTCGTCCTGCTTGCCGGAGAGCGACAGGCGCAGGTCGCCGCCGTCCCAGCCGCTGCCCTGGCTGGCATACCAGTCATTGATGCCGCGCTGGCCACGGGTAACTTTCAATCGCGTGCCATGGCTGTCGGCTGGTTTGCGGGTGAGGATATTGACCACGGCCATCAGTGCGTTGGCGCCATAACTGACGGTATTGGGGCCGCGAAATACCTCGATGCGCTCGATATCCTCCATGGCCAGGGGAATATCGCTCCAGTCCACTGTTGCCAGTCCGGCGCGATACACCGATCGGCCATCGATCAGCACCTGCATGCGCCGGGCATCGTTGACGTTGCTGCCGTGGTAGTTGACCGTGGGCTGGTTGCCGGCACCGTAGCCGATCATCATTCCCGGCACGAGCCGCAGCAATTCGGGAATATCCCGGGCGCCGCTGGCGCGGATCAGCGCATTGTCGAGCACGGTCATGCTGCCAGGGACGGCCGCGGGGGACTGCTTGAGCCGGGTAGCGGTGAGTACCTCAGGCAGTGCCTGATTGTCGACGAACAGGTCTTCAGCTGCCGTGGGGCCAGCCAGAATGGCAGTCAACAGCAGCAAGGGGCGCGAAGCGGGGGGGCCAAATGACACGGTGCGGCCTTGGTATCGAATTCAAACCGGGCATGTTAACCGAGTGTCCGGCATTTTTCAGTCCTGGGTAGAGCAATGCCCGGACCAATTCGCTCATCTGGCGCTGGCTCTGGCACCGGCGCTCCGTATAATGCGGGAGTCGCCACTTAATTGGTTTTAACGGATTGGATATGACTGAACAGCAGCCTGTTGCAGTTCTGGGAGGCGGGAGTTTCGGCACCGCCGTGGCGAATCTGCTGGCGGAAAACGGCATTGGCGTACGCCAATGGATGCGTGATCCGCAGCAGGCCGAAGCGATGCGCAACAACCGGGAAAATCCGCGTTACCTCAAAGGGGTGAAGATCCACCCCGGTGTTGATCCGGTCAATGACCTGCTGGCGACCCTTCAGGACTGCGAACTGATCTTCGTCGCCCTGCCATCCAGTGCGCTGCGCAGTGTGCTGGCGCCCCATGCGCAACTGCTGCGTGGCAAGATGCTGGTCAGTCTGACCAAGGGTATCGAGGCGCAAAGCTTCAAGTTGATGAGTCAGATCCTTGAAGAGATCGCCCCTGAAGCGCGCATCGGTGTACTGTCAGGACCGAACCTGGCCCGTGAAGTGGCTGAACATGCGCTGACCGCTACGGTGGTTGCCAGTGAAGACGAAGCGCTTTGCCAGCGGGTGCAAGCGGTGCTGCACGGGCGTACCTTCCGTGTCTATGCCAGCAATGACCGTTTCGGTGTCGAGCTGGGCGGGGCGCTGAAGAACGTTTACGCCATTATTGCCGGTATGGCGGTGGCCCTGGGTATGGGCGAGAACACCAAAAGCATGCTGATCACCCGCGCCTTGGCGGAGATGACACGCTTTGCCGTGAGCCAGGGTGCCAACCCCATGA
This sequence comes from Pseudomonas sp., assembly GCA_036643775.1. Taxonomy (GTDB): domain Bacteria; phylum Pseudomonadota; class Gammaproteobacteria; order Pseudomonadales; family Pseudomonadaceae; genus Aquipseudomonas. The sequence goes on along the minus strand of JAVXRI010000051.1, from coordinate 31,106 downwards.
CCTTTCTCGGCCTGGCCGGGGTCGGCGACCTGATCGTTACCTGTTCCTCACCCAAGAGCCGCAATTACCAGGTCGGTCACGCTCTGGGGCAGGGGTTGAGCCTGGAAGAGGCGGTCAACCGCCTGGGTGAGGTGGCAGAAGGGGTCAATACACTCAAGGTACTCAAGGTCAAGGCCCAGGAAGTACAAGTCTATATGCCGCTGGTAGCGGGCCTGCATGCGATTCTTTTTGAAGGACGGACCTTGAACCAGGTGATCGAGCTGCTGATGCGCGCCGAGCCGAAAACCGATGTCGACTTTATCTCCACCAGCGGTTTCAACTGAGTACAGGAGCAAGACATGAACGAATCCCCAAACCAGGCCCCACGTGAATCGATCATCCTGCGCGTTATGTGGATGCTGGTATTCCTGGTGGTCTGGCAGCTGGCCGAGCTGTTGCTTGGCGGCCTGGTGCTGGTGCAGTTGATCTATCGCCTGATCTACGGTGCGCCGAGTGGTAGCCTGATGAACTTCGGCGACAGCCTCAGCCAGTTCCTGGCCCAGATCGGTCGTTTCGGCAGCTTTCATAGCGACCAGAAACCCTGGCCGTTTGCCGACTGGCCAGCGCCTCGCGCCCCGGAAGGTGAGGCTGCCCATAGTGTGCCGCCAGCGCCGCATCCTGTACGTGATGAAGAGCCCAAGCTGTGAAGCTCTGGGTGTTGCGTCATGGCGAAGCCGAACCTCGCGCCAACAGCGATTCTGAGCGCCGGTTGACCGCCCACGGTCGCGAGCAGGTGTTGCGCAGCGCGGCAAAACTGCTCGGCCAGGAACTGCAGGTAATCCTGGTCAGCCCGTATGTACGCGCTCAACAGACTGCGGCGTTGGTTCACGAAGCCCTTGGTTTCATCAAGCCGGTGCAGACAGTCACCTGGCTTACGCCGGACACCGATCCCCAGGATGTTATCTCTGAACTGGACAAACTAGGCCTGGAGCACGTACTGCTGGTCAGCCATCAGCCGCTGGTGAGTTGTCTGGTAGGGCTGCTGGAGCAAGGGCACCGGCAGGGGCCGTCGATGTCTACCGCGAGTCTGGCCGAGCTCGAAGGTGACTGGCCGCTGGCCGGGCTGATGACCTTGCGCAATCTGTCCCATCCCTGAGCCGCTGGCGCGCAGCGGGCCACTGATCGATCTGACCTATTTATCAGTTGTCGATCAGTGGCCGGCTTGCTAGCGTTCGCCAAAGTCGTGGGCAGGGTGGCCCAGGGGATCAGGCTATGAGCAGTAGATATCCACATTTAGTCCATTCGGCAGACCTGAGACCGACGCTGGATAAGGTGCAGGATGATCAGGCGCTGGGTTTTGCCGAGTACCGCCTGTTGCAGGAAAGCGCCGACGCCAAGCTCGACAACCTGCTGCGCAGATTTGAAGGTCAGTACGAGCTTGGGCAACTGCGCCAGGCCAGTATCCGTATGGCACATCTGCTGCAATCCAGTTGCCTGGCCTTGGGCCGGCTCGATCTGGACCCCGAAGACAAGCGCCGCGCCCGTGAAGCCCTGGAGCTGCAACTGATGTCTATGCAGGCGTGCCTGCGCCGCTCCATGGCCAGTTTTGGCGAGTATTGACCTGATCGCCCTTGGCGATGGCTTTTCCAGACATTGCCGGTTGCAAGGCGCTTGCACACAATGGTCCATCACTCTCCCACGGACAGGCGGCCATGTCGCAGCAGATTTTCTTCGCCCATGCCAACGGCTTTCCTTCGGCGACCTATGGCAAGCTCTTCGCTGCCCTTGCCCCTGACTACCAGGTCTTTCACCTGCCGCAACATGGTCATGACCCGCGTTTCCCGGTCGATGAGAACTGGCAGAACCTGGTCGACGAGCTGATTCATCACTTGCAGCAACAGCCCGGCCCGGTCTGGGGAGTGGGGCACTCACTGGGTGGTCTGTTGCACCTGCATGCGGCATTGCGTTGCCCGCAGTTTTACCGTGGTGTGGTCATGCTCGATTCGCCAGTACTGACCCGGGTTGATCAGTGGGTGTTGCAAGCGGCCAAGCGCATGGGCTTCATCGACCGCATCACCCCGGCCGGACGTACCCTGGGTCGCCGCGAGGCGTTTACCGACCGTGAAAGTGCCCGAACCTATTTCGCCGCAAAATCGCTGTTCCGGCATTTCGACCCGGAGTGTTTCGACGCTTACCTGGAGCATGGTCTGCAAGTGTCCGACGAAGGCCTGCGGCTGCGCTTCGATCCGGCCACCGAAATCAGCATATACCGCAATATTCCGCACACCCGTCCGGCACCGGCCAAGCGCCTGGAGTTGCCGCTGGCCATGGTGCGAGGCAGCAGCAGCCGGATCGTCCGGCATCATCATGCCCTGGCCGTGCGCAGTCTGCCTCGGGGTGAGTACCACAGTTTGCCTGGGGGGCACATGTTTCCCCTGGAGTGCCCCACGGATACCGCGAGCTTGATCAAAGGCCTGTTTGATCGCTGGCAGCAGGAGCCTGTATGAGTACGAATATGCAAGAGATTCGCCTGAGCCTGGGGCATATCGAACTGGCCGGCCACCTGTTCGGCCCGGCTGACGGTTTGCCGGTGATTGCCTTGCATGGCTGGCTGGACAATGCCAACAGCTTTGCCCGGTTGGCGCCGAAGTTGCGCGGGTTGCGGATCCTGGCCCTGGATCTGGCCGGCCATGGCCATTCCGAGCACCGGCCGGCTGGCGCCGGATATGCCTTGTGGGACTATGCCCATGATGTGCTGCGGGTCGCCGAACAAATGGGCTGGGAACGTTTTGCCCTGATTGGCCACTCCCTGGGGGCGATCATTTCGGTGGTGCTGGCCGGAGCGCTGCCCGAACGCATTACCCGCCTGGCCCTTATCGACGGCGTGATTCCGCCCACCAGTGGTCCCCAGGATGCCGCCGAGCGCATGGGCATGGCGTTACAGGCGCAACTGCGCCTGGACAGCAAGCGCAAGGCCGTGCACCCGACCCTTGATCAAGCGATACAAGCACGTATGAAGGGCTTGGTCGCGGTCAGCCGTGAAGCCGCCGAGTTGCTCGCTCAGCGTGGACTGATGCCGGTGCCTGGCGGTTATTCCTGGCGCAGCGACAGCCGCCTTACCCTGCCATCGCCCACGCGCTTGAACGACGCGCAGGCCTTGAGCTTCGTTCAGCGGGTCGCCTGCCCGGCTACGCTGGTAGTGGCTGCCGACGGCATGCTGGCCCGCCACAACGAGCTGCTTGAGCAGCTACCCTTCGCTCAAGCGGTGTTGCCGGGCGGCCATCATTTGCACGTAAATGACGAAGATGGTGCAACGCTTGTTGCAGACTGTTTCAATCGCTTCTTTGGCATTTCTTGACTTGCGGCGGTCAACTGTCGAGGCTTGGCGGGTTGAACAGGGAGACAACCATGAACGAGCAAGACAACGTCACATCCTGTGACCACCTTGGCGCCCCGTGCTGCGTGGCGTGCCTATGAGTCTCACGTATTGCATCCGTGCTGCGATTGCCGGGCTGGGCCTGCTGGCCAGTGCGCCATTGCTGGCCGAAGGGCTGCCGGTGCCGGTCGATGCCAAAGTAGTCGATGAGCGCCCGGCGCTGGTGCAGGAGCGCATCTATCCCTTGGGCGGTCTGCGCAAGATCAGTAATCAACTGCGAGTCGAAGGCAAGATTGAAAGTCGCGGTGAGGTTAGCTCGGTGACCTATGAGCTACCGCGTGAACGCAGCGCCAATGAAGCGTTCACCGCAGCGCGTGAAGCCTTGCAGAAGGACGGTGGATACCCGTTGTTCTGGTGCCAGGCACGTGACTGTGGTGAAAACAGCCTGTGGGCTAATGAGGTGTTCAAGAGTCGGCAGTTGTCTGGCTCGGACGAACAGCAGGCGTTCATTCTGTTGCGCCGTTCCGCCGAACAGAGCAACACCTTGATCGCGCTGTACAGCATTACGCGTGGCAACAAACGTGCTTACTTGCATGTCGAGCAGTTTGTCGCCGAGACGCCTCTGGGTGAACTGCTGCCCACACCGGCCACGGTGATGCGCGAACTGCTCGACACCGGCAAGCTCGACTACCCTGACCTGAGCGGTGAGCCGCCGCAACCCTGGGTAACCTTGATCGGGCGTAGCCTGAACAACAACAGCACCTTGCGCGTGAGTCTCAGCGGCACCAAGGCCGAGGCCTGGCGTGAACAACTGATCAAGGCTGGTGTGCTGGCGGCCCGGTTGGAAGTGGGCGATGCCCAAACCGACGGTTTCCACGTCGAACTGATACGTTGATCGAGATACATGATGCCCAATAATGACCGCCTGCTGGTGCAGATCATCCTCCTGGGCCTGCTCGGTGCAGGCCTTTGGGTGATGGCCCCGTTCATGTCGGCGCTGCTCTGGGGCGCCATCCTGGCGTTTGCCAGCTGGCCCCTGATGCGCCTGTTGACTCGCCTGCTGGGCGGTCGCGAGACCCTCGCCGCTGGCCTGCTGACCACGTTGTGGATATTGCTGGTGGCCTTGCCACTGGTCTGGCTGGGTTTCAACCTGGCGGATCACATTCGCGATGCCACAGCGTTTGTGCGTGATGTCCAGGTCGATGGTTTACCGGATGCTCCGGATTGGCTGGCAGGCGTGCCCCTGGTAGGGGAGCGCCTGGTGCGCATGTGGAACACCCTCGATCAGCAGGGTGCGGCGTTGCTGGCGACGATCAAACCCTACTTTGGCCAGGTCGGTAACTGGTTGCTGGCGCGCAGTGCGCAGATTGGCAGCGGCATGCTCGAGCTGACCTTGAGCCTGGTGTTCGTGTTCTTTTTCTATCGTGATGGCCCGCGCTTGGCGGCATTTGTCCTGCGTTTGCTCGATCGACTGATTGGCGAGCGCGCCGAATACTACCTGGAGCTGGTCGCCGGTACGGTGCAGCGGGTGGTCAACGGCGTGATCGGTACTGCGGCGGCCCAGGCAGTGCTGGCGGTGATCGGCTTCCTGATCGCCGGGGTACCGGGTGCGTTGGTACTGGGTATCGTCACCTTCATGCTCAGCCTGATCCCCATGGGCCCGCCGCTGGCCTGGATACCGGCCACCGCCTGGTTGGCCTGGCAGGGTGAATACGGCATGGCGGTGTTTCTCGGGATCTGGGGTACGTTCATCATCAGTGGCGTCGACAACGTGCTCAAACCGTATCTGATCAGTCGCGGTGGCAACCTGCCGTTGGTGATCGTGTTGCTGGGGGTGTTTGGCGGCTTGCTGGCATTCGGTTTCATCGGCCTGTTCATCGGTCCGACGCTCCTGGCCGTTGCCTATAGCCTGCTGCTGGACTGGTCGCGCAGCACGCCGGTGGCGCCGCCGCGCACCTGATCAACAGCCTTGGGTCAGTGTTGCGGGGCGCTGTTCTTGACCACGGCAAGCTCGGGGTGGGCCACCAGCTTGTCGATGTGCAACTCGTCGTTGTTCATCCAGGTTTCGGTCAGCACCCGGTAGTGCTCCATGTCGCGGCAGCGCATTCGCAGGCTGTAGTCGAAGTGGCCGCTGATCAACTGGCAATCGAAGACCTGCGGGCAGGCGCGCATGCAGGCTTCGAAGGCCTTCTGCGCCGAACGCCCGCTTTGATTGGACAGGGCCACCAGCACCAGCAATGACAACCCGGGCGAAACCCGCTGTTCATCGATGATCGCGCTATAGCCGCGAATGACCCCGCGCCGCTCCAGTTTGCGCACGCGCTCCAGGCAGGGGCGGGGGGTGAGGTGTACCAGCGAGGACAGCTTCTCGTAGGTGATGCGTCCGTTATGGCGCAGCACGTCGATGATCGCTTCGTCGATCCGGTCCAGGGTGGGGGCGGTGTGTGGGCTGTTGACCTTGGTATCCATACAGGTTCGGCTTCACTTCAAACGATGGGTGACCATGAATATGGTACGACCTTCCTTGGTCGGCGTCTGTATCACATTGAACAGCCGAACCTGACGGGATTCAGGCAGTTTTCTTCGCGGCGCTGGCCAGCGGCTGGCGCAGCAGGGCGAACAGGTTCTTGGGATCGGCAAGCTCGGGTACCAGGGCAATGTCATGGCCAATATCCAGTGCTTTGGCCGTATCGAGCACATAGCGCAGGGCCGAATAGTCTTCCAGGGCAAACCCGACCGAGTCGAACAGGGTCACCTGGTCGGCGCTTTCGCGGCCAGGCGCCTGGCCGTTGACCACTTGCCAGAACTCCGTGGTCGGCGAGTCGGCGGGCATCTGCTGGATCTCGCCTTCGATACGGCTTTGCGGTTCATATTCGACGATCACCCGGGCGCGCTCGACAATGTCCCGGTGCAACTCGGTCTTGCCCGGGCAGTCGCCACCCACGGCATTGAGGTGCATGCCCGGCTCAATCATGTCCGGCGTCAGGATGGTGGCGAATGCTTTGTCCGCGGTCACTGTGGTGACGATATCGGCGCCGCGCACTGCTTCGGCGACCGAGCCTGCGATGGTTACCCGCAACTGTGGGAAGGCGCTGAGGTTGGCGACCAGTTTGGCGCTGGCCTTGGGGTCCAGGTCGAACAGACTGATTTCTTCGATCCCTAGCAAGGCGTGGAAGGCCAGGGCCTGGAATTCACTCTGCGAGCCATTGCCAATCAGTGCCATGCGTCGGCTGTCCGGGCGCGCCAGATAGCGGGCGGCCAGCGCCGAGGTGGCCGCGGTGCGAATTGCGGTGGTCAGGGTCATCTCGCTAAGGAGTACCGGCGCGCCGCTATTGACATCGCCCAGGGCGCCGAACGCCATGACCGTGAGCATGCCGCGCTGGGTGTTTTTCGGGTGACCGTTGACGTACTTGAACGCATACAGGTTGGCATCGGACACCGGCATCAACTCGATCACACCATCGGGCGAGTGGTTGGCCAGGCGTGGGCATTTCTCGAAGTCGTGCCAGCGCAGGTAGTCCTCACGGATGTACTCGGCCATTTCGCTGATGCAGGTACTCAGGCCTTTGCGGGCAACCAGGTGGCTGAGATCGGTCACGTCGATATAGCGGGTCATGATGAACTCCTTTGTTATTGGCACCGAGGCACGCGGTGTGGGGCGATATGCCTATTGTCGATGCGCCAAGGGAAACATCTCGGCTGAAGCAAGGCGGGCACTCAGCAGGTTCAGCTGAAATGTGTGGTTTAACAGCGGAATCGGCTGTTGGTGGCCAAGCCTGTGCGGGAAGCATTCAGGCGCTGCTCAGTCGTCGGTCTGACCTTGGGCATGCAAGCGCTTGTAGAGGGTGGTGCGGCTAATGCCCAGATCGCGAGCCAGGGCAGAGACGTTGCCCTTGAGTGCTTGCAGTCTTAAGTTCAGATTACGCTCATCCGCTGAAAAGGACGGGATGGGTTCGGCTTTTTTCGTTGCAGGCAATTCGCTGAAAAAACGCTCCGGCAAGTGTTCCAGGGCGATGGGCTGCTGGCCTGCCAGCGCCAGGGCCACCTGCAGTGTGCTGGCAAGCTGGCGCAGGTTACCCGGCCATGGATGCTGCAACAGATGCTGGAGTACCTTGCTGTCCAGTTGTCGCGGCGCGTCGGCGTCGCGGTAGTGCCTGTGGATCTGCTCGATCAGCGCCAGGCGATCGCTGCGTTCACGCAACGGCGGCAGGGTCAGGCTGAGTCCGGCGATCCGGTAGTACAGGTCCTGGCGAAAGCGGCCCTGGCGCACCCGTTCGATCAGGTCCTGGTGGGTGGCCGAAATAACCCGGATATCCACGGGTACCGGCTCGCCACTGCCCAGCGGCTGGATGCAGCGGGTCTGCAGAAAGCGCAGCAAACGCGCCTGGGTTGGCAGCGGCATGTCGCCGATTTCATCGAGAAAGACGATGCCCTGTTCGGCCTTGCGGATCAGCCCGGGGTTGCCCTTGTGGTGGGCACCGGTGAACGCACCTTTCTCATAGCCGAACAGTTCCGACTCCACCAGTTCGGCCGGGATCGCTGCGCAGTTCACGGCAATCAGCGGTTGGTTGCGACGGCTACTGGCCTCGTGCAGGGCTTTGACGAAGACTTCCTTGCCTACCCCGGTTTCACCCTGGATCAACACCGGGATGTCTTTTTCCAGCAGGAGTCCGGCCTGGTGCAGGGCTTTGCTGATACGTGGGTCACAGTCGGCTGGCGGTTGGCTGCGCTTGGGCGTTGAGGGACTTGCCAGGGGGGTATGCAGCAGGCAATGAAAGCGATTGCGTCCGGTCACCTGCAAGGCAAAGGGTTGACCTTCGGCATGCTGCAGCAACGCCGACAGTGGCGTCTGGAACACCTGTTCAAGGGTTTGCTGCAAGGCGGGCTGGCCGAGCAGGCTGTCTGCCCGACGATTGGCAGCGACAATGCGCCCGCGATCATCGAACAGCAGCAGACCGGCCCATTGGCTGTCGAGGTTGTTCGAGCCGGTATTGAAGTTCAACTGGCGATACTGCCCGGCGTAGCGCGCCATGATCAGGCGGTTTTCCAGGCTCTGGCTCATCATTCGCACCAGGCCCAGGGTTTGCGAGGCCGGCAGGTAGCTGTCGCTGGACACGTCCAGTACGCCGATTAACCGCCGCTCGGCGTCGAACAGCGGCGCGGCGGCGCTGGCCATGTAGCGGTTGAGCTTGAGGAAGTGTTCATCCTGGCTCACATGCACAGCCTCGGCGCAGGCCAGGGCTGTGCCGATTGCATTGGTGCCCACCCCTTGTTCGAGCCAGCGCGCCCCGGCGACAAAGCCGTGTTGCTGGCGCGGGTCAATGAAGCGCCGGGTGCCCCAGGTTTCCAGCAACCGGCCCTGGTCATCGCTGAGCATGATCAGGTAACTGGAGTTGCCGAGCAGGTGATTGAATTGCGGCATCACCTCGTCGCAGGTGGTGCGTAGCAGGGCGTGATGGCGTTCGAGCAGTTCACTGAGACTGGCCGCGCAAAGGTCGCCGAAGTCAGGTGCGGACTGAGGCTCCAGGCCGTAGTCGCGGCAGCGTGCCCAGGAGGCCTGGATCAATTGAGCGTGGGACATACTGGATGCGGCCATGGGCCTTCCCTCTGCGGGCGCTGTGTTGTTGTTTTTGTGTGATCCAGTGTTGTTCAGTCCTGTTCATTGTCAATGCCAGCGCTGTTCAGGTGTTCAGCGGTTAGTGTTCATTTCTGTTCAGTCGCCAATCGGTAGCGACCGGGGCTGAAGAAAAAGCTGCGATGCGACAATGACTTATCGGTAACCGTGGGTGCTGGCACGGATCTGGCTCTACAGCCAGCGCCTGTCCGATAACAACAATCAGGGCCACCCTATGTCGCTTACGCTGGAGCACGTCAGCCGTACCGTCGACAACCAGCGCTGGATAATCGATGCCAGCCTCAGTTTCGAGCCGGGTTCGTTCAATGTTCTGCTGGGTCGCACCTTGTCCGGCAAGACCAGCCTGATGCGCTTGATGGCCGGGCTGGACCGGCCTGACCAGGGACGCGTACTGATGAACGGTGTTGATGTCACCGGCACGCCGGTGCGCCAGCGCAACGTATCGATGGTCTATCAGCAGTTCATCAATTACCCGACCCTCAGTGTGTTCGAAAACATCGCGTCCCCCCTGCGTCAGGCGCAGGTGAGTGAGGAGGAGATTCGCCACAAGGTTCATCAGACTGCACAGATGCTGCGCATCGAGCCCTTTCTGCAGCGACTGCCGCTGGAACTGTCCGGTGGTCAGCAGCAGCGCACGGCCATGGCCCGGGCACTGGTCAAGGATGCCGAATTGATCCTGTTCGACGAGCCGCTGGTGAACCTGGACTACAAGCTGCGTGAAGAGCTGCGCCAGGAGATGCGCGAGCTGTTCGCTTCCCGGCACTGCATTGCCGTGTATGCCACCACGGAGCCTAACGAAGCATTGGCCCTGGGTGGCACCACCACTATCCTTCATGAAGGTTGCATCGTGCAGAGCGGCCCCACTGCGCAGGTCTACCACCAGCCAGGCACGGTGCTGGCTGCCGAGCTGTTTTCCGAGCCGCCGATCAACCTGATTGGCGGGCGTATCAGCGGCAACGAAGTGAGTTTTGCCGGCGCGGTGCACTTTGCCATGAATGCCGATCTGCGCCGGATCGGTGACGGTGAATATCGCTTTGGCGTGCGCCCCAGCCATATCAGCCTGGTGCCTTCCAATGACGATGATCTGGAATTGGCGGTGCTGGTGGAGCTGGCGGAAATCAGCGGCTCGGAAACCTTCCTGCATGTGCGCAGCGAGCACTTTCGCATCATCCTGCACCTGTCGGGCGTGCACGAATATCACGTCGATGCGTCGATCCGCGTGTTCATCCCGACCCACAAACTGTTTGTCTTCGACAGTGCCGGTGTGTTGGTGCAGGCCCCGGGTGTTCGTGAAGCGAGGGTCGCCTGATGGCCGAGATTCGCCTGCAGCAATTGGCCCATAGCTACAGTCGCAACCCCGGCAGCGCGGATGACTATGCCCTGCGCGAGCTGGAACATGTCTGGGCGCAGGGCGGCGCTTATGCCTTGCTCGGACCTTCGGGGTGCGGCAAGTCGACGTTGCTCAATATCATTTCCGGACTGCTCAGCCCTTCCCATGGCCAGGTGCTGTTCGACGGCAAGGTGGTCAATGAGCTGTCGCCACAGGCGCGCAATATTGCCCAGGTTTTTCAGTTTCCAGTGGTGTACGACACCATGACGGTGTTCGATAACCTCGCTTTTCCCCTGCGCAACCAGGGCCTGAATGAAGCGCGGGTGCGCAGCAAGGTGGAAGAGATCGCCGAGGTGCTCGAGCTCGGCCCCGTGTTGAAAAAGAAGGCCCGCAATCTCAGCGCCGATGAAAAGCAGAAAGTCTCCATGGGGCGCGGACTGGTGCGTGATGACGTCTCGGCGATCCTCTTCGACGAGCCGCTGACCGTGATTGACCCGCACCTGAAATGGAAGCTGCGGCGCAAGCTCAAGCAGATTCACGAGCAGTTCAACATCACCATGATCTACGTGACCCACGATCAGCTGGAGGCTTCGACCTTCGCCGACAAGATCGCGGTGATGTACGGCGGACAGATCGTCCAGTTCGGTACGCCGCGGGAGTTGTTCGAGCGGCCGCGGCACACTTTTGTCGGCTATTTCATCGGCAGTCCGGGAATGAACCTGGTCGACGTACAGCCACAGCCTGGCGGAGTTGGCTTCGCCGAGGTTCATTTGCCGTTGCCAGAGGCATTGCAGGCACGCCTGGCCAGTTCGCCGGTGGCACGTTTGCAGGTCGGCATCCGCCCGGAATTCGTCCAGGTGCGCGAGGCCCCCTTTGATGATGCCTTCAGCGCCAGTGTGGTGGATGTCGAAGACCTCGGTACTTACCGGATTCTGACCCTGGAGCTGGACGGTGTGGCCCTCAAGGTGCGCCTTGGCGAGGACCGTGTGGTGCCGCAAGGTCAGGCCTGGATCAGCTTTCCGGCGCAGTGGTTGATGCTCTACGCCAACGATGTGCTGCTGGAGACTGGGCCATGAACAAGGTACCCAACAACAAGGCCTGGTGGCTGGTGCTACCGGTGTTCCTGCTGGTGGCCTTCAGTGCGGTGATACCGATGATGACCGTGGTCAATTACTCGGTGCAGGATATTTTCGACCAGTCCAGCCGCTACTTCGTTGGTGCCGACTGGTATCGCCAGGTGCTGCAGGACCCACGCCTGCACGACTCCTTGCTGCGTCAGTTCGTCTACTCGGGGTGCGTGCTGTTGATCGAGATTCCGTTGGGGATTGCCATTGCCCTGACCATGCCGACCAAAGGGCGCTGGTCGTCGCTGTGCCTGATTGTCATGGCCATTCCGCTGCTGATTCCGTGGAACGTGGTCGGCACCATCTGGCAGATCTTCGGCCGTGCCGACATCGGCCTGCTCGGGGCCTCGCTGAATCAGCTGGGCATCAACTACAACTATGCGGCCAACACCATGGATGCCTGGGTGACGGTGCTGGTGATGGATGTCTGGCACTGGACCTCACTGGTAGCACTGCTGTGTTACTCAGGGCTGAGGGCGATTCCGGATGTCTATTACCAGGCCGCGCGCATCGATCGCGCCTCCGCCTGGGCCGTGTTTCGGCATATCCAGTTGCCGAAGATGAAGAACGTGCTGTTGATTGCAGTGATGCTGCGCTTCATGGACAGCTTCATGATCTACACCGAGCCTTTCGTGCTGACCGGAGGTGGTCCGGGCAATGCCACCACCTTCCTCAGCCAGACCCTGACCCAGATGGCGGTAGGGCAGTTCGACCTGGGCCCGGCGGCGGCATTTTCGCTGGTGTACTTCCTGATCATCCTCCTGGTGTCCTGGCTGTTCTACACCGCCATGACCCATGCCGACAAAGACTAGGAGGGTGGCCATGAATCCGCGCAAAACCATACCCCTGCTGCTGTACATCCTGTTTTTGCTGGTACCGATCTACTGGCTGCTGAACATGTCGTTCAAGAGCAACAGCGAGATTCTCGGCGGCCTGACCCTGTGGCCGCAGGATTTCACCTTCGACAACTACCGGGTCATTTTCACCGACCCCAGCTGGTACACCGGTTACCTCAACTCGCTGTACTACGTGTGCCTGAATACCGTGATCTCCCTGAGCGTGGCCTTGCCCGCGGCGTACGCGTTCTCGCGCTACCGCTTTCTCGGCGACAAGCACCTGTTCTTCTGGTTGCTGACCAATCGCATGGCGCCGCCTGCGGTATTCCTGTTGCCGTTCTTTCAGCTGTATTCCTCTATCGGCCTGTTCGACACCCATATCGCCGTGGCCCTGGCGCACTGCCTGTTCAACGTGCCACTGGCGGTGTGGATCCTCGAAGGCTTCATGTCCGGGGTACCCAAGGAAATCGACGAGACCGCCTACATCGACGGCTACAGTTTCCCGCGGTTCTTCGTGAAGATTTTCGTGCCGCTGATTGGCTCGGGCATCGGTGTCACGGCGTTTTTCTGTTTCATGTTTTCCTGGGTCGAGTTGCTGTTGGCACGCACCCTGACCTCGGTGAATGCCAAGCCCATTGCCGCGGTGATGACCCGTACCGTGTCGGCGTCGGGTATCGACTGGGGCGTGCTGGCTGCGGCCGGTGTGCTGACCATCCTGCCGGGCATGCTGGTGATCTGGTTTGTCCGTAACCATGTGGCCAAGGGCTTTGCCCTGGGCCGGGTCTGAGGAGGCACGCGATGGACTGGATGGCCTGGACCCTGCCGACGGCAGTGTTCTTCACCACAATTGGCCTGCTGCTAGTGGGCATGACCCTGTTCGAGCTGCGCCGGCCGTGTGCCGAGCGCCGCGGTTTTCTGCCGATTGCCACCACGCGCGGCGATCGGCTGTTCATCGGGCTTCTGGTCAGTGCTTACCTGCACTTGCTGGTGATCGGGGTCAGTGACTGGAATATCTGGGTGGCCTCGCTGCTGTCGGTGGTGTGGCTGTTGGTGGTGATGCGCTGGGGTTAGCCGAACAGGTTCGGTCAGCCTCCATGGGAATACTCAATCGGGAGATCACGATGTTCGACAACAACAAGAACCGGCGACATTTGACCCTGGCCGCCTTGCTCGTGCTCGGCAGTTTTCACGCCAGCGCCTGGGCCGACGCCTATGAAGACGCGGCAAAGAAATGGATCGGTAGCGAGTTCAAGCCGTCGACCCTGACCCCGGAGCAGCAGCTCGAGGAGTTGAAGTGGTTTATCAAAGCCTCCGAACCGTTCCGTGGCATGAAGATCAATGTGGTGTCGGAAACCATCGCCACCCACGAATATGAATCCAAGGTGCTGGCCAAGGCCTTCAGTGAAATCACCGGGATCAAGCTGACCCACGACCTGCTGCAGGAAGGCGACGTGGTGGAGAAGCTGCAAACCCAGATGCAGTCGGACAAGAACATCTACGACGGCTGGGTCAACGACTCGGACCTGATCGGTACGCACTTTCGCTATGGCAAGACGGAATCCATCACCGACCTCATGGCCAGCGAGGGCAAGGACTACACCTCGCCGACTCTGGATATCAAAGACTTTATCGGTATCTCCTTCACCACCGCGCCTGACGGCAAGATCTACCAGTTGCCCGACCAGCAGTTCGCCAACCTCTACTGGTTCCGCGCCGACTGGTTCGACAGGCCGGACCTGAAAGCCAAGTTCAAGGAAAAGTACGGCTATGAGCTGGGTGTGCCGGTCAACTGGTCGGCCTACGAAGACATCGCCAAATTCTTCAGCGAAGACGTCAAGGAAATCGACGGCAAGCGCGTCTATGGCCACATGGATTACGGCAAGAAAGACCCGTCGCTGGGCTGGCGCTTCACCGATGCCTGGTTCTCCATGGCCGGGGGCGGCGACAAAGGCTTGCCCAATGGCTTGCCGGTGGATGAATGGGGGATCCGTGTGGAGGATTGCCATCCGGTCGGTTCCAGCGTTACCCGCGGTGGCGACACCAACGGCCCGGCTGCGGTTTACGCCACGCAGAAATACGTCGACTGGATGCGTGCCTACGCACCGCCTGAAGCGCAGGGCATGACCTTCTCGGAGTCGGGGCCGGTGCCCTCGCAGGGCAACATCGCCCAGCAGATCTTCTGGTACACCGCTTTTACGGCCGACATGACCAAGCCGGGCTTGCCGGTGATGAATGCCGATGGCACGCCGAAATGGCGTATGGCACCGTCACCCAAAGGTCCGTACTGGGAGGAGGGGATGAAACTGGGGTATCAGGATGCCGGTTCCTGGACCTTCCTCAAGTCGACGCCGGAGAAACAGCGCCTGGCGGCCTGGCTGTATGCCCAGTTCGTCACCTCGAAGACGGTTTCGCTGAAGAAGACCATCGTTGGTCTGACGCCGATCCGCGAGTCGGACATCAACTCCCAGGCCATGACCGACCTGGCGCCCAAACTCGGCGGGCTGGTGGAGTTCTACCGCAGCCCGGCGCGGGTGCAATGGACCCCGACCGGCACCAACGTACCGGACTACCCGCGTCTGGCGCAGCTGTGGTGGAGCCATATCGCCGAAGCGGCCAGTGGCGAGAAAACCCCGCAAGAGGCGCTGGATGGCTTGGCCAGGGATCAGGACAAGATTCTCGAGCGACTGGAGCGTTCCAAAGCCCAGGCGACCTGCGCGCCGAAGCTCAATCCGGAGCGTGATGCCCAGTACTGGTACGATCAGCCGGGTGCACCGAAGCCGAAGCTGGCCAACGAGAAGCCCAAAGGCGAAACGGTAAGCTACAGCGAACTGCTCAAATCCTGGGAGGCGGCACGCAAGTAATACCGGAGTTGCTGCCATCGCCGGCAAGGCCGGCTCCCACCGAAGCACTGTTGTGCACACCTTGTGGGAGCTGGCCTTGCCAGCGATGAGGCCCTTCAGCCAGGCACAAAAAAACGGCACCTTCACAGGTGCCGTTTTTCATTTCTGCTTACAACCCTTACTTATGCAGCTCTTCTGCCGCATACAAGGTGTTCTCCAGCAAGCAAGCCCGGGTCATCGGCCCGACGCCACCCGGCACCGGGGTGATCCAGCCGGCGCGGGGCAGGGCGGTCTCGTAGACCACATCACCGACCAGCTTGCCATCTTCCTGACGGTTGATACCGACGTCGATGACAATCGCGCCTTCCTTGATCCACTCACCCTTGACCAGACCCGGCTTGCCGGCGGCAACCACGACCAGGTCGGCGCGGCCGACATGGCCAGCCAGGTCTTTGGTGAAGCGGTGGGTAACGGTGACGGTGCAACCGGCCAGTAGCAGCTCCATGGCCATTGGCCGACCGACGATGTTCGAAGCGCCGACGATCACCGCGTTCATGCCGTACAGGTCCTGACCGGTACTTTCCAGCAAGGTCATGATGCCTTTCGGCGTGCACGGGCGCAGCAGCGGGATACGCTGGGCCAGGCGACCGACGTTATAAGGATGGAAGCCATCGACATCCTTGTCCGGGCGAATGCGCTCGAGCAGCAGCGATGCATCCAGGTGAGCCGGCAGCGGCAACTGCAGCAGGATACCGTCGATGTTCGCATCATCATTGAGGCGATCGATCAGGTCAGTCAGGGCTTGCTGGGTGGTCTCGCTGGGCAGGTCGAATGCCTGGGAGATAAAGCCGACCTCTTCACAGTCCTTGCGCTTGTGCGAAACATAGACTTGAGAAGCCGGGTCGGTGCCGACCAGGATCACCGCCAGGCCTGGAGTACGCAGGCCTTGCTGGCGACGCTCCACGACACGTTGGGCGATCTGCTGGCGCAGGCTGGCGGCGATCGCCTTACCGTCTATAAGGTGTGCAGTCATGACGCGTGATTAACCATCGAGAGGGAATAAAAAGAGCGCGCATTCTCGCATGAAGGGGGCCGAGGGCAAAGGCGCTTGGTCCGGCTATTCCCCTAACCCCTTAAATAAAATGAATTTTTTTCAAAAAAGAGTTGACGACCTAACCACTCGTCTATAACATTCGTCGCACTTGTCGGGCAGAGCCTAGCACTGGTTAGCAAGGTCAGGCAGAATGAGCGGATTTGGTAGCTTGTTCGGTACGGCTAAAAGTTAATTTGTAATCGTAACAGAAAACAGATTAAATATGCGCCCGTAGCTCAGCTGGATAGAGCATCCGCCTTCTAAGCGGATGGTCGCAGGTTCGAGTCCTGCCGGGTGCGCCAATAGGCAGCTTAGGCACAAGTAAAGCGGTAAATGCAATATGGTGGGCGTAGCTCAGTTGGTAGAGCACAGGATTGTGACTCCTGTTGTCGTGGGTTCGATCCCCATCGTCCACCCCATATTCCAGAAGGCGCCCGATGAAAATCTGGCGCCTTTGCTTTAAAAGCTTCATGCGGACGTGGTGAAATTGGTAGACACACTGGATTTAGGTTCCAGCGGCGCAAGCTGTAAGAGTTCGAGTCTCTTCGTCCGCACCATCCAAGCTTTCACCTCCCTTCGCTGAAGTGTATGAAAGCCTCGAAAAAGCCGCCTAGTGCGGCTTTTTTCGTTTCTGCGCTTGATCAAACGTGCAGGTCTCCCTGCTTGCGCGCACTTTTTCCTTTTCAGATCTGGATCATCCCTTCGGCACTCAGTCGTCAGGGCATTCGTTGACTGCGCAAAAAATATGTAAAAGATTCTGATTTAGATTTCCCTTTTTCCCTGGCTCACGTGACCTCTCTAGTAACACCGACATTCATCGTCCAGGGAGCTTCAAGTGAACCGCACGCAGTTGGCCACCGTTCGGGGTGCGCACCACAACAACAAGAACGTCGCCAACGGATTGGCTCGTAATGCATTGGCGGCGGCACTGCTGGTCGGTGGCTGCGCGAGCTGGTCAATCGCACAAGCAGCCGAATCCAGCGCTCAGCAGGCGCCTGTGCGTCAGGCCTACAGCATTCCGGCAGGTCCGCTGGGGCCGGCATTGAATCAGTTGGCCACGCGTACCGGCATCATCCTGACCTACGCGCCTGAGCTCACCTTGAACCGCAGTACCCAGGGTCTTGAGGGCGAGTATTCGCTGAAAGAGGCGTTCGACCTGTTGCTCAACGGAACGGGGTTGTGGATCGAACGCATGAAGGACCGCAGCTATGTGTTGCGGGTCAATGCGCGCAACAGTACGGCGATGGAAGTCGGGGCGACCATGGTCAATGCCCAGGCGGATCGCCCGGGGGCCGTTCAAAGCAGTCGCGATGCGCACGTCGAGCGCCAGGACCTGAACAGCCTGGTGCGCTCGATGCCGGGTTCTTACACCTTGCACTCGCGTAGCCAGCCGGGTATTTCGGTGAATATTCGCGGACTGGCCGGTTACGGCCGGGTCAATACCATGATCGACGGCGTTACCCAGACCTTCCGCAACAACGCCGGTCACGGGTCTGGCGGGCCGATGGCCTTTGTTGACCCCAACCTGGTGGCGGGAGTCGATATTCAGCGTGGTTCGGTGGATGGCGCCGAGGGCGCCAACACCTTGGGTGGCAGCGCCAACTTCCGCACTTTCGAAATCGATGACATCGTCAAGCCGGATCACCGTGTCGGTCTGCGCACCACCTACCGCACCGGCAACAACGGCTATGGCAATACGCGGATGCTGGCGGCGGGGGCGCGAACCCTGCCCGAAGACAGCGAAGGCGTTTATGGTGTGGTCGCCGCGGCGAGCAGTACCCAGACCGGTGAGTACAAGACCAGCAACGGCCAGAGCAACGAGTACGACACCACCAAACAGAGCCCGCGTTCGGGTCTGCTCAAGGTGCGCCTGCAGCCTAACGACATGCACCGCCTGGACCTGACCGGCGTGCACTATCGCAACGAGTTCTACCACAACTACCCGTGGGAATTGCGTAACGAAACCTACCGCGCCAAGTACGCGTTCACGCCCTACAGCGAGTGGCTGAACCTGACGGTCAATGCCTATCAGAACAAGACCGAGCTGGAATACCCGCCGGTAGAGGACTCGACCTACATTGGCCGCAAGACCCGTGATGTGGCCCATGGATTCGACCTGACCAACGTCAGTCGCTTCAATCTTGGACCGGTGGAGGCAAACTGGAGCAACGGCGCGCGTTACTACACCGATGACTTCGTTGCCCAGACCCCGGAAAAACGTGGCGCCAACCCGGAGGGCAAGCAGCAGACCCAGAGTCTGTTCAGTACCCTGGATTTTACCTACGACATCTATGCCCTGACCCTGGCGGCACACTATGACGGCTACAAGGTCAGCGGCCATGTACCCAAGTGTTCAATCATCGGCCAGTGCCTGGATATCGGCGGTGGCGATATCGACGTGACCAGCCGCGAGCACAGCTTCAATCCGCGCGTGGGGTTCTCGGTCAAGCCTTATGAGTGGATGCAGCTCTACACCAGCTGGTCGCGTACCTCGCGCGCACCGCGGGTCCAGGAAATGTTCTTCGAGAAGGTGCCGCTCGAGGCTGATGGCAGTGATGCCGATGGTGTCGGTGCCAACCCGTTCCTGCGTCAGGAGCGTTCGACCAACTATGAGTTCGGTTTCAACCTCACCCACAGTGGCCTGCTGGCTGCCGACGATTACGCACAGCTCAAGGTCAACCGCTTCATCAGCAAGATCGACGGCTACATCACCCCGCAGTCTTTCAACATTGTGGATGACGACGGCGAAGAATCGTCAAAGCTGAACTGGGTCAACTGGCCGGAACAGGTGCGCATGAGCGGCTATGAGATCGAGGGCCGTTACGACGTCGGCTTCTTCTATACCAACCTGTCCTGGACCCGCGCCACAACCAAGGCGCCGACTACCTCTGGAATCGAACTGGAAGACATCAATACGCAGCCAGACCGTTACTGGACCCTGGACCTGGGTACCCGGTGGCTGGATGAGCGCCTGGTAATCGGCGCCCGTGGTGAGTATGCCGGTCCTTCTGAAGTCAGCTGGGATTTCTACGAGACCAAGAAGAGCAAATCTACCGGGGTGATCTGGAACCTGTACGGCAGCTACCAGGTGCAGGAAAACGTCAGCCTGTTCTTCAACGTCGAGAACGTCGAAAACAAGGTTTACGACAACAGCGCTTCGGTGGACTACCTGATGTCTGCGGTCATGGATCAAGGCAATGGCCGTGGTCGTACCACCTCGTTCGGCATCACCCTCGAATACTGACAGGCGCCTCCTATGTTCAAGTCTTCCTTTATATGGCTGGGCCTGGCGTTGTGCGCCGGTTGTGCCGGTGTCAACGAGCCAGCGACCGAGAGTACTTATAGCCAGGTTGAAGCAAACATCGGCGAATGGGGTGCGATCATCGACCTTGCCAGTGGTGAGCAGATCCCGGCTGATCGGTTGCTCGATGAACTGGCAGCCGCCGATACCGTGATGGTGGGGGAGGTCCATGTAAACCCGGTCCATCACCTTATCGAGCAGTGGTTGGCTACCCGTCTGGGCGAGCGTCGGCCGCAAGGCGCAGTGGTGCTGGAGATGCTTGGCAGTGACCAGCAACGCCCGGTCGATGAGGTCAAAGCCTGGCTGGCTGAAGGTAATCAGGTACGCGCCAGACGTCTGAAACAGATCATCCGCTGGGATGAGCGTTGGGACTGGGCGCAGTACGGCGCGTTGGTCGAATCCTTGATGCTGGCGCCCGCACCGTTGCTGGCCGGCAATCTTTCCGGGGCGCAGCGTAACGAAATGATGAATTCGCCACCTGCCGATAGCACCCGACTGTTCGCCAACCCTGCCGTCGCCGCGCAACAGCGCAAGCAAATCGTCGACATGCACTGCGGGCAGATTGATCAGGTACGTCTGGACGCCATGCTGGCCATTCAATACGCCCGAGATCTGCGCATGGCCCAGGTGCTGGACCAGGCGCCTGCGCCACGGCTTTTGTTTGCCGGCACCTTGCACACCCTGAAAACCCAGGGCGCACCGCTGTACTTCAAGCAAGGCCCGGCAGATGCCGCACTCAAAGTGCTGGTGCTGGGCGAGCTGGGTCAGCCGGTAACAAGCAAGGACGCCGACTACCTGTGGCTGCTGCCTGCTCGCGATGCCACTGGAGCCGCGCTGTCTGGAGCGGCGCCAAGTTGTGGCGAACCTTCAAGAACCGCTGCCCACTGAACCTGATGATGACAAGGAGTTTACCCATGACTGTGATGACGGGCGCTGAAATGGCCGAGCGTATTGGCCTGGATGGTCTCTGCCTGCAAATGTCGGCAGTGGAACTGGCTGGGCAGTTGCATACCCTTGGCGAGGTGCGGACCCGGACCGTGGCCGGTGCTGCCTTTATCGAGCAGATCGGCAGCTTTCCACTATCCGAGGACGTGACCGAAGCTGGCCTGGTCATTGGTGAGGATGGGCTGGATCTGCGCCTTAACCTGCGCGCCTGGTTCTGGATCTGCATGCTTCACGATCCGCAGCGTGAGCAGTACAGCCTGAATGTCTTTGATCGCCAGTGCAGGTCTTTGTTGCGCCTGGCTTCGACCGACAGGTCTCAGCTGTCCGGCTGGGCTGCGTTGTATGCCCGCTGCGAGGCACAGGTGCCGCAGTTTGAAGATCGCAAAGCCTTTACCGTTTGCGAGGTACAGGCACCTGGCTTGTTGCAGGACTGGGCAGCAATGGCCAACGTTCATGACCACTTTGCCTTGCTCAAACGCTATGGGCTGAGTCGTTATGAAGCCAATCGCCTGGTAGTGCCACAGTTTTCCAGGCAGTTGGCGCAGAGTAGCCCGATCACCTTGTTCGAGCGCTTGGCGGACAGTGGGCTGGAGCTGATGCTGTTCGTCTACAGCGCCGGTAGCGTGCAGATCTTTACCGGCTTGTTGACGGGTATGCAGCGCAATCGGGACGTCCTGGTTTTTGATATGCCCGCTACTGATCTGGCGGCGCCGACAGTCTTCTCGATCCAGGATGCACCTGGCGCCGAAGCCTGGCAGGTACGCAAGCCTAATGAGCAGGGAGGGGTTACCAGCCTGGAGTTGTTCGATGCCGAGCAGCGTCTGATTGTTCAAGTGTTTGCCCGGCGTCCGGCCGGTCAGCCCGAGCAAAGCGCATGGCGAGCGTGGCTCGATGCCCTGGAGGCGCGTTGATGAAAGCGACTTCCCTGAGCCTGCTACTGCTGGTCGGCGGTTGGTTTCCAGTAGCGCAAGCCGAGCAGGCCGACACGCTGGTGATCGGCGCAGATCTCGCGGAAATCGTCGATCAACTGCAGGCCACACCGCGCTTGCTGGGTCGTGATGATTCCAGTCATTTTCCGCCCGCCATCGCCAGCTTGCCGTCGGTGGGTTACCTGCGGCAGCTATCGGCTGAAGGTATCCTCACGCTCAAGCCGCAGCGGGTGCTGATCAGTGATGCGGCGCGTCCAGCTATTGTTTTGCGTCAGCTTGAGGCGGTGGGGTTGGAGGTGATCAGGGTGGATCGTGGCAAGACGATCAACGATGTTCCGCGCAAGATCGAGCAAGTGGCAGCAGTTATGGGGCGTGAGGCGCAGGCGCAGACCTTGATTGCCGAGCAGCGGACGCTTGCCGCCAAGCTGGCAGCAGTGCCACCGCTTGAGGGTCCCAAGGCACTGTTTATCTTCAATCGCACCGGCATGACGCCTTTGGTTATGGGGCGCGACACCGAGGCCAATGCCGCGCTGGAGCAGGCCGGGATCAGTAACTGTGCCAGTTTCAAGGCCTATAAGCAGGTAGCCGGTGAGTCCATGGTGGCGTTGGCGCCTGACTTCGTGATCATCAGCAAGACCGGGCTTGAGGCGCTGGGCGGTGAAGACAACCTGTGGAAGCTGGGCGGATTGGCACTGACCCCTGCCGGGCGTGCGCGGCGGGTCGTGCAGGTCGATGATCAGGCGCTGCTCAATCTCGGCCCGCGTACCGCCGCGACAATGCTGCAATTGCGCCAGGATGCCGGAGCGTTGTTCCCATGAACACTGTGCGCAGTACATCGTTGCCGACCTTGCTGCTGATGCTGGCGGGGCTGTGTGGTTTGCTGACCCTGTGTTCGCTGGTGGGAAGCATTGGTCTGTCGCCGACGATTTTCCTCGGCGTGGTGCCGGGGCCATTGGAGTGGCAGGTGTGGACCGAGGTGCGCTTGCCGCGTCTGGTGCTGGCGGTGCTGGTCGGTTCGACCCTGGCGGCCGGAGGCACAGCCATGCAGGGCCTGTTTCGCAATCCGCTGGCTGACCCGACGTTGCTCGGCCAGGCCAGTGGCGCAGGGCTGGCGGTGTCGATCTGGATTGTGCTGTTCAATGGCCGTTTCGCCGGCCTGGAATTGTACGGGCAGTTCTTCGCCGGGTTTGTCGGCGCCTTGCTGGTGACTTTGGTGATCTTTCACATCGGGCGTGGCTATCAGGGGCGAGAGTCGACCATCACCCTGTTGTTGGCAGGGTTGGTGATCAACACGCTGACGGGGGCTCTGGGCGGCATCCTCACTTATCTGGCCAGTGAAGAGCAGCTTCGCCAGTTGAGTCTGTGGGGTATGGGCAGCCTGAGCAGCGCCGAGTGGTCAACCTTGAGCGTGGCGTGTCTGGTGCTGCCGCTGGCGCTTTGGGTGCTTGCGCGTTGCGCTGCGGACCTGGATCTGTTCCAGCTCGGCGAAGTCAGCGCGCACGCTGCGGGTCTCGATAGCGATCGCTTGAGAAATCGCGTGGTGCTTGCCTCGTCGCTGGGTGTCGGCCTGTGTGTGGCACTGACCGGCATCATTGGCTTTATCGGTCTGCTGGTGCCCCATTGCCTGCGCCTGTACTTCGGCCCGGGCCATCGCCTGCTGATCCCCGCTTCGATGCTGTGCGGTGCGATCCTGTTGCTGCTCGCCGATACCCTGGCACGCAGCTTGACCAGCCCGGCGGAGATTCCGGTCGGACTGGTCACCAGTGTGATTGGCGGGCCGTACTTCCTCTGGTTGTTGCTGGGTCGCAAGGCTCGGGAGTTCTGACATGCTTGATCTGATCGATATCAGCCTGGAACAGCCGTTTGCCCTGGCGCCTTTGCGTGCACATATAGAAGCAGGGCAGTTCCTCGGTCTGATTGGTCCCAATGGCGCGGGCAAAAGCACCTTGTTGTCGCTTGTCTCCGGCTACCTGGCGCCCGCGCGGGGCGAAATCCGCCTGCTCGGGCAGGTGCTGCAGGCGTTTAGTCCGCAGCAACTGGCACGACGCCGGGCGCTGGTAACGCAGCAGGCGGAGAGTGCCTTCGACTGGCCGGTGGATGAGTTCATCCGGCTAGGGCAGGGGCATGCTGGCGAGCCGCTGGCGGGGATCATCGATGCCCTGGATATCCGCCATTTGCTCGGGCGCGGGGTGTTGTCGTTGTCCGGTGGGGAGATGCAGCGGGTGACGATTGCCCGGGCGATCAACCAGCTGGGGATTGATCCACTACAGCCGGGTGATGATCAGCCACCGTGTTTGCTCTTGCTCGATGAGCCCACCAGTGCCCTGGACATTGGTCAGCAACAGAACCTGATGCGTCTGTTGCGGCGCCTGGCAAGGTCGCCGCGGATCGCGGTGGTGTGCGTGCTGCATGACCTGAACCTGGCTGCGCAATACTGTGACCGCTTGTGGTTGCTGGAGCGTGGCTGTTTGCGCGCCAGTGGGGCGCCGGCCGAGGTGCTCAGTGCAGACTGTATCGGTGAAGTTTTCGGTGCGCAGGTCACTGTCGTACCGGACCACGGCCAGAGCGTGCGCATCGAACTGGCCCTGTAATGCACTTAGCGGGCAGCGACTGTGACCCAATAGTTGCTGCGGCGACGAATCTGCACCGGTAGCGAGTGCGCCAGGGCGTCGAGTACGGCATCGCTGTCTGCCAGCGGGTAAACCCCGGAGATATGCAGGCTGGCGACCTCTTCGCTGCAGCGCAGCAGGCCCGGGCGGTAGCGGCTCAATTGTGCGAGGAAGGCATCCAGGCGCATGGCGTCGGCGATCAGTACGCCCTGGCTCCAGGCGGGCTCTTGCGCGGTGCGGCCATGGCTTTCAATGCGGGTGCTGGAGAAGCGTGCATGTTGACCTGGGCCCAGGCGCAAGGGGTTAGTACCTGCTTGCAATGGCAGCAGCTCGACGGCGCCTTCGAATAGCGCGACGTGAGTGGTGCCTGGCTGGAGTTCGACCACAAAGCGGGTGCCTAGAGCGCGTACGCTGCCCTGAGGGGTCTGTACCCGAAGCGGGCGTTGCGCCGTGCCCGGACCGTGGCCGCTGCTCAGCAGCACGCGGCCACTGCGCAAGTGCACGAGCCGTTGGTGATCATCGAATTGCACGCTGATCTCGCTGTCGGCGTCGAGGGTCAGCTGGCTGCCATCGCTCAAGCTGATCGTGCGTGGGGCGTGGGCGCCGTTGCTATAGGCGATTTGTTCTGGCGCGTAGCGGCTGCCCCGGTAGGCCAGATGTCCAGCGCCACCCACAAGGCCCAGCCACAGCAGCGCCTTGAGTGCGCGTCTGCGTGCATGCAGGGTTTGCTGCTGGGACAGACTGCGGTAGCCGGCTTGGGGCTCCAGGCCGGCCATGCGTCGGCGCATGGCTTCGATATGCAGCCAGGCGCGTTCATTGTCCGGGTGGGCATCTCGCCAGTGCCGCAACGCCTGTTCCTGGCTCGGGCTGAGGTTGCCCTCCATGGTCAGGGTCAGCCACTGTGCGGCTTCACGGGCAGTACGCGGGCTGAAGGGCGCCTTGACGGTGCTCATGACAGTTCGGCGAAGAAGCAATGCTGGTTGGCCCGCACCAGATAGAGCTTTACCGAACGCGTGCTGACGCCCAGGCGTTCGGCGATCTCGGCGATTTTCAAGCCCTGCAGATGAGACAGCAGAAAGGCCTCGCGGACCTTGCCGGGCAGATCGTCGAGCATGCGGTCGAGCAGGGTCAGGGCTTCGAGGGCCAGGACGCGCACCTCGGGGGAGGGCTCGACGGCTTCGGGCAGTAGTGCCAGGGCTTCAAGGTAGGCTTGTTCTACCAGACGGCGGCGATAGACATTGGCCATCAGGCGGCGTGCCACAGTGGACAGGAACGACCGCGGCTCGCGAATGTTGAACAGGTCCTTGCTGCTGAGAATACTCAGGAAGGTGTCCTGGGCAATGTCTGCGGCGTGCTCCGGGCAGCCGATGCGCTGACGCAACCAGCGGTGCAACCAGTGATGGTGCTCCTGATAGAGCGATTGCAGACAGGTGTTGGCCGAAGCAGGGGTAGGGCTGGATTCCATCGGGATGCTATGCCGGGGTGGAGCGGAATGATGGTTCAGTATAACGATACTCATTATCAAATGATAATTGTTTGTGTTCGTCGTTATGCACCGCCCGTGCTGTTGCCCACTGGTGACAAGGGGGCAAAAGCTGATAGATTTCAGCCGGTTGAGGCCGTGGCCCGCGGCAAGGTAGTGAGGACAGCTCCATGATTTCAAAAGAACGCCAGGCCAGCGCATTACAGCGTTTCGCCGCAGCCAATCCGCAGCTACTCGAAGAAATTGCCGGGCTCAGCGCCCATGAGCAGCAACAGCAGATCGAGTGGGCCTTCGAAGACGCCGCAGAAGAGCAGGGGCTTGAGCCCTGGGAATTGACCCTGCAACTGATCGCTGGCTCCGACGCAGAACTTCAGGCCATGCGCCTGGAAGTGCATCGGGAGGTCGCCGAGGCGCTGGGCATGGAATGGGAAGAGTATTGCAGTGTCAACGAGATCGACGATACGGCGCCCTGAGCACCGAACCTCGATCCTGTAGTGTTTTGACAAGTATTTCTGGCTGCTCCAGGCCGTGCGCGCCGCCCTGCTGACAGGAGGTGTGCAGGCCTTGAACAGCGGGTCTTGAGCGCCCCTGGACAAGGTTTTTGCCGGGGGCTGTAAATGAAATGGACCGGCGTACTTTCCCGTCGTCTTGAACGGGGTGACTTCTGGCCTTTGAGCCACTAGAATGCTTGCCCTTGATTCTGGAGTCGGGTATCGCCGGCTAACGTCTGTGCAACGAGGAATATCCATGCAAGTTTCTGTTGAAAATACTTCTGCTCTCGAGCGTCGCATGACCATCGCCGTTCCGGCAGAGCGCGTCGAGAACGAAGTCAACAAGCGTCTGCAACAGACTGCCCGTCGCGCCAAGGTTCCAGGCTTCCGTCCTGGCAAAGTGCCGATGAGCGTGATCCGTCAGCGTTATGAAGATGCCGCCCGTCAGGAAGCCTTCGGCGACCTGGTCCAGGCTTCTTTCTACGAAGCTGTGGTTGAGCAGAAGCTGAACCCGGCTGGCGCACCGGCCGTCGAGCCAAAGTCGTTCGAGAAAGGCGGTGACCTGGAATACGTCGCCACTTTCGAAGTGTTCCCTGAGTTCACCGTTGCCGGTTTCGACTCGATCGCTGTCGAGCGCCTGAGCGCCGAAGTGGCTGACGCCGACCTGGACAACATGCTGGAAGTG
Organism: Pseudomonas sp.; assembly: GCA_036643775.1. GTDB lineage: Bacteria > Pseudomonadota > Gammaproteobacteria > Pseudomonadales > Pseudomonadaceae > Aquipseudomonas. Next base: position 4,450 of record JAVXRI010000051.1, on the reverse strand, counting down.
CTGCGCAAGCAGAACGTTCGTTTCGAAGCCGCCGATCGCGCTGCCCAGAACGAAGACCAGCTGAACATTGATTTCGTCGGCAAGGTCGACGGTGAAGTGTTCGCCGGTGGTTCGGCCAAAGGCACCCAGCTGGTGCTGGGTTCCGGCCGCATGATCCCGGGCTTCGAAGAAGGTCTGGTTGGCGCCAAGGCCGGTGAAGAGCGCGTTCTGAACCTGTCCTTCCCTGAGGACTACCAGAACCTGGACCTGGCTGGTAAAGCCGCCGAGTTCACCGTTACCGTCAACAGCGTTTCCGAGCCTAAGCTGCCTGAGCTGAACGAAGAGTTCTTCGCCCAGTTCGGCATCAAAGAAGCTACCCTGGAAGGTTTCCGCACCGAAGTTCGCAAGAACATGGAGCGTGAACTGCGTCAGGCCATCAAGACCAAGGTCAAGAACCAGGTAATGGACGGCCTGCTGGCTGCCAACCCGATCGAAGTGCCAAAAGCACTGCTGGAAAACGAAGTGAACCGCCTGCGCGTTCAAGCCGTTCAGCAATTCGGTGGCAACATCAAGCCTGAGCAACTGCCGGCCGAGCTGTTCGAAGAGCAAGCCAAGCGCCGCGTCGTGCTGGGTCTGATCGTTGCTGAAGTGGTCAAGCAGAATGAGCTGAAGCCAGACGAAGACCGCGTTCGCGAAATGATCCAGGAAATGGCTTCGGCTTACCAAGAGCCTGAGCAGGTCGTAGCCTGGTACTACAAGAACGACCAGCAGCTGAACGAAGTTCGTTCGGTTGTGCTGGAAGAACAAGTTGTGGATACTGTTCTGCAGAAAGCGACTGTGACCGACAAATCGGTCTCGTACGAAGAAGCGATCAAGCCAGTACAGGCACCTGCCGCTGACTGATTTCCTTCTCTCGTAGGAAAACACCACAAGCCAGCCTTCGAGCTGGCTTGTGCGTATTCAAGACATGACTATTTGGGAGTGAGTGCAGGACATGTCCCGCAATTCTTATTATCAGCAGAGCTCTGACATCCAGGCCGCAGGCGGCCTGGTCCCGATGGTTATCGAGCAATCCGCTCGTGGCGAACGTGCCTATGACATCTACTCGCGCCTTCTGAAGGAGCGGGTGATCTTCCTGGTCGGCCCGGTAGAGGACTACATGGCCAACCTGATCGCGGCGCAATTGCTGTTCCTTGAAGCGGAAAACCCGGACAAGGATATCCATCTCTACATCAACTCGCCGGGCGGTTCGGTGACAGCTGGCATGTCGATCTACGACACCATGCAGTTCATCAAGCCTCAGGTCTCCACCATGTGCTTGGGCTTTGCAGCTAGCATGGGTGCGTTCCTGCTGGCGGCAGGTGAGAAGGGTAAGCGCTACTCGCTGCCTAACTCCAAGATCATGATCCATCAGGTGCTGGGCGGTGCGCGCGGGCAGGCGACGGATATCGAAATCCACGCCAAGGAAATCCTCTCCATCAAGTCGCGGTTGAACGAGTTGCTGGCCTATCACACCGGCCAGGATCTGGAAACCATCAAGCGTGACACCGAGCGCGACAATTTCATGAGCGCGCAACGTGCCGCCGAGTACGGTCTGATCGACTCGGTACACGACAAGCGGCAAATGGCTGTCTGATAAGGCGCTAAAGCAGGTGGTTGGGCGTTCCCGCCACCTGTGGACTTGAAAAAGCCCGCAATTGCCTTCATCTTGTGTTGCAAGCCTACCGGATTGGATCGATCGAATGACTGACACCCGTAACGGCGAGGACAACGGCAAATTGCTCTATTGCTCCTTCTGCGGCAAAAGCCAGCATGAAGTGCGCAAGTTGATTGCCGGCCCCTCGGTATTTATCTGCGACGAGTGCGTCGACCTGTGCAACGACATCATCCGTGAGGAGGTGCAGGAAGCTCAGGCCGAAAGCAGCGCGCATAAACTGCCTTCGCCGAAAGAAATCAGCACCATCCTGGATCAGTATGTCATTGGTCAGGAGCGTGCGAAAAAGGTACTGGCGGTAGCGGTGTACAACCACTACAAGCGCCTGAACCAACGCGACAAGAAGAACGACGATGTCGAGCTCGGCAAGAGTAACATCCTGCTGATCGGTCCGACGGGCTCGGGTAAAACCCTGCTCGCCGAAACCCTCGCGCGTCTGTTGAATGTACCGTTCACGATCGCCGATGCCACCACCTTGACCGAAGCCGGTTACGTGGGTGAAGACGTCGAGAACATCATTCAGAAGCTCCTGCAGAAGTGCGACTACGACGTGGAAAAGGCCCAGATGGGCATTGTCTACATCGACGAAATCGACAAGATCTCGCGCAAGTCGGACAACCCGTCCATCACCCGTGACGTTTCGGGCGAGGGCGTGCAGCAGGCGCTGCTCAAGCTGATCGAAGGCACGGTTGCCTCGGTACCGCCGCAAGGTGGCCGCAAGCACCCGCAGCAGGAATTCCTGCAGGTCGATACGCGTAACATCCTGTTCATCTGTGGTGGTGCGTTCTCGGGGCTGGAAAAGGTCATCCAGAGCCGTTCCACTCGCGGCGGCATCGGCTTTGGTGCCGAAGTACGCAGCAAGCAGGAAGGCAAGAAGGTTGGCGAATCGCTGCGTGAGGTCGAGCCTGACGATCTGGTCAAGTTCGGTCTGATTCCGGAATTCGTCGGTCGCCTGCCGGTGCTGGCGACCCTCGACGAGCTCGACGAAGCTGCTTTGATGCAGATTCTCACCGAGCCGAAGAACGCCCTCACCAAGCAGTACGCCAAGCTGTTCGAAATGGAAGGCGTTGACCTCGAGTTCCGTAGCGATGCGCTCAAGTCCGTGGCCCGCAAGGCCCTGGAGCGCAAGACCGGTGCCCGTGGCCTGCGTTCGATTCTCGAAGGCATCTTGCTCGACACCATGTACGAGATTCCTTCGCAGAAGGATGTCAGCAAGGTGGTGATCGACGAGAGCGTCATCGATGGCTCTTCGCAGCCGCTGCTGATCTACGAGAACAGCGAGCCGCAAGCCAAAGCTGCACCAGACGTCTGAGTCGCCAAACGGCTCGAATCTGCAAGGGGCCTTCGGGCCCCTTTGCTTTTCCTGTCGTAGAGCTTGTTTTTTTGCGGGGCTGCCCCCACATTAAACTCACGCTCAAATTCCACCGGTTTCCGGCCACAAGGCCGCTGTAGAGGCGAAATCATGAAGACCACCCTCGACTTGCCTCTTTTGCCATTGCGCGATGTAGTCGTCTATCCGCATATGGTCATCCCACTGTTCGTGGGGCGCGAGAAGTCCATCGAAGCCCTTGAGGCCGCAATGACGGGCGAGAAGCAGATTCTCCTGCTGGCCCAGAAGAACCCCGCTGACGATGATCCAGGCGAAGATGCCCTGTACCGCGTCGGTACCATTGCTACTGTCCTGCAACTGCTGAAACTGCCCGATGGCACCGTGAAGGTGCTGGTCGAAGGTGAGCAGCGCGGTGCGGTCGAGCGTTTCAACGAAGTCGATGGCCATATTCGCGCCGAAGTCTCGTTGATCGACGAGTCGCAGACCGCCGAACGCGAGGCTGAAGTCTTCGTTCGTAGCTTGTTGTCACAATTTGAACAATACGTTCAGCTGGGCAAGAAAGTCCCGGCTGAAGTCCTCTCGTCGCTCAACAGCATCGACGAGCCAGGGCGTCTGGTCGATACCATGGCCGCGCACATGGCGCTGAAGATCGAACAGAAGCAGGAAATCCTCGAGATCCTCGATCTGACCGCCCGTGTCGAGCATGTCATGGCGTTGCTGGATGCTGAAATCGACCTGCTGCAGGTCGAGAAACGCATCCGCGGCCGGGTCAAGAAACAAATGGAGCGCAGCCAGCGCGAGTACTACCTGAATGAGCAGATGAAGGCCATTCAGAAAGAGCTGGGCGACAGTGAAGAAGGTCACAACGAAGTCGAGGAGCTGAAAAAGCGTCTCGACGCTGCCGGTCTGCCAAAGGACGCCTACACCAAGGCACAGGCCGAGCTGAACAAGCTCAAGCAGATGTCGCCGATGTCTGCTGAAGCCACTGTGGTGCGTTCTTACCTGGACTGGCTGGTGCAGGTGCCGTGGAAGGCGCAGAGCAAGGTGCGTCTGGACCTGGCCAAGGCTGAAGAGATCCTCGACGCTGACCATTACGGTCTGGAAGAGGTCAAGGAACGCATCCTCGAGTACCTCGCCGTGCAGAAACGGGTCAAGAAGATCCGTGGCCCCGTGCTGTGCCTGGTAGGGCCTCCAGGTGTGGGTAAAACCTCTCTGGCCGAGTCGATCGCCAGCGCCACCAACCGCAAGTTCGTGCGCATGGCCCTGGGTGGCGTGCGTGACGAAGCCGAGATTCGTGGTCACCGGCGCACCTATATCGGTTCGATGCCGGGCCGCCTGATTCAGAAAATGACCAAGGTGGGTGTACGCAACCCGCTGTTCCTGCTCGATGAAATCGACAAAATGGGCAGCGACATGCGTGGCGACCC
>JAVXRI010000050.1:0-38249 GCA_036643775.1 Pseudomonas sp. | reverse complement strand
GCCACCCAGATCGACAGCGACAGGCCGACGATGGTGATCAGGGTGTTGGACATCAGGTTGCCGATCACCGCCAACAATCCGCGCGTTGAGGAAGTACTCGACCTTGTGGATGACAATCAGATAACCCAGCGCCGCCATGGCCACCCAGATCGACAGCGACAGGCCGACGATGGTGATCAGGGTGTTGGACATCAGGTTGCCGATCACCGGCAACAAGCCGAGCAGGAAGGTCAGCACGATCAGGGTCTTGGTCAGCGGCAGGTGCACGTCGAACAGCGGCAACACTACGGCCAGGAAGATCCCGGTGAAGAAGGTGTTGAGCAGGGAAATCTTGATCTGCGCAAAGACGATGTTGCGAAACGCCTGGACCAGCAGCGCCAGTCGATTGAACAGCGCGGCGGCCAGCGGCTTGCGCCGGGAAATATCGGGCAGACGCTGCAACGCGACAATGGCCCCGAGGATCATCCCGATCAGCAAGGTGACGAACATGTGCGCCGCACCCTTGCCCACCAGTTGCAGCTCGCCCAGATGGGTCTTCAGCCACTCGCCGATGGCGACTTTGAACTCCGCCGCACTGGCCGGCAGATAGGCATCGACGAAGGGTGGTAACTGCCCGCGGGCCTGGTCGACCAGGAGCATGAACTTGTCCAGCGAGGCGCCGGGATTCTCCGCTTCGTGCAGCAGAAAGCTGATCGCACCGGCAAATACCAGGGTCAGGGTGCTGACCACCAGGGTGCCAAGCAACGCCACCGCGAGCCAGCGCGCGCGCTCCCCGGCGATCAGCAACTGCAGCTTGGGCGTGAGCATGTTGACCAGTTCGAACACCAGCAAGCCCGCCAGCAGGCTCGGCAACAGCTTGAGTGGCAACACCAGCAACAGGCCGGTGAACACGATGATCCAACTGGCCATTTTGATCTGGCGCGGGGTGAAGGTCATACAACCTCAAAGGGCAACTGCAAAGAAAGGCGCAGTCTGCCAGCCTTCACCGGACAGGCATAGTGGCAGCACGGGCCTGGCGCCGATATTGCTCAGGCGTGCAGTGCGCATGACGCTGGAACATGGCGATGAACGCCGAGGGGCTGCTGTAACCCAGGTCGAAGGCAATCTGCTGGATCGGCAGGTTCTGCTCCAGTGCTTCGATGGCCCGCAGAAAGCGCAGGCGCAGGCGCCACTCACCAAAGCTGATGCCCAGCTCGCGCAGAAACTGGCGGGCCAAGGTGCGTTCACTGACATGCACACTGGCCGCCCACTCGGCCAACGGCCGGTTGTCCGCTGGTGCCGCATGCAATGCCTGCAGTACGCCATCCAGGCCGGCGCTGCGGGCATAAGGCAGAAAGCAGGTCTGGGTCTGGGCCTGGCACAACTGGTCGACCAGCACTTGCGCCAGGCGACGATCGGCTTCGTCCTCGGGAACACTCACATCACGCCGGGCAAAGTCACCGAGGATCGCCTTGAGGATCTCGCTGATCACCAGGGTGCAGGGCTCAGCCGGCAATGCCTGGCACAAGGCACGCTCCAGGTAGACCGAGCGGTAGACGATGGCCTGGGGGTTGTAGCAACTGTGTTCGGTGTCCGGCGGCACCCACACTGCATAGTGCGGCGGCGAGACAAAGCGCTGGCCGTCGATTTCCAGGTGCATGATGCCGTGGGAAGCATAGTTGAGCTGGCCCCAGGCATGCCGATGGGCGGGGCTGTGGGTGTCGGCGCCGAACTCGTCGTAGCGGAAGTACACCGGCGCCGGCAAGGTGGCGAATTGCGGGATATTGACGTATTTGCGCGACATGCTGTCTGGATCAATGGGTAGGTTGTCTGGATGCAAGTATAGCCAACAAGACAGACAGGCGGATAATAGCGCCCTGTACCTACACGAGTTCCTGCGTCATGAATTATGCGTTTCCCCTGCTGGCCATTCTGATCTGGGCCGGCAATACGGTAGTCACCAAAATGTCGGCCGGGGCGATCTTTCCCGCCGAGATCGGTTTCTATCGCTGGCTGCTGGCCGGTCTGTTGTTCACCCCGTTCCTGCTGCGCCCGTTGCTACGCAACTGGGCCGAGATCCGCCGCAACCTGGGCAAGATCTTCGTGCTGGGTGTATTGGGCATGGCGGTTTATCAGAGCCTGGCCTACTTCGCCGCGGCCATTACCAGCGCCACCAACATGGGCATCATCCTTTCGCTGATGCCGTTGATGTCCCTGGCGCTGGCCATCATCAGCCTGGGCCAGCGTCTGACTTTCGGCGCGCTGATCGGCGCGGTGGTGTCCTTTATCGGGGTGCTTGTGGTGGTGTCGGCCGGCGACCTCGGTGCCTTGCTGCACCATGGCGTCAATGGCGGCGATGTCATGATGCTGATCGCCACCCTGGCCTATGCGCTGTACAGCACCTTGCTGAAGAAATGGCAATTGCGCCTGCCTCCCCTGCTCCTGCTCTATCTGCAAGTGCTGGTTGCGATTGTGGTGCTGTTCCCGTTGTTCCTGTTCTCGGACAAGACCGGCCTTGGTCTGGGTAACATCGGCCTGGTGCTGTATGCCTGCGTGCTGGCCTCGATGGTCGCGCCGCTGGCCTGGATGCAGGCGGTCAGCCGTCTGGGACCAAGCCGTACAACACTGTTTTTCAACCTGTTACCTGCGATCACGGCAGTAATCGCGGCCCTGGTACTGGATGAACAACTGGCCCTGTATCACCTGTTCGGCGGCCTGCTGACCCTGGCCGGGGTCATCCTTGCCGAACGCTGGAAAACACCCCTGCGCCCAGTCCCGACTACAGTCCCGCAGCCTTGAGCCGTGCCGCGTGCTCGGTGAACAGGCGCACCGGATCAGCGCCCTTGCCCACTGCACCGAGTGACTGATTGACGATATCCAGGTGGTCGAGCGGATAGTCATCGCCGATCACCTGGCCCAAGTGCGAGCTGTAGCGGCCGACCATGCCATCGCACTGTCCCGCCTCACGGACAAAGGTCCGGGCAAACAGCCGACAGAAACGATTGCTTCCGTCCAGACGATTCAGACCCTTGTCGGTCAGCCCTGGCTGTAAAGTGCCGGACCATGAGTAATAACGCACACCGTTGACCTCGGCGGGTCCCTCACCACCCCAGGTGCTGGGCAGGCCCTGTGGATAAGCCTGGTTGAACAAGGCAACACCGGCACAGGTCAGCGAATGGTGTGAGGCGTGTACATCGATGGGCAGCTTTGGCCCGCGCCAGCCGGTTTCCAGCCAGCCCATCAACACTCCCAGACCATGCAGCAAGGCCTTGAGCAAACGCCCGCGGGCGGAGTCGGCGGGGTAATGCGCCAGCAGGTAGTCCGCCAGCTCCGAACCATGATTGGGCCCGGCAATCGAGGTCACCGACGCCACCCATTCCGGCCGTTTGGCCGCCGCATAGCGCGCCGTCAGCGCACCCTGGCTGTGGCCGAACAGGTTGACCTTGTCGGCACCGGTGCGGCGGCGGATGTCTTCGATGATCTGCAGCAACTGCTCGCCCCTCACCTCGGTGGCGTTGAGCGGCGACACCTGAATGGCAAAGACCTTGGCACCACCCCGGCGCAACGCCGAGACAATGCCGAACCAGTAGGGATATAGCAGCAGGCGGACAAAGCCGAGCATGCCCGGCACCAGCACCAGTGGATAACGTGTGGCAAGCCCGTGGGCCATGGCTGCGATCCCCAATCCGTGGACAGTCGCTCAACACTACAGGCACTACGATGGCAATCGCAATCGAACTCCCGGCCTTCCCTGAGGTTCCAACCCTGTAGACCCTCAGCAAGGAGCTGGACCATGTACCGACAAACCCTGGCAATCCTCCTGGCCACCGCCGCCTTGAGTGCGTGCGGCAGCCGTCCGGAGAATCCGGTTGATTACGTCACCTACCGCGACGAGCCACTGGTCAAGCAGGTCGAAAACGGCATGACCATGCAGCGCGTGATCGCCATTGGCGGGAGCCCGTCTTCGGTCATCGACCTGCCCCACGGCGGTACCTGCAACAACTACATCCTCAACCGTGACGGTCACCAGCAGGCCTACTACGTGCGCTTTGACGCCACCGGCCATGTCGATGACAAGGGTTTCAAGACCTGTGCACAACGCCTGACCGACGAAAAGGCCGTCGAGAAGGCCAAAGCCGGCATCTAGAGCGCAATTGACGACATCCCGTGATCAGCCTGGAGATGACAATGAGCACCGTTGAACTGACCGATGTGAAAACCCTGCGTGAACGCGCCCGCCAGCATGTCGAGCAAGGCGCGGTGACCGAAGGCTACAGTGCCGACCGGGAGAAAATCCTGCGTCTGCTCAACGAATCGCTGGCCACCGAGTGGGTCTGCGCCCTGCGCTACAAACGCCACTACTACATGGCCAGCGGGATCAAGGCCAGTGTCGCCGCCGAGGAGTTTCTCGAGCATGCCACCCAGGAACTGGAGCATGCCGACAAACTGGCCGAGCGCATCGTGCAACTGGGCGGCGAGCCGGACCTGAATCCGGATAACCTGAGCAAGAATTCCCACGCCCAGTACGTGGCGGGCAAGAATCTCAAGGAAATGGTGCTCGAAGACCTGGTGGCCGAACGGATCGCCATCGACAGCTACCGCGAGATCATCCAGTACATCGGCGAATCAGACCCGACCACCCGGCGCATCTTCGAAGACATCCTGGCCCAGGAAGAGGAGCACGCTGACGATATGGCAGATCTGCTCAAAGGTCTGTGAAACACTGGCTGTGTAGGAGCGGATTCATCCGCGATGGGTCGCGCAGCGGCCCCAAGAATGGGCCTGCTACGCAGTCCATCGCGGATAAATCCGCTCCTACAGCATCAACCAGCCTTCACCGTCCGCGGCGCCTTCCCCGACTTCATCTGCTCCAGCAACGGCGTGCACTGGTTCGGCACATCGCCCCCAGGAGCCACCAGCGCCAGCAAGCCCGCTGCCGGGCCGACCACCACCCCCAGCGCGATCATTCCCGCGCCGCGCAAGGCCAGCGGCACCGCCTGCACCCCAGCGCTGGGCTTGGCAAACGGTCCGCGCACATACAACGGCGAACGCAGCGAGAACAGCCGCACACCCTTGGACTCGGGATTGATCTTCAAGTCCAGCTGCTCGCTGGCAAAGTTGGCGGTGCCGTTGATGTAGATGATCGCGTTTTCCGTGTCGAAGACGAACAGCCGGGTAGTCGCCAGACCGTCCTTGATGCCGAAATCGGCAGCAGCGCAATTGATCTTCACTTCCTTGTCACCAAACAACTGGCCGACGACATAGTTACCGACGTTAAGCCCGGCGATTTCCATCAAGCCACGGCTGATGGCGCCATCGTTGATCAACATTTTCAGATCACCGTTGGACGTGGCCAGCAACTTGGCCACCGAGTTGCCCCGACCACTGAGATCCGCATCGCCATTGAGTTGCCCGAAGCTGGTCTTCATCGGCTCGAAGGTGGGGAACAACTGCTTGAGCTTGAAACCTCGGGCACTGAGTTTCGCCCGGCCTTGCAACGGCACCGTGCGCCCATCCAGGCGGATCTGTGCATCGAGTTTTCCACCCGCCACGCCAAAGCGCAGCGGCTCCAGGCGCAGCACACCATCGTCGAGGACAAAGTGACTGGAGAGATCAGTGAACGGCAGTTCCTCGCTGTGCACGATGCGTTTGCCGCTGAAAGTCACGTCGGCATCCATGGTCCGCCAGCGCTCGGTGCGAAACTCCTCCACTGGCAACACCTTGCCCGCTGGCTGCTTGCTCGCACCTCCACGGGCTTTCTGTTCGGCATTGGAGTCAGCACCGATCAGCGGTGCGAGGTCCTTGAACAGCAACTGATTGGACACCAGGCTGCCGCTCAACTTAGGCCGCGGCTGCCGGGAGACGAACGTGAGGTCGCCGTGGATATCACTGTCGCCAATCTTGCCGTTGAAACCTTCGTAGCGAAACAGCGCGCCACCTGGCTCATGCAACTTGGCGATCAGGTGACCGTCGGTGGAGTAAGGCGGCGAGTCCGGCAGGGTCACACCGGTCAGCGGATAGAGATTGCCCAGGCTCTTGCCTGACAGCCGCAGACGCAGGTCCAGAGCCCCCAGATTGCGCGGGTCAGTCAGGATGCCAGCGAGGGCGATGCGGGTATCGCCGATCTGCATGTCAGCCTGCAGGGGGAACGGCTGACTGGCATCCTGCAACGCCAGCAAACCACCTATCTTGCCGTCGCCAGACAGCGCCTGGCCCTTGTAGCGCCCTTTGACCTTGAAGCCAAAGGCATAGTCCTGAGCCCCACCAGCCTTCTGCGCCGAGGCTTTGCCGACGATGTCGCTGAAGGGCACCGGCTTGCCCAGTGGATCGATCAGCACATCCACGCTGGTTTTCAGTGTCTGGTCATCCAGGCTCACCTGGCCTTTGTCGAAGCCGATGGCGCCGATGTCCAGCACCCAGGGTGAAGGTCCAGCCTGCTCATCCTTGGCGCCGAAGTCGAAGGTCCAGTTAGCCCGGCCATCGGCCAGGCGCTTCAGGCTGGCGGTAGGCTGGTTCAGGTCAATGCGCGGGATAACGATCTGCTGGAACAGCAACGGCAAAGGTGCCAGGCGAAATTCAACGCGTTTGAGGCTCACCATCTGTGGCTCCTTGAGCCAGTCCGGGTTACCCAGGGTCAGGTCTTCGGCGATGAAACGCGGCCACGGAATCCAGGCCCGCCAACCACCCTGCTCCGGCTCACGCTGCCAACGCACGGCGAGGTTGCCATTGATGGCGAAAGGACGGTGCAGCGCCTCGGAGACCTTGGCATTGAGGGTCGGTTTGACCCGGTTCCAATCGAACGTCGCAATGACGATTACCAGGAGTGTAAGAACCAGCAGCAGGCTGGTGAGGGTCCAGGTGAGGATTCTGGCGGGACGCGTCATTGCAAGATTCTCCTGACGACCACAAGGCTCGAGTGGGCGTTTTGATGGCACTTAACTATCCGACTGACGAAAACCCGAGGGGTTTAAATTGACGATGAAAAAACCGGAATCTTTTTCGGTTTCCCATCAATACACGCAGATATCGACCTCGGATCTTGAGCCTTAAAACGGCTAGTGCACCCCTGTAAACACTGACTTAGAGCCCTGCCCGCCCAGCATCAATTCCGTTGATTGTTACCATTATCTTTATGAACTTTTATCTCGCGCCTCCAAGCGTAGCATTGGCTCCGTACCCACTTTCCAGCCCCACCACGGAGCACCGAACAATGAAACGCCAATTACTGCTTAGCCTGTCCCTGTCCATCCTGGCCGCCAATGCCTTCGCCATTCCTGCCAGCGAACAAAGCCTGACCGCCGAATCCCGCTCCAGCTCTGCGGTGATCTCGCAACCGCTGAACACCCTGGCCGAAGGTGGTTCGGATCGCCTGCAAGAACGCAATCGCGTAGCCGAAGGTGGCTCCGATCGTCTGCTGGAACGCACCAACCGTGTAGCCGAAGGCGGATCTGATCGTCTGCTGGAGCGCACCAATCGCGTAGCCGAAGGCGGTTCTGATCGTCTGCTGGAACGCACCAACCGTGTAGCCGAAGGCGGTTCCGATCGTCTGCTGGAACGCACCAACCGTGTAGCCGAAGGTGGTTCTGACCGTCTGATCGAAAAGAACCAACGTGTGAGCTAAGCCTATGCCAGACAACAAGAGATCCCAGCCTTGCAACGGTTCCCCTCCAAGCCCGGTCAATTGACCGGGCTTTGTTTTTCCTGGCGCAGGCTATTAGAGTGCAGGGCTGTTTCACTGCCAGCCGATACTCGCCATGCTGCCGCGCGCCGAACAAAAGCAACAGACCCGCCAAGCCCTCCTGGATGCCGCCCGCCACCTGATGGAAAGTGGCCGGGGCTTCGGCAGTATCAGCCTGCGCGAAGTAAGCAAATGCGCGGGGATCGTGCCTACGGGTTTCTACCGTCATTTTTCCGATATGGACCAGCTCGGCCTGGCCCTGGTCAATGAAGTCGGCGAGACCTTTCGCCAGACCATTCGCCTGGTCCGCCATAACGAACTCGAACTTGGCGGCATTACCGACGCCTCGGTGCGCATCTTCCTCGACGTGGTCGCAGCCAATCGGGCGCAGTTCCTGTTCCTCGCGCGCGAGCAGTATGGCGGCTCGCAACCCGTGCGCCAGGCGATCGCCACCCTGCGCCAGGGCATCAGCTCGGACCTCGCCACTGACCTTGCGCGCATGCCGCGCTGGCAGCACCTGGATAACGCAGCCCTCTCGGTGATAGCTGATCTGGTCGTGAAAACCGTATTTGCCACCTTGCCGGAACTGATCGACGAGCCCGCTGAAGACGCCGGACAAACATTGAGCGCCCAGGACAAGATCACTCAGCAACTGCGCTTCATCTTTGTCGGCGCCAAGCATTGGCAGGGGCTCAGTACCCTGTAAGGGCGCCGTTTCCTGCTACCATGCGCGCAAACGCACCGATCGCGACGATTCTTCTCCATGCCCGACCTCCGTACCGCCCAGCCTGAACTGCCTGCCCTGTTTGAACAGGTGCAGACGCACTTTACCCAGCGCATCGTGCCGCTCTGGCAAGGCCCGGGCTGGAATGCAGAAATGGCCCTGCCTTTCGAAGCGCTCGACCCTCAGCACCAGCCGCTGCCCGTGCAACGCTACCGGGCCATGGCCTGTGCCCGTCAGCTGTACCTGTTCAGCAGCCGGATCGAGCAGCCTGGTGCGCGTGAACGCGCTGCCGCACTGTTTCGCTCGCTGCAACGGCACTTCCACGATGCCGAACATGGTGGCTGGTTCTACAGCATCGATGCGCAAGGCAAACCGCTGGATCGGCGCAAGGACCTGTACACCCATGCGTTCATCATCTTTGCCTGCGCGCACTACTGGGGGCAGGTTCGCGAGCAGTTGGTCGAGTCCACCCTCAATGCCGCCCTGAGCGTGGTCTCCGAACGCTTTGGCCGGGATGACGGTTTGTATGAAGCCAGTCTCGATGAAGACTGGTCGAATCTGGGCAGCGGTCCTTTGCAGAATCCGTTGATGCACCTGGCGGAAGCATTTCTCGCGACGCTGGCAGTGCGTGACGATGAACAGGTGCAAAGCGCCCTGCTGGCGCTGGCTGATGCCATGCAACAGCACTTCATCGATCCCGAACATGGGGTGATGCTGGAGAAGCCGCGCGGTGCTGTGGATAACTGGTTCGAACCCGGCCACCAGTTCGAATGGTTCTATCTGCTGGATTCTTCAGCGCTGCTGCGCGGTAGCCCGTTGCATGCATCCCTCGACCGGGCATTCAGCTATGCCGAACAATGCGGGGTGAAAGATCAGGCGGCGCTGGCCATGCTCAGCGCCGACGGCCAGGTGCGTGACGCCAGCCAGCGCATCTGGGCGCAGGCCGAGTACCTGCGTGCCCTGGCGTTGCGCCCTGGCAGCGCCGGCAAGGTCTTGGCTCAGTTGAAGGTACTGCAGCAACGGTTCCTGCACGACGGCGGCTGGTACGAGAGCCGCGACGCCAGTGGCGCGGTCAACCGCAGCGATATGCCGTCGACCACGCCTTATCATCTGGCAACCTGTCTGGAAGGACTGCAGCGTCAGATCTGACGTCAATCGCCGGTAAGGCCGGCTCCCACACAGTTTTCGGTAACCCCCTGTGGGAGCCGGCCTTGCTGGCGATGAGGCCCTCAAGCCTTACCGGAACGGTCGATCGAGAACCCTGCCCACGCCTGGCTCACCGGCATCAGCTCCAGGCTGTTGATGTTGATATGCGCCGGCTGGTTCATGATCCAGAAGATGGTCTCGGCAATGTCCTGCGGCTGGATCGCTTCGGCACCGGCATAAGTGGCATCGTAGCGCGCCTGGTCGCCGCCGAAGCGCACCAGGGAAAACTCGCTTTCGCACAGTCCCGGCTCAATGTTGCTCACACGCACACCGGTGCCTTGCAGGTCGCAGCGCAGGCTCAAGGAGAACTGCCCGACAAAGGCCTTGGTACCGCCATACACATGGCTGCCCGGATACGGATAGTTACCCGCCACCGAACCCACGTTGAGAATGGTCGCGCCGCGGCCATGCGCGATCAGCCGTGGCAACAACAGCCGAGTGCTGAACATCAAGCCCTTGATGTTGGTGTCGACCATGGTTTCCCAGTCGTCCAGATCGCACTTGGGTGCCGGGTCGGCGCCGAGGGCCAGACCTGCGTTGTTGATCAGCCCGCGCAGCTTGGCGAACGACGGCGGCAGGCTGGCAACCGCCGCCTCCATGGCCTTGCGGTCACGCACGTCGAGCACCAGGCCATGCACTTCGGTCTTTTTCGACAGTTCTTCACATAGCGCATCCAGGCGCTCCTGACGGCGACCGGTCAACACCAGTGACCAGCCGGCCTCGGCGAATCGGCGAGCGCAGGCTTCGCCGAAACCAGAGGTCGCGCCAGTGATGAATACGGTGGAAGTCATCGGGTACTCCTTGCAAGGTCGAGATCACGGATCAGCAGAATGCCCGCCGATAATCCTGCCAGCAAGCACACATGCACTGTACAAAAAACGATCAAACGCGCCAACACCTTGATCCATATGGGCTGGAGCAAAGTTTGCTCACCTTATCCACAGGCTCTTGCACAAACAATGGGGGCAACTTCAGGGCCCGTAATTCGGACATCGCAGCGGGATCGACAAGTATTTTCCTTGACCACAAGTCTGCAGATTGACCTCAGGACAATTCAGGGTGCATCGGTGGTATTTCCGATGATGGCTCAAGGCCTTCGGAAACGGCGCTTGCAGCGTTCTTTCCAATGCTTGCCCACAGACTTATCCACAGCCTTCCCCCTAGGTTTCAAGGTGGGTTTTACCGATTACAAAAGACTTGACAACGGCCACTGAAAATCTTTCCTGAACACTTGATCAAAAAACAACCATAGGACTGAAAGCCTTGTAATTAAAGGCTTCCAGCAAGGTGCCACCAAGTTACCCACAGCCGCTTCCACACCAATGGTGGACAACTCCAAAGCTTGCAAAAACATCTGCTTGCAGCGACTTTGTGTCGCGCCTCAAAGGAAGTGCCCGTAAGGTTTTCCACAAAGCTGTGGACAAAAAAAAGCCCTGCAGTGCAGGGCCTTTTTTGCCTGGTCGGATCAATGCCCGCCAAGATAGGCGTTACGCACCTCCTCGTTGACCAACAGCTCCTGGCCGGTACCGGTCAAACGGATCTGACCGTTGACCATCACATAGGCACGGTCCGAGAGCTTGAGTGCATGGTTGGCGTTTTGCTCCACCAGGAAGATGGTCATGCCGGTCTTGGCCAGTTCACGCAAGGTAGCGAAGATCTGCTTGACCACAATCGGCGCCAGCCCCAGAGACGGCTCGTCGAGCAGCAACAGCTTGGGCCGGCTCATCAGCGCCCGGGCGATAGCGAGCATCTGCTGCTCACCACCCGACATGGTCATGGCGCGCTGATTGCGCCGTTCCTTGAGCCGCGGGAACAGCTCGAACATGCGCTGCATGTCCTCATTGGCAAACTTGTCGCCAATGGGGATAGTGCCCATCATCAGGTTCTCTTCCACCGACATGTCCGGGAACACCCGCCGCCCTTCCGGCGACTGGGCAATACCGTTGGAGGCAATGTAGTGGGAAGACTTGTGGGTGATATCGGTGCCGCGATAGACAATCTGCCCGCTCGCCGCCCGCGGCTGACCGAAGATCGACATCAACAGGGTCGACTTGCCGGCACCGTTGGAGCCGATCAGGCTCACCGTCTCGCCTTCATCGATATGCATGGAAACTTTCTTCAGGGCCTGGATCGGCCCGTAGAACACGTCAATCTCTTTCAGTTCGAGGATCGGTGCACTCATACCAGTTCCTCTTCATCGGCGCCCAGGTAAGCGGCAATTACCGTCGGGTTGTGACGGATATCCTGCGGGGCGCCCTCGGCGATTACGTTGCCGTGGTCGAGCACGACGATATGGTCGGAAATGCTCATCACCATGCCCATGTCATGTTCGATCAATACCACCGTCAGGTCGTGCTCGTCGCGCAATACCCGAATCATCTTGCTCAGGGCTTCGGTCTCTTGCGGGTTAAGGCCCGCTGCCGGTTCGTCCAGGCAGATAATCTGTGGCCGTGTGCACATGGCCCGGGCGATTTCCAGGCGCCGCTGCTGCCCGTAGGACAGCTCGCCGGCCAGGCGGTTGGCGCAGTCGACCAGGTCGACCACTTCCAGCCAGTAGAACGCATGATCGAGGGCATCGCTTTCAGCCTTGCGGTAGCCCTTGGTGTTGAGCACGCCAGCCAGCAGGCTGCGATTGACCCACATGTGCTGGGCCACCAGCAGGTTCTCCACCACCGACATTTCCTTGAACAGGCGAATGTTCTGGAAGGTCCGTGCCAGCCCTGCGCGGTTGACCAGGTGGGTGCCGCCGAACATCTTGTAGTGCAGGCGGCCGATGAAGCGCTTGGGCGAAACGAAATCGCCCAGCTGGAAGCGTTCGCCAAGCAGCTGAATCACATTGGTGCGGGTACCGCGCATGTTCAGTTCGATCTTGCCGCCACTGGCCTTGTAGAAGCCGGTCAGGCAGTTGAACACGGTGGTCTTGCCGGCGCCGTTGGGGCCGATCAGGGCGAAGATCTGGTTGCGCTTGACCTTGAGGCTGACATCGCTGAGCGCCTTGATCCCACCAAAATGCATCATCAGGTTTTCGACCGAGAGAATCACGTCATCGCTCATGGCGCCACTCCTTTACGCGGAACTACACCGGTACGGCTGATACGAATCAGGCCGCGCGGTCTCCAGATCATCATCAACACCATAAGCACGCCGAACAGCAGTACCCGGTACTCGGAGAAGCTGCGCAGCAGCTCCGGGGCCACGGTCAGGACAAACGCAGCGATCACCACACCGACGGTCGAGCCCATGCCCCCGAGCACCACGATCGCCAGGATCAGCGCCGACTCGAAGAAGGTGAACGAGGACGGGTTGACGAAGCCCTGGTAGCTGGCGAAAAACACCCCGGCAAGGCCGGCGGTGGAAGCACCAAGGGTGAACGCCGAGAGCTTGACCAGTACATGGTTCAGGCCCATGGAGCGGCAGGCAATCTCGTCTTCGCGCAGCGCTTCCCAGGCGCGGCCGACCGGCATGCGGGTCAGGCGATGCTTGATGTACAGCACGGCCAGGACCACGAGGAACAGCACGATGTAGATGAACAGGAATTTCACGTTGGGGTTGTAGTCGATGCCGAAGAACTCGTGGAACGGCACGCCCCCATCCTTGGCCCGACGCCCGAACTCCAGGCCCATGAAGGTCGGCGACGGCACCGGCATACCGTTCGGACCGCCGGTGAACGACAGCCAGTTGTTGAGTATCAGCCGAATGATTTCACCGAAGCCCAGGGTCACGATGGCCAGGTAGTCGCCGTGCATCCGCAGTACCGGGAAGCCCAATATGCACCCCGCTAACGCCGCCGCGATGGCCGCCAGTGGCAACACGGTCCAGAAGCCCAGGCCCAGGTACTGGTAGCCCAGCGCCAGGCCGTAGGCACCGATGGCATAGAACGCCACGTAGCCGAGGTCGAGCAGGCCGGCAAGGCCCACCACGATGTTCAGGCCCAGCCCCAGCAGCACATAGATCAGGCCGAGGATGACCACGGTCAGCAGGTACTTGTTGGCAAAGAACGGGAACACGATGGCGATCACGATCAGCGCCGGAATGATCCAGCGCAGCCGTGACTTGTAGTCCGGCGCGAGCACATGCACACCGGAACCGCTACCTTCGAAGCCCTGCAGGATCGACTGACCCTTGGGGGTCTGCAGGAACAGACTGAGGACGAAACGGCCGACCATCACCCCAGCCACCAGCCAGGCGACCCGGGTCGGTTCCATATTGAAGCTGTAGCCGTCGAGCACCACGCCGACGATAGGCCCGAACACAATCAGGGAAATCAGCCCGGCGAGAATCGCGTCAATCAGGCTGCGCTTGAGATCGAATGAAGTGGATTTGGCAGCAGACATACTTACACCTTCGCCACGAGTGGGCGACCCAGCAGGCCTTGGGGACGGAAGATCAGAATCAGCACCAGCAGGGAGAAACTGAACACGTCTTTGTAGTCGGAGTTGATCAACCCGGAGAACAGCGACTCGGAGATGCCGAGGATGATCCCGCCGAGCATGGCGCCCGGTAACGAGCCGATGCCGCCCAGTACCGCTGCGGTGAAGGCCTTGATGCCGATGATGAAGCCGGCATAGAAGTCGAAGGTGCCGTAGTTCATGGTGATCAGGACGCCGGCCAGGGCGGCCATCACCGCACCGATGACGAACACGTAGGAGATCACCCGGTCAGTGTTGATACCGAGGATCGACGCCATCTTGCGATCCTGCTGGGTAGCACGGCACATGCGCCCCAGTTTGGTGAACTTGATGATGTAGGTCAGCGCGGCCATGCCGACGAAAGCGGCGACCAGGATGAAGATCTTGGTGTAGGTCAGCTGGACGAAACCGGAGCCCACTTCCAGGCGCCAGGCGCCTTCGAGCAGGGTCGGTACGCCTTGCTGGCGCGCACCCTGGCTGATCTGCGCGTAGTTCTGCAGGATCAGTGAAATACCGATGGCACTGATCAAGGGTGCCAGGCGAGTGGAGTTACGCAGGGGTTTGTAGGCGATGCGTTCGATGGTCCAGCCATAAACGCCTGTAACCACAATGGTGAAGATCAGCGTCCCGAGCATCAGCAGCGGGAAGGATTCGATACCGAAGTACGCCAGCAATGCCAGACTGATCGCCGCCAGGTAAGCGGAAATCATATACACCTCGCCGTGCGCGAAGTTGATCATGCCGATAATGCCATAGACCATTGTGTAGCCGATGGCGATCAGACCATAGACCGACCCGAGGGTCAGGCCGTTGATCAGTTGCTGCAGAAAAATACCATCCATAACGCAATCTCACGTATTTGAGATTGCACAAGCGCCGACTACGGTGAGCCCCGGATGAAGCGGCCCGCAGCGCAGAGTTGTGCAGATCTACGAGAAAAGACAGGTACGGCGCAAAACCGGGTAGCGACCCGGGCGCAGGCCCGGGTCGGATACCGTTGTTATTTTTGTTTTTCCAGTTGGTGATACTTGCCGTCCTTGTCCCACTGGTAGACCACGTAGTCGGAGACTTTCAGGTCGCCCTTGCTGTCCCAGGTCTTCTCGCCCATCACGGTATTCACCGGGTTGGCCTTGAGCCACTTGGCAGCGTCCTCGCCCTTGTTCGACTTGGCGCCGTTGAAGCCTGCGGCCAGAGCCTGAAGCGATGCATAGGCGTACAGGGTGTAGCCCTCAGGTTCATAACCGGTCTTGCGGAAGGCATCCACTACCGCCTTGCTGTCAGGCAGCAGGCGTGGGTCGGCGCCGAAGGTCATGTACACGCCATCGACGTACTGTGCGCCACCGGCGGTGGTGACCAGCTCGTCAGTGACGATGCCGTCATCGGACATGAATTTGACGTCTTTGAGGCCCTGCTCACGCATCTGCCGAACCAGCGGGCCGGCTTCCGGGTGCAGGCCACCGAAGTAGACAACGTCGGCGCCGGTGGAGCGGATCTTGGTAACCACAGCGCTGAAGTCTTTCTCGCCACGGGTCAGGCCTTCGTAAAGAACAGGTTTCACACCGCGTTTTTCAAGCTGCGCCTTGGTCGCGTCCGCCAGGCCCTGACCGTAGGTGTCCTTGTCATGCAGGACAGCGACTTTCTTGCCCTTGAGCACGTCGACGATGTAATCGCCGGCGACGATGCCCTGCTGGTCGTCACGCCCGCACATGCGGAACATGGCGCTCAGGCCGCGCTCGGTAACCTTTGGGTTGGTCGAGCCCGGAGTGATGGAGATCACCCCGGCTTCGTCATACACCTCGGAAGCGGGGATGGTATTGGACGAGCAGAAGTGCCCGACCACCCCGGCGACCTTGTCCTGATCAACCAGACGGTTGGCCACGGCTACGGCCTGCTTCGGTTCACAGGCATCGTCACCTGCTACCAGCACGATCTTCTCGCCGTTGATACCGCCCGTGGCATTGATGGCATCAGCCGCCGCCTGTGCACCTTTCATGTACTGCTCGCCAAACGCTGCGCTTGGACCAGTCATAGGCCCTGCTACACCGATCTTGATGTCGGCCTGAACATACGAAGAAACACCCAGCGCCGTAGCTACGGCAAGGGCCAGAAAGCCTTTCTTGTAAAACGTCTGCGACATGAGGTGGTGCTCCTTGGAGTTTTTTTGGTTGGCACTACAACTTTCAGCAATTGCTCTGAGCAAGGGCCGTGCCATTGGTTTTTTATTCTGGAAAAACTCGTGAAGAAGTTGCCGGGGCCTGGGCCGCGTCCTTTTTTTACTGGCTGTGCAACCGTCTGCCTCACGGCAAGCGCCACCACCCCCAGCGCAAAAGAGCAACCACCCAGTGCCATCATTGCAACCCCGGCAAGTGTTTACGTGCAACCAGCCTGTAACAGGATGCGTAACCGAACTGCACATCCTTGGTGCGCGACTGCTACAGCGGGCACCATTACAGGCTAGCCGCTGAACCGGGAAAGTGCTGCTAACTGTAGGCTGCTACCGATGTACCCGAGGCATGCCTGCGCGTCTGCGGAAAAAGGCTGGCACAATGGCAAGGTCTGTGCGTCGTTTGCTGGCAGTTGATGGCGCGCGCCCCTTACGGAGCCCCTTATGAGCGAGAGCGCCTTCGCCGATCGCATCGTGCAGAACCTGCTCGACACGGATTTCTACAAGCTGAGCATGATGCAGGCCGTGCTGCACAACTATCCCAACGTCGATGTCGAATGGGAGTTTCGCTGCCGCAATGGCGAAGACCTGCGCCCCTATCTGGCGCAGATACGCGAGCAGATCGACAAGCTGTGTGAACTGAGCCTGGCTAATGGCCAACTGGGTTTTCTCGAACAGATCAGTTTCATAAAGCCGGATTTCCTGCGCTTTCTCGGCCTGTTCCGCTTCAATTTGCGCTACCTGCAACTGGGCATCGAAAACGATGAGCTGTACCTGCGTATACGCGGTCCATGGCTGCACGTGATCCTCTTCGAAGTGCCGTTGCTGGCGATCATCAGCGAAGTACGCAATCGCCATCGCTACCCCCAGGCCAGGCTCAGCGAGGCCCGCGATCAGCTCTACCGCAAGTTCGACTGGTTGAAAGCCCATGCCAGCAGCGATGAGCTGGCTGAATTGCAGGTGGCTGATTTCGGCACGCGCCGACGCTTTTCCTACAAGGTCCAGGAAGAAGTTGTGCGGGTCCTGAAAGAGGATTTCCCCGCGCGCTTCGTCGGCACCAGCAACGTCCACCTGGCACGAAAACTGGATATCAAGCCGTTGGGGACCATGGCCCACGAATGGATCATGGCCCACCAGCAATTGGGGCCACGCTTGATCGACAGCCAGATCGCCGCACTCGACTGCTGGGTACGCGAATACCGTGGATTGCTAGGCATCGCCTTGACCGACTGCATCACCATGGATGCCTTCCTTGGCGATTTCGACCTGTTCTTCGCCAAGCTGTTCGACGGCCTGCGCCATGACTCGGGCGACCCGGTGCGCTGGGCGGAAAAGGCCATCGACCACTACCGCAAGCTGGGCATCGACCCGATGACCAAGACCCTGGTGTTCTCCGATGGTCTGAACCTGACCAAATCCCTGGAGATCTTCCGTGCCCTGCGCGGTCGGATCAACGTCAGCTTTGGCATTGGCACCAACCTGACCTGTGACATTCCCGGGGTGGCGCCGATGAACATCGTGCTTAAAATGACCGACTGCAATGGCCAGCCTGTCGCCAAGATTTCCGACGAGGCCGCCAAGACCCAATGCCGTGACGAAAACTTCGTCGCCTACCTGCGCCACGTCTTCAAAGTGCCCAAGGAGTAATTCATGCAAGCCGTCCAGCGAGAGATTGCGCAAGCGCTCAAGGTCCAGCCGCCCTTCGCCGACCGCGCCGCGCTCGATGCCGAAGTGAGCCGGCGCGTGGCGTTCATCAAGCAATGCCTGAACAACGCCCGGCTGAAAACCCTGGTGCTGGGTATCAGTGGCGGCGTCGATTCGCTGACCGCTGCCCTGCTGGCGCAGCGGGCGATCAATGAGCTGCGCAGCGAGACCGGCGACACGGCCTATTGTTTCATCGCCGTGCGCCTGCCCTACCAGGTTCAACAGGATGAGCACGATGCCCAGGCCTGCCTGGAAGTGATCAAGGCTGACGAAGTACACACTGTGGACATCGCCCCGGCCGTTCGCGCCCTGGCCGCCGAGGTCAAGGCGCTGGAAGGCGGCGCGCCAGCAATGGTCGACTTCGTGGTGGGCAACACCAAGGCGCGCATGCGCATGGTCGCCCAGTACACCATCGCTGGTGCCCGTCAGGGCCTGGTGATCGGCACCGACCATGCCGCCGAGGCGGTGATGGGTTTCTTTACCAAATTCGGTGATGGTTCCTGCGACCTGGCGCCCTTGAGCGGGCTGGTGAAAAACCAGGTACGGGCGATCGCGCGCAGCTTTGGCGCCCCGGAATCACTGGTGGAGAAAGTACCGACCGCGGACCTTGAAGACCTGGCCCCGGGCAAGCCGGACGAAGCGTCGCATGGCGTGACCTATTCGCAGATTGATGCCTTCCTGCAGGGCGAGCCGGTGAGTCAGGAAGCGTTCGACATCATTAGCGGCACCTACCGCAAGACCCAGCACAAGCGCGAGATGCCGTTCGCGCCGTAAGCACTGTAGGAGCGGATTCATCCGCGATGGGCCGCAACGCGGCCCCAGGAATGAACTGCACAGTCCTTCGCGGATAAATCCGCTCCTACAGTCAGTTCAAGACATTACTTCAGCGTAACGGTGCCTTTCATCATCGAGATGTGGCCTGGGAACGAGCAGAAGAAGCCGTACTTCTCGTTGGCATCGAGCTTGGACACATCGAAGGTCACCGAGTCGGTTTCCTTGGCGCCGATCACTTTGGTGTGAGCAATCACGCGCGCGTCGCCTTCCTTCAGGTAGTCCTTATCGATACCGGCGCTCAGACCGTCGGTCGCGATCGGCTGCATGTCAGCTTCTTTGCTGATCACCAGGTTGTGGCCCATGACGTTCTTCGGCAGGTTGCCGGAGTGGGTCAGTTTCAGGGTGAATTCCTTGCAGCTCTTGTCGACGGTGATTTCCTTGGTGTTGAAGGACATCTGGTCGGTCGAGTCGACAGTCACCGAGCACTCAGCTGCAAAGACAGAGGCGCTGGCGAGGGTCAGCAAGGATACGGCTACAACTTTGGCAAACATCGTGAATCTCCTTGGCAGGGTTTTGATCAGTTTGCAGACTGCCTGAATCCCTTCAGCCCTTCCCTGATATATATCAAGGGGATGGCCAAGGGCCAGACAGTAGAATTGTTCTATGGATTGTATACAGCCAATCAAAGTGCACATCATGCGCCATTAAGGGAGGATGAGACAACCTCTCATTCAGGAGCAAAAAACATGTCCCTTGGTAGCTTGATGAACAGCCTGCTGGCCGCCTACGCCTGTGGAGCCAGCGGCGCGACCTGCGAGTTCGCCCGACCGGAGTAACGGGCAACCTGCAGTTAATGCCACATTGCCGACTTGGAAGCTACCGGCCAGACGCATACTCTGTGTCCGCTTGTAACCGGAGAGAAGCAATGTCAGTACGTTCCGTTTGTGTGTTCTGTGGCGCCAGCACCGGCGTCAACCCGGCCTATCGGGAAGCGGCCATCGCCCTCGGCCAGGCCATCGCCCAGCGCGGCCTGACCCTGGTGTATGGCGGCGGTGCGGTTGGCCTGATGGGTATCGTTGCCGATGCGGCCATGGCCGCGGGTGGCGAAGTGATCGGCATCATTCCCCAGGCGCTGAAAGACGCCGAAGTTGGCCACAGTGGCCTGACCCGCCTGGAAATCGTCGATGGCATGCACGCACGCAAAGCGCGCATGGCCGAATTGAGTGACGCCTTCGTGGCCCTGCCCGGCGGCCTGGGCACCCTGGAAGAGCTGTTCGAAGTATGGACCTGGGGCCAGCTGGGCTACCACGCCAAGCCGCTGGGCCTGCTCGACGTCAACGGCTTCTACAGCAAACTGGGCAGCTTCCTTGACCACGTCGTGGAAGAAGGTTTCGTGCGTCCACAGCACCGCGCCATGCTGAAACTGGCCGATACCCCCGCCGAACTGCTGACTGCCATGGACAGTTACCATGCACCGGTCTTGCCAAAGTGGGTCGACAAGAAACCTGACTAAGGCTGCCCTTCTTCCAGCGGCATAACCGTGACCTGCACCTGCGGGTCATGACTGCCGCCACCGAGGATCACCCCGCGCAACGGCGACACATCGGAAAAGTCCCGGCCCCAGGCCAGAGTGATGTGCTCCAGCGCGGGACGCAGATTGTTGGTGGGGTCAAAATCGACCCAGCCCTGGGTCGGACAGTAAACCGAGACCCAGGCATGCGAGGCGTCTGCACCCACCAGGCGCGGTTGCCCTGGCGGCGGGCGGGTCAGCAAATAACCACTGACGTAACGCGCTGCCAGCCCTCGGGAGCGCAGGCAGGCGAGCATCAGATGGGCGAAGTCCTGACAGACACCGCGACGACGCTCAAGCACCTCCACCAATGGCGTGGCAACCTGGGTCGCCTCGGCATCGAAAGTGAACTCGCTGAAGATCTTTTCCATCAATGCCTGAACGCCCGTCAGCATCGGCTGCCCAGGCGCAAAGCACGACTCGCTAAATGCCACGAAGCGCTGCTTGAGTCGTACATACGGCGATTCGAAACGGTAGCGACAAGCCTCCAGGAGCTCACCCGTAAGCGGCTGGCTGGCGTAAGTCAGGGCATCACGTACCTGCTCCCAGGCAGGTGATGCACTGAACTGCGGCTCGCCGCGGGGCAATACTTCGATCTGCAAGCGCGCCACCACCCGTAGCTGCTCATGCGGGCGTTCAAAGGCCAGGCGGGTAAGCGGATTACCGAATACATCCGACTCATCGCGTCGTTGCGTCGGTGTCGGACTGACCTGTAGATCCTGCGCACTACACCGCTGCCAGGCACAGGGCCGCGGCCACAAGTGCGCCAGCTGCTGGGCCAACGACACCGGGCTGTCGTAGCGATAATGGGTGTCGTGGATAACCTGGTAGTAAGCGCTCATCAGACCGATACCGTTTGCTGACTGACATCGTCGACATGGGCGAAGTGCCTCAAGGCCAGGCGCTCGGAAATCTCACCGCTGGCCTCGGCGATGGCTTGCAGCAGGTCAGCCAGCCCGGTCAACACCGCATGCACGCTGGCACTGCCGAACAGCGAACCCTCCAGGCTGCGCAAATCGAAATGCTTGAGCTGCTGCGCCAACAACGCCAGGCCTGGGTCCGCAGTGCTGGCGAACTCATCACACAAGCGCCGGTAGGCGCGCACCAGCAGGTTGAGCTGGAACACCACCGCATGGGGATTCTGTTCATCGAGCAACAGCAAATCGAGCACCGGAATCAACTGCGCCACCGCCAGGTAGCGCGAGCGGTAGGTGATGCTGCTATTGCCCAACTCCAACAGCCACTCAAGTCCGGCCTGATCAGTCACAGCAGGTCCACGAAGAAAAGCCGCCAGGCTGCTACACAACGATTGCAAACGCTCGATCCGCCGACCGATCATCAAAAAGCGCCAGCCTTCGTCACGGGTCATGTCGTCCAGGGCAAAGCCGGATAGTGCTGCCATGGACATCACCAGCCGATTGAGAAAATCCACCTGCTCGCCAAAGTCCGCAGCGTCATCATCAAGGCTTTGCGCTTCGCGCTGCAGCTCCACCAACGCCTGCCAGTTCTCCCGCGAGAGTTTGCCGCGCACTTGCGAAGCCGCCCACTGCAAGCGCTGCAAGTTGGCCTTGAGGCTGAAGGCCCAGTCGCTGTCGACCAGTGCAGTCCGCAAACGCTCGGTTAGTTTGCCCTCTTCCGGCAGCAACGAGAGTTCATCGGCCAAGGTCACTGCCGCTTGCAGCGCCAACGGATCATCACCGTCCAGGTAACGGGTGAGGATGATCCGCAGCAAACGCGCACTGGCATCGCAGCGTTCGCAATAGCGCCCGAACCAGAACAGGTTCTCCACCACCCGCGATGGCAGGTAGGGGTCCTGGCGGACCAGATCAGCCACGCCAAGGTTACGTTGGGTCCGCCATTGCTCGCCGCTTGGTGCCGTCTCCCCCAGCACCCAGACGTCCTTGCTGGCACCGCCTCGCTGCATCGACACCACTTCGGCGTCAGCCAGCGCCGCGACCCGCGTCAGACCGCCGGGCAGCACCCGGTAACCCTCGGCCGAGGCCACCGCATAGACACGCATGCCAATGGCCCGCGACTGCAACTGGCCTTGCTCCTGCTGCCATACCGGCGCCTGGGACAACTGCGCCAGCGCCTGGGCGACATAAGCATAGGGGCGCGCCTGAATCCGTTCGGCAAGTGCCTGGCGCTGAGCATGATTCAGATCACGACCGAACACCGGCGTGAAACTCTGCGAAGGAAACGCCGGCTTGACCAGCAACTGTGGCAACTGCTCCAGCGCCTGCGCCATCACCGCAGGCTCCCCGCACCACCAGGTGGCAATCGACGGCAAACTGAGGTCTTCGCCAAACAGGCGCTGATTGATCGCTGGCAGAAAGCCCAGCAGCCCGGGTGACTCCAACACACCGCTGCCCAGGGCGTTGGCCACCAGCACCCGGCCCTGACGCACCGCATCAAGCAACCCGGGTACGCCCAAAGCCGAATCGGTGCGCAGCTCCAGCGGGTCGCAGAAGTCATCATCCAGGCGGCGCATGATCGCGTGGACCCGGCGCAGACCGCTGAGGGTCTTGAGGTACACCGTAGCGTCGCGCACGGTCAGATCACTGCCCTCCACCAGGGGATAGCCCAGCTGGCGCGCCAGATACAGGTGCTCGAAATAGCTCTCGTTGAAACGCCCCGGCGTCAGCAGGACCACCAGCGGCACTTCGTTCTCGCTCGGCGCCAGACGCACCAGGGTCTGCTGCAAGGTACGAAAGAAACCCGCCAGATGCTGCACCCGCAGGTCCCGGTACAGCTCCGGCAATGCACGGGAAACGATGGTGCGGTTTTCCAGTGCATAACCGGCACCGGAAGGCGCCTGGGTGCGATCGGCGGTCACCCACCAGCGACCGTCCGGCGCCCGTGCCAGGTCCACCGCGTAGACATGCAGGAAGGTGCCGTCGGGCGGGCTGATGCCTTGGCAGGGCCAGAGGAAATTGTTGTGTCCGTAGATCAGTTCGCTAGGCAGCAAGCCCTCGCTGATCAGCCGTTGCGGACCATAAATGTCAGCCAGCAGCGCATTGAGCAAGCGGGCACGCTGGGCAACGCCGGTGGCCAGCTGTTGCCATTCAGCGGCGGGCAACAGGTGCGGTAGCAGGTCCAGTTCCCAGGGGCGGTCGGCGCCTTTCGGGTCGGCATAGATGTTGTAGGTAACGCCGTTTTCCTGCAGCTGTCGAGTCAGCGAGGCCTGACGCTGAGCCAGCTGCGCCGGTCCACTACGCTGCAGGTAATCACACACCGGCTGCCAATGGCCACGCACCTTGCCTTGGGCCTCGAGCATTTCGTGGTACGCCCCCGGGTTCAGCGGGTAGGCATCAAACAGGTCAGGCATGGCAGTGCTCGAAGGCTGCAAGTCATTTCAGAGTAGCGCTCAGTAGCGGCGCAGATCCAGGGTAAAGGGCAATTCAGGGTCGATCTGCAACGCTGGCACCGGTACGTTGCCCGGGCTGTGCCCAAGGCGGAAAAAGCGCGCCTGGCGTCGGCTCTGGGCTTCGTTGGCATTGACCGGCTGGGTTTCGTAATTGCGCCCACCTGGATGCGCCACGTGGTACTGACAACCGCCCAGCGAACGACCCATCCAGGTATCGAGCAGGTCAAATACCAAAGGTGCATGCACCGGTATGGTGGGCTGCAGGCAGTTGGCCGGTTGCCAGGCGCGATAACGTACGGCGGCGACAAACTCGCCCACTCGCCCGGTCGGCTGCAACGGCACGGCCACACCATTGCAAGTCAGCCGATAGCGTTCAGCGCTCATGCCGCTGACCTTGACCTGCAGGCGCTCCAGAGACGAGTCGACATAGCGCACGTTGCCACCGCCACTGCCCTCCTCACCCAGCACATGCCAAGGCTCGAGAGCCTGGCGCAGTTCCAGTTCAATACCCTTGACCGCGTAATCGCCGACCTTGGGGAAACGGAACTCGAAATGCGCCGCGAACCATTCGGCACGCAGCGGATAACCCGCAGCATTGAGTTCGACCAGCACATCGGCAAAGTCCTGTTCGATGAAATGCGCCAGCATGAAGCGGTCATGCAGTTCAGTGCCCCAGCGGGCCAGACGCTTCGGTGCATAGGGCTCGCGCCAGAAGCGCGCTACCAGTGCCCGCAGCAACAGCTGCTGGACCAGGCTCATGCGCGCATGTGGCGGCATTTCGAATGCGCGCAGCTCCAGCAAGCCCAGACGCCCGGCAGGGCCATCCGGCGAATACAACTTGTCGATGCAGAACTCGGCGCGATGGGTGTTGCCGGTCACGTCGATCAGCAGGTTGCGCAGTAACCGGTCCACCAGCCACGGTGCGCACGGCTCGCCGGGTTCGGGCATCTGCGCAAAAGCGATTTCCAGCTCGTACAGTGCGTCATTGCGCGCTTCATCGACCCGTGGCGCCTGAGACGTCGGCCCGATGAACAGGCCGGAAAACAGATAGGACAATGACGGATGGTTGTGCCAATAGCTGATCAGGCTGCGCAACAAACCCGGGCGCCGCAGAAAGGGTGAGTCTGCCGGAGTGGCACCGCCGAGCACAAAGTGATTGCCGCCCCCGGTGCCGGTGTGACGCCCGTCGACCATGAATTTTTCGCTGATCAGACGCGTCTGGCGAGCCTGTTCATAGAGAAACTCGGTGCGTTCGACCAACTCGTCCCAACTGGCCGACGGCTGCACATTGACCTCGATCACGCCCGGATCAGGCGTAACCTTGAAGTTGAGCAAGCGTGAGTCGGCGGGCGGCTCGTAGCCTTCGAGGATCACCGGGCAATTGAGTTCGCTCGCACTGGCCTCGATCACCGCCACCAGCTCAAGGTAGTCCTCAAGCCGCGACAGGGGTGGCATGAACAGGTACAAGCGCCCTTCCCGCGCTTCGGCACACAAGGCGGTGCGGGTCAGCCAGTCGGCCGAGGCATCAACCTTCGGGGCAGGCTGTTCCTGCTCATCGACAGCATCATCGGTGCTGGCCGCTGCCAGTGCAGCGCGAGCGGGCAAGTCGTCTTGAGCCTGATTGGGGTCGGTCGGGTGTACATAGGGATACTCTGCGGCACTGACCCAGGGCTGCGCCGCCAAAGGCAAGCGGTAGCCCAGCGGTGAGTCCCCCGGTACCAGCCGGCAATGTTGATCACGCAGGTACCAGCGGCCACTCTGCCAGCGTTGTTCATCGGCGCTGCGCGCCAGCGGCAGGACCTGGCCGATGACCTTGTCCAGCCCCTGGCCGAACACCTTGCGCAGGCGCGCACGCTCCATCTCGTCGGTCAGCCGCGCATCGTCGACACGGACGTTGGACGGCAGGCCGCCTTCGCGCCACAGGTAATACAACGCATCTTCGTAGGCAGGGAACACATACCGCGTGGGTAGTTTCAGGCGCTCGGCAATGCTCGCCAGAAAGCGCCCGGCCACCAGGCTATCGGCGCCATAGTCTTGCTGCTCCTGGCCGATAAACGCCGGGTTGTTCCACACCGGTTCACCGTCACGGCGCCAGAAGCAGTTCAGCGACCAGCGCGGCAGCTGCTCGCCGGGATACCACTTGCCCTGGCCAAAGTGCACCAGTCCCTTGGGCGCATAATGTTGATAAAGGCGCTGGAACAGCTCGCTGGCCAGACGCCGCTTGGTCGGTCCTAGTGCCGCCGTATTCCACTCGGCACCATCAGGGTCATCCAGGGCCACGAACGTCGGCTCGCCGCCCATGGTCAGGCGCACATCCGCAGCCTTCAGATCGGCATCGACCTGACGCCCGAGGGCAACGATCGCCTGCCATTGCTCATCGCTATAAGGCAGCGTCACCCGCGGCGATTCCCACAACCGTTCGACGCTCATCTCATGGCTGAAGGTGCAGTCGCAAGGCTCGACCACACCGCTGATCGGTGCCGCCGACGTCGGATCAGGGCTACAGGCCAAGGGAATATGGCCTTCGCCGGCAAACAGCCCGGAAGTCGCATCCAGGCCGATCCAGCCCGCGCCGGGCAGGTACACCTCGCACCAGGCGTGCAGGTCGGTGAAGTCCGTTTCGGTGCCGGAGGGCCCATCGAGGGCTTTGACATCGGCCGTCAGTTGAATCAGGTACCCGGAAACAAACCGTGCGGCCAGCCCCAGGTGACGCAATAGCTGCACCAACAGCCAGGCCGAGTCGCGGCAGGAGCCAGAGCCAAGTTCCAGGGTCTGTTCCGGTGTCTGTACACCGGGCTCGAGGCGGATCAGGTAGCGGATGTCCTGGCTCAGGCGCTGATTCAGGGCCACCAGAAAATCGACGCTGGGTTGGGGACTGCGATCGATGCTCTGCAGGTACGCGGCGAACGCGGGCGTCAGCGGCAGTTGCTCCAGATAGGGCATCAGCTCGTGGCGCTCGTCCTTCGCATAGTTGAAGGGAATCGCTTCGGCATATGGCTCAAGAAAGAAATCGAACGGGTTGAACACCGCCATCTCGGCGACCAGGTCCACCTCCACCCGCAGCGAATCGGTCTTCTCCGGGAACACCAGGCGTGCCAGGTAGTTGCCTTGGGGGTCTTGCTGCCAGTTGATGAAATGCCCGTCCGGCTGCACTTTCAACGCATAGGAGAGAATCCGCGTGCGGCTGTGCGGCGCCGGACGCAGGCGCACGATCTGTGGCCCGAGTTCGACGGCACGGTCGTAGTGGTATTCGGTGACATGGTTCAAGGCGACATGGATCGACACGGCGGGCCTCCTGCGAGCCTGGACGGTAACGGAACCGCGCAAGACTTATGCCATCCAGCACACCTCGCGATTCCCTGCACTGCGCTTGTCTGCGCGCACCAAAAGCGCACCGACACGAAGCTGCCGTGCAAGCCTTGCACAGATTTGAGGCTTTGCCAGAAAGTTTGGGCCTGCTGTGCCCCTCCCACACTACTCCAAACTTCCCACAATCCCTGTAGGAGCTGGCATTGCCAGCGATGGGAGCGCCGCCGAGCAAGGGCCAGAAACAAAAACGCCAGCCCGAAGGCTGGCGTTCTGATTAGCGCGGCACTGCCGGCTGGCGGGCAGGCTTTTTCTTGCCCTTGCCGCCGCCTTTGGCAGCCTCTTTGCGTTCCTTGGCGGCCTGCTGGTTGCGGGCAAACGCCGCGGCCTTGGCCTGCTCACGCTTGTCCCACGGGTTGGCGCCGTCGCTGCCACGTGGCGGCAAGCCCGTATGCTGGGTCAGGATCTTCTGTTCCTTGGCCACCTTGTGGCTGCCCGCCGGCGTCGAGTTCTTGCGCCGGGCACTCTGGTAGCTGTCGGTGGCAGGCTGGTGCAGCGGGATCAGCTGATGCTTGCCCGGGCCGATCAGGTCGGCACGGCCCATGCGCTCCAGGGCTTCACGCAGCATCGGCCAGCCCTTCGGATCGTGGTAGCGCAGGAAGGCCTTGTGCAGGCGGCGCTGCTGCTCGCTCTTGACAATGGTGACCGGGTCGCTCTTGTACGTGACCTTGCGCAGCGGGTTCTTGCCCGAGTGGTACATGGCGGTTGCCGAGGCCATTGGCGACGGATAGAACGCCTGCACCTGATCGGCACGGAAACCGTTGCCCTTGAGCCACAGGGCGAGGTTCATCATGTCTTCGTCGGTGGTGCCTGGGTGCGCGGCGATGAAGTACGGGATCAGGTACTGCTCTTTACCTGCTTCTTTGGAGTACTTCTCGAACATGCGCTTGAAGCGGTCATAGCTACCGATGCCCGGCTTCATCATCTGATTCAGCGGGCCTTCCTCGGTGTGCTCCGGGGCAATCTTCAGGTAGCCGCCAACGTGGTGGGTCACCAGTTCCTTGACGTACTCCGGCGACTCGACCGCCAGGTCGTAACGCAGGCCGGAGGCGATCAGAATCTTCTTCACCCCAGGCAGCTCACGGGCACTGCGGTACAGCTTGATCAGCGCCGAATGGTCGGTGTTCAGGTTCGGACAGATGCCCGGGAACACGCACGATGGTTTGCGGCACGCCGATTCGATCTCGGGGCTCTTGCAGGCAATGCGGTACATGTTCGCGGTCGGGCCACCAAGGTCGGAAATGACGCCGGTGAAACCAGGCACTTTGTCGCGGATTTCTTCGATTTCACGAATGATCGATTCGTGCGAACGGTTCTGGATGATCCGCCCTTCGTGCTCGGTGATCGAACAGAAGGTGCAGCCGCCGAAGCAGCCACGCATGATGTTCACCGAGAAACGGATCATGTCGTAGGCCGGGATTTTCTCCTTGCCATACGCCGGGTGCGGAATGCGCGCATACGGCATGCCGAACACGTAGTCCATTTCTTCTGTGGTCATCGGAATGGGTGGTGGGTTGAACCACACGTCCACTTCACCGTGTTTCTGCACCAGCGCGCGGGCGTTGCCCGGGTTTGTCTCCAGGTGCAACACGCGGTTGGCGTGGGCATAGAGCACGGCGTCACCGCGCACTTTCTCGAACGACGGCAGGCGAATGACCGTCTTGTCGCGGGTCATGCGCGGGCTGGCCAGGATCTGCACGACCTTGGCTTCGTTCGGGTCTTCAACCGGCCCCTTCTCCTGCTCGATGGCGCAGGCCTGGGTGTCCTGGGTATTGACGTACGGGTTGATGATCTTGTCGATCTTGCCCGGACGGTCGATACGCGTGGAGTCGACTTCGTACCAGCCTTGCGGCGTGTCGCGACGAATGAAGGCAGTACCGCGGATGTCGGTAATGTCTTCGATCTTCTGGCCAAAGGACAGGCGCTGGGCCACTTCGACAATGGCCCGCTCGGCGTTGCCGTACAGCAGGATATCGGCGCAGGCGTCGATCAGGATCGAATGACGAACCTTGTCCTGCCAGTAGTCGTAGTGGGCGATACGGCGCAGAGAGGCTTCGATGCCGCCGAGGACGATCGGCACATTCTTGTAGGCTTCCTTGCAGCGCTGGCTGTACACCAGGCTGGCGCGGTCCGGACGCTTGCCGGCCAGACCACCCGGGGTGTAGGCGTCGTCGGAGCGGATCTTCTTGTCGGCGGTGTAACGGTTGATCATCGAGTCCATGTTGCCGGCCGCGACGCCGAAGAACAGGTTCGGCTCGCCGAGCTTCATGAAGTCGTCTTTGGACTGCCAGTTTGGCTGGGCAATGATGCCCACGCGAAAGCCCTGGGCTTCCAGCAGACGGCCGATGATGGCCATACCAAACGACGGATGGTCGACGTAGGCGTCGCCGGTCACGATGATGATGTCGCAGGAATCCCAGCCGAGCTGATCCATCTCCTCCCTGCTCATGGGCAGGAACGGTGCTGGTCCGAAGCATTCGGCCCAGTACTTGGGATAGTCGAAAAGTGGTTTGGCTGCTTGCATGTCAGTGACCGGTGGCTAATCGATGAAAAATCGCGGGCGCGGAATATAGCACAAAAATTGACCAATTCCGACGTTAAAGGTCGGAATAGGTCATTTGGCCTTATTCGTCGTCGTCGAAGTTGTAACTACCCGGCGCCAGGTTTTCGAAGCGCGTGTACTTACCGATGAAGGCGAGGCGGAAAAACCGATCGGGCCGTTCCGCTGCTTGCCGATGATGATTTCGGCAATGCCTTTGTGCTCGGTTTCCGGGTGATACACCTCGTCACGGTAAACGAACATGATCACGTCGGCGTCCTGCTCGATTGCACCCGATTCACGCAAGTCGGAGTTCACCGGGCGCTTGTTCGGACGTTGTTCGAGGGAGCGGTTGAGCTGCGACAGAGCCACCACCGGGCAGTTGAACTCTTTGGCCAGGGCCTTGAGCGAGCGGGAGATCTCTGAAATCTCGTTGGTACGGTTGTCACCGCTGGAGCCTGGGATCTGCATCAGCTGCAGGTAGTCGATCATGATCAGGCCGACTTCGCCATGTTCACGCACCAGACGACGGGTACGCGCACGCATTTCCGACGGGCTGATACCGGCGGTATCGTCGATGAACAGCTTGCGGTCGTTGAGCAGGTTGACCGCCGAGGTCAGGCGCGGCCAGTCGTCGTCTTCGAGCTGGCCGGAACGCACCTTGGTCTGGTCGATGCGGCCCAGGGAAGAGAGCATACGCATGATCAGCGATTCACCTGGCATCTCCAGGGAGTACACCAGTACCGCCTTGTCGCTGCGCAACACGGCGTTCTCCACCAGGTTCATGGCGAAGGTGGTCTTACCCATGGACGGCCGGCCGGCGACGATGATCAGGTCGGCCGGTTGCAGGCCGCTGGTCTTCTCGTCGAGGTCGGTGTAGCCGGTGGACAGGCCGGTGATCGCGCTGTCGGTGTTGAACAGCGTGTCGATGCGGTCGATGGCCTTGGTCAGCAGGTCGTTGACGCCCACCGGGCCGCCGGTTTTCGGCCGTGCTTCGGCGATCTGGAAGATCTGCCGTTCGGCTTCATCGAGAATCTCGGCGGCGTTACGCCCTTGGGGGTTGAAGGCGCTGTCGGCAATCTCGTTGCTGATGCTGATCAGCTGACGCAGGGTCGCCCGCTCGCGGATGATCGCCGCATAGGCCTTGATGTTGGCTACCGACGGGGTGTTCTTGGCCAGTTCGCCGAGGTAGCCGAGGCCACCGATTTGCGAACTCAGCCCTTCCTTGTCCAGTTGCTCGTGCAGCGTCACCACGTCGAACGGGGCGTTCTGGTCGGCGAGCTTGTGGATGGCGCGGAAGATCAGACGGTGGTCATGCCGGTAGAAGTCGCCGTCGGAGACTTGATCGAGCACTCGCTCCCAGGCGTTGTTGTCCAGCATCAAGCCACCGAGCACAGCCTGTTCGGCCTCGATGGAATGCGGCGGCACCTTCAGGGCAGAGGTTTGCAGATCATATTGCTCGGGGGCGGTTATCTCGTTCATGGCCACGCAGGAATCAGGGTGATGAAAAAGACAAAGGGCACGACCTGCAAAGCAGGATCGTGCCCGATGTTAACCGGCTGGCACTCAGGGTGCCAGCCGATTGGTCCAGCTTAGGCTGCGACAACAACCACGCGAACGGTGGCTTCAACGTCGCTGTGCAGGTGCACGGCAACGTCGTATTCGCCGACGTTACGGATGGTGCCGTTCGGCAGACGAACTTCAGCTTTGGCCACTTCAACGCCGGAGGCGGTCAGGGCGTCAGCGATGTCGTGGGTGCCGATCGAACCGAACAGCTTGCCTTCGTCACCGGCGGTGGCAGTGATGGTCACTTCCAGCTCGGCCAGTTGGGCAGCGCGAGTTTCGGCCGAAGCTTTTTTCTCTGCAGCCAGTTTTTCCAGCTCAGCACGACGCTCTTCGAACGCAGCCAGGTTGGCAGCGGTAGCAGCGGTGGCTTTGCCGAATGGCAGCAGGAAGTTACGACCGTAACCGGCCTTAACATTTACCTTGTCGCCCAGGTTGCCCAGGTTGGCGACTTTTTCCAGCAGGATCAGTTCCATTTGGTAATAACCTCTTAACTTTTAACCTTCACCGTTCGCGGAATCGTTATCAGCACCTTTTGGGGGTGCCTTGCGACCGCGAAAATCAATCAGGCTGTCGACAATGGCCAAAACCACGAGCAACGGATAAGTCAGCTGCATGAACAGCAGCAGTGTCACGTACATCCCGACCAACCAGAACTTGCCCAGTCGTCCTTGCGCCACCAGCCCATGCATCAGGGCAAGCCCTGCAAACATCAGCGGTACGCTGCACAGCGGTGTCAACATCGCCAGTTCAGGACCGAAATTCGGCCCCACCAGCATGAGCACCAACAGCACCAGCGCCGGCACCAGGGGAAGCCTGACCGCTTGAAACTCGCGACCAAAACCACCCGGGTTATACAACACTGCCTGCCAGTAACGGCCCAACATCAGGGCCAGCACACTGACGGCTTGCAACAATGCCGCTATCAGGCCGTTGAGCACCGGTGCAATCAGGCTGCCCAGGCGGGCCCGCTCCTCTACCGACAACTGCTGATAGAGACCGTCGAGCATCTGCGGCAGGGCTTTTTCAAGCGCTCCGGCCAGAGCTTCGATCGGTTCGCGGAACACCGAACCCAGAACTACGCCATACACCAGGCCCACAGCGATGCTGAACAACAGCACCCGGTTCCAGGACTGTCCGACGCGCAACAGCGCAGCCAGCCCCAGCGTACCCAGCAACACCATCAAGGTGCGCGGCTCGCCGAAGAACCACCAGGCCAGCGCAGGCAATAATGCCCAGGCGAGGATCCCGGAGGCGTCCTTGAAACCGCGCCGCAGGAACACCAGGCTCCCGGCGGCGGCACTCAACCAGAACAACAGCGGCAACGCCGCACAACCCACCACCACCAGGGTGGCTTGCACGCGACCGCGCATGATGAAATCAGCTAAGGCGCGCATGCATTCTATCCTTTGCTACTTGTCGACGACCCGGTCTCAGCGGCCGTGGCTGTCGGTGTAGGGCAGCAGGGCCAGGAAGCGGGCGCGCTTGATAGCGGTAGCCAGCTGACGCTGATAACGAGCTTTGGTACCGGTGATACGGCTTGGAACGATCTTGCCGGTTTCGGATACGTAAGCTTTCAGGGTGTTGAGATCTTTGTAATCGATCTCTTTCACGTCTTCAGCAGTGAAGCGGCAGAATTTACGACGACGGAAGAAACGTGCCATGTAATAGGCTCCTCAAAAGGTCCGTGGATTACTCGTCAGCGTTATCGCTGTTGTCGCTGTCGTCGCTGTCATCGCCATCGGCGGAGTCAGCGTGCTCAGGACGGTCGCGACGCTCACGGCGCTCACTGCGGTTTTCTTCAGCCTTGAGCATCTCGGACTGGCCGGTTACGGCTTCGTCGCGACGGATGACCAGGTTACGGATCACAGCATCGTTGTAGCGGAAGTTGTCTTCCAGCTCGGCCAGGGCCTTGCCGGTGCACTCAACGTTCAGCATCACGTAGTGAGCCTTGTGAACATTGTTGATTGCGTAGGCCAGTTGACGACGGCCCCAGTCTTCCAGACGGTGGATCTTGCCGCCGTCTTCTTCGATCAGCTTGGTGTAACGCTCAACCATGCCGCCGACTTGCTCGCTCTGGTCAGGGTGGACCAGAAAGATGATTTCGTAATGACGCATGAATGCTCCTTACGGGTTGTAGTCTGCCACCAGAGTGGTCAGACAAGGAGTGAATGACACTGTATGTCTTGCCTTGGGTGAAGGCGCGTGAACGCCCGCCAACATGGCAAGGGGCGCAATTGTAGAGAAGCGCCGATGCACACGCAAGGTAATTGGTGAAGAATTGAACAGCTGTAGGAGCGGATTCATCCGCGATGGACTGCGTAGCAGGCCCATTTTTGGTGCCGCTACGCAGCACTTCGCGGATAAATCCGCTCCTACAGGGAATCAGGCCTTGGTTTTGGCTTTGGCCTGACGCTGACGAACGGCTTCGAACAGGCACACGCCGGTCGCCACCGACACGTTCAGGCTGCTGACGCTACCGGCCATCGGCAACTTGACCAGAAAATCACAGTGCTCGCGGGTCAGGCGGCGCATGCCCTTGCCTTCGGCACCCATGATCAGGATGGTCGGGCCGGTCAGGTCTTGCTGGTACAGCTCCTGCTCCGCCTCGCCGGCGGTACCGACAACCCACAGACCGCGCTGCTGCAGCTTCTCCAGCGTGCGCGCAAGGTTGGTCACGGCCACCAGCGGGATCACCTCGGCAGCGCCACAGGCAACTTTACGCACCGCCGGGGTCAGGGTTGCCGACTTGTCCTTGGGTACGATCACAGCCAGAGCACCCGCCGCATCTGCAGTGCGCAGGCAGGCGCCGAGGTTATGCGGATCGGTCACACCGTCGAGCACCAGCAGCAATGGCGCGCCTTCGGTGCGATCAAGCAGCTCGTCGAGCATTGCCTCGCCCCACACCTGGCTCGGGCTGACCTCAGCCACAACGCCCTGATGCACGCCCTCAACCCAGGCATCCATCTCGCGACGCTCGGCCTGGCCGACCGACACCCGGTTCTGCGCAGCCAGTTCGACAATGACCTGCACGCGCGGGTCGCTACGCCCCTCCGACAACCAGATCTGCTTGACCCGCTTGGGGTGATGACGCAACAGGGCTTCTACGGCGTGAACGCCGTAGATTTTTTCCAACTGACTCATGACTTGGCCTTGGGTTTACGTGATCCAGAGCTCGCTTTTGGCGGCCCCTTGCGATGCTTGCTCGGCTTCTCCGACGATTTGCCGGTCTTGCCGGCCGGCTTGGCGCTGGAGTGCTTGGCGTCGGACATCAGCGCCTTCTTCATTTCCCGGCTTTTGCGCACTTCGGCGTTTTTCGCCGCGGCATGGGACGGGAAATAAGCTTCGGCGGTTTCGCTTTTCTTGCTCCGGCGTGCAGGCTCAGCCTTTGGCGCTTCGGCCTTGTCGAGCACCGGAACCGGCTTGCCGTCTTGCGGACGCACGCCTTCGGAACGCTGTTTGCGGCCAATCGGCGCCTTCAGGGTGTTCTCGGCCATCTCGAAGTCGATCTTGCGCTGTTCCAGGTCGACACGCATTACCCGTACTTCGACGGTGTCGCCCAGGCGGAAGCTGCGACCGGTGCGCTCACCGGCAAGGCGATGGTGCACAGGATCGAAGTGGTAGTAATCGCCCGGCAAGGCGCTGACATGGACCATGCCTTCGACGTAGATGTCGGTCAGTTCGACGAACAGACCAAAACCGGTCACCGCGGTGATCACCCCCGGGAAGCTCTCGCCGACGCGGTCTTTCATGTACTCGCACTTGAGCCAGTTGACCACATCGCGGGTGGCCTCGTCGGCACGTCGCTCGCTCATCGAGCACTGCTCGCCAAGCTGTTCCAGGGTCGGCTCGTCGTACGGGTAGATGCGTGCCTTGGGAATGCTCATGGCACCGGCACGCTTGACGTGCGGAGTCTCCTGAAGCGAACGGATCACGCTGCGGATGGCGCGGTGAGTCAGCAGGTCCGGATAACGACGGATCGGCGAGGTGAAGTGCGTGTACGCCTCGTAGTTCAAGCCGAAGTGGCCGTTGTTGTCGGCGCTGTACACCGCCTGGCTCAGGGAACGCAGCATCACGGTCTGAATCAGGTGGAAGTCCGGACGCCCGGCGATGCTCGCCAGCAATGCCTGGTAATCCTTCGGCGACGGACCGTCCTTGCCCTTGTGCAGCGACAGGCCCAGCTCACCGAGGAAAGCGCGCAGTTTTTCCAGACGCTCCGGCGGCGGACCGTCGTGGACGCGGTACAAGGCAGGAATTTCGTGCTTCTTGAGGAACTCGGCGGTGGCCACGTTGGCCGCCAGCATGCACTCCTCGATCAGCTTGTGGGCATCGTTGCGCACGGTCGGCCGGATTTCGGCGATCTTGCGCTCGGAACCGAAGATGATCCGGGTTTCCTGGGTTTCGAAGTCGATCGCGCCACGGGTATGACGGGCCGCCAACAGCACTTTGTACAGGGCATAGAGTTGCTTGAGGTCCGGCACCACTTCGCTGTACTGCTCGCGCAGGGCTTTGCCTTCGCGGGTACGGGCATGCTCGAGCATGCTGCTGACCTTGTTGTAGGTCAGGCGCGCGTGGGAGTGGATCACCGCTTCATAGAACTGGTAATCGACCATCTGCCCGGACTTGTTGATGGTCATTTCACAGACCATCGCCAAGCGGTCGACGTGCGGGTTCAGCGAGCACAGACCGTTGGAGAGCTCTTCCGGCAGCATCGGGATGACGCGCTCGGGGAAGTACACCGAGTTGCCGCGCACCTGAGCTTCGGCATCCAGGGCAGAACCCAGACGCACATAGCTGGAAACGTCGGCGATCGCCACGTACAGGCGCCAGCCACCGGAGAACAGGCGCAATTTGCCCAGGCTCTCGCAGTACACCGCATCGTCGAAGTCACGGGCGTCTTCGCCATCGATGGTGACGAACGGCAGATGGCGCAGGTCGATGCGATGCTCTTTGTCTTTGTCTTCGACTTCCGGCTTGAGCTTGCGCGCTTCCTTGATCACGGCCTCTGGCCAGACATGCGGAATGTCGTAGCTGCGCAGCGCAACGTCGATTTCCATGCCCGGCGCCATGTAGTTGCCGATCACTTCGGTGACATCGCCCTGGGGCTGGAAGCGCGGGGTTGGCCAGTGGGTGATCTTCACCTCGACGAACTGACCGATCCTCGCCCCACCGTTACGACCCGGAGTGATCAGCACTTCTTGCTGAACCTTGGGGTTGTCCGGGGTAACGAAGCCAATACCGCCTTCTTCGAAGTAGCGGCCAACGATGGTTTCGTGGGCGCGGGAGATCACTTCGACCACCACGCCTTCGCGGCGGCCTCGGCGGTCAAGGCCGGAGACGCGGGCCAGGGCACGGTCGCCATCGAACACCAGGCGCATCTGTGCCGGGCTCAAAAACAGGTCGTCGCTACCGTCATCCGGGATCAGGAAGCCAAAACCGTCACGGTGGCCGGCAATGCGGCCGAGGATCAGGTCCAGCTTGTCTACCGGGGCATAAGTGCCGCGCCGGGTATAGATCAGCTGACCATCACGCTCCATCGCCCGCAGGCGGCGGCGCAGGGCTTCGATCTGGTCTTCGGTGGTCAGGCCGAACTCTTCGACCAACTGCTCGCGGGCAGCCGGCGAGCCGCGCTCGTCCAGGCGCTGCAGGATCAGCTCACGGCTAGGAATAGGGTTTTCGTATTTTTCCGCTTCA
The DNA here is from genome assembly GCA_036643775.1 of Pseudomonas sp. Lineage (GTDB taxonomy): Bacteria > Pseudomonadota > Gammaproteobacteria > Pseudomonadales > Pseudomonadaceae > Aquipseudomonas. The sequence goes on along the minus strand of JAVXRI010000050.1, from coordinate 1,512 downwards.
CGAGCGGCCTCGGGATCGAGGGTCTGCCAATCGGCCATTAGGAGGGGTTCACCTTGTCTATATAAGGGTTAGTTTGGCATAGGCGTATTGAAACCGGAAATTTCAGGCTTGGACAGCCCTCTCAGAGCCCCCTGGATGCTGCCAAAACCATCATAAGGAACAACGACTTGAAATTTTTAAGATTTTTTCTGAACGGGGCTTTACAGCCCTCGGAGGCATCCGTATAGTGCGCACCACAACGACGGCCACCGTCGTTATAGTTGAGATGCAACCTGATGTGAAGCATCATGTGACCTCAGCGAAATGCCCAGATGGTGAAATTGGTAGACACGCCAGCTTCAGGTGCTGGTGACCTTACGGTCGTGGAAGTTCGAGTCTTCTTCTGGGCACCAATTTCAAATCTTAGATTTGTTTAGCACTTCTGAGATTTACTGCAACACGCTACACTGTTTTTGTTTCAAGCTACACCGCTTCATTTTGCCCAGATGGTGAAATTGGTAGACACGCCAGCTTCAGGTGCTGGTGACCTTACGGTCGTGGAAGTTCGAGTCTTCTTCTGGGCACCAATTCAGATCAAACCCGCGAAAGCGGGTTTTTTCGTTTCTGCCCTCCCCATTTTCTTTCTCGCCGCCTCGAAGCAACCGATAGCCTGCTCATGAAATTGCGCTCACCCAGGCATTTGAGAAGCAATATCGCTTATCATTGTTTCCAGATATGTAGCCGCAAGCGAGGAAGTACCCGCATGACGTTCCGCAATGCCCCCCTATTGCGCGGCCTGGCCGTTTCTCTTTTTGCCATGTTGCTAGGCGCTCCCGCCGCCATGGCTGCCGATCCTGTGTCGCTGACCCTGTACAACGGCCAGCACAAGGAAATCGGTGACGCCATTGCCAAGGCCTATGAGGCCAAGACCGGCATCCACATCAATATCCGTAAAGGTAGCAGCAACCAGCTGGCCAGCCAGATCATCGAAGAAGGCGATCGCTCGCCCGCCGATGTCATCTACACCGAAGAGTCGCCACCGCTGAACAACCTGGGCGAACTGGGCCTGCTGGCCAAGATCGACGACTCGACACTGGAAGTGCTGCCCAAGGAATTCGTCGCCAGCAACGGCACCTGGATGGGCGTCACCGCACGCACACGGGTAGTAGCGTTCAATCCCAAAGTCATCGACGAGAAAGACCTGCCACCTTCGGTCATGGACTTCGCCGACCCCGAGTGGGAAGGCAAGATCGGCTTCGTACCGACCAGCGGCGCCTTCCAGGAACAGGCCGTGGCCATCCTCAAGCTGCACGGCCGCGACGCCGCCGAAGAATGGCTGACCGGCCTCAAGGCCTTCGGCAAGACCTACACCAACAACATGGTTGCCCTCAAGGCTGTGGAAAACGGTGAAGTCGCGGCGGTACTGGTAAACAACTACTACTGGTACGCCCTGAAAAAAGAACGTGGCCAGCTGGATTCGAAGCTTTACTACCTGGCCGATGGTGATGTCGGTGGCCTGATGACCATTTCCGG
>JAVXRI010000049.1:0-39221 GCA_036643775.1 Pseudomonas sp. | reverse complement strand
AAACGGTTTCGCTTGGCGCTTTTGCCGTCTCTTTTTCAGCTGGCCGCATGTAGGCAGAAAACTTACAGACCAGAGTGCAAGTTAGGCACTTTGCTTTTTCTCTGAGCACGCTAGAATGCGCGCCGAAGGGAGCTGACAAGCTGTCCGCAAACTTCGCTACCCTTTGCTAGGCTTGCCAATGAGCAGGCTGATCACGCCAGGGTAGGCCGACGATTCACTATCGGCAGCTCTTTAATTTCGTCAGGCCCTGCCAAGAGCGGGACCTGCACGGTGGTCGCCAGGTTTTCTGGCGCGCACCCGAGGTGGCGGCAAACCCGCGACCCATTGAATTTTTCCGGCGGCTGTCGATTTACGGCGCTGCTGGTCTATAACTAATCTGCTTTTCGCAAGTCATGAGGTAGAACATGAGCGACGACGATCTGGAAAATGACGACCTCGAAGTAGGCGACGAAGACGAAGGTGATGAAGGCCTCGAAGCGGCAGCCGATGATGTGGCTGACGACAGCGGCGACGACAGCCCGGTACCTGTTGCCAAGGGCAAGTCCAAGTCGGCAGCAGTCTCGGTAGACGAGATGCCGAGCATGGAGGCCAAGCAGAAGGAGCGTGATGCACTGGCCAAGGCCATGGAAGAGTTCCTCTCCCGTGGTGGCAAGGTGCAGGAAGTGGAGGCCAACGTGGTCGCCGATCCGCCCAAGAAGCCGGACAACAAGTACGGTAGCCGCCCTATCTGAGTGGTTCCGTCAGCAAGAAAGCCCGCCGTCGCTGCGGGCTTTTTTGTGCCTGTCTGTAGGAGCGGATTTATCCGCGATGGGCTGCGTAGCGGCCCCAAAAATGGGCCTGCTATGCAGCCCTTCGCGGCGGTCCGGCGTCCCGGTAAATCCGCTCCTACAGACAGTTGTTCCCACCGGGTGGGCTCAGCGCCAGCTGTTGAGCAGCTCGGGCAATTGCGACAGGCGCTGAATTTCGGCGTCGGGACGGTTGTCAGCTTCCCAGGCCTTGCCCTGGGGGTTGAACCAGATCGCCCGCAGGCCCGCACGCTGAGCCCCGGCAATATCGTCGCCGGGATGGTCGCCGATATGCACCGCCGCGTGGGCATCGACCTGGCCTTGGCGTAGCGCTTCCAGGAAGGGCTGCGGATCGGGCTTGCCGATCCCCAGGTCTTCGGCGCACAGGGCGAACTTGAAGTAGTCGGCCAGACCCAGGCGGCGCACATCGGCATTGCCGTTGGTGACCACGCCGAGGGTATAGCTGTGGCGCAGAATCTCCAGTACCGGCTGGACCTCGGGAAAGATATCGATCTGATGGCGAGCGTGAAGGAACACCTCGAAGCCTTCGTTGGCAAGTTCGCGGGCTTTGTTCTCGCTGTAGCCGACGTCCTCGAGGGCGCGAAACAGCACGCGGCGGCGCAAGGCACTGATGCGGTGCTTGAGCCCGGGCTCGGCCTGTACCAGGCGTTCACGGATGGCGTACAGGTGTTCCACCGGTACTGCGCCCAGGTCCGGTGCATTGGCGGCCAGCCAGTCACGCAAGATGGCTTCAGCGCTGACAATCACCGGCGCGGTGTCCCACAGTGTGTCGTCCAGATCAAAGGTGATCAGCTTGATACTCATGAATCGCTGCCCTTACTGCGTTTGGCCCGAGGATGGGCGCTGTCATAGACGGCGGCCAGGTGCTGGAAATCAAGATGAGTGTAGATCTGCGTGGTGGCAATGTCGGCGTGGCCGAGCATCTCTTGCACGGCGCGCAGGTCTTGTGACGATTCCAGCAGGTGGCTGGCGAAGGAGTGACGCAACATGTGCGGGTGCAGGTTCTGGCCCAGCTCACGCTCACCGGCAGCCTGTACGCGTAGCTGGATGGCGCGCGGGCCAAGGCGGCGGCCCTGGCGGCTGACGAACACCGCGTTGTCCTGTGGCGCGCTGATGCCCCGTAGCGCGAGCCAGTGTTCGAGTGCTTCGCGTGCTTTGCGACCGACTGGTAGCACGCGGGTCTTGCTGCCCTTGCCGTGCACCTGGACCAAACCTGCCGGCAGGTCGAGCTGGTCGGTATTGAGGCTGGTCAGTTCCGACAGGCGCAGGCCGGAGGAGTAGAACAGCTCGAGCATGGCCTGGTCGCGGCGGGCGAGAAAGTCGTCTTCAACCGCGCCTTCGAGCAGTTGCAAGGCGCGGTCGGTGTCGAGGGTTTTCGGCAGGCGCCGCTCACCCTTGGGCGCCGACAGACCATTGGCCGGATCATGGCTGCACAGGCCTTCGCGGTTGAGGTAACGGTAAAAACCACGCACCGCCGAGAGCAGGCGCGCCAGGCTGCGGGACGACTGCCCCTGGTGATGCTGGCGGGCGATGAACTGGCGCAGGTGCTGGATCTGCAGGGCATTCCAGCTGTCGATACCGGATTTGATGCAGTACGTCAGGACATTGTCGAGGTCGCGGCGGTAGGCCAGCTGGGTGTGCTCGGACACCTGGCGTTCATTGCGCAGGTGCGCACTGAAAGCCTGCAGCTGGCGTTCCATCAGCGTACCGGGCGCAGGGTCTGGGTAAAGCGTGGCACCACGCGGCCGAGCACTTCGGCGATGTAGCCGAGGAACAGGGTGCCGACAGTGCTCTTGTAGTGCTGCGGGTCACGGCTGGCGATTGCCAGTACACCATGCAGGCCCTGGTGATTCAGCGTCGCGACGGCGGTGGAGCCGACTTCCTTGCGCTGTTCTTCACCGAACAGAAAGTCCAGCTCATGGTCGCGGAGGTTGCCGCTGACCGTCTTGCCGCTGCACAACAGGCCACCGATGGCTTGTTGGGCGTCGGCGCTGTTGACCCAGCGGCCGACCGGCGCGGCGCTTTCGCCAAACAGGATGAGGCTGACGAAGGGCACCTTGAATTCCTGGCGCAGGCTGTCTTCGACGGCCATGACCACGCTTTCCAGGCTGTCGGCGTCGAGCAGGTCGAGAATCAGGCGGCGGGTCTTGTCGAACAGCCGGTCGTTGTCACGGGCCACGTCCATCAACTGCGAGAGGCGGTGGCGCATCTCGATGTTGCGGTCGCGCAGCAACTTGAGCTGGCGCTCCACCAGCGAAACGCTATCGCCGCGCTGATGGGGAATGTGCAGCTCGCTGAGCAGTTCGTCGTGTTCCGCGAAGAACGTAGGGTTGTCACGCAGGTAGGCAACCACGGCCTCAGCCCCGAAGGCGGGCGTCGAGCCCTCGGCGCTAAGGTCGGTGGGCTGTTCGGCGGGAGCCTGGGGCTGATCGGTCATGGTTGGTACTCACTCATAGACGAACCTGTCCTTCAAACACGCGTACGGCCGGGCCGGTCATCAGCACCGGCTTGCCCGGGCCTCCCCATTCGATGGACAGCCGCCCACCGGGAAGGTCGACCAGCAGTGGCGAGTCCATCCAGCCCTGGCTGATTGCGGCCACGGCCGCAGCGCAAGCGCCGGTGCCGCAAGCCTGGGTTTCCCCGGCGCCGCGTTCCCAGACGCGCAGTTGCGCGCGGTGGCGATCGATGACCTGGATGAAGCCGACGTTGACCCGCTGCGGGAAGCGCGGATGGTGCTCGATCTGCGGGCCCAGCTCATGCACCGGGGCGCTGTTGATGTCGTTGACGCGCAGCACAGCATGGGGGTTGCCCATCGACACGGCGGCCAGTTCGACCTGCTGCCCGGCCACTTCCAGCGGGTAGCTCAGGGCCTGGGCCGGGGCATCGAACGGAATGTCCGCCGGCACCAGGCGTGGCGGGCCCATGTCGACGCAGATCTGGCCGTCGTTGCGCACGTCCAGCTCGATGATGCCGCCTTTGGTTTCGACACGGATACGCTTTTTCGTGGTCAGGCGCTTGTCCAGCACGAAGCGCGCGAAGCAGCGCGCACCGTTGCCACACTGTTCGACCTCGGAACCGTCGGCGTTGAAGATCCGATAGCGGAAATCCACCTCCGGGCTGCTCGGTGCTTCGACGATCAGCAACTGGTCGAAACCGATACCGGTGTGGCGATCACCCCATTGTTTGGCGTGTTTGGGCAGGATGTGCGCATGCTGGCTGACCAGGTCAAGGACCATGAAGTCGTTGCCCAGTCCGTGCATTTTGGTAAAACGCAGCAGCATGGGCTTACTCCGGCAGCAGGCTTTCGCCAGCGAACAACTCGGCCACGGTTTCCCGGCGGCGCACTTCGAACGCCTGGTCAGCATCGACCAGCACTTCGGCGCAGCGACCACGGGTGTTGTAGTTCGAGCTCATGACAAAACCATAGGCGCCCGCCGAGTGCACCGCCAACAGATCGCCTTCGGCCAGGTTGAGCGTGCGCTCCTTGGCCAGGAAATCGCCGGTTTCACAAATCGGACCAACCACGTCGTAGGTACGCCCTTCACCGGCGCGCGGCTGCACGGCAGTGACGTTCATCCAGGCCTGGTACAGGGCTGGGCGAATCAGGTCGTTCATGGCCGCATCGACGATGGCAAAGTCTTTGTGTTCGGTGTGCTTGAGGTATTCGACGCGGGTCAGCAGGACACCGGCGTTGGCCACGATATAGCGGCCCGGCTCGAACACCAGCGCCAGGTCGCGCTCGCCGACGCGCTCGCGAATGGCTTTGATGTAGTCGCCGGCCAGCGGCGGCTCTTCGTCACGGTAACGCACGCCGACACCGCCACCCAGGTCCAGGTGACGCAGGTGGATGCCGCAGTCGCCGAGGCGGTCGATCAGCGCCAGCAGGCGGTCGAGGGCGTCGAGGAAGGGCTCCAGGGTGGTCAGCTGCGAACCGATGTGGCAATCGACACCGACCACTTCCAGGTTTGGCAGTTGGGCGGCGCGGATGTAGACCTCTTCAGCATCGGCGATGGCGATACCGAACTTGTTTTCTTTCAGACCCGTGGAAATGTACGGGTGAGTGCCGGCGTCGACGTCCGGGTTGACCCGCAGCGAAATTGGCGCGCGCAGGCCCATTTCGGCGGCAACCACTTGCAGGCGCTCAAGCTCGTCGGTGGACTCGACGTTGAAGCAGTGAACACCGACTTCCAGGGCGCGGCGCATGTCTTCACGGGTCTTGCCGACGCCAGAGAAGACCACGCGGTCGGCGCGTCCACCAGCGGCCAGGACACGCTCCAGCTCACCGCCGGAAACGATGTCGAAACCTGCGCCCAGACGGGCCAGCAGATTCAGCACGCCAAGGTTGGAGTTGGCTTTGACAGCAAAGCACACCAGGTGCGAAACACCCTGCAGGGCGTCGGCATAGCTACGGTACTGGGCCTCGATGTGGGCGCGCGAGTAGACGTAGGTTGGTGTACCGAAACGTTCGGCGATGGCCGACAGGGCCACGCCTTCCGCGAACAGTTCTCCGTCGCGGTAGTTGAAAGCGTCCATGGGTTACCCTTACTGGTGCTTGTGCGATTGCGACTTTTGACCGTCTTTACTGTCGTCTGGCAGGTACAGCGGGCCCTTTTGGCCGCAGGCGGAAACAAGGCAGGCAACCGCGACGAGCGCCGCGAGGGTGGAGATCAGGCGCTTCATGGCGTAATCCTTTGAAATAAGCAGTATTGCGCCCGAGTATACCGAGCACCCGCCGCCTTGCCTATGCAGGCAGCTCGCCGTCGGGCGGGGGGGTAGCTGCGCCAGTGGACGCAGGTCGTTATCCTTTGCATTCGGCGCGCGGCGCTCGTATCTTGCCCGGCTTGCGTGTGTGCAGACATTTTTGAGGTTCTTGCAATGAGTTTGACCGAAGCGCGTTTTCACGACCTGGTCGACGCGACCCAACAGGCCCTGGAAGACCTGTTCGATGAGACGGACCTGGATCTGGACATGGAGAACTCGGCAGGGATCCTGACCATCAAGTTCGAAGACGGCGCCCAGCTGATCTTCAGCCGCCAGGAGCCGCTGCGTCAGCTGTGGCTGGCAGACAAGTCCGGCGGTTTCCACTTCGACTACGATGAATCAAACGGCAAGTGGACCTGCGAGAAGAGCGAAGAGCTGCTCGGCGAGATGCTTGAACGCATTGTCTGGGAGCGTGCGGGCGTCAAGCTCGACTTCGAAGAGATCTGAGATGAGCAATGCGCCAAAGCCGGCCAAGCCGCTCTACAGCAATGTCAGCCCGGCGGTGCCGTCGCCTTGCATCAGCACCTGCCGACTGGATGAGCACAAGGTCTGTATTGGCTGTTTTCGCCATGTCGAAGACATTCGCCAGTGGCGTTCGGCCGATGATCAGCGCCGTCGGCAGATCTGCCAGGAGGCTCTGGCTCGCCGGCAACTGGCAGGATCGGCGTAGACCCTTCAGGTATTGTGTATTTACTTGGCTGTGGTAGTGTCGAACGTACTTCGGCAGTGCCGAATTCCTGCAAACCCCGCCCTTGGGCGGGGTTTTGCTTTATATCGCTCAAAAAAAGGAGTCTGACTGGATCATGAGCACCAAGCCTTCCATTATCGTCACCCGATTGGACGTTCAGCGTCTCGAGCGTCTGATCGACAGCCTCGATGAGACGACGCAGGATTCTCCGGGTGTGCTCGCCTTGCAGGACGAGCTGGACCGCGCCGAGCAGGTCGGTCACGAGGAAGTTCCGGCCGGTGTCGTGACCATGAACTCCCGGGTTCATTGCCGCGAAGAAGCCAGCGGCAAGGACTACCACCTGACTCTGGTCTACCCGAAAGACGCCAACGCCGACGCCGGCAAGATCTCTATCCTCGCCCCGATCGGCAGCGCGTTGCTGGGTCTGTCGGTGGGTGAGCAGATTGATTGGCCGGCACCGGGTGGCAAGACCCTCAAGCTCAAGTTGCTGGAAGTCGAGTACCAGCCAGAGGCCGCGGGCGACTTCGACCTCTAAGCCTCAAACCTGCGCCAGGGCCTCGTTGAGCGCCCGCTCCAGCTCGCCCTTGTAGCGCAGGTAGAGAATGCTTGATCCCAGGCCGTCAGCCAGCAGGCCGGACAGGTCCAGATCAGTGATGTAACAACGGTAGCGCTCGACTTCGCGGCGCTGCTCGATGATCTCGCGGGCGACCATGGCATACAGCTGGTCGCCGTGCTCGAGCTGGGAAAACTCCCGCTGATTGCAGTAGAGCGTGACCTGCACGTCATCGCTGGCGCCTGCCTGCAGAATCGCCTGCACTTCGTAGTAGGGTTTATCGATGGACTTGCTCTCGACCTGCCGCGCTTCCACCTGACGGACCTTGCCTGGGCCCGATGGCAATAATTGGTAATAAAGAATGTCCAGTGAGCCTTGGACTTGCAGGCTCTCCAGTGGCAAGCGCGCTTCGCGGCGAAAAACGATCGCTTGCACAAAACGCTGCAACGGCAGCAGCAGGCTGCTTTCATCGTGGTACGGCAGACGTTGTTGCCACAGCGCGTTGTGCTCATCCAGTACGTAGACATCCGCCCAGGCATCCTGTAGCCGATAGAACAGCTGGATGCACTGCGGCTGCCCCACAGGCAAGACCTGCGCCAGGTCCAGCTCCTGCAAGGCGTTGGCGTCCAGGTGCAGGGGGCTGTAGTCGCTACGTTCTTCGCTGAGATAACGCAGGACGGCCTCCTGATCATCAAGCGTGATCAGGTTCACCGCTCCGGTCTGCAGTTCCAGTACGTGGGTGTGTTGCTGGACCTGCAACAGATAGCGATGGTTGAGGTTCTGCGCGAGCAGCGCCTGGGCACTGGTGAATACCTCTTCGACCCGCAGGGCGATGGCCTGGGCCCGGTTGTGGCAGAAGCATCGCACCCGCAGGTTGGGCAGGTGCCGGGAGCTACCGAGGCTGTTGAGGTAGTCGCGCAGGCAGCGCAACAAGGCATGTTCGCCCTCGTAGCGATGGACCTGCACCTCGTTCCAGCTATTGAGGGTGACCTGGTCCAGCGTCAGCACGAGGTTCTCGCGCACCCCGGCATAGCTCAGCGAGTCGGTGCGCTCGGTGGTCATCAGAATGTTCAGGTCGCGATGGTGTTGCAGCGGGTCGACGCCGACGTTGACCAGCAGGAGAATCTCGTCAGCCACACTTGGCTGCAGCAGGCGCTGCTCACTGACCGTTTGCAGGGGCAGGGCGACGCTTTGTTGCAAGCTGCCAAGCAGGTTGAACAGCTCGTATTCACTCAGGTCACTGCTGCCTGGATGCAAGGCCAGACGTGTCGTGCTGTCGATCACGCCGTTGCGGTGAGCCCAGGTCAGCAGTTCGAGCAATTCGCGGCTGCGCTTGATCGGAGCGAAGTGTTCCCACTCGTGAACGCCAAGGTTGCCGTTGTACAAGCCCCAGTGCACCTGCCCAGGCTCTTTGCGGTTGGGTGACTGCACCAGGGTCAGGGTGTCTTCGGCCAGGTCCGGGGCTATCCCCGGGTTGATGAATTCGACTTTGCCGGCACGGCGCTCGAATGCGGCATACAGGCGCCGCCCGAGGACGCTGAGGTCGCGTTGGTCGATGCGGCTGGTAACGTTCTGGCCACGGGCGAACTGGCAGAGGAAGCGGTAGCTGTGGTTGAGCTCGGCCACCAGCTCCCGGCGTTCGACCGCCACCTGGCGCACTTTCCACTGGCTGCGGCTGTCGAGCAGGGCCAGTTGGCGTTCGTCCCAGCCCCATTCCTGGCTCAGCTGCTGCAGCAGGTCACGCTGCCAGCTGGTGCTGCGCTGTCGGGACAGGCCACTGAGTTTCTTGTTCACCTTCAGGTACAGGCTGCGGCGCACCAGTTCCAGGCGTTGGTGTTCGCCGCGCCCCAGCAAGTACTGCTCGATACGCCGGTAGACCATCATGTAGGGATCGAGCGCGTCGAGGTCGAGGTGATTGGCGAACACTGCCTGCTTGAATTGCAGGCTCAGGCACTGCACCTGCGGGTGTTCGCTGGCATACACCTCGGTCAACAGCAGCTTGAGGACTGATTTGTAAGGCGACTCGATCCCCTTGAACAACTGCCAGAGCCCGGCGCCGACGAACTCACCGGGCGGGATATGTGCCAGATGGCCGAGGTCGAGGTGCTCCTCGGCGCGTACGAAACGTTTGGACAGCAGGGTTTCGATGTAATGGTGATAGCGCGGCTCTTCGTAGACCGGCACCAGCCACCACAGCGGTGTACGCCCTGCGAGCCAGATTGCGGTGCGGTAGAACTCGTCGAGCAGCAGATAGTGCTGGGTGGTGCCGCAATCGTCGGAGCTCAATTGGCCGTCACGTTCACCTTTGACGAAGCTTTCCGGTTCGATGAGGAACAGGTGGGCTTCGGCGCCCTGACCGGCCGCCCAGATTTCCAGGAGCTGACACTTTTTGCGCAGCTCAGCCAGCTCACTGCCACTCAGGTCGGCGGCATGGCACACCCAGACATCCATGTCGCTCTGCTCGGCCTGGGCAAATGTGCCCAGGCTACCCATCAGGAACAACCCATGAATCGGCTGGGGCGGGTTGCCACGGCGGGCCTTGTAGGAGAAGGAACGCGTCAGGCGCTGGGCTTCAGCCAGCAACTGGGCATCAGGCTCGAAATTCGCGACACCTGCTGGCGTGGTTCCGGAAACGTAGCCGGGCAGCAGGGGATGATTGACGTGCATGAACAGCGGCAGCAGGGTCAGCACTTGTTGCTGGCGGCTCGAAAACCCTTCCATGGCCCGCGCCAGGCGCCCTTGATTGAGCGTCAGGAAGCGTGCGCGCAGCTGGCTGAGCACCTTGCGGTCGATGCCCTCATCCAGGTCAGGGCGAATTTCGTAGGGGTGGTTCATCGCGAGCTAAAACCGGCCGTCAGGGGGGGGAGCAATGGCGAGTTTAGCTGCAGCAAGGCGGTTGGATTAAGTGCTATTTGGATTTTGACGCCAATTAATTAGCGTTCGGCAGTATTACGACCGCTGCGCGGCCGATCGCCGGCAAGGCCAGCTCCCACAAAGGCCGGCTGTGAGCGCGGTTCTTGTGGGAGCTGGCCTTGCCGGCGATGGGCACGCGCAGTCCCGATCAGGCCGTCTCTTTGACTTCGAGGATGGTCAAGAGTTGCTGTGCGTGCTCGGCAGCATCATGTCCCAGGCTGGTCAGGTAGCCACCATCGGGCTGGTCGGTCAGTTGCTTGTCGTACAGGCGCTTGGCTGCGGCGATAACCTCGGGAGCAGCAGTGTTATGGACCTTGATACCTTCCTGGTTACTACCCAGGTTGAACAAGGCAAGGACTTCCAGCTCGGCAATCAGATCGGGGGTAAACGACATAGAAACTCCGACTTCCAGACAAGGAGGGTAGTACCGTCGCCGGTACTTGGTTTTGCAGTGTAGTCAGGGAAATCCTGCTTTGCTTCAGTCCTTTTCAGGCGGCAGCTCGGGCAGGGCGCGCAAGGCGGTTTCGTACCATTCGGTGTTGAAGGCGCGATCATCTTCAAGCATCGCGTCGATCTCGTAAGCCAGCACGTGGGCCATGAGGTTGAGGATATCCTCGCGCTCGTAACCGACCAGCGTCAGTTTGTTGAACGTGGCTTTGGCCGCAGGCGGATTATCACTCTCGATCTGGTTTTCGATCGCTTCGATCAGGGTGGACTCGGCGAACTCTTCTTCGTCGTTGTCGATATCGGTTGGCTCGCTCATCGGCGAATCTCCTCTGAAGGGGTGCCCAGTTTGCCATGAGCAAAGCGCCGATGCCTTGCTATCGACAAACTCCATGATGCTGGTCAGTGCCCGGCCCTTGAGTCTATAACTTCCCGGCCAACCCCTTTACGGCCTGGAGGCTGTTTTCATGCTCAAGCTTCATGGATTCGCGGTCAGCAACTACTACAACATGGTCAAACTGGCGCTGCTGGAAAAGGGCGTAGCGTTTGAAGAGGTGCTGTTTTTCGGCGGCCAGAGCCCCGAAGCACTGAAGATGAGTCCGCGTGGCAAGGTGCCGGCGCTGGAGACCGAACACGGATTTCTCAGTGAAACCAACCTGATCCTCGATTACATCGAGCAGACCCAGGAGGGTAAGGCGCTGTTGCCTGAAGGGATATTCGCCCAGGCCAAGGTGCACGAGCTGGCCAAGGAGATCGAGCTGTACATCGAATTGCCGGCCCGCGCCTGCTACCCCGAAGCCTTCTTTGGGGTTCAGGTAGATCCGGCCATCAAGGACAAGGCCAAGGTCGAGCTGCTGGCGGGTATTGCAACCCTCAAGCGCAACGGCAAATTCAGCCCCTATGTAGCCGGTGACAGCCTGACCATCGCCGATGTGATGTTCTGCTTCAGCGTCGACCTGGCGCAGGTGGTGGGCAAGAAGGTATTCGGCATCGACGTGCTGGAAGATTTCCCGCAAGCGCGCGAGCTGCTTGAGCGCCTCAAGAACAATCCGAATGTGCAGAAGATTGCGGCAGACGAGAAAGCGCAGATGCCTGCGTTCCTGGAGATGGTGCGTAGCGGCAAGCGCTGACAACTGATGCAGCAGGCTCGCGGCAGGACGCCGGCGAGCCTGTGCACAGGACTTAGCGGCTGGTCAGCAGCGCCTTGCCGCGGGCGACCGCAGCGCGTACCTGGGCCGGTGCAGTACCGCCGATGTGGTTACGGGCGTTGACCGAACCTTCAAGGGTGAGCACGGCGAACACGTCCTGCTCGATCTGGTCGCTGAACTGACGCAGTTCTTCCAGGCTCATTTCGGCCAGGTCCTTGCCGCTATCGACACCGTACTTGACCGCGTGGCCGACGATCTCGTGGCAGTCACGGAACGGCAGGCCACGGCGTACCAGGTAGTCGGCCAGGTCGGTGGCGGTGGAGAAGCCGCGCAAGGCCGCTTCGCGCATGATCGCGTGGCGCGGTTTGATCGCCGGGATCATGTCGGCGAAGGCACGCAGCGAGTCGCGCAGGGTGTCGGCGGCATCGAACAGCGGCTCTTTGTCTTCCTGGTTGTCCTTGTTGTAAGCCAGCGGCTGGCCTTTCATCAGGGTCAGCAGGCCGGTCAGGGCGCCGAACACACGGCCGGTCTTGCCGCGAACCAGTTCCGGAACGTCCGGGTTCTTCTTCTGCGGCATGATCGAGCTGCCGGTGCAGAAACGGTCAGGCAGGTCGATGAACTGGAACTGGGCGCTGGTCCACAGCACCAGCTCTTCGGAGAAGCGCGACAGGTGCATCATCGCCACACTGGCGGCGGCGCAGAATTCAATGGCGAAGTCGCGGTCGGAAACGCCGTCCAGCGAGTTGCCGCCGACGGCTTCGAAGCCCAGCAGCTGGCAGGTCAGTTCGCGGTCGATCGGGTAGGTGGTGCCCGCCAGTGCGGCGCTGCCCAGCGGCATGCGGTTGGTGCGCTTGCGGCAGTCGACCAGACGCTCGTAGTCACGGCTGAGCATTTCGAACCAGGCCAGCAGATGGTGCCCGAAGGTCACCGGCTGCGCGGTTTGCAGGTGGGTGAAACCGGGCATGATGGTCTCGGCTTCGCGCTCGGCCTGTTCCAGCAGGCCCTGCTGCAGACGGGTGATCTCGGCCAGGATCAGGTCGATCTCGTCACGCAGCCACAGGCGGATGTCGGTGGCGACCTGGTCGTTGCGGCTGCGGCCGGTGTGCAGCTTTTTACCGGTAATGCCGATGCGGTCGGTCAGGCGTGCTTCGATGTTCATGTGCACGTCTTCAAGGTCGACGCGCCAGTCGAAGTTACCGGCCTCGATTTCCGCCTGGATGGTGTTCAGGCCGTCGATGATGGTGTCGCGTTCGGCATCTGTGAGCACGCCGACCTTCGCCAGCATGGTGGCGTGGGCGATCGAACCCATGATGTCGTGGCGGTACAGGCGCTGGTCAAAATTGACGGAGGCGGTGAAACGGGCGACGAAGGCGTCGACGGGCTCACTGAAGCGGCCGCCCCAGGACTGATTGGTCTTGTCGGTGCTCATGGATTCACTCGTTGAAGGCGTGAACGGAAAAGTGGTGTCGATAATAACAGGGTTAGGGGCTGTGCCGCAGGACGGCGGTCGGTGCAAATGCGTGAATGTGTCGCAGCAAAGGTGCGCGACAGCACGCTTGCAACAGGATATTTATCGATTGAACGGCAGTGTTGCGCCAACCGTCTACAGTTGGACAGAGGCTCGGCATGTTTCCTGCCGAACCAGTGAATCTTTAGCCATCGTGCGAGTCTGAGCGTGGATCGCCGTGACGGTCGTCACCTCACCTGTCTACGCTACCCTTGTGCGAGACTCACGCAGGAATCCAGCGCAATATGAATGTCCTGATCGTTGATGACGAACCCCAAGCCCGGGAACGCCTGAGCCGACTGCTTGGCGAACTGGAGGGCTATACAGTGCTGGAGCCCAGCGCCACCAATGGCGAAGAGGCTCTGGCCCTGATTGACAGCCTCAAACCCGAGGTGGTCCTGCTCGACATCCGCATGCCGGGCCTGGATGGTCTCCAGGTCGCTGCCCGCCTGTGTGAGCGCGAAGCCCCGCCTGCCGTGGTGTTCTGTACCGGTGATGACGAATTCACCGTGCAGTCCTTTACGGAAAGCACCCTGGGCTATGTGCTCAAGCCGGTGACGGCCGACGCCCTGCGAGAAGCGTTGAGAAAGGCCGAGCGTCCCAGTCGGGTACAGCTGGCGGCGCTGACGCGGCCTGCAGCCGAGAGCGGCAGTGGGCCCCGCAGCCACATCAGTGCGCGAACCCGCAAAGGTATCGAGCTGATCCCGCTGGATCAGGTGATTTATTTCATCGCCGACCACAAATACGTGACCCTGCGCCATGAAGGCGGCGAAGTGCTGCTGGATGAGCCACTCAAGGCCCTGGAAGACGAGTTTGGCGATCGCTTCGTGCGTATTCATCGCAATGCCCTGGTCGCGCGCAACCGCATCGAGCGTCTGCAACGCACGCCGCTCGGGCATTTTCAGTTGTTTCTCAAGGGCCTCAACGGTGATGCGCTGATCGTCAGCCGCAGGCATGTGGCCGGCGTGCGCAAGATGATGCAGCAGCTTTAGGCCGGGATTGGAGAACATTTCTACCAGGGATGGTTAATTTCTCCTGTGACATAGATCTGCAAGCGGGTCGGAATGAACTGGTATCATCCGTTACATCTATCTTTGTACGGATCGATCCATGTCCACTCGTGAAATCCGCATTGCCACGCGCAAAAGTGCCCTTGCCCTGTGGCAGGCCGAATACGTCAAAGCCCGCCTGGAACAGGCTCACCCTGGTCTGCTGGTGACTCTGGTGCCTATGGTCAGTCGCGGCGACAAGCTGCTCGACTCGCCACTGTCGAAGATTGGTGGCAAGGGCCTGTTCGTCAAGGAGCTGGAAACCGCGCTGCTGGAAAACCAGGCCGACATCGCCGTGCACTCGATGAAAGACGTGCCGATGGACTTCCCCGAAGGTCTCGGCCTGTATTGCATCTGCGAGCGCGAAGATCCGCGTGACGCCTTTGTTTCCAACACCTTCAAGAGCCTCGACGACCTGCCGGCCGGGAGTGTTGTAGGCACCTCCAGCCTGCGTCGCCAGGCCCAATTGCTGACCCGTCGCCCAGACCTCGAAATCCGTTTCCTGCGTGGCAACGTCAACACCCGCCTGGCCAAGCTCGATGCCGGTGAGTACGACGCGATCATCCTCGCCGCCGCCGGCCTGATCCGTCTCGGTTTTGAAGATCGCATCACCTCAGGCATCAGTGTCGATGACAGCCTGCCTGCCGGTGGCCAGGGTGCGGTGGGTATCGAGTGCCGCAGCGCCGACAGCGAGATCCACGCGCTGCTGGCGCCTTTGCATCATCAGGACACCGCTGACCGCGTGACTGCCGAACGGGCGCTGAACAAGCACCTCAACGGCGGTTGCCAGGTGCCGATTGCCTGTTACGCCGTGCTCGAGGGCGATCAGTTGTGGCTGCGTGGCCTGGTGGGCGAACCCAGCGGTGGCAAGCTGCTGACCGCTCAAGCCCGCGCGCCGCGCAGCGATGCTGAGGCCTTGGGCGTTCAGGTTGCCGAAGACCTGCTCAAGCAAGGCGCCGAGGACATTCTCAAAGCCGTATATGGCGAGGCCGGTCACCCGTGAGCAACTGGCGCCTGCTCCTGACCCGGCCGGCGGAAGAATGCGTTGCACTGGCGCAGGTACTGGCTGAGCAAGGGGTTGTCAGCAGCAGTCTGCCGCTGCTCGAAATCGAGGCCTTGAGCCTGGCAGAGCCGCAGCTCGGCGTGTTGCGCGCGTTTGATCGGTACGCTGCGATTATCGTGGTCAGCAAGCCGGCTGCTCGCCTTGGGCTGGCTGCATTGTCCCGTTACTGGCCGCAGCTGCCTCGGCCAGCCTGGTTTACGGTAGGCGCGGCCTCTGCGCAGGTCCTCCAGGACCATGGCTGCCAGGTCAGCTTTCCAGCGGCCGGCGACGACAGCGAGGCGCTGTTGCAGCTGCCCGCGTTGCGTCAGGCCATTGCTGGCCCAGTGCCGCGGGTCTTGATCATGCGCGGTGAAGGAGGGCGCGAACTGCTCGCCGAGCGTCTCACCGAGCAAGGTGCTAGTGTCGATTATCTGGAACTCTACCGCCGCTGCCTGCCGGTTTATCCGGACAGGACATTGTCTGCGCGTGTTGCCGGGGAACGCCTGAACGGCCTGGTGGTCAGCAGTGGGCAGGGTTTTGAACACCTGCGGCAACTGGCCGGGGATGATTGGCCGCAGCTGGCGCAGCTGGCGCTGTTCGTACCCAGCCCGCGGGTTGCCGCACAAGCCCGGGAAGCCGGGGCACAGAATGTAGTGGACTGTCGCGGCGCCAATGCCGCGGCGTTGTTGGCAGCACTGCGGCAAATGCCTGCACCTGCCCTCTGAAGCGCTAAGCTGATTGGCGACGAGCCCAATGCAAAGGATGGATACGTGAGCGAAACTGTCTTGCCCAACGATGACCTGCAAACGACGCCAGAAGCGTCTGAACCCTCTGCCACCACGCCGGGCAAACGTTCGGGCAATGGCCTTGCAATCCTGGCCTTGCTGCTCGGTGCGGCGGGCGTTGCCGTTGGGGGTTGGGGGGTATGGCAGGTGCGTCAGCTCCAGGGCGCCGAACAAGGTCAGGGTCAACACCTGCAAGCCTTGAGCGAGAAGACTCAGGCCCTGCAATTGCGTGAGCAGCAGATATCGACGCAGTTGGCCGCGTTGCCTGCAGCCAGCGAACTCGAAGACCGTCGCCGCCTGGTGGCTCAACTGCAGGGCGACCAGCAGCGCCTGAACCAGCGCCTGGAGACCATCCTCGGTGCCAGCCGCAAGGACTGGCGCCTGGCAGAAGCCGAGCATTTGCTGCGCCTGGCGAGTCTGCGTTTGTCTGCCCTGCAGGACATCGTCAGCGCCCGTGCACTGGTCCAGGGTGCCGATGAGATCTTGCGCGAGCAGAGCGACCCGGGCGCCTTTGCCGCCCGCGAGCAACTGGCCAAGAGCCTGGCCACCCTCAACAGCGTCCAGCAACCGGACCGTACCGGTTTGTTCCTGAAACTGGCAGCCCAGCGCGAGCTGGTCCAGCAACTCAGTGCCGTGTCGCCGGAATTCAACAGCGACGCCGATGCCCTGGGCGCCTTGACCGCCGATGGCGATGGCGCCAGTCGATGGTCGCAGTGGTGGGCCGAGCTGTCCAAGTATTTCCAGATTGATTTCAACGCCGACGAAAACGTTCGTCCGTTGCTTGCCGGGCAGTCGCTCAATCAGCTGCGTCTGGCGCTCAGCCTGACCATCGAACAGGCCCAGTGGGCCGCGCTTAACGGTGAAGCGAAGGTCTACACCCAAGCGCTGGATGATGCGCGCAGCGTTCTGCTGGCCAACTTCAATCCGGACAATCCACAGAGCAAGGCCATGCTCGACAGTCTCAACGCATTGGCCGAGGAGCCGGTGTCTGTCGTGGTCCCGGACCTGGCGGACAGCCTCAGCGCTGTTCAGGCCTATCTTGAGCGTCGGCATTTGCCAGCCGAGGAGGCCAAGCCATGAAGCGCGCCTACCTGTTGGCGGTCGTGGCCATTGCGGCCGCTGCCGCACTCGGGATCGCGATCGCCAAGCACAGCGGTTATGTGCTGATTTCCTACGGCAGCTTTCGCTATCAATCGGGACTCTGGGCGGCGCTGGCGGTGCTGGCCGGCATCATTCTCACCGTACTGCTGGTGCGCTACCTGGTCGGGCTGGTGCTGACTTCCAGCGGCGTGGTCAATCCCTGGTCGCGGCGCAACCGCAGCCGTCGTACCCGGCTGGCCATCGAGCAGGGCCAGCTGGACCTTGCCGAAGGTCGCTGGGCCAGCGCCCAACGCCACCTGCAGCGCGCTGCCGAGGCCGAGCGTCAGCCGTTGCTGTACTACCTGGGTGCTGCACGGGCCGCTAACGAACTGGGCCGCACCGAAGACCGTGACAACCTGCTGGAGCGCGCACTCGAGCGCCAGCCGCAAGCCGAACTGGCGATTGCCTTGAGCCATGCACAGCTGCAGATGGATCACGGTGAGAGCGATGCAGCGCTGGTCACATTGCAGGCCATGCAGGAGCGTCATCCGCATAACGTTCAGGTGCTCAGGCTGTTGCAACGGCTGTACCGCGAACGCGGAGACTGGTCCGCGCTGATTCGCCTGTTGCCGGAATTGCGCAAAGGCAAAGTCTTGCCCGCCGCAGAACTGGCAGAGCTGGAGCAACGGGCCTGGGGCGCGAATCTCAGCCTGGCCGCCAGCCGCGAAGGTGAAGAGCAGAGTGGCCGCCAGTCCCTGGAACGCGCCTGGCAGCAGCTTACTGCGGCCCAGCGCCAGGAGCCGCAGTTGGTGTCGGCCTATGCCGAGCAACTCCGTCAGCTTGGGGCGGAAAGCGAGGCCGAAGAGGCCTTGCGTACGGCGCTGAAACGTCAGTACGAAAGCCACTTGGCGCGACTCTACGGCCTGGTGCGCGGCTCTGACCTTGCGCGGCAGCTACAGACCGCCGAAGGCTGGTTGAAACACCATGGCGATGATCCCGGCCTGCTGCTCACCCTGGGGCGGTTGAGCCTGCAGAATCGCTTGTGGGGCAAGGCCCGCGACTACCTGGAAAGCAGCTTGCGCCTGCAGCGCAATCCCGAAGCTTGTGCAGAGCTGGCGCGCCTGCTGGCCGGGCTCGGCGATACCGAACGCAGCAACCAGCTGTTTCAAGAGGGGCTGGGTCTGCTTGACGAGCGTCTGCTGGCGTTGCCCTTGCCGGAGTCTGTGCAGGCATGAACGTCCCTTGAGCGTGCGCTTTTGCGCACGCTCAAGGGTCTGAAGAAATTACCTACACGCCCCTTCTTCGCTGCCTGACAATAGTCAGGGAGATATCAGTCTAGTTTTGCGAATATTCCCTTTGTACTCAGGGACTTGCCTTATTTGCTATGCCTTGAAACAAGGCGCACCTTTCCTCTACCGTTGAAGCTTGTCCATCTCGATAACGGAACTACCATGCCGTTGGCCTGCTTGCGTTCAATGTTCCTTCCGGCCTTGTTGGTCTCGGTGCTGATGCTGGCTGTTGCGCTCTATCTTGAATGGGGTATGGCGCTGGAGCCGTGTCCGTTGTGTTACAGCCAGCGGCTGTTCCTGGGAGGCTTTGCGATGGTCTGCCTGTGCGCGGTGGTACAGGCTCCCGGACGTCTGGGTACGCGTATCTATGCAGCCCTGGCGTTGCTCTTTGCTACAGCTGGAGCGCTGCTCGCAGGCAGGCATGTGTGGTTGCAGGGGACGCCGACGCTAAACGTTGGCTGCCAGCCATCGATGAATTATTTCGTTGAAAGCCTGCCCCTGAGCCAGGTGCTCAAGATCATGGTGCTCGGCAGCCCTGAGTGCGTGCCAATCAACTGGAGCTTTCTCGACCTGACGATTCCTGAGTGGAGCTTGCTGTCATTTGTGCTGCTGGCCGCTCTACTCCTGTTTCGCCTGTTCGCGCACAGGCGTTCGGTAATCAGCCATTCGGCAAAAAACTGAAGCGATCGGTTCCTGGCACAAACGACCGGCGGCAGGATCGAGTGGGATTAAACACTTGTATGAACTTTGTCGCCTGCGTACCTTGAAGCCAAGGGCGCACGGGAATAATCTCCCTGCACGCATACCGAAAACACAGCTGCTCGATGCCGTCTGCTGATTTCACCATTGCTGCGCACACTTGCGAGCGGGAGCAGGCGCCATGACCCAGAAGGGAAGAGATCGCCATGCTAGATAGTTGTCAGAATGCTCAGGAACGCTGGGGTGGGGTTCACAAGCTCATTGACCGCTGGTTGGATGAGCGTGCGGAGCTGGTAACGGCCTTTCGTGAGTTGCGCGATGCCAAGCCGGCATTTGCCGACAAGGACAAGAGTCGGGACTTCTGTGCGGTGCTGATCGATTATGTTTCGGCCTGGCATTTTGAAGTGAGCGAGCAACTGGTCAGCGAAGCCAAGGCGTTTGGGGATACGCGAGGACTGGAGCTGGCCAAGCAGATCAGCCCGCGCATCGATGCGACCACCGAAATAGCCTCGGCTTTCAACGATCATTGCGACAAGGGTGATTGCAACGACCCTGAGCGGTTCGCGAAGAAGTTGACCGAGCTCGGAAGCTTGCTGCATGAACGCTTTGAGCTCGAAGACTGCCTGATCGAGGTCCTGCACAACGCGCACAGCGAAGAGGGCGCGGTCCAGGCCTGACGGATGTGCCGACGCTTCAGTCGGCAACCCCGAGCAACTCGATCTCGAAAACCAGTGGCGTATAGGGCGCAATCAGGTCGCCCGCGCCTTCGGCGCCATAAGCCTGCGCCGAAGGAATCACCAGACGCCACTTCGACCCTGTCGCCATTTCTGGCAACGCCACTTGCCACCCCTCGATCACACTGTCCAGATTGAACCATTGCGCTTGCTGGTTCTGATCGAAGACTGTGCCGTCTGGCAACTTGCCGACATAGCGAACCTGGACTTTGCCCTTGCTGGTGGGTTTGTTGCCGGTCCCTTTCACCAGTTCAGTCACCAGAATGCCTGCGGCTAATTCGCGCACGCCTGCGTGGCTTCGCTCGGCGGCCATGAAGCGTTTTTCCGCAGTCAGTAGCTGTTCACTTTGTGCCTTTAGCGCCGCTTCATTGGCCCGCTGTTCATGTTCGCCGAGTATTGCTGCCATGCGTTCCTTGCTCAGGCTCAGTGGCTTGTTCTGATAGGCCTGACGCAGTCCTTCAAGCAAGGCTTCCAGTTGCAGGTCGGGAACTTCTGTACGCAGGCGTTCCCCCAGGCTTGCGCCCAGGCTGTAGGCCAGGTCGTGATCATTTGTCGGGGTGTCGGCGGGCGCTGCCAAGAGCGATGCCGGCAATAGAAAAACAGCTAACACTAGATAGCGCGACACTGGCGTACTCCTGCTTCAGCGGAAATAAAGTATGCCAGTCCTGGTCTGCGACTTCGTGTAAATATCAGCAACACTTTGTGAAGCATCTACACTTGTTTCCAGCTGCAGCAATAAGAACTTTGCCCAGGCATGCAACGCGGCGCCTTCGATACTGTCAACATGCCCTAGCGGCGGTAGCAGCAGAAGCATAGTATGAGCCGCACTCTCGTCAGCCAGGAGGTAAACCATGTCGGCCAATAAGAAGCCAGTAAGTACGCCGTTGCATCTGCTCCAGCAACTCTCGGGCAGCCTGCTCGATCATTTGGAAAATGCCTGCTCGCAAGCGCTGGCTGATGCTGAAAAACTGCTCGCCAAGTTGGAAAAACAACGCGGCAAGGCACAAGAAAAACTGCATAAGTCGCGTCTCAAATTGCAGGACGCGGCCAAGTCCGGAAAAGCCAAGGCGCAGGCCAAAGCCAAATCGGCAGCGGGTGAACTCGAAGAGTTGCTCGACTCTCTGAAAGAGCGCCAGTCGCAGACCCGCACCTACATTCTGCAACTCAAGCGCGATGCCCAGGAAAGCCTGAAACTGGCCCAGGGTGTTGGCAAGGTCAAGGAGGCTGCCGCCAAGGCACTGACTCAACGTTCGGCAAAACCTGCACCAGCAGCTGCCAAACCGGCTGCCAAGGCTGCGAGCAAACCCGCCGCCAAACCTGCAGCAAAAGCCCCGGCGCGCAGTACTGCTGCCAAGCCTGCAGCTGCTAAAGCGCCAGCTAAACCTGCGGCCAGAACTGCAGCGGCTAAACCTGCAGCAGCGAAAGCACCCGCCAAACCTGCTGCGGCAAAACCAGCAGCAAGAACGGCCGCTGCAAAACCCGCAGCTAAACCTGCAGCCAAGGCTGTGGCTGCGAAAGCGCCGGCCAAACCAGCGGCAGCCAAGCCTGTTGCAGCAAAAGCACCCGCCAAACCTGCAGCCAGGCCAGCAGCGGCAAAAGCACCTGCCAAACCTGCGGCCAAGCCTGTTGCAGCAAAAGCGCCCGCCAAACCTGCAGCCAAGCCAGCAGCGGCAAAAGCACCTGCCAAGCCAGCGGCCAAGCCTGTTGCGGCAAAAGCGCCTGCCAAGCCTGCAGCCAAACCAGCAGCGGCAAAAGCACCTGCCAAACCAGCCGCCAAGCCTGCCGCAAAAATACCTGCCAAGCCGGCAGCCCAACCGGTTGCAGCCAAGCCGGCCACTGCCCCGACGCCAGCTGCGTCCAGCCCGGCACCTGCAGTCACTGCACCGGCAAGCCCTGTCTCGAACGCACCTGCATCCTCGGTAACGCCGCCTCAGACTCCGTCTTCGGCGTCCTGAGTCGACTGCATCACGGCGCGCAGTTTATGCAGCGCGTCGTGATGCAAACCGGTTGCCGGCGCCAGGCATTGCAACCAGTCGTCTCCAGGTTCGGCGGAGGCTGTCCAGCCTTCACAGATCTCCTGCAAGCGCCCGAGCAAAATGCGCTCTGCCTCCAGTTCCAGTCCCTTCACTTGCTCCCGCAAGCTCGCCAATTGCGCATCCTGCGCGGCCGCAGTGCGCCATTGCTGACGCAAGCTGCGTAACGGTTTGACCACGTCCGCCTGCCAGACTCCGGCCAGCTCGCGCAGCGCTTGCACACGTTGTTCGCTCGGCACCACCGAACGCGCTTTGAGCCAGGCAGCGCACAGCAGCAGGCAGACATCGCCACCCTGGTCCTGCCATTGCAGACAGGCCGCCTCCACACCTGGGCGGGCATAAAGGTTCAGGGCAAAATTCCACAGGTCGGTGTGCATGGTCCCACTCGCGCCAGTTGCCGACGAAGCTGGTAGACTCCGCGGCCATTATGATCAGACTATCGAACCTCACTTTACAGCGTGGTCCCCAGCGCCTGCTAGAAGGCGCTGAGTTGACCCTGCACGCCGGTCACAAGGCCGGCCTCATCGGCGCCAATGGTGCCGGTAAATCCAGCCTGTTCGCCTTGTTGCGCGGTGAGCTGACGCCCGATTCGGGCGACTGTCAGCTACCGGCCGACTGGCGTATCGCGCACATGCGCCAGGAGGTCGACACCCTCGATCGCCTGGCCGTCGACTATGTGCTCGATGGTGATATCCGCCTGCGCAAGGTTCAGGCCGATCTGGCTGCCGCCGAAGCGGCCCATGACGGCACTGCGCTGGCGCGCCTGCATATCGAACTCGACAGCGCCGACGGCTACACCGCCGATGCCCGTGCGCGCAAACTGCTGGCCGGTCTGGGCTTTACCAACGAGCAGATGGACCGCCGGGTCGGCGACTTCTCCGGTGGCTGGCGTATGCGCCTGAACCTGGCCCAGGCGCTGATGTGTCCTTCCGATCTGCTGTTGCTCGACGAACCGACCAACCACCTGGACCTCGATGCGATCCTGTGGCTGGAAGACTGGCTCAAGGGCTACCCGGGCACGCTGTTGCTGATTTCTCACGACCGCGACTTTCTCGATGCGGTCGTCGACCATGTGGCTCACGTCGAGCAGTGCAAGCTGACGCTTTATCGTGGTGGCTACACCGCCTTCGAACGCACCCGTGCCGAGCGTCTGGCCCAGCAGCAACAGGCCTACGAGAAGCAGCAGGCGCAGCGTGCGCACATGGAAAAGTACATCGCCCGATTCAAGGCCCAGGCCACCAAGGCACGTCAGGCGCAGAGCCGGATCAAGGCCCTGGAGCGCATGGAAGAACTGTCGGCCGCGCATGTGGATTCGCCGTTCGACTTCGTCTTCCGCGAATCGGAAAAAATTTCCAGCCCCTTGCTCGACCTGTCCGAAGGCCGCCTGGGTTACGGCGACAAGACCATCCTCGAGAAGGTCAAGCTGCAGCTCACTCCAGGCGCGCGTATCGGTTTGCTCGGCCCCAACGGTGCGGGCAAGTCAACCCTGATCAAGAACCTGGCCGGTGAGCTGGAGCCATTGAGCGGCCGTCTGGTGCGTGGTGAGAACCTCTCGGTCGGCTACTTCGCCCAACACCAGCTGGACTCGCTGGACAACAAGGCCAGCCCGTTGCTGCACCTGCAGCGTCTGGCGCCGACTGAGCGCGAGCAAACGCTACGTGACTTCCTCGGTGGCTTTGACTTCCGCGGCGCTCGAATCGACGAGCCGGTGCTGAATTTCTCCGGTGGCGAAAAAGCCCGCCTGGCGCTGGCACTGATCGCCTGGGAGCGGCCGAACCTGCTGCTGCTCGACGAACCGACCAACCACCTGGACCTGGAAATGCGCCTGGCGCTGACCATGGCCCTGCAAGAGTTCAGCGGCGCGGTGCTGGTGGTTTCCCACGATCGTCATCTGCTCAAGAGCACCACCGACGACTTCCTGCTGGTGGCTGACGGCAAGGTCGAGACCTTCGACGGCGACCTGGACGACTACAGCCGCTGGCTGGTCGAGTACCGCCAGCGCAACGCGCCGGTCAGTACTGCGCCGGTCAACGCCGACAAGACTGACAAAAAGGCCCAGCGTCAGGCTGCGGCTGCGCTGCGTCAGCAACTGGCCCCGCACAAGCGTGAAGCCGACAAGCTTGAGCGTGAGCTGGGTGCCCTGCATGAGCAACTGGCGAAAATTGACACCAGCCTGGGCGACAGTTCCATCTACGAAGCGGCACGCAAGGATGAACTGCGCGACTTGCTGGCCCAGCAGGCCAAGCTCAAGGTCCGCGAAGCAGACCTGGAAGAAGCCTGGATGGCTGCCCTTGAGCAGCTGGAGACCATGCAGGCGGAGCTGGAGGCGTTGTCTTGATGGCGTCGTTGCAATTGCCCGTCCCGCCGGAATGGATTGCACCGTTCTGGCTGGGACTGCAGATTCTCCTGATCCTCTGCGCCGCGTTTGTCCTGCAGCGCCTGGTCGGACGCTGCCTGAAGCGCCTGGGCGAACGCTATCCCTTGCCGCCTGAGCTGATGATGCCGGTGCGCGGAGGCCTGCGCTGGCTGATCATGGGCAGCGCGCTGGTGTTCGTGCTCGAGCGTCTGGGGGTGTCTGCCACCGTGCTGTGGACGGCCTTGTCCGGCTTCGTTGCGGTGGCGGCGGTGGCGTTCTTCGCCATGTGGAGTGTGTTGTCGAACCTGTTGTGTGCAGTGCTGATCTTCACCGTCGGGCCATTCCGTATCGGCGACGTGGTGGAACTGGTCGAGACTATCGACAAGCCCGGCGTGAAAGGGCGGGTCGTGGCCATCAACCTGCTGTTCACTACGCTGATCGAAATGCCGGAGGCCGGTGGGGCGATTGTGCAGGTGCCCAACAGTCAGTTCTTCCAGAAGTCGGTCCGGCGCTGGCGTGGTACTGAATTTGTGCCGCTGGTGGGCGAAGACAAAACCACAGGCAATTGATCGGCAGTTGAAAAAAATCTGGTGATTTTTTCGCCAGCGCACTAGTTTAGAGCTTTGTAACAAGCTATGGCCGAGGTGCGTGATGTCATTGGAAACATGGTTGGCATTTTTTGCCGCCTGCTGGGTGATCAGTCTCTCACCGGGCGCCGGGGCTATTGCCTCGATGTCCTGTGGGCTGCAGTACGGCTTCTGGCGTGGTTACTGGAACGCCCTGGGCCTGCAACTGGGCCTGGTGCTGCAGATTGCGATCATTGCTGCCGGCGTCGGTGCCATCCTCGCGGCGTCAGCCACCGCGTTCCAGGTCATCAAATGGTTCGGCGTTGCCTACCTGGTTTACCTGGCCGTCAAACAGTGGCGCGCGCTGCCGGCAGACATCAGCGATGAATCTGCCGTGCGGCCTATCGGCAAACCCTTGAGCCTGGTGTTTCGCGGTTTCCTGGTGAACGTCAGCAACCCCAAGGCGCTGATCTTCATGCTGGCGGTGCTGCCGCAGTTCATCAACCCGCATGCGCCATTGCTGCCCCAGTACCTGATCATCACCGCAACCATGGTCACTGTTGATCTGCTGGTCATGGCCGGATACACCGGTCTGGCGGCGCGAGTATTGCGCCTGCTGCGTACGCCCAAACAACAACGGCGAATGAACCGCACCTTTGCCGGGTTGTTCCTGGGTGCTGCGACCCTGCTGGCGACGATTCGCCGTGCGCCGGTCTGAATTGAGGCCTGCTTGCAGGGTGAAAAAGGCGACCTCAGGGTCGCTTTTTTTATGGGTAAAGATGAAATTGTCACTAAATTTTACGTAGATTGCCGCGCAAACCTTGAGCGATGGCCAATGGAAGTGAACAATGCAATACCTCGCATTGTTATTTGAGATTGGCCGATGATTCCCCGTTCCCGCTTGCTCGCCTGGCTGTTCTGGCCGGTACTGGCGCTGAGCAGTACCGTGCTGCTGGCCGATACTGTCGATGATGCTGCCAAGGCATTGCACCTGCTCGACTACATCGGTGCCGACTATCCGGCAACGGTCGAGGCGGGCAAGGTCGTGGATGATGGCGAATACCGCGAACAGCTGGAATTCACCGACGTGCTGCAAAGCCTGATCGGCGGCTTGCCGGCCCGGACCGAGCGGCAAGCGCTGGAGCAGGGCGTGGTCAACCTGCGCCAGGCGATTACGCAGCATCAGGACGGTGCCAGCGTCGCGCGTATGGCACGCCAGCTCGGCGCGCAGCTGGCAGTGGCCTATGAGGTCAGCCAGGCCCCCCTGATCACCCCGGACCCCTCCCGCGGTGCCCCGCTGTATGCCCAGCATTGCTCGGTCTGTCATGGCGACAGCGGTGCCGGTGACGGCCCGGCGGGGGTCGGCCTGGAACCGCCACCGGCCAATCTGCGCAGCAGTGAACGCCTGGCCCGTCTGAGTCTGTACGACCTGTACAACACCCTGGGGCAGGGCATCGAGGGTACCGACATGCCGTCGTTTGCCGATCAGCTCGACGAACGTCAGCGCTGGGACCTGGCCACCTATGTCGCCAGCTTTACCGCCGATCCCGCCAACGCCAAGGGCGACACGACCTACAATCTTGCAGACCTGGCGCGCCAGACGCCGTTAGAGGTCGAAACGTCGCAAGGGCCGCAAGCGGCGGCGCTGTTCCGCGCCCAGCGCGCCCAGCCACCGCAGGTCCAGCGTGGTCCTGCGCAATTGCTGGACTACACCGCCAGCACGCTGGACAAGAGTCTGGCGGCCTACCAGAGCGGTGACCATGAACAGGCCTATGACCTGTCGGTGGCCGCCTACCTGGAAGGCTTCGAGCTGGTTGAAAGCTCTCTGGATAACGTCGATGCCAACGTGCGCAAGGACACTGAAAAGTCGCTGATGGCTTACCGCCAATCGCTGCAGGACGGCTTGCCACTCGAGCAGGTGAAACAGCGTCTGGATGTCGCCAAGGGCAAGCTCAAGGAAGCGGCCGATCTGCTCGGCGGTGACGGCCTGAGCTGGTCGCTGAGCTACATTTCCGGCCTGCTGATTCTGTTGCGCGAAGGCCTGGAAGCGATCCTCGTGCTGGCGGCGATTCTCGCCTTCCTGCGCAACACCGGCCAGCAGTCGGCGGTGCGTAGCGTCAACGTAGGTTGGGTGCTGGCCTTGCTGGCCGGTTTCGGCACCTGGGCGCTGGCGGCCTATGTCATTGATGTCGGTGGTGCGCAGCGTGAATTGCTTGAAGGCTGCACGGCGCTGTTCGCCAGCGTCATGGTGCTGTGGCTGGGCGTGTGGATGCATGATCGGCGACACGCTGCAGCCTGGCAGAACTACATCAAGAGCAGCCTGGTCAGCGGAGGCGGGCGATTCGGCTTCGCCTTGCTGGCGTTCTTCTCGGTTTACCGTGAACTGTTCGAAGTGATCCTGTTTTACGAAACGCTGTGGCTGCAGGCCGGGCCTGCCGGGCATCAGGCGGTACTGGCAGGTGGCGCCACGGCGCTGGTGCTGCTGGTCGGGCTTGCCTGGGTGATCCTGCGCGGTTCGGCGAAGCTGCCGCTGTCGTTGTTCTTCAGCATCAACGCGGCGCTGCTGTGCGCGTTGTCGGTGGTGTTTGCCGGTCATGGCGTCAAGGCCCTGCAGGAGGCCGGCGTGTTCGGCACCCGGCCGGTGGCGTTCTTTGACTTCGACTGGCTGGGTATTCACGCCGATGCCTACTCGCTGGCGGCGCAAGTGGTTGCCTTGCTGGCCATTGCGATTCTCTACGGACGCAGCCGTCTGGCCGAGAAGCGCCGGGTATCCGCGGGTTGATTTGAAGCCGAGCGGGCGAGCGGGGATACTGTCCGCCCGTTTTCTTGTTGGAATGAGTTGTCATGCGTATCTGGATTGATGCCGATGCCTGCCCCAAGGCGGCCAAGGATCAGGTCGTCAAGTTTGCCCTCAAACGTCAGCTGGAAGTTGTGCTGGTGGCCGGGCAGAGCCAGATCAAGCCGGCATTCGCCTGCGTCCGGTTGATCGTCGTGCCGAGCGGTCCGGATGCTGCCGACGATTACCTGGTCGAGCATGCGGTGCCAGGTGAGTTGGTGATCTGCAGTGATGTGCCGCTGGCCGACAGGCTGGTCAAGAACGGTGTGGCCTGCCTTGATCCACGTGGCCGAGAGTTCGACGAGCGCAACATGGGCGAACGCCTGGCGGTGCGTAACCTGTTCACCGACCTGCGCGAGCAGGGGCAGGTCGGTGGTGGACAGGCGCCTTATGGCGACCGCGAGAAACAGGCTTTTGCCAATTCCCTGGACCGTATCCTCACCCGACTGGCGCGCGAGTTTCCGGGCTGATCGCTGGCTGTAGGAGCGGATTCATCCGCGATGGGGCGCATCGCGGCCCCAAAATGGTCCTGCTACGCAGTCCATCGCGGCGGTCCGGCGTCCCGGTGAATCCGCTCCTACGGGCTCAGTCTTTTTCGTGAGTCAGTTCCAGCACCCGGTCGACCAGCTTGTAGATACCGCCAGCCGCTTCGCTGATCGACTGCGCCAGCATGTAGGCCGGGGTGCTGACCAGCTTGCGCTGGGTATCTTCGACGATGTCATGGACATCGCACTCTTCGTGAGTACCGCCCATCTTGACGATGGCGGTGCTGGTGTCGGCATCGTTGCCGATGGTGCACACCACGCCAGGGCCATAGATCTTCGCTGCCAAAGCAGGCGAGATGCAGATCAGGCCGACCGGCTTGCCGGCTTCGGCAAAGGCTTCGGCCAGGCTCAGCACGTCTGGGTGAACGGTGCAACCCGTACCTTCCACGGCAAAGTTGGAGAGGTTCTTCGCCGCACCAAAACCACCCGGTACGATAAGGGCGTCAAAGTCCTTGGCGTCGGCTTCGCGCAGGTCCTTGATGTTGCCACGGGCAATACGCGCCGATTCCACCAGGACGTTACGCGATTCGGGCATTTCTTCACCGGTCAGGTGGTCAATTACATGCATCTGCGCAATGTTCGGCGCAAAGCATTGCACCTGGGCGCCGCGCTGGTCGAGGCGCAGCAGGGTGATCACGCTCTCGTGGATTTCGGCGCCGTCATAGACACCACAGCCGGAAAGAATCACTGCTACTTTTTTCTTGGTCATGCTCACTACTCCCGAGTCGAGGCGCTAAATGTCCTCTAAATTGGCAGATGTCGCCATAGGGTTTCCCGCAATCCAGGCCTAATCTTGTGCAATAGCCTGGAGATGGATGACCCATGGATCTGATTCTGTTGGCGGTACCGTTCTTCTTTGTCCTGATTGTGGTCGAGTTGATCGCCGACCGCCTGCGGGGCATGCGCACCTATCGTCTGGCTGACGCCATCAACAGCCTCAGCACCGGGGTGTTGTCGACAACCACGGGCCTGCTGACCAAGGGCGTCGGGCTGGTCACGTACGCCCTGGCCTGGGAGCACCTGGCACTGTTCAAACTGCCGGGCGATGCGCTCTGGGTCTGGGTGGTAGCCTTTGTCGTGTACGACCTCTGCTATTACTGGCTGCACCGCTTCGGCCACGAACGCAATGTTCTCTGGGCGGCGCATTCGGTGCACCACCAGAGTGAGGACTACAACCTGTCGACGGCCTTGCGCCAGACCAGCAGTGGTTTTTTGCTGTCGTGGATCTTCTACCTGCCGCTGGCGGTACTGGGCGTACCACCGCTGGTGTTCATCACGGTGGCGGCGTTGAACCTGCTGTATCAGTTCTGGGTGCACACCCGGCACATTCCCAAGCTGGGCTGGTTCGAGTGGCTGTTCATCACGCCGTCCAATCATCGCGTCCACCATGCGCAGAATCCTTTGTACTTGGATCGTAACTACGGCGGAGTGTTCATTGTCTGGGACCGGCTGTTCGGTACATTTCAGCAAGAGGACGACAACGAACCGGTGATTTTCGGCGTGACCACGCCGCTGGCCAGCTGGAATCCTTTGTGGGCCAACTTGCAGTTTTACGCCCAGCTTTGGCATGACGCGCGCCATGCCGAACGGTGGTGGGACAAGCTGCGGATCTGGTTCATGCCCACCGGCTGGCGGCCGGCAGATGTTGAACGGCGTTTTCCCCAGGCCAAGCAGGACCTGAGTCGTTTTCGCAAGTTCGAGATACCGCTGGGCTGGCCGCAGCAGGTGTATGTGGTGCTGCAGTTTGCCGTGTACGTAGCCTTTGGCAGCTACCTGATGGAGCACGCTGAGCGGTTGTCTGGCGCGGCGTTGCTGCTGGGGTGGGGGGTGATGGCGTTCGGGTTGTTCGTGTTCGGCACCGCGCTCGAGAACCGCCCATGGGCGTTCAAGCTGGAACTGGTACGGCTGGGATTGAATATCCCGGCCATGGTCCTGGCCGGGATCACCGGCTTATGGCCGGTCACTGTCCTGGTCTGGGTCGCGTTGCTTGGCTACAGCCTGCTCAGCCTCTGCGGCCTGTATGGCAGCCGCTTCCTTGCGGGCGACGCGCGCGGCCTTGAAGCGCCGCCGCAACCACAGGCAACCACCGAGGGCCAGCAGGCCACCGAGCACCCATAGCTCGTACTTTTTCACGTTGCCCAGCAGACCTTCGAGGATGGCGCCAAAGTGATAGGCCGCGGCGCCCAGGGCCAGGGCCCAGACCGCTGCACCGATGCCGTTGAGCAGCAGGTAGCGGCGTGGCGGATAGCCGGACAGGCCAATGGCAACCGGCATCACCGTACGCAAGCCATAGACGAAGCGGAAACTCAGGACCCAGATGTCCGGATGGCGGCGGATGTGCTCCAGCGCCCGGTCGCCCATCAACTGCCAGCGCGGTTTGCGTGCCAGCAACTTGCGGCCGTGCTTGCGCCCCATGAAGTACCAGAGCTGGTCACCGGCATAGCTGCCGAAGAAGGCCACCAGGACCACCAGGTTGATATCCATGTATCCGCGGAACGCAAGGAAGCCTGCGAGAACCAGGATGGTCTCACCTTCGAAAAACGTGCCGAGAAAAAGGGCAAAGTAGCCAAAATCCTGCAGGAATTGTTGGAGCATTTTCTGGGTGCTGGCGAAATGAACGCGCAGCCTAACCCTTCGTGGCCGTTGGGGAAAGTATCCAAATGTGTCTCGACGTTAACATTTCCCACAAGGACAATGACTGCGTCCTCAAGTCGCAGGGTTGTCCCTGGGTGTCATACAAGCGTCATAATGGCCGCTTATAACTGTCGCGCTCGCCCGCCTGCGCGGGCTCAGGAGTCTGCCGTGAGCTTTACCCCCGCTAACCGTTTGTTTCCTGCCACCCGTCTGCGTCGCAACCGTCGTGACGATTTTTCCCGTCGCCTGGTTCGCGAAAACGTACTGACCGTCGATGACCTGATCTTGCCGGTGTTTGTCCTTGATGGCGAGAACCGCCGTGAGGAAGTGGCTTCGATGCCGGGTGTCGAGCGTCTGAGCATCGATCTGTTGCTGGAGGCTGCGCAAGAATGGGTGGCGCTGGGTATTCCGGCCCTGGCCCTGTTCCCGGTGACCCCTAGCGAGAAAAAGTCGCTGGATGGCGCTGAAGCCTGGAACCCGGACGGTATCGCCCAGCGTGCCACCCGTGCCTTGCGCGAGCGCTTTCCGGAGCTGGGGGTGATCACCGACGTTGCCCTGGACCCGTTCACCACCCACGGTCAGGACGGTATCCTCGACGAAGAAGGCTACGTGCAGAACGACATCACCGTTGATGCCCTGGTGCGTCAGGCGTTGTCCCATGCCGAAGCCGGTGCTCAGGTAGTAGCCCCTTCAGACATGATGGATGGCCGTATTCAGGCTATTCGCGAAGCCCTTGAGCTGGCCGGCCACGTCAACGTGCGTATCATGGCTTACTCGGCCAAGTACGCCAGCGCCTATTACGGACCATTCCGCGATGCGGTCGGCTCGGCCCTGAACCTGGGCAAGGCCAACAAGGCCTCTTACCAGATGGATCCGGCCAACAGCCACGAAGCCCTGCATGAAGTGGCCGCGGACCTGGCCGAAGGCGCTGACATGGTCATGGTCAAGCCAGGTATGCCGTATCTGGATATTCTTTTTCGGGTCAAGGATGAATTCAAGGTTCCGACCTTTGTCTATCAGGTCAGTGGCGAGTACGCCATGCATATGGCCGCGATCCAGAACGGCTGGCTCAGTGAAGGCGTGATCCTGGAATCCCTCACGGCCTTCAAACGGGCAGGAGCTGATGGCATCCTGACCTATTTCGCTGTTCGCGCTGCTCAATTGATGAGAGGGCAGTAACGCCCTTCAGGAACGCTAGATGAATAACGAAGTACTCAGTGATGTCGCTATGAAACAAGCCCAGCCTGTGCCAGAGCAGATGCTTGAGACACCGCCGGAGCCTGCGGCAGTGTCTGAGCCTGTGGCCGAGGTCGAGGCGCCTGCACCCGCGCCTGCGCCGTCTCCGGCAGCGGCAGCGCCGGCCGTGGCGATCCCCGGTCTGGATGACAGCAGCCTGTACATTCACCGCGAGTTGTCCCAGTTGCAGTTCAACATTCGTGTGCTCGAACAGGCACTGGATGAGAGCTACCCACTGCTGGAGCGGTTGAAGTTCCTGCTGATCTTTTCCAGTAACCTGGATGAGTTCTTCGAAATTCGTGTGGCGGGCCTGAAAAAGCAAATCACCTTTGCCCGTGAACAGGCCGGCGCTGACGGCCTGCAGCCGCACCAGGCATTGGCGCGCATCAGTGAAGTGGTACACAGCGAAGTCGATCGCCAGTACGCGATCCTCAACGATGTGTTGCTGCCAGAGCTGGAAAAACACCAGATCCGCTTTATCCGCCGCCGCCACTGGAACACCAAGCTGAAAACCTGGGTGCGGCGTTTCTTCCGCGACGAGATCGCGCCAATCATCACCCCGATTGGTCTCGATCCGACGCACCCGTTCCCGTTGCTGGTGAACAAGAGCCTGAACTTCATTGTCGAGCTCGAAGGCGTCGATGCCTTCGGTCGCGACTCGGGTCTGGCGATCATTCCGGCACCACGCTTGTTGCCGCGGGTGATCAAGGTTCCGGAAGAAGTCGGCGGCCCGGGCGACAACTACGTGTTCCTCTCATCGATGATCCACGCCCATGCCGACGATCTGTTCCAGGGCATGAAGGTCAAGGGCTGCTATCAGTTCCGTCTGACCCGAAACGCCGACCTGGCACTGGATTCCGAAGATGTCGAAGACCTTGCCCGCGCCCTGCGTGGCGAGCTGTTCTCGCGTCGTTATGGTGATGCAGTGCGTCTGGAAGTGGCCGACACCTGCCCGAAACACCTTTCCGATTACCTGCTCAAGCAGTTCAGCTTGAGCGAGAGTGAGCTGTATCAGGTCAACGGCCCGGTCAACCTGACCCGGCTGTTCAGCATCACTGGCCTCGACAGCCACCCGGAGTTGCAATACACCCCGTTCACACCAGCGATTCCCAAGCTGTTGCAGAACGCCGAGAATATTTTCAGCGTGGTCGGCAAGCAGGACATCCTGCTCATGCACCCCTTCGAGTCGTTCACGCCGGTGGTCGATCTGCTGCGCCAGGCCGCCAAGGACCCGCATGTCCTGGCCGTGCGCCAGACCCTGTACCGCAGCGGTGCCAACTCGGAGATCGTCGACGCGCTGGTCGATGCGGCGCGTAACGGCAAGGAGGTCACCGCGGTGATCGAATTGCGCGCGCGTTTCGACGAAGAGTCCAACCTGCAGTTGGCCAGCCGTCTGCAGGCCGCCGGTGCAGTGGTGATTTACGGTGTGGTCGGCTTCAAGACGCACGCCAAGATGATGCTGATCCTGCGCCGCGAAGCCGGCGAGATCGTGCGCTACGCGCACCTGGGTACCGGTAACTACCACGCCGGTAACGCCCGTCTGTACACCGACTACAGCCTGCTGACCTCGGATGATGCGTTGTGTGAAGACGTCGGCAAGTTGTTCAGTCAGTTGATCGGCATGGGCAAGACCCTGCGCATGAAAAAACTGCTGCACGCGCCGTTTACCCTGAAGAAAGGCATGCTCGACATGATCGCGCGCGAGACCCAGTTTGCCCTTGAGGGCAAGCCTGCGCACATCATCGCCAAGTTCAACTCGCTGACCGACCCGAAGATCATCCGCGCCTTGTACAAAGCCAGTCAGTCAGGAGTGCGTATCGATCTGGTGGTGCGCGGCATGTGCTGCCTGCGTCCGGGCATTGCCGGGGTGTCGCACAATATCCAGGTGCGCTCGATCATCGGCCGCTTCCTGGAGCACACCCGGGTGTTCTACTTCCTCAACGGCGGTGAAGAACAGATGTTCCTCTCCAGTGCCGACTGGATGGAACGCAACCTCGACAAGCGGGTCGAGACTTGCTTCCCGGTCGAGGGCAAGAAGCTGATCTTGCGTGTGAAAAAGGAGTTGGAAGGGTACCTGACCGACAACACCCACGCCTGGATCCTGCAGCCCGACGGCCGCTACGTGCGCAGCACGCCGACCGGCAACCAGAACCCGCGCAGTGTCCAGGCCGCTCTGCTTGAGCGCCTGAGCAACCCGGTCCTCAGCGTACGCTGAGGACGAAACCGACCCGGGTCAGCCACTCGGCCTCCAGGCCGAAGTCGGCCTGGGTCAGCTGATTCTCTTCCAGCCAGCCTGCCGGGAACTCGACATCCAGGCTATCGCCTTTGGCGTGCAGGGTAACCGTGGGCATCTGCTGGGTGCCGCGAATGTGATGGAACAGGATCGCGAAGCGCAGCAGCACGCACAGGCGGATCAGCTTGGCGCCGTCTTCGCCGAACTCGGCGAACTTGTCCTTGGGGATGTTGCGTCGGTGACCGCGCACCAGCAGCGCGAGCATCTGCTGGTCTTCCCGGGAGAAACCTGCCAGGTCCGAGTGCTCGATCAGGTAGGCGCCGTGCTTGTGATAGTGATAGTGGGCGATGTCCAGGCCCACTTCATGCACCTTGGCCGCCCAGCCGAGCAGCTCGCGCCAGATACCGTCTTCCAGGTCCCAGGCCTTAGCCACCTGGTCAAAGGCATGCAGGGCTTTGCGTTCAACCCGGGCAGCCTGGCCCTGGTCAACGTGATAGCGCTCCATCAGCGAGGTCAGGGTGCGTTCACGCACGTCTTCGTGGTGATGGCGGCCGAGCAGGTCGAACAGTACGCCTTCACGCAGCGCGCCGTCGCAGTGATCCATGCGCTGTAGCTCAAGGGCGTCGAAAATCGCTTCGAGAATCGCCAGGCCCGCCGGGAAGATCGCCCGACGGTCGGGTTTGACGCCGTCGAAGTCGATCTTGTCGGTTTCACCCAACTTGAACAGTTTGCGCTTGAGCCAGGCCAGGCCCTCGGCATTGACTTCACCGTTGCCCATGCCGCCGGATTTGAGCGCCGCGCCAATGGCGCGAATGGTCCCGGAGGAGCCGATCGCTTCGTCCCAGGTCAGGCGGTGCAGGGCATTTTCGATACTCATCAGCTCAAGACGCGCAGCGGTGTAGGCCTGTGCGTAGCGTGCCGGGGTGATTTTTCCGTCGCGGAAGTAGCGCTGCGTATAGCTGACGCAGCCCATCTGCAGGCTCTCACGCAGCAACGGCTCGAAACGCTGGCCAATAATGAACTCGGTACTGCCGCCGCCAATGTCGGCCACCAGGCGTTTGCCCGGGGTGTCGGCCAGGGTGTGAGAGACGCCCAGATAAATCAGGCGGGCTTCCTCACGGCCAGAAATCACTTCTACCGGGTGACCGAGAATTTCTTCGGCGCGGCGGATGAACTCGCCGCGGTTGCGGGCTTCGCGCAGGGCGTTGGTGCCGACAATGCGCACGGCGCCGTCAGGCATGCCATTGATCAGCTGCGCGAAGCGCTTGAGGCAATCCAGGCCGCGTTGCATCGATTCTTCGTTGAGCAGACGCTCTTCGGTGATACCGGCGGCCAGCTGAACCTTCTCACCAAGCCGCTCAAGGATGCGGATTTCGGTATGGTGGGCCTTGGCCACAACCATATGGAAACTGTTGGAGCCCAGGTCGATGGCAGCGATCAAGGACAGATTCTTGGCTGTGGTTTGCGGCATGGTCATGGCTTCTCGGTCGATAACCCGGCAATCCTGCCACGATCCAGGGCTGACGCCAACGCGCAGCTTATCAAGGCTTGATGCAGGGCAGGTTGATTGAGGAAATATGACTTTCCCGTGACAGCGATGATATGCGCGGTCATGCACAACTATAGTTACACTCAATCGTCGGCGACTTCCTGTAAGTCGCCGGTGCGGCTATGATGGGCCACGTTTTTTTGCTTACGACCTTGGAGACTTCCATGAGCAGCGATCTTATCAAACACGTCACCGACGCCACCTTCGAAGCCGAAGTCCTGAAGGCTGAAGGCCCGGTGCTGGTCGACTACTGGGCTGAATGGTGCGGCCCTTGCAAAATGATCGCTCCGGTGCTGGACGACATCGCCGCTACCTACCAGGGCAAACTGACCGTCGCCAAGCTGAACATCGACGACAACCAGGAAACTCCGGCCAAGCACGGCGTGCGTGGCATCCCGACGCTGATGCTGTTCAAGAACGGCAACGTCGAGGCCACCAAGGTCGGCGCACTGTCCAAGTCTCAGCTGGCAGCCTTCCTGGACGCCAATATCTGAGTGAGAAAAGCCCCGCATTCGTCGGGGCTTTTCTTTATCTGGTGACTAGACGCCAGAAAAATCAGGTGTTACATTCGGCCTCGCACTGTTTTTTTGGTGCCCTCTGCACGCCGTCGCCGACGCATCCCTAATTCGAATCAGTACGCGATCCTGTCGCCTTCTTTGCGGCGCGGCTTCATTAAGCCAGAAGCTTAATTCCCCCTTCTTACATGATTACGTCACTCCCCTTATGAACCTGACTGAACTCAAGCAAAAGCCGATTACCGATCTGCTCGAAATGGCCGAACAGATGGGCATAGAAAATATGGCCCGTTCGCGCAAGCAAGATGTGATTTTCTCCCTGTTGAAAAAGCATGCGAAAAGCGGCGAGGAAATCTCCGGTGACGGCGTGCTGGAGATTCTCCAGGACGGCTTCGGCTTCCTGCGCTCGGCTGATGCCTCTTACCTGGCCGGCCCGGACGACATCTACGTGTCGCCAAGCCAGATCCGTCGCTTCAACCTGCGTACCGGCGACACTATCGTCGGTAAGATCCGCCCGCCAAAAGAAGGCGAGCGTTACTTCGCCCTGCTGAAAGTCGACACCATCAACTTCGACCGGCCGGAAAACGCGAAGAACAAGATTCTGTTCGAAAACCTGACGCCGCTGTTCCCGAACAAGCGCCTGAAGATGGAAGCCGGTAACGGCTCCACCGAAGACCTCACCGGTCGGGTTATCGACCTTTGCGCGCCAATCGGTAAAGGCCAGCGCGGCCTGATCGTCGCTCCGCCAAAAGCGGGCAAGACCATCATGCTGCAGAACATCGCGGCCAACATCACCCGTAACAACCCCGAGTGCCACCTGATCGTTCTGCTGATCGACGAGCGCCCGGAAGAAGTAACCGAAATGCAGCGCACCGTGCGCGGCGAAGTGGTTGCCTCGACCTTCGACGAGCCGCCAACCCGCCACGTGCAGGTTGCGGAAATGGTCATCGAGAAGGCCAAGCGCCTGGTTGAGCACAAGAAAGACGTGGTCATCCTGCTCGACTCGATCACCCGTCTGGCGCGTGCCTACAACACCGTGATCCCGAGCTCCGGCAAGGTCCTGACCGGTGGTGTCGATGCTCACGCCCTGGAGAAGCCAAAGCGTTTCTTCGGTGCTGCGCGTAACATCGAAGAAGGCGGCTCGCTGACCATCATCGCCACCGCGCTGGTTGAAACCGGCTCGAAGATGGACGAAGTGATCTACGAAGAGTTCAAGGGCACCGGCAACATGGAGCTGCCTCTGGACCGCAAGATCGCCGAGAAGCGCGTCTTCCCGGCCATCAACATCAACCGTTCGGGTACCCGTCGCGAAGAGCTGCTGACCGCCGACGACGAGCTGCAGCGCATGTGGATTCTGCGCAAGCTGCTGCACCCGATGGATGAAGTTGCTGCCATCGAGTTCCTGGTCGACAAGCTCAAGCAGACCAAGACCAACGACGAGTTCTTCCTGTCGATGAAGCGCAAGTAAGCTTCGCAGGCATCACGCAAAAAGCCGGGGAAACCCGGCTTTTTGCTATCTGTACTTTGGCTATTCTGGCTGGCCGGGTTAGGCGATACACTTTGCACCCCGACCGGTACGGCGAATACGAGGCTTTTGCATGCAGTATCGCGATTTGCGCGACTTTATCCGAGGCCTGGAACAGCGCGGCGAACTCAAGCGCATCCAGGTTCCGATCTCTCCAGTTCTGGAAATGACCGAAGTCTGCGACCGCACCCTGCGCGCCAAAGGCCCGGCGCTACTGTTCGAAAAGCCTACGGGCTTCGACATTCCAGTACTCGGCAACCTGTTTGGTACCCCGGAGCGGGTGGCCATGGGCATGGGTGCCGAGTCGGTCAACGAGCTGCGTGAGATTGGCAAGTTGCTGGCCTTCCTCAAGGAACCTGAGCCGCCCAAGGGCCTCAAGGATGCCTGGTCGAAGCTGCCGATCTTCAAGAAAGTCGTGTCGATGGCGCCGAAAGTGGTCAAGGATGCGGCCTGTCACGAAGTGATCATTGAAGGCGACGACGTCGACCTCGGCATGTTGCCTGTACAGCACTGCTGGCCAGGTGACGTTGCGCCGCTGATCACCTGGGGCCTGACCGTCACTCGTGGGCCAAACAAAGAGCGCCAGAACCTGGGGATCTACCGTCAGCAGGTGATTGGCCGCAACAAGGTGATCATGCGCTGGCTCAGCCACCGTGGCGGCGCGCTCGACTATCGCGAGTGGTGCGAGAAGCATCCGGGTCAACCGTTCCCGGTTTCCGTTGCCCTGGGCGCGGACCCGGCGACCATTCTCGGGGCCGTTACCCCAGTGCCTGACACCCTTTCCGAATACGCCTTTGCCGGTCTGTTGCGTGGCAACCGTACTGAACTGGTCAAGTGCCGTGGCAATGACCTGCAGGTACCGGCCACTGCCGAGATCATTCTGGAAGGGGTGATCCATCCGGGCGAGATGGCCCCGGAAGGCCCTTACGGCGACCACACCGGCTACTACAACGAAGTCGATAGCTTCCCGGTATTCACCGTTGAGCGCATCACCCACCGGCAAAAGCCGATCTACCACAGCACCTACACCGGGCGGCCGCCTGATGAGCCGGCAATTCTCGGTGTCGCACTCAATGAAGTGTTCGTACCGATCCTGCAGAAGCAGTTCCCGGAGATCACCGACTTCTACTTGCCGCCTGAGGGTTGCTCCTACCGCATGGCGGTAGTGACGATGAAGAAGCAGTACCCGGGGCACGCCAAGCGGGTCATGCTGGGTGTCTGGTCGTTTTTGCGACAGTTCATGTACACCAAGTTCGTTATTGTCACCGATGACGACATCAATGCCCGGGACTGGAACGATGTAATCTGGGCCATCACCACGCGCATGGACCCCAAGCGCGATACGGTGATGATCGACAACACCCCGATCGACTACCTGGACTTTGCTTCGCCGATTTCCGGCCTGGGCTCGAAAATGGGCCTGGACGCGACGAACAAGTGGCCAGGTGAAACCACCCGTGAGTGGGGACGTGTCATCGTCAAGGATGAAGCAGTCACCCGGCGGATCGATGAGCTGTGGAACCAGTTGGGAATAGACTAAATGCAGGTGACCTTGCAGCCGTCCGGGGCAGTGTTGGTGCTCAACCCCGGCGAAAGGATTCTGGATGGGGCGCGGCGTCTGGGCTATGACTGCCCGCAGAGCTGCCGCAATGGCAACTGCCATGTCTGTGCTGCGCTGCTGGTCGAAGGGCGGGT
>JAVXRI010000048.1:0-41193 GCA_036643775.1 Pseudomonas sp. | reverse complement strand
CTATTGACCCTGGACGGGCCGAGCGGGGCGCTGGCTCATCGCCAGTTCACCGATCTGCTCGAGCACCTGCGCCCGGGCGATCTGATGGTGTTCAACAATACCCGGGTGATTCCGGCCCGCCTGTTTGGCCAGAAGGCCAGCGGCGGCAAGCTGGAGATCCTGGTTGAGCGGGTGCTGGATAGCCATCGGGTGCTGGCCCATGTTCGCTCAAGCAAGTCGCCCAAGCCCGGCACGCAGATTCTCATTGACGGTGGTGGCGAGGCCGAGATGGTCGCCCGTCACGACACCCTGTTTGAGCTGCGCTTTGCCGAAGAGGTGCTGCCGCTGCTCGACCGCGTCGGGCACATGCCTCTGCCTCCTTATATCGACCGTCCGGATGAAGGCGCCGACCGCGAGCGCTACCAGACGGTGTATGCCGAGCGCGCCGGGGCTGTAGCTGCACCGACCGCCGGGCTGCACTTCGATGAAGAGCTGATGGCCAGGATCGCTGCCAAAGGCGTGGAAACCGCCTTTGTCACCCTGCACGTCGGCGCTGGTACCTTCCAGCCGGTACGGGTCGAGCGCATCGAAGACCACCACATGCATAAAGAGTGGCTGGAGGTTGGTCAGGACGTGGTCGACGCCGTCGCAGCCTGCCGTGCCCGTGGCGGGCGGGTGATCGCCGTGGGGACCACCAGCGTGCGCTCGCTGGAAAGCGCTGCCCGTGACGGCGTGCTCAAGGCCTTCAGCGGTGATACCGACATCTTTATCTTCCCGGGCCGGCCATTCCATGTCGTCGATGCCCTGGTCACCAACTTCCATTTGCCCGAATCCACGCTGCTGATGCTGGTTTCGGCCTTCGCCGGTTACCCCGAGACCATGGCTGCCTACGCGGCGGCGGTCGAGAATGGGTACCGCTTCTTCAGTTACGGTGATGCCATGTTCATCACCCGCAATCCGGCGCCGCGCGGCCCCGAGGATCAAGCATGAGTCGCACCTGTCGTATGTCCTTCGAATTGCTGGCCACCGACGGCAAGGCCCGTCGTGGCCGCCTGACGTTCCCCCGTGGTGTGGTCGAAACCCCGGCGTTCATGCCGGTGGGTACCTATGGCACGGTCAAGGGCATGTTGCCACGCGACATCGAGGCCATCGGCGCGCACATGATCCTCGGTAACACCTTCCACCTGTGGCTGCGCCCGGGTACCGAGGTGATCAAGGCCCACGGCGACCTGCACGATTTCATGAAGTGGCAGGGTCCGATCCTCACCGATTCCGGCGGCTTCCAGGTGTTCAGCCTGGGTGCGATGCGCAAGATCAAGGAAGAGGGCGTGACCTTCGCCTCGCCGGTCGATGGTTCCAAGGTGTTCATGGGCCCGGAAGAGTCGATGCAGGTACAGCGTGACCTGGGCTCCGACGTGGTAATGATCTTCGACGAATGCACCCCGTACCCGGCCGATGAAGATGTGGCGCGCGTTTCGATGGAGCTGTCGCTGCGCTGGGCTCAGCGCTCGAAGAACGCTCACGGTGACAACACCGCGGCGCTGTTCGGTATCGTCCAGGGTGGTATGCACCAGGACCTGCGCATGCGCTCGCTCGAAGGCCTGGACAAGATCGGCTTCGACGGCCTGGCCATCGGCGGCCTGTCGGTGGGCGAGCCCAAGCACGAAATGATCAAGGTGCTGGATTATCTGCCAGCCCAGATGCCGGCTGACAAACCTCGTTACCTTATGGGGGTAGGCAAGCCGGAAGATCTCGTTGAGGGTGTGCGCCGCGGCGTCGACATGTTCGATTGCGTGATGCCTACGCGCAACGCGCGCAACGGTCATCTGTTTGTCGATACAGGCGTGATCAAAATCCGCAACGCGTTCCATCGTCATGATGATTCGCCACTGGATCCGACCTGCGACTGCTACACCTGCCAGAACTTCTCCCGCGCTTATCTGCACCACCTGGATAAGTGCGGCGAAATGTTGGGCAGTATGTTGAATACGATCCATAACTTGCGCCATTACCAGCGTTTGATGGCTGGTTTACGTGAGGCTATTCAACAAGGTACATTGGCCGCCTTTGTCGATGCCTTTTACGCCAAGCGCGGGCTTCCTGTGCCGCCCTTGGACTGATGTTCTGTCGATCCCTAACAAGTACTGATTGCAACTGGAGTGCTAAATGAGCTTTCTGATTCCCGCCGCTTACGCGGACGCCGCTGCCCCAGCCGCTGCTGGTCCTGCCGGTACTGGTTTTGAATGGATTTTCCTGGTTGGCTTCCTGGTCATCTTCTATCTGATGATCTGGCGTCCACAGGCCAAACGCGCCAAAGAGCAGAAGAACCTGCTGAGCAACCTGCAAAAAGGTGATGAAGTTGTCACCAACGGCGGTATCGCTGGCAAGATCGTTAAAGTTGCCGATGACTTCGTGGTACTGGAAGTGTCCGACAACGTTGAACTGAAGTTCCAGAAGGGCGCCGTTGCCGCGACCCTGCCAAAAGGTACGCTCAAAGCGATCTAAGTTTCAGTTTTTTACCAATCGACGGGGCGCGCAAGGCGCCCCGCGTCTTGAACGGGCGGCGTGATGCTGAACAAATACCCTCTGTGGAAATACGCACTGATCCTGGTGGTACTGGCGATCGGTTTTATTTATTCCGCTCCCAACCTCTACCCTGATGATCCGGCCGTCCAGGTCAGCGGTGCCAGTACGGCGCTGCAGGTCACTCAAGCGGATCTGGATCGCGTGAGCAAGGCGCTCGTCGAGGCCGGTATCCAGGTCAAGGCCGCGAGTCTGGGCGAGAAGGGCAAGGGCGCGCTGGTGCGTCTGACCAAGCAGGAAGATCAACTGCCGGCCAAGGATGTAGTGCGCAAGGCACTGGGCGACGACTATGTAGTAGCTCTGAACCTGGCCCCGACTACCCCGCAATGGCTGCGCAACCTGGGTGCAAGCCCGATGAAGCTGGGTCTGGACCTTTCCGGTGGTGTGCACTTCCTGCTTGAAGTGGACATGGACAAGGCCATGGCGGCCCGCCTGAAAGTCTATGAAGGTGAAGTCAAAAGCCTGCTGCGCAAAGAGCGTGTGCGCTATCGCAGCCTGCCGCAACAAGATGGCGGCATTCAGCTGGGCTTCTCCGATGATGCCTCCCGCGAACAGGCCCGCAGCCTGATCCGCAAGAACTTCAACGATTTCGAGCTGACCACCACCGAGCGTAATGGCCTGTCGGTACTGCGTCTGGCGATTACCCCGGCCAAGGTCGCGGAAATCCGTGAATACTCGATCAAGCAGAACCTGACCACGGTCCGTAACCGGGTCAACGAGCTGGGCGTAGCCGAGCCGCTGGTACAGCGCCAGGGCGCCAACCGCATCGTGGTCGAG
Organism: Pseudomonas sp.; assembly: GCA_036643775.1. Classification (GTDB taxonomy): domain Bacteria; phylum Pseudomonadota; class Gammaproteobacteria; order Pseudomonadales; family Pseudomonadaceae; genus Aquipseudomonas. Next base: position 37,854 of record JAVXRI010000048.1, on the reverse strand, counting down.
CTGCCGGGCGTGCAGGACACTGCCGAAGCCAAGCGTATTCTGGGCAAGACCGCCAACCTGGAGTTCCGTCTGGGTGCCGAGCCGGGTGCATCGAAAGCCACCACCGAAACTTTCGAGTTCCGTGAAGGTGGTCGTTCGGCGCCTGTCGAGCGTGGCCTGATCATCACCGGTGACCAGGTTACCGACGCCCAGGCCAGCTTCGACGAACAAGGCCGTCCGCAAGTGAACATCCGTCTGGATGGTCACGGTGGCGAACTGATGAGCCGTGCCACCCGCAGCAACGTCGGTCGCAGCATGGCGGTGATCTTCATCGAGCAGCGTCCAACCACGCGCTACGTGAAGCAGATGGTTGATGGTGTAGAGAAAGACGTCCCTCTCCAGACCTTCACCGAAGAGAAGAAGATCATCAGCCTGGCGACCATCCAGTCGCCGCTGGGCAGTCAGTTCCGGATTACCGGTCTGAACGGTCAGGGCGAATCTTCGGAGCTGGCCCTGCTGCTGCGTGCTGGTGGCCTGGCTGCGCCGATGTACTTCGCTGAAGAGCGCACCATCGGCCCGAGCCTGGGTGCCGACAACATCACCAAGGGTATCGATGCATCCCTGTGGGGCATGCTGTTCGTCTCGCTGTTCATCATGGCCATCTACCGCTTCTTCGGTCTGATCGCCACCATCGCCCTGGCCGGTAACATGGTCATGCTGCTGGCATTGATGTCGCTGTTGGGTGCAACCCTGACCCTGCCGGGTATCGCCGGTATCGTCCTGACCATGGGTATGGCGGTCGATGCCAACGTGCTGATCTTCTCGCGGATCCGCGAAGAGCTGGCCAATGGCATGTCGGTACAGCGCGCTATCCACGAAGGCTTCAACCGTGCCTATACCGCGATTGTCGACGCCAACCTGACCACCTTGCTGGTCGGCGGTATCCTCTTCGCCATGGGTACCGGTCCGGTCAAGGGCTTCGCGGTTACCATGTCCCTCGGGATTTTCACCTCGATGTTCACGGCCGTAATGGTTACCCGTGCAATGGTCAACCTGACCTGCGGCGGGCGTGATATCAAGAAGCTGTGGGTTTAAGGGGCTGCCATGTTACGTACCATTAACTTCATGGGTGTGCGCAACGTTGCGTTCGGCATCACCCTGCTTCTTACCGTACTGGCGCTGTTCAGCTGGTTCTATAAAGGCCTCAACTTCGGTCTGGACTTCACCGGCGGTACGCTCATCGAGCTGACCTACGAGCGTCCGGCCAACCTCGGCGAAGTCCGTGAGGAGCTGGTCAAGGCCGGCTTCCACGATGCCGTGGTGCAGAGCTTCGGTGCTACCACCGACCTGCTGGTGCGTATGCCGGGCGATGACCCGATGCTGGGTAACCGCGTATCCGAGGCGCTGCAGAAAGTCAGCACCGACAACCCGGCCGTGGTCAAGCGCGTCGAGTTTGTCGGTCCACAGGTCGGTGAAGAGCTGCGCGACCAGGGTGGCCTGGGCATGTTGCTGGCCCTGGGCGGCATCATGATCTACCTGGCGTTCCGCTTTCAGTGGAAGTTCGCCCTCGGAGCGATCCTCTCGCTGGTGCACGACGTGGTCGTGACCATGGGTATCCTGTCGTTCTTCCAGATCACCTTCGACCTGACGGTGCTGGCGGCGGTGTTGGCGATCATCGGTTACTCGCTGAACGACACCATCGTTGTATTCGACCGGGTGCGTGAGAACTTCCGGGTACTGCGTAAGGCCTCGCTGATCGAGAACATCAACATCTCGACCACTCAGACCCTGCTGCGGACCATCGCCACCTCGGTGTCGACCTTGCTGGCCATTGCGGCGCTGCTGTTTTTTGGTGGCGACAACCTGTGGGGCTTCTCGCTGGCGCTGTTCATCGGTGTCATGGCGGGTACCTACTCGTCGATCTACATCGCCAACGTGGTGCTGATCTGGCTGAACCTGAACAGCGAAGACCTGATTCCTCCGGCCAAGGCCGAAGGTGTGGACGAGCGGCCATAAGGCCTTTTCCTACGCTGTTGGTCGTATATGAAGGCGCGAGTATTGAACTCGCGCCTTTTTTTATGCTCCAAGGCAGGGAGAAGGCAGGCAATGTCCTGCAGGTACGATCAGGAGGTTCACGTGAACAAGTCAATGCTGGTGGGTGCGGTTCTGGGTGCGGTCGGTGTGACTGCCGGAGGTGCTGTAGCCACCTACAACCTGGTCAAGAGTGGGCCGGAATACGCCGAGGTATTGGCGGTGCAGCCGGTCAAACAGACCGTGAAAACGCCGCGTGAAGTATGCAAAGACGTGACCGTTACGCGTCAGGCACCGGTGAAGGACCAGCATCAGATTGCCGGTACCGTGGTCGGTGCCCTGGCGGGTGGCCTGCTGGGTAACCAGATTGGTGGTGGTACCGGTAAGAAGATTGCCACGGTGGCTGGTGCGGTCGGTGGTGGCTATGCCGGTAACAAGGTGCAGGAAGGTATGCAGGAGCGCGATACCTACACGACCACGCAAACGCGCTGCAACACGGTCAATGACCTGAGCGAGAAGGTGGTTGGCTATGACGTGAAGTATTCGATCGGCGACAAGGTCGGGCAGGTCCGCATGGACCGTGATCCGGGTGCGCAGATCCCGCTGGATAAAGAAGGCAAGCTGGTGCTCAGCCAGGCGCAGCCAGGTCAGTAATCCGCAGGTAATAAAAAAGCACCCCGAAGGGTGCTTTTTTGTGCCTGATCGAAACTCAGCGTTTGATCGAAGCCGGCAGGTGCGGCTGGATAGCCGTCAGAACAGCTTTGAAGCACTTGATGTTGCCCGCAACGATGTGACCCTTCTCGAGGAAGTCATGGCCACCGGTGAAGTCACTCACCAGGCCGCCTGCTTCCTGGATCAGCAGGGCGCCTGCAGCCATGTCGTATTCCGACAGGCCCGATTCCCAGAAGGCATCGAAGCGGCCAGCGGCGACGTAGGCCAGGTCCAGGCTGGCAGCGCCAGCGCGACGGATACCGGCGGTCTGGCCGACCAGGGCGCGGAACATGCCCAGGTAGTTGTCCAGGTCAGCCATCTGGTTGTCGCGGAACGGGAAGCCGGTACCCAGCAGGGCGCCTTCCAGGCTGGTGCGGGCGCTGACGCGCAGGCGACGGCCGTTCAGCTGGGCGCCACGGCCACGGCTGGCGGTGAATTCTTCCTGGCGGACAGGGTCCAGGACCACGGCGTGCTCAAGGCGGCCACGGTATTTGCAGGCAATGCTGACAGCAAAGTGCGGAACGCCACGCAGGAAGTTGGTGGTACCGTCCAGTGGGTCGATGATCCACAGGTAGTCCTTGCCTTCTTCGCCAGTGCCGGCGTGCAGGCCGGTTTCTTCGCCGTAGATGGAGTGGTTCGGATAGGCCTTGCGCAGGGCATCAATGATTTTCTGCTCTGCAGCACGATCGATTTCCGAGACGTAATCCTTGGCGTCTTTTTCATCAACCTTGATGGTATCCAGGCGCTCGATGGAGCGGAAAATCAATTCACTGGCGCTGCGGGCGGCGCGCAGCGCGATATTCAGCATGGGCTGCATGGACGTTTCACCTGGGTCGTTAAAGAAAGCCGAACATTCTAGCAGAAAACTTTGTGCGTAGAAGGGTGGCATTTGCTTTCGTAGCGTAAAGTCGGTGCCTTCTGTAAGATTTACGGCTTCTTTCCCGTGTCTGTGAGCGCTCGCCTTGCTGCAAAATATTCGTGTTGTTCTGGTCAATACCAGCCACCCCGGCAATATCGGCGGCGCTGCGCGTGCCATGAAAAACATGGGCTTGTCGCGCCTGGTGCTGGTTGATCCGCAGGATTTCCCTTCTCATGAGGCCGATGCCCGGGCGTCGGGTGCCAACGATGTGCTGGGCGGCGCCCAGGTGGTTGCCACCCTTGAAGAGGCGCTGGTCGGTTGCAATCTGGTGTTCGGCACCAGTGCCCGCGAGCGACGCATCCCCTGGCCACTGGTCGACCCGCGTGAATGCGGCAGCAAGGTCATCGAGCATGCTGCCCAGGGCGAGGAGATCGCCCTGGTGTTTGGGCGAGAATACGCCGGCCTGACCAACGAAGAGCTGCAGCGTTGTCATTTTCATGTGCACATTCCCTCCGACCCGGACTTCAGCTCGCTGAACCTGGCCGCGGCAGTGCAGGTGCTGGCCTACGAAGTGCGCATGGCCTGGCTGGCTGCCGAAGGGCAACCTTCGAAGGTGGAGAAGTTCGAGGTGACCTCGGTGCGCAGTGGCGAGCTGGCGACCATGGATGAGATGGAGCTGTTTTACGAGCATCTGGAGAAAACCCTGGTCGACATCGGCTTCCTCGATCCGGAGAAGCCCAAGCACCTGATGCCACGTCTGCGCCGGTTGTACGGGCGCAGCTCGGTCAACCGTTCGGAAATGAGTATTTTGCGCGGCATCCTCACGGAGACCCAGAAAGTGGCCCGTGGTGAGCCGCATAAGCGGAAGGACCAGTAAATGTTCGAGCGTCTGCGTGAAGATATCCAGAGCGTTTTCCACCGTGATCCGGCGGCGCGCAATGCCTTTGACGTGCTGACCTGCTACCCGGGCATGCATGCGATCTGGCTGCACCGTGCGGCCCATGCGTTGTGGAAGCGTGACTGGAAATGGCTGGCCCGGCTGGTATCGAACTTCGGGCGCTGGATGACCGGTATCGAGATCCACCCGGGTGCCAAGGTGGGGCGGCGCTTCTTCATTGATCACGGCATGGGCATCGTCATCGGTGAAACGGCCGAGATCGGTGATGATGTCACCTTGTACCAAGGGGTTACCCTGGGCGGTACCAGCTGGAACAAGGGCAAGCGCCACCCGACCCTGGAAGATGGTGTGGTGGTGGGGGCCGGCGCCAAAGTGCTGGGGCCTTTCACTGTCGGCGCCGGGGCCAAGATCGGCTCCAACGCCGTAGTCACCAAGGCCGTGCCGGCTGGCGCTACCGCGGTGGGCATTCCCGGGCGGATCATCGTCAAGACCGACGCAGAGGTCGAAGCCAGGCGCAAGGCCATGGCCGAGAAGATCGGTTTCGATGCCTATGGTGTCAGTGAGGACATGCCCGACCCGGTCGCGCGCGCCATCGGTCAGTTGCTCGATCACCTGCAGGCAGTGGATGGGCGTCTGGAAGACATGTGCGGTGCGCTGAAGAATCTGGGTAGCGACTACTGCGCCAAGGAGCTGCCGGCGCTGCGCGAAGAAGACTTCGCCCAGATCAAGGATGAAGCCCGCAGCGACGCCTCGACACATTGACAGAAGGGGCGTGCGCACACGCCCCTTAGTTTGCTATCATTCGGCCGCCCTCTAACGGCAATCCCGACTAAAGCACTAGGTCTTATAGTTGACTTAAATGCTCGGGAATAGCATACTCGCTCCCATCCCGTAACCCCGTGGTACCTACTAGCCATGCGACTGACTACAAAAGGCCGATACGCCGTGACCGCCATGCTCGACCTGGCGTTGCACGCGCAGCATGGGCCGGTGTCTCTGGCCGACATTTCCGAGCGCCAAGGCATCTCCCTATCTTATCTGGAGCAGCTGTTTGCAAAGCTGCGCCGCAGCAGTCTGGTTTCCAGCGTGCGCGGACCTGGCGGCGGCTATCAGCTGTCGCGAAGCATGGAGAGCATTCAGGTAGCCCAGGTGATCGACGCGGTCAACGAGTCGGTCGACGCAACACGCTGCCAGGGCCTGGGTGATTGCCACGCCGGCGATACCTGCCTGACCCACCACTTGTGGTGTGACCTGAGCCAGCAGATTCACGAGTTTCTCAGCGGCATCAGCCTGGCTGACCTTGTTACCCGCCGTGAGGTGCAAGAAGTCGCCCAGCGTCAGGACCTGCGACGTATCGCAGGCCGGGCACCGCAGCTGGACAAGATTGAGACGTCAGCCGTCGAATGACCGTTTCGACGCGCGGCGCGACCGCCTGATAGGAGATATTCAATGAAGTTGCCGATCTACCTCGATTACTCCGCGACCACACCGGTCGACCCACGTGTTGCCCAGAAGATGAGCGACTGCCTGCTGGTCGACGGAAACTTCGGTAACCCGGCGTCGCGCTCCCACGTCTTTGGCTGGAAAGCCGAAGAAGCGGTCGAGAACGCCCGCCGCCAGGTCGCTGACCTGGTCAATGCCGACCCGCGGGAAATTGTCTGGACCAGCGGTGCAACCGAGTCCGACAACCTGGCAATCAAGGGCGTCGCGCACTTCTACGGCACCAAGGGCAAGCACCTGATCACCTCCAAGATCGAGCACAAGGCTGTTCTGGACAGCACTCGTCAGCTGGAGCGTGAAGGCTTCGAAGTCACCTACATCGAGCCAGGCGCCGATGGTCTGATCACTCCGGCCATGGTTGAAGCTGCCCTGCGTGACGACACCATCCTGGTGTCGATCATGCACGTGAACAACGAAATCGGCACCATCAACGACATCGCTGCCATTGGCGAACTGACCCGCGCACGCGGCGTCATGTTCCACGTCGACGCCGCGCAGTCGACCGGCAAGGTCGAAATCGACCTGCAAAAGCTGAAAGTCGACCTGATGTCGTTCTCGGCGCACAAAACCTACGGCCCTAAAGGCATCGGCGCGCTGTACGTCAGCCGCAAGCCTCGTGTGCGCCTGGAAGCCACCATGCACGGCGGCGGTCACGAGCGCGGCATGCGTTCGGGCACCCTGGCTACCCACCAGATCGTCGGCATGGGTGAAGCGTTCGCCATCGCCAAAGAGCTGATGGCCAGCGAGAACGTGCGCATCAAGGCACTGAGCGACCGCTTCTACAAGCAGGTCGAAGGCCTGGAAGAGCTGTACATCAACGGCAGCATGACCGCGCGCATCCCGCACAACCTGAACCTGAGCTTCAACTACGTCGAAGGCGAGTCGCTGATCATGGCGCTCAAAGACCTGGCCGTTTCGTCCGGCTCGGCCTGTACTTCGGCTTCGCTTGAGCCGTCCTACGTACTGCGCGCCCTGGGCCGCAACGATGAACTGGCACACAGCTCGATCCGCTTCACCTTCGGTCGTTTCACCACCGAAGAAGAAATCGACTACGCCGCGCAGAAGGTGTGCGAGGCCGTGACCAAGCTGCGCGAGTTGTCGCCGCTGTGGGATATGTTCAAAGACGGCGTCGACATCTCCAAGATTGAGTGGGCTGCGCACTAAGTAGTCGCCGGCAAGAGCGGCTCTCTGATGAGGAAGGAATTGCACCATGGCATACAGTGAAAAGGTCATCGACCACTACGAAAACCCGCGTAACGTCGGCAAGATGAACGCGGAAGATCCTGATGTCGGCACCGGCATGGTCGGCGCTCCTGCGTGCGGCGACGTGATGCGCCTGCAGATCAAGGTCAACGAGCAGGGCGTCATCGAAGATGCCAAGTTCAAGACCTACGGCTGTGGTTCGGCCATCGCCTCCAGCTCCCTGGCCACTGAGTGGATGAAGGGTAAGACCCTGGACGAAGCCGAAACCATCAAGAACACCCAGCTGGCCGAAGAACTGGCGTTGCCGCCAGTGAAAATCCACTGCTCGGTACTCGCTGAAGACGCTATCAAAGCGGCCGTTCGCGATTACAAGCAGAAGAAAGGTTTGCTCTAAGTTCGCCTGTTGCAGGTAAGGAGTCTCGATGGCTATCAGCATGACAGAAGCCGCCGCCAACCACGTGCGGCGCTCCCTTGATGGACGCGGCAAAGGCGTGGGTATTCGCCTTGGCGTACGCACCACCGGCTGCTCGGGCCTGGCCTATGTGCTGGAGTTCGTCGATGAGCTGGCTGACGAAGACCAGGTCTTCGAAAGCCACGGCCAGCGGGTCATCATCGATCCGAAAAGCCTGACGTACCTTGACGGCACCGAACTGGATTTCGTCAAGGAAGGGTTGAACGAAGGCTTCAAGTTCAACAACCCCAACGTTCGCGGTGAGTGTGGCTGCGGCGAAAGCTTCAACGTCTGAGGCTGCGCGTGGGTACTCCTTGTCATTTCGCCCTGTTTGACCTGCAACCTGGCTTCCGTCTGGACCTCGACAAGTTGGCCGTTCGCTACCGCGAGCTGGCCCGTGAGGTCCATCCGGATCGCTTCGCCGATGCTTCCGAACGTGAACAGCGCATAGCGCTGGAGCGTTCGGCTGCGCTGAACGAGGCCTACCAGACACTCAAGAGCGCGCCCCGGCGTGCCCGCTACCTGTTGGCTATCAGCGGCGCCGAAGTGCCGCAGGAAGTCACCGTCCACGATCCCGAGTTCCTGCTGCAGCAGATGCAATTGCGCGAAGAGCTCGAAGACCTGCAGGACAGTGCCGACCTCGATGGCGTTGCCACCTTCAAGCGCCGCTTGAAGGCCGCTCAGGAAGCGCTCAACGAGGACTTCGCTGCCTGCTGGGATGATGCTGCGCAGCGTGAACAGGCCGAGCGCCTGATGCGCCGCATGCAGTTTCTGGACAAGCTCGCCTATGAAGTGCGCCAGCTGGAAGAGCGCCTCGACGATTAACCCGGCGCTGCCTTTGGCGGCGCCCCTGGTATTCAGATAAGCATGGCCCTACTGCAGATCGCCGAACCCGGTCAGAGCCCTCAGCCGCACCAGCGCCGCCTGGCGGTGGGTATTGACCTTGGTACCACCAACTCCCTGGTTGCCGCCCTGCGCAGCGGCCGTAGCGAGCCCCTGCCTGACGCTCAAGGTCAGGTCATCCTGCCTTCGGCGGTGCGTTACCACGCTGACCACATCGATGTCGGTCATGTCGCCCGTGATGCCGCTGCCAGCGACCCGCTCAATACCGTTCTGTCGGTCAAGCGCCTGATGGGTCGTGGCCTGGCGGATGTGAAGCAATTGGGCGAACAACTGCCGTACCGCTTTGTCGGCGGTGAGTCGCACATGCCGTTCATCGACACCATCCAGGGCCCGAAAAGCCCGGTGGAAGTCTCGGCCGATATCCTCAAGGTCCTGCGCCAGCGTGCGGAAGAGACTCTGGGCGGCGAGCTGGTCGGTGCGGTTATCACCGTTCCTGCCTATTTCGACGATGCTCAGCGTCAGGCCACCAAAGACGCTGCGCGTCTGGCCGGTCTGAACGTACTGCGCCTGCTCAATGAGCCCACTGCGGCGGCCGTGGCCTATGGCCTGGACCAGAACGCCGAAGGCTTGGTGGCTATCTACGATCTGGGTGGCGGTACTTTCGACATCTCGATCCTGCGCCTGACTGGCGGTGTCTTTGAAGTACTGGCTACCGGTGGCGACAGTGCCCTGGGCGGCGACGACTTCGATCACGCGATCGCCAGCTGGATCGTCGAGCAGGCCGGTCTGTCTTCGGATCTTGACCCGGGTGCCCAGCGCCAGTTGCTGCAAACCGCCTGCGCGGTCAAGGAGGCCCTGACCAATGCTGATTCGGTGCCGGTTGCCTATGGCAGCTGGCAGGCCGAGCTGACCCGCAGTGCCTTCGATGCCCTGATCGAGCCGATGATCGCCCGCAGCCTCAAGGCTTGCCGCCGTGCCGTGCGTGACAGTGGTGTCGAGCTCGAAGAAGTCGGTGCCGTGGTCATGGTTGGCGGTTCGACCCGCGTGCCGCGTGTGCGTGAGGCCGTCGGCGCCCTGTTTGGCCGCACCCCGCTGACCGAGATCGATCCCGATCAGGTGGTGGCCATCGGTGCTGCAATCCAGGCTGATACCCTGGCCGGCAACCGCCGCGATGGTGGCGAACTGCTGCTGCTTGATGTGATTCCGCTATCCCTGGGGCTGGAAACCATGGGCGGGCTGATGGAAAAGGTGATTCCGCGCAACACCACCATTCCGGTCGCTCGCGCCCAAGAGTTCACCACCTATAAAGACGGCCAGTCGGCGATGATGATTCACGTGCTGCAAGGCGAGCGTGAGCTGATCAGCGACTGCCGCTCGTTGGCGCGCTTCGAGCTGCGCGGTATTCCGGCGATGGTTGCCGGTGCGGCGAAAATTCGCGTGACCTTCCAGGTCGATGCCGACGGCCTGCTCAGTGTTTCCGCACGCGAGCTGGGCTCGGGTGTCGAGTCGAGCATTCAGGTCAAGCCGTCCTATGGCCTGACCGACGGCGAAATCGCCCGCATGCTCAAGGATTCCTTCGAGCATGCCGGTTTCGACAAGGTCGCTCGCCAGTTGCGTGAGCACCAGGTTGATGCCGAGCGTCTGCTTGAAGCGGTACAAGGCGCCCTGGACGCCGATGGCGAGCGCCTGCTGGACGCCGAAGAGCGCCTGGCCATCGAACAACAAATGCAAGACTTGCGTGATTTGATCAACGGCACCGATGGCGCAGCCATCGAGCAGCAGACCAAGCGTCTGTCGCAGGTGACCGATGCCTTTGCCGCCCGTCGCCTTGATTCGACGGTAAAAGCCGCTTTGGCCGGGCGCAACCTGAATGAGATCGAGGAGTAACTGATGCCGCAGGTGATTTTTCTGCCCCACGAGAAGTTCTGCCCGGATGGCATGGTCGTAGAGGCCGAGACAGGTACGTCGATCCTCGAAGTGGCGCATGACAACCACATCGAAATCGAAAGCGCCTGCGGTGGCGTCTGCGCCTGCACCACGTGCCACTGCGTGATTCGTGAAGGCTTCAACTCGCTCAATGAAGCCGACGAGCTGGAAGAGGACTATCTTGACCGTGCCTGGGGCCTGGAGCCCACGTCGCGTCTGACCTGCCAGGCCAAGGTCGGCACCGAGGACATCACCGTCGAGATTCCAAAATACTCCCTCAACCACGCCGCCGAAGCGCCGCATTGATCTGGAGCTGACATGAGCCTGAAATGGGTTGATGTACTTGAAATTGCAATCCAGCTTGCCGAAAGCAAGCCGGAAGTCGATCCTCGTTATGTGAATTTCGTCGATCTGCACCAGTGGGTGCTGGCATTGCCGGAATTCAGTGACGATCCGCAACGTGGTGGCGAGAAGGTTCTCGAAGCCATCCAGGCGGCCTGGATCGAAGAAGCCGACTGAGCGCGCTCGGCAGGTTAGGCAATCCCCCGGAACCCGCGTATAATTCGCGGGTTTAATTTTTCGCTTCACTTAACGTTTCTGGAGTTACACCATGGCTGTTCAACGTACTTTCTCGATCATCAAGCCTGACGCCGTTGCTAAAAACGTGATCGGCAAGATCACCACCCGTTTCGAAGACGCTGGCCTGAAAATCGTTGCTTCGAAAATCAAGCAACTGTCCAAAGCCGAAGCTGAAGGCTTCTACGCTGAGCACAGCGCCCGTGGTTTCTTCGGCGACCTGGTTGCTTTCATGACCTCCGGTCCAGTTGTTGTTCAGGTTCTGGAAGGCGAAAACGCCATCGCTCTGAACCGTGAGCTGATGGGCGCTACCAACCCTAAAGAAGCTGCTCCCGGCACCATCCGTGCTGACTTCGCCGAGTCCATCGACGCCAACGCCGTTCACGGTTCGGACTCCGAAGCCGCTGCTGCTCGCGAAATCGCTTACTTCTTCGCAGCTACCGAGGTAACCACTCGCTAAGCGAAAGCTTACGGGTGAGGGTGAATCCATGACGACATCGACTGGCAAAACTAACCTGTTGGGGCTGACCCAGCCGGAAATGGAAAAATTCTTCGACTCTATCGGGGAGAAGCGTTTCCGTGCCGGTCAGGTAATGAAATGGATTCACCACTTTGGCGTCGATGATTTCGACGCCATGACGAATGTCGGCAAGGCCTTGCGCGAAAAGCTCAAGGCTGTTGCCGAGATTCGCGGTCCGGAAGTGGTCAGCGAGGACATCTCCAGCGACGGCACCCGTAAGTGGGTGGTGCGCGTGGCGTCCGGCAGCTGCGTCGAGACCGTGTACATCCCCCAGGGCAAGCGTGGCACCTTGTGTGTCTCGTCTCAGGCCGGTTGCGCCCTGGACTGCAGTTTCTGCTCCACCGGCAAGCAAGGATTCAACAGCAACCTCACCGCCGCCGAAGTCATCGGCCAGGTGTGGATTGCCAACAAGTCGTTCGGCAGCATTCCCGCCACCATCGACCGTGCCATCACCAACGTGGTGATGATGGGCATGGGTGAGCCGCTGCTGAACTTCGACAACGTGGTCGCCGCCATGCACCTGATGATGGACGACCTCGGCTATGGTATTTCCAAGCGCCGGGTGACCCTGTCCACCTCCGGCGTGGTGCCGATGATCGAAGAGCTGGCCAAGCACATCGACGTCTCCCTGGCCCTGTCGCTGCACGCGCCGAACGATGCGCTGCGCAACGAACTGGTGCCGATCAACAAGAAGTACCCGCTCAAGGTCTTGCTTGAGGCGTGCATGAACTACATGTCGCAACTCGGCGAGAAGCGCGTACTGACCATTGAGTACACCCTGCTCAAGGACGTCAACGACAAGCTCGAACACGCCGTGGAAATGGCCGAGCTGCTCAAGAACGTGCCGTGCAAGATCAACCTGATTCCGTTCAACCCGTTCCCGCATTCCGGTTACGAGCGTCCGAGCAACAACGCCATTCGCCGTTTCCAGGACCACCTGCATCATGCCGGTTACAACGTCACGGTGCGTACCACCCGTGGTGAAGACATCGATGCGGCCTGTGGCCAGCTGGTCGGTCAGGTGATGGACCGTACCCGTCGCAGTGAGCGTTATATCGCCGTGCGTCAGTTGAATGCCGACGGCGATATGCAAGAAAGCGCCGTTCGGAACTGATAGAGAGGAACTCCATGACTTTGCGCGTCGCGCTGTCGATCCTGTCGCTCGCCCTGCTTGCAGGCTGCGTGTCCAGCGGGAGTTCGGACACGCTGGCGACACGCGAAGGACGCGCGCAGGCCGGGCAGGCCTACGTGCAGTTGGGGTCAGGTTATTTGCAACAAGGTTTGACCGAGCAGGCCAAGGGCCCGCTGAAAAAAGCGCTTGATCTCAATAGCCAGGATGCCGCTGCAAATGCTGCCCTGGCTTTGGTGTATCAGGCCGAAGACGAGCCTGGCCTGGCCCGGCGGCATTACCAGAAGGCGCTGGCCAGTAGCCCTGGCGATACCCGGATCCGTAACAATTACGGCAGTTTTCTTTATGCTCAGGGGCAATACACACAGGCGCAGCAGATGTTTGTCCAAGCTGCGGCCGATACCCTGTATCCTGAGCGTTCACGAGTGTTCGAAAGTCTCGGCCTGACCGCGTTGCGGCTGGGCCAGCGCGACCAGGCGCAGGAATACCTGGTAAAAGCTTTACGGCTCAACCAGCAGCAACCACGTGCGTTGCTGGAAATGGCTGAGTTGTCTTACGAAGACAGGCATTATGTGCCGGCCCGTGACTACTACGATCGTTTCAGCCAGCTGAGCGACCACAGTGCTCGCAGCTTGCTGCTGGGTAGTCGCCTGGCCAACGTCTTCGAAGAACGGAACAAGGCCGCCGATCTGGGCCTGCAATTACAACGACTTTATCCCGGTACGCCGGAATATCAGCAATACCTGTCGGAGCAATGATGAAAGCGGCGCATCCCGAAGTAGCAGCAGCGACTCGCGAGAATCCAGGTGAGACTCTGCGTCAGGCCCGTGAGAGCAGGGACTGGTCGCAGGCCGAAGTGGCTCACAAGCTGAACCTGACCGTGAGTTCCTTGAACAATCTTGAAACCGGCGCCTTCGACAAGCTGCCCGGGCATACCTTTGCCCGTGGCTACATCCGTGCCTATGCCAAGCTGCTGGACATGGATCAGGCCGCTCTGGTGCAAGCGTTCGACCAGTGCACCGGTACCCACGCCCAAGGCAGCGAAGTGCACGCGCTGGGTCGCATTGAAGAGCCTGTGCGTCTGTCCCACAACATCCTGCGCATCGTCAGCCTGTTGCTGTTGGTGGTGGTGATTGGTGGCGGCTTCTTCTGGTGGCAGGACCAGAGCAGCCAGCGCAGCAAGGACCTGGTCAACATGGCCCTTGAGCATGTCGAGGTCGAAAGCGCCGACGGTACTACCCAGATTCATCCGCTGGACGAGCCTGAAGACCAGGCTGTCAGCGCTGCCCAGCAGCCGGAAAGCACCCCGCTGAACTTGGAGCAGGCTCCGGTCAGCAGCGAGCAGGTCGAGACAGCGCCTGCACCGCAAGCGCCGCTCGCCCCGGCAGCCAGTGCCGTGGTTGCGCCGGTCGCTCCGGTAGCGGCTCCGGTACCTGCCGCGCCAGCCCCAGCTCCTGTAGCCCCTGTGGTGGTCGCGAGCGCACCTGCCGCTACGCCGACACCTGCGGCCCCGACCCCGGCCCCGGCTGCTGCCGGCAGTGGTCAGTTGCACATGCAATTCGTTGCCGATTGCTGGACTTCGGTCACCGACGGCAACGGCAAGGTGCTGTTCAGCGCCATCAAGCGCAAGGGCGACAGCCTGGACCTGACCGGTAAACCGCCGTTTGCGGTACGCCTGGGCTTTGCCCGCGGCGTGCAGGTCAGCTACAACGGTCAGCCTGTTGACGTTGCGCCGTTCACCAGTGGCGAGACTGCTCGCCTGAAGTTGGGACAATAAGTCATGCACGGCGAATCACCGATCAAACGTCGCGAATCGCGAAAAATCTGGGTAGGTAATGTACCTGTCGGCGGCGATGCCCCCATCGCCGTGCAGAGCATGACCAACACCGACACCAATGATGTTGCCGCCACCGTAGCGCAGATCAACCGTCTGGTTGATGCCGGTGTCGATATCGTCCGAGTCTCGGTACCGGACATGGATGCCGCCGAAGCCTTTGGCCGCATCAAGCAACTGGTCAGCGTGCCGCTGGTCGCCGATATCCACTTCGACTACCGCATCGCCTTGCGCGTGGCAGAGCTGGGTGTCGACTGCCTGCGGATCAATCCGGGTAACATCGGCCGTGAAGACCGCGTGCGTGCAGTCGTTGACGCTGCCCGTGACCGTGGTATTCCGATCCGTATCGGCGTCAACGCCGGTTCCCTGGAAAAAGACCTGCAGAAAAAGTACGGCGAGCCAACTCCGGCGGCGCTGGTCGAGTCGGCCATGCGTCACGTCGAGCACCTTGATCGCCTGGATTTTCAGGACTTCAAGGTCAGCGTCAAGGCGTCCGACGTGTTCATGGCCGTTGAAGCCTACCGCCTGCTGGCCAAGCAGATCGTCCAGCCGCTGCACCTGGGTATCACCGAAGCCGGTGGCCTGCGTTCAGGCACGGTGAAATCCGCGGTCGGCCTCGGTATGCTGCTTGCCGAAGGAATTGGCGATACTATTCGCATCTCCCTGGCGGCAGACCCGGTCGAGGAAGTGAAGGTCGGTTACGACATCCTCAAGTCCTTGCATCTGCGTTCGCGTGGTATCAACTTCATCGCCTGCCCGAGCTGCTCGCGGCAGAACTTCGATGTGGTCAAGACCATGAACGAACTGGAAGGGCGCCTGGAAGACCTGCTGGTGCCGATGGACGTGGCCGTGATCGGCTGCGTGGTCAATGGTCCAGGCGAAGCCAAGGAGGCCCATGTGGGGCTGACCGGCGGTACGCCGAACCTGATCTACATCGATGGCAAGCCTGCGCAGAAGCTGACCAATGACAACCTGGTCGATGAGCTGGAAAGACTCATCCGCCAGAAAGCGGCCGAAAAGGCCGAAGCCGACGCGGCTTTGATCGCCCGTGGCTGACACCCAGATTCGTAAGGATTTTTCGTGAGTAAATCGCTGCAAGCCATCCGTGGCATGAACGACATCCTGCCCGAGCAGACCCCGCTGTGGCGCTATTTCGAGAGCACCGTGGCCGGCCTGCTGGACACCTACGGCTATCGTCAGATCCGCACGCCGATCGTCGAGTTCACCGAGCTGTTCAAGCGCTCGATCGGTGAAGTGACCGACATCGTCGAAAAAGAGATGTACACCTTCGCCGATCGCAACGGCGACTCCCTGACCCTGCGTCCGGAAGGCACCGCAGCCTGCGTGCGTGCCGTGCTCGAGCACGGCATCAGTGGTGGTGGTCAAGTGCAGAAGCTCTGGTACATCGGCCAGATGTTCCGTCACGAGCGTCCGCAGAAAGGTCGTTATCGCCAGTTCAACCAGATCGGCGTCGAAGTGTTCAACCTCGACGGTCCGGACATCGACGCCGAGCTGATCGTACTCACCTGGCGCCTGTGGGGCCTGTTGGGCATCCGTGACGCGGTGAAGCTGGAACTCAACAGCCTGGGCACCAGCGAAGCCCGCGCCCGCTACCGTGATGCGCTGGTCGAGTTCCTCTCGGCGCGTCTGGAGCAGCTGGACGAAGACAGCCAGCGTCGCCTGAAGACCAACCCGCTGCGCATCCTCGACAGCAAGGACGCCAACACCCAGGCGGTGCTGGTTGGCGCACCGAAGCTCGAAGACTACCTGGACGAAGAGTCGCGGGTACATTTCGATGGCCTCAAGGCCCGCCTGGATGCCGCCGGTATCCCGTTCGAGATCAATACCAAGCTGGTACGTGGCCTGGATTACTACAGCAAGACCGTGTTCGAGTGGGTCACCGACAAGCTCGGTTCCCAGGGCACTGTCTGTGCCGGTGGCCGCTACGACGGTCTGGTCGAGCAGATGGGCGGCAAGCCAACCCCCGGCGTCGGTTTCGCCATGGGTATCGAACGCTTGATCCTGCTGCTTGAAACCCTGGAACAAGTGCCCGAGTCGATCAACCGTCAGGTTGATGTCTATCTGTGCGCCTTCGGTGAGCAGGCAGAGCTGGCGGGTCTGGCCCTGACCGAGCGTCTGCGCGATCGCTTGCCGAACCTGCGTCTGCAGGTCAACGCCGGTGCTGGCAGCTTCAAGAGCCAGTTCAAAAAGGCTGACAAGAGTAACGCGCTGTTCGCCTTGATCCTGGGGGACGACGAGCTGGCGCAACAAGTGGTAGGTTTCAAACCCCTGCGTGGCCAGGGCGAACAACAAAACATTGCCTGGGATGCTCTGGCAGAGCACCTGGAAGCTTCCCTCGCGCAGGCGTGAAGCGGGTCAACAGCCGATTTGGTGAAAAGGAGTATTGGGGTGTCGAGTACCGATGATGAACAGCTGGCGGCATTCAAGGACTGGTGGCAGCGTAATGGCAAGCCACTGGTAACCGGCGGCCTGCTGGCACTGGTGATAGTGTTCGGCTGGCAAGCTTTCCAGAAGTACCAGGGCAACCAGTCGCAAGGCGCCTCGAACCTCTATCAGGCCCTGCTGGAAACCACCCTGACGCCAAGCGGTGAGCCGGATGCGGCTAAAGTCGCCGAGTTGTCTGGCAAGCTCAAGAACGAGTTTGGCGGTTCCGCCTACGCGCAGTATGGCAGCCTGTTCGTGGCCAAGGTCGCGGTCGAGGCCGGCAAGCTCGATGATGCCGCCGCCGAGCTCAAGTCGATCGTCGACAAGCCGGCTGACGCCACCCTGGGCGAGATCGCCCGTCAGCGTCTGGCCCGTGTCCTGGCTGCCCAGAGCAAGGTTGACGAGGCGCTGAAGCTGCTGGAAGGCGATGCTGACAAAGCGTTCCTGGCCAGCCGTGAAGAGCTCAAGGGCGACCTGCTGGTTCAGCTGGGTCGTGCTGCTGATGCTCATACCGCTTACGAAAAGGCCAAGGCCGCGCTGTCTGACGACGCCGCGATCGGTGGTTTGCAACTCAAGCTCGACGACCTGGCCAAAGGGGATGCGTGACGTGATCGGTTGGAAACATGCAGCAGTGCTGACCCTGGCCATTCTGGCCGCGGGTTGCAGCAGCAACAGCAAAAAGGAATTGCCGCCGGCCGAGCTGACCAAGTTCACCGAAGAGGTGGTCCTGAAGAAGCAGTGGAGTCGTTCGATCGGTGACGGTCAGGGCGAATCCTTCAACATGCTGGTCCCGGCGATCGAGAACGATCGCATCTACGCCGCCGATGTAACTGGCGTGGTGATGGCCATGGACCGTAACAACGGTGACGTGGCCTGGAAAAAGGACCTCGAGCTGCCTGTTTCCGGCGCCGTTGGCGTGGGTTACGGCATGGTCATGCTGGGCACCCTCAAGGGCGACGTGATCGCTCTGGATGCCAGCACCGGTGAAGAGCGCTGGCGTTCGCGTGTGACCAGTGAAGTGCTGGCGCCGCCTGCTACCAACGGCGATGTAGTCGTAGTGCAGACCCAGGACGACCGTGTGATTGGTCTGGATGCCAGCACCGGTGACCGTCGCTGGATCTACGAAAGCACTCCGGCAGTACTGACCCTGCGTGGTACCGGTGCCCCGATCGTGACTAACCAGCTGGCGGTCGCCGGTCTTTCGACCGGTAAGGTCGTTGCACTGGATACCCGCAACGGTGTGCCGGTCTGGGAACAGCGCGTTGCCATTCCGCAAGGTCGCTCGGAGCTTGACCGCGTTGTCGATATCGACGGCGGCCTGCTGCTGTCTGGCGGTACCCTGTACGTGACCAGCTATCAGGGTCGGGTTGCCGGCCTGGACCTGGAAAGCGGCCGTGTGCTGTGGCAGCGTGACGCTTCCAGCTATACCGGTGTGGCTCAAGGCTTCGGTAACGTCTACGTGAGCCTGGCTTCGGGTACCGTGGAAGGTATCGACGAGCGCTCCTCGAGCGCTCTGTGGAGCAACGACTCGCTGGCACGTCGCCAATTGTCGGCGCCGGAAGTGTTTTCCAGCTATGTAGCGGTAGGTGACCTGGAAGGCTACCTGCACTTGCTCAGCCAGGTCGACGGTCGCTTCGTCGGTCGTGAGCGTATCGACAGCGATGGCCTGCGCGCCCGTCCGCTGGTGGTGGGTGACACCATCTATGTGTACGGCAACAGCGGCAAGCTCGAGGCGCTGACCATCCGCTGAGGCTATGCTTGAGGCCATGCAGGCCTCGGGCTGCGGCACTTTGGGTGCCGCCCGAACTCCGGCCGCTGCAGTGCAGCGGCCTTTGTATTTTCCGAATTTATGAAGTGGAGAGCCGCATGGTTCCCGTAATTGCCCTGGTGGGCCGACCGAACGTCGGTAAATCCACCATGTTCAACCGCCTGACCAGGACCCGCGACGCTATCGTCGGCGACCTGTCCGGGCTGACCCGCGACCGCCAGTATGGTGAAGCAAGCTGGCAAGGCCGTTCGTACATCCTGGTCGACACCGGTGGTATCTCCGGTGACGAGCATGGCATGGACGAAAAAATGGCCGAGCAGTCGCTGCTGGCCATCGAAGAAGCCGATGTGGTGCTGTTCCTGGTTGACGCCCGTGCCGGCCTGACCGCCGCCGACCAGATGATTTCCGAGCACCTGCGCAAGCGCAACAAGCGCTCGTTCCTGGTGGCGAACAAGATCGACAACATCGATCCGCAGATTGCCATCGCCGAGTTCTCGCCGCTGGGCATGGGTAATGCCATTGGTGTTGCCGGCGCCCAGGGCCGTGGCGTCAACAACCTGCTTGAAGCCGTGCTCAGCGACTTCCCGCGGGACAATGTTGAAGAGATCGATACCGACGTCGCCGAAGGCGAGGAAGCGGTGCGTATCCCAGGCCCGAGCGAGAAAGATGGCATCAAGATCGCCATCATCGGTCGCCCGAACGTCGGCAAGTCGACCCTGGTCAACCGCATGCTCGGTGAAGACCGGGTTATCGTCTACGACCAGCCAGGCACCACGCGCGACAGTATCTACATTCCCTTCGAGCGTAACGAAGAGAAGTACACCCTGATCGACACGGCGGGCGTGCGCAAGCGCGGCAAGATCCACGAGGAAGTTGAAAAGTTCTCGGTGGTCAAGACCCTGCAGGCGATCAAGGACGCCAACGTGGTCATCTTCGTCATGGATGCCCGCGAAGGCGTGGTTGACCATGACCTGAACCTGCTGGGCTTTGCCCTGGAAGCCGGTCGTGCCATCGTCATCGCCCTGAACAAGTGGGATGGCATGCAGCCGGGCGAACGTGACTATGTGAAGACCGAGCTGGAACGCCGGCTGTTCTTCGTCGACTTCGCCGACATCCACTTCATTTCGGCGCTGCACGGCACTGGCGTGGGCAACCTGTACCAGTCGGTGCAGAACTCCTTCAAGTCGGCGGTCACCCGCTGGCCGACCAGCCGTCTGACGCAGATCCTCGAAGACGCGATCAGCGATCACCAGCCGCCAATGGTCAACGGTCGCCGGATCAAGCTGCGCTACGCCCACCTGGGTGGCGCCAACCCGCCGATCATCGTGATCCACGGTAACCAGGTCGAGAAGGTACCCAAGTCTTACTCGCGCTACCTGGAAAACACCTATCGCCGTGTGCTCAAGCTGGTCGGTACGCCGATCCGTATCGAGTACAAGGGGGGTGAGAACCCGTACGAAGGCAACAAGAACGCCTTGACCGACCGCCAGGTCAACAAGAAGCGCCGCTTGATGTCGCACCACAAGAAAGCCGAGAAGAAGCGTAAAGACAAACGCTGAAAACAGGTAGGAGCGGATTTATCCGCGATGGGGCGCATCGCGCCCCCGATGGAATGGGACTGCTATGCAGTCCATCGCGGATAAATCCGCTCCTACAGGTGCGACTGTTTCAACCTTTTTCCTGACCACTCAATCCGCTATGCTCGGTCTCTGACCGCCGGATTGTTCAGCAGGAAAGAGGGCTCCATGATCAGTAGCAAGTTGCCGAACGTCGGCACGACCATCTTTACCACCATGTCCCAACTCGCCGTGCAAACCGGCGCCTTGAACCTGTCCCAGGGTTTTCCCGATTTCAATGGCCCCCAGGCCCTGCTCGACGCAGCAGGCCGGCATATCGCTGCCGGTCATAATCAGTATTGCCCGATGACCGGTTTGCCCGCCTTGCGCCAGCAGGTCGCGACCAAGATTGCCCGCAGCTATGGCGTCAGTGTCGATGCCGAGACTGAGGTCACCATTACCCCGGGTGCCACCGAAGCGATTTTCTGTGCCATCCATGCGGTCATTCGTGCCGGTGACGAAGTCATTGTCTTCGACCCCTGCTACGACAGTTACGAGCCTTCGGTCGAGCTGGCCGGCGGGCGCTGTGTGCATGTGCAGCTTAGCGATGGTCAGTTTGCCATCGACTGGCAGAAACTCACCGACGCCTTGAGCCCGCGTACGCGGATGATCATTCTCAACTCGCCGCATAACCCCACGGGCGCGTTGTTCAGCCGCGATGACCTGGACAAGCTGGCACTGTTGATCGCCGAGCGCGATATCTACCTGATCAGCGACGAGGTCTATGAGCACCTGGTGTTCGACGGTGTGCAGCACGCCAGCGTGCTGGCCGTTGAAGCACTGTATCAACGCGCCTTTGTCGTCAGTTCGTTCGGCAAGACCTACCACGTCACCGGCTGGAAGACCGGTTATGTGGTCGCTCCACCGGCTTTGAGTGCCGAGTTGCGCAAGGTCCATCAGTACGTCAACTTCTGCGGCGTGACCCCGTTGCAATGGGCCCTGGCCGATTTCATGGCGGCGCATCCAGAGCACGTCGAAGAGCTCCCGGCGTTCTATCAAGCCAAGCGCGATCTGTTTTGCGACCTGTTGGCACCTTCACGCTTCCAGTTCACCCGCACCGCCGGTACCTACTTCCAGCTGGTCGATTATTCAGCCATCCGCCCGGACCTGAATGACGTCGAGATGTCCCTGTGGCTCACCCGTGAACACGGGGTGGCGACCATTCCGGTGTCGGTGTTCTACCAGCAACCCATTCCCGAGCAGCGCTTGGTGCGCCTGTGTTTTGCCAAACGCGAGGAGACGCTGCGTCAGGCAGCGGAAAAGTTATGCGCGATCTGAGTGCTCTGCCCAACCTGAAAGTTGCCCTGGTCCAGACAACCCTGGCCTGGCAGGACCGCCTGGCCAACTACGAGCATTTTGAAGGCTTGCTGGAGCAGGCCCGTGGCGCCGACCTGATCATCCTGCCGGAGATGTTCACCACCGGGTTTTCGATGGATTCCGAGAGCCTTGCCGAACCGGAAAACGGTCCGACCTACAAGTGGCTCAAGAGCCAGGCGAAAAAACTCGATGCCGTAGTCACGGGCAGTGTGATCATCCAGGCCGCCGATGGCAGCCACCGCAACCGCCTGCTGTGGGCGCGCCCGGATGGCGAGATCCTGTTCTACGACAAGCGCCACTTGTTCCGCATGGCCGGTGAACACAAGCACTACACTCCTGGCGAGCGCCAGGTGCAGTTCGAGGTCAAGGGCTGGCGGGTGCGTACACTGATTTGCTACGACCTGCGTTTTCCGGTGTGGAGCCGCGATGCACAGGACACCGACCTGTTGCTGTACACCGCCAACTGGCCTGCGGCACGGCGCCAGCACTGGAACCGCCTGTTGCCAGCACGGGGCATCGAGAACCTGTGTTATGTGGCGGCGGTGAACCGCGTCGGGACTGACGGCAAGGGCTTTGCCTACTCAGGTGACAGCCAGGTGTTGGACTTCCAGGGCGAAAGCCTGCTCAGCGCCGGAGAAGCGGATGGTGTGTTCACGGTGGTCCTGAGTGCAGCGGACCTGGCGTCTTACCGCACGCGTTTCCCGGCCAATCTGGATGCCGATACCTTCGACCTGCATTGACCGCAAGCCTGCTCCCACCGTTTTCCATCCTGCACTGGAACCCTGTGGGAGCTGGCCTTGCCAGCGATGAGGCCCTAACGGCTAGTACACATCCCGCCGATAGCGGCCAAGTTCGATCAAGCGCTCGACTTCACTCGCCCCGAGCACTTCGTTCAACACCTCGTCCACACCGCTGGCCATGCCTTGCAGGCTGCCACAGATGTAGATCGAGGCCCCGTCATCCAGCCAGTGACGCAGCTCAGCCGCCTGTTCACGCAAACGATCCTGCACGTAGACCTTGTGTGCCTGATCGCGGGAGAAGGCCAGGTCCAGGCGCGCCACTTCAGCGTTGAGCAACCAGCCCTGCAGCTCGTCTGCACAGAGGAAGTCGTGCGCCTGATTGCGCTCACCGAACAGCAACCAGTTACGCTGTTCGCCTGCAGCAATTCGCGCTTTGAGCAGGCTGCGCAGCCCGGCAAGCCCGGTACCGTTGCCGATCAGGATCATCGGTGTCGCTGCTGCCGGCAGATGGAAGCCGCTGTTGCTGCGCAAGCGCAGGCTGACGCTGTTATCCACAGCCAGGTACTCGGTCAGCCAGCCGGAGCCAAGCCCAAGGCTGCCATCGGGGTGGCGCTCCTGGCGTACGATCAGTTCCAGTACGCCATCGCTGGCAATCGAAGCGATCGAATATTCCCGCGCAGCCAGCGGAATCAGTGCGTCGACCAACGCCTGCGCATGCAGGCCGACCAGATGTTCGCGGCTGTTGGGCAACTGACGGCTGGCCAGGGCCTGGAGCAGGCTCTCTTGCAGACCGTCGAGCTGTACGCGGGACTCGCCATCAAGACCCAGCCCACGCAGGAACTGCTCCAGGTTCCGGGGACCGTTGCGTGGCAGGATCTCCACCAGGTCACCCGCCAACCACTGCGCAGGCTGCTCTGGCTTGAGTCCGAGCAGATACACGGCTGAGCCCTGGCTGCCAGGGTTCATCAAGGTGCGCTCAACCAAGGTCCAGTTGCTGAACACCGGGGCCTTCCAGGCGGTTGGTGGCTTGCTGCCTGTCAGCTTGGCCAGTTGTTGCTGCCAGCGTTGCAGGGCAGTCGGGTCTGCGCTATCGACTTCCACCGTAGCGAACGCGCTGGTGGCGCCACGCTCGCCAAGCCAGGCTTGCAGGCGTCGGGCAAAGCCACAGAAATGCGGGTACTGCCGGTCGCCCAGGGCGAGCAGGGCGTAGTTCAGGTTGTCCAGCGCCCAGGGTTGGCCAAGCACTTTACGTTCGAAGCCGCGGGCACTGTCCGGTGCCTCGCCATCGCCGAAGGTACTGACCACGAACAGTGCGCGTTGAGCCTGGTTGAGATCGCTTTCGGTCAATTCGGCCAGTGGCCGCACCTGCACCGGCAAACCGGCGGCCTGCAGCTGTCCGGCACTCTGCCAGGCCAGCTGCTCGGCGAAACCGCTCTGGCTGGCAAAGCCCACCAGCCAGCTGTCACCCTGGGCGTTGGATGGCACCAGGCTGTTGCGGGCAGCGCGGACCTGGCGCTTCTTGCGCCGACGATCAAGGTAGAGCAGCCAGCCGGTGACAAAGAACAGTGGCATGGTCAAGCTGGCGATAGTCACCAGAATGCGCCCGGTCAGCCCGAAGTAGCTACCCACGTGCAGGGCGTAGACACTGGCCAGCAGTTGCGCCTTGAATGACTTGTCGGCGTAGCGATCGTGCTTTTTCACCTGACCGTTGGCCGGGTCGATGGTCAGGGTGTTGAGGGCGCGTTCGTGTTCGGCGCCTTCGAGCAGATAGAACAGGGTTGCCGGTTGCCCGCCGGCTGGCGGCAGTCGCAGGTTGTAGCTGGTCATGCTCGGGCCAGCGGCAGCTTGCAGGCTGCTCCAGACGGCATCGTAGTCGACCACCAGCGGCTTGGCGTCTTTACCCGGAGCGCCACCCGGGCGTCCGCGGCCTTCGCCACGTTTGTGCTGCTCGCCAGCGGCGGGGCCGTCAGCGAGCAATTTGTTCAGGCCTTCGCGGTACCACTCATAGGACCAGAACAGGCCGGTGAGGGCGAACAGCAGATAGAACAACAGGCACCAGGTGCCGAATACGGCATGCAGGTCCCAGTTGAACGCACGACCCTTTTTCGCCCAGTCCAGGGTCAGCCAGACCCGCCAGTTCAGTGCCTGGCGCGGCCAGCGCAAATACAAGCCGGAGAGGCAGAAGAAAATCAGCATGAGCGTACAGGCACCGGTGATCTGCCGGCCGCTGTCGCCCATCGCTAGAAAGCGGTGCAGCTGCAGCATCAGGTCGAAGAAACCCTGGCCCGCGACGTCACCCTGCAACTTGCCGGTGTACGGATCGGCGTAGCGCATCAGACCCCGACGTTCACCGGGAGGAGGGGTGAAGAAGACGCGTGCGGCCTTGTCGCTTTGGGCCTGGACCCAGAGCATGGCCACCTTGTCGCCCTGTTCGGCCTCGATCCGTTTCACCAGTTCGGGCATGGGCAGCACACCTTCGGCACGCACTTCTACCTTGAGTACATCGGCGTTGAACGCGCGCAGCAGTTCATCCTGGAACGACCAGATGGCCCCGGTAATGCCCATCAAGGCCAGCACCAGGCCGGCTGTGATACCGAAGAACCAGTGCAGTTGAAACAGCGATTTCTTCAACACATCAATCACCTTGTCTTACCGCAAAAGCGAATGCGTCGCGCATTATGCCTTGATACACAAAAGCCCCGTTCACCGAAATGAACGGGGCTTGCCAGTCAGCGCACTCAGAAGTGGAAGCTGGTGGTCAGCAGAGCGGTACGCCCGGCTGCCTGGTTGGCGAAGTGAGCCGAATAGGCCTTGTCGTAATAGGTCTCATCGGTCAGGTTCTGCACGTTCAGTTGCAGATCGACGTTCTTGGTCAGCTTGTAGCTGGCCATGGCGTCGTAGCGCACATAGGACGGTACATAGACAGTGTTGTTCAGATCGCCCCAGACATCATCGACATAGAAGGCACCGCCGCCCAGGGTCAGCTTGTCGGTCACGTCATAGGTGGTCCAGAGGCTGAAACTGTTTTTCGGCGTGTTCGGCAGTTGATTACCTTTGGCCGGGTTCGCCCCGCCAGTCAGCTGGCCGTTACGGTTACCGGCTTCACCCGGATCGACCGCTTCGCTCTTCAAGTAGCTGTATCCGGCAAACACTTGCCATTTGTCGGTCAACTTGCCGCTAGCCCCCAGCTCGATACCGTCAACACGTGTGGTACCAGAGTTCTGATAGGTGTTGTTGTCGACCAGTACGCGGGTATTTTCCTTCTCGGTGCGGAAAATGGCGGCGGTCAAAGCTACGCGTTCATGGAACAAGTCCCACTTGGTGCCCAGTTCGTAGTTCTTGGTGGTTTCCGGCTCCAGATCACTGATCAGGGTGCTGTTGCCCGGGGTGTTGGGGTTGCTATCGACACCATCAACCACGCCGCCAGGCGGGGTCGCCGAGGTGGCAAAGGAAGCGTAGATGCTGCCGTTGTCCGCAGGCTTCCAGACCAGCCCTGCTTGCCAGCTCCAGAAGTGCGAGTTGTTGCGGGCCTTGCCGGTCGTGGTGCTGTCGGCTTCAGTTTTGAACGAGTCGTAACGCGTCCCCAGGTTGAGCAGCCACTGCGGATCAAGTTCGATCGTGTCAAACACGTAAGCCGCCCGCGTGGTGGACTCTGTGTCGGTAACACTGGCGTAGTTGCGCGCAATCGAGCCTGTCCAGGGATCATTCGGGTTCGGGTTGGACAGTGATGTGCAGGTCGGCGTGCTGCCCGGATTACAGGTCAGCTTGCTGTTCGGAGTGACTGTGTAGCCGCTGACCATGGTGTCTTCACGCGTGAACTCCACACCGGTCGAATAACTGTGTTTGAAACCGAGGGCCTGGAATTCGCCAAACAGGTCAGTCTGATTGGTAGTGGTGGAGGTATTGCTGATTCGCGAGTTGGCGCGGCGCCACACAGTGCCGAACTGGCTGACGTTGTGAGCACTGTCGTCCGGTTGGGTCAGGACGTAATCCTGGCTGGTGCTGCCATGGCGCAGGGTGTTTTTGACGGTCATCGAGTCGTTGATATCGTGCTCGATGGAAACGGTGCTGATGTCCGCACGGGTCTTGCGGAAGTCGCGGTCTTTGAGACCGTAGAAGTTGTTGCTATCGCCGCCGTCAGTCGGTTTGTCGTGATCATGCGGGGCGTTTGCGCCAGGCAGCTTGTAGCCATAGGGAATGCCCGAGTCCGGCAGGTCGTTGCTTTCCATATGGTAGTAGTTCAGGTTGACGCGGGTTGGAGTACCCAAACCAAAGGTCAGCGACGGGGCGACACCCCAGCGGTCATAGTTGATCGAGTCGCGGCCAGCAACATTCTGCTCGTGGCTCATCAGGTTCAGACGAAACGCGGCGCTGTCGAGGAACTGGCGGTTTACGTCGAGGGTGTATCGACGTGTCTGGTCCGAACCATAGGTGAATCCGCCGTTGAGGAAGTCTTGCTGTTTTGGCGCCTTGCTCACCAGATTGAGGCTGCCACCTGCCGAGCCGCGACCACCGACTGCAGAGTTGGGCCCTTTACTGACCTCGATCGATTCCACCGCGAAGATTTCCCGGGTTTGTGCCCCGGTATCGCGTACGCCGTCAAGGAAGGTATCACTCTGTGCATCGAAACCACGGATGAACGGACGGTCACCCTGGGGGTTGCCCCCTTCGCCTGCACCAAAGGTAATACCCGGGACGGTGCGCAGGGCGTCCTGCAAGGAAACGGCGCCAGTGTCCTTGAGCACTTGCTGTGGAACCACCGTAATCGAGCGAGGGGTGTCCACCAGCGGTGCGGTGTATTTCTGCGACGATGCGCGTTCCACCTTGTAACCGGTATTTGCCGCGTCGGTCTGCCCGGTGACGCTGGTAGCGTCCAGGGAAATCGCGCCATTCTTGGCTGGTTCAGCATCTGCAGCAAAGGCCATGTGCCCAGCAGTGGTAGCGGTAATCGCCATACCAATGGCAGAGGCGAGCAAGCGTGGTGAGCTGACAGCGGTTGGCACGTAGTGACGCGGCATGGTGGTCCCCTTCCCCAGGTTTCAAGGCCGCGAAATATAATGTAAACAAATATGAGTAACAATTGAGAAGAATTGCTATTTGCTCGGAATTTACATTCTTTACAATTTGTTACTGTGGGTTTTGCTTGCTGAAACGTCCCACTGCTCGGAAAGGGCTTGTGGTGAGTCAATGGGAATCAATACCATTGGTGACTTTTCCGCTTTCAGGTGCCTGCGCCATGCTGCTTCATATTTCCGGGCTGTTCTCCTCCGAGGAGGTTACGCGTATCCGTGAGGCGCTGGAGCAAACGGATTGGGCCGACGGCAAGATCACTGCGGGTTATCAGTCGGCTAAGGCCAAGCACAACCTGCAGCTCCCGGAAGGCCATCCGTTGGCCAAAGAGATCGGTACCGCGTTGATCGAACGTCTGTGGCAGCACCCACAGTTCATGTCGGCGGCGCTGCCGCACAAGGTTTTTCCACCGTTGATCAACTGTTATCGCGAAGGTGGCAACTTCGGTTTCCACATTGATAACGCCCTGCGCCAGCCGCGTGGCAGCCACGAGCGGGTGCGCACCGATCTGTCCTCGACCCTGTTTCTGAGCAACCCCGAGGACTACGACGGTGGCGAGCTGGTGATTCAGGACACCTACGGCGTGCAACAGGTGAAGCTGGCGGCAGGGGACCTGGTGCTCTATCCGGGCACCAGCCTGCACAAGGTCAACCCGGTGACCCGCGGTGCGCGCTATGCCGCGTTCTTCTGGACCCAGAGTCTGGTACGTGAGGACAGTCAGCGTGCCTTGCTGTTCGAGATGGACAATGCCATCCAGCAACTCACGGCCGACATGCCCGATCACCCGGCGCTGATTCAGCTCACTGGCACTTATCACAACCTGCTACGCCGCTGGGTTGAGGTCTGATCCATGGTTTTTGCATTGCGCAGTCGGCAGGAACTGGACAGCGAACAGTTTGCCCAGATGCTTGAACACAGTCCGGCCAAGGCCGCCCAGGCGCTGCTGGCTGCAGCAGGGCAGGAAATAATCGAGGCGCAACTGTTGCTCGGGCAGATCCTGCTCGATGGTCGAGGCATCGAGAAGGACCCAGCCCTGGCGCGTCGATGGTTTGCCATTGCCGCTGCTCGTGGCAGTGCGATGGCCGATAACATGCTCGGGCGTTGCCTGGAGCATGGCTGGGGTGGGGAGGTAGATCTTGCTCAGGCTGCTCGGCACTATGAGCGGGCGGCGCGAGCCGGGCTGGATTGGGGGATGTACAACCGCGCCAATATGCTCGCTACCGGACGGGGTGTTGCCCAGGACGACGTTGCAGCGTTGGCCTGGTATCGGCAAGCGGCCGAACTCGGTCATGCCAAGTCGATGAACCTGCTGGGACGTTACCTGGAGGAAGGTCTGCATTGCCCGCTCGATGTGTCAGGCGCACAGCGTTGGTACCAGCGTTCAGCTGAGGCTGGAGATTTTCGCGGACAGTTCAGTCATGCCGGGGTGTTGGCGGCTCAGGGGCAGACACAAGACGCCCTGACCTGGTTGCAGCGCGCGTTGGTCGCGGGCAACGAGAATTTCCTGAGGGTCGCCGGTCCAGCCTTGGAACAGGCCGAACAGTCTGAAATCCGTAGCCTGGCAATTGCCTACCGAGAGCGCTTGGGGCAACTCGAAGCCGGGCGCTGAAGGTAACGCGGGGCCGTTGCTGAGGGTCAGCAGCGGCCCCGCGATGGGCTGCTCAGCAGCCCGATACAGGCATTACAGGTAGTAGGCTTTCAGCGGCGGGAAACCGTTGAATTCGACTGCGCTGTAGCTGGTGGTGTAAGCACCGGTCGACAGCCAGTACAGGCGGTCGCCGATGGCCAGGTTCAGTGGCAGGCCGTACTTGTAGTGTTCGTACATGATGTCGGCGCTGTCGCAGGTCGGGCCGGCAATCACCACCTCTTCCATCTCGCCTTTCTTCTCGGTCCAGATCGGGAACTTGATCGACTCGTCCATGGTTTCGATCAGACCGGAGAACTTGCCCACATCGGTGTAGACCCAGCGCTCGACAGCGGTACGCGACTTGCGTGCCACCAGCACCACTTCACTGACCAGGATGCCGGCGTTGGCGATTAGCGAGCGGCCTGGCTCAAGGATGATTTCCGGCAGGTCGTCACCGAAGTCTTCTTTGAGGAAGCGGATGATTTCTTCTGCGTAGGTTTCCAGGCTGTTGGTGCGGGTGATGTAGTTGGCCGGGAAGCCGCCACCCATGTTGATCAGCTTGAGCTCGATGCCGTCTTCTTCTTTCAGGCGCTCGAAGATCACTTTGACCTTGGCGATCGCCGCATCCCAGACGCTGATGTCACGCTGTTGCGAACCGACGTGGAAAGACACGCCGTAAGGCACCAGGCCCAGGTCGCGGGCGAGGATCAGCAGGTCCATGGCCATGTCGGTCTGGCAGCCGAACTTGCGCGACAGTGGCCAGTCAGCGGTGGTCGAACCTTCGGTGAGGATGCGCACATAGACTTTCGAGCCCGGCGCGGCCTTGGCGATGTTGCGCAGGTCAGCTTCGGAGTCGGTGGCATACAGACGCACGCCTTTCTCGTAGAAGTAGCGGATGTCCTTGGATTTCTTGATGGTGTTGCCGTAGCTGATGCGATCAGCGCTGACGCCACGGCTCATGACCTTGTCCAGTTCATAGATCGAGGCGATGTCGAAGCTCGAGCCTTTTTCCTTGAGCAGGTCGATGATCTCCACGGCCGGGTTGGCCTTGACCGCGTAGTAGACCTTGGCGAACTCGAAACCGGCGCGCAGGTCGTCATAGGCCTGGCTGATCATCTGGGTGTCGATGAGCACGAACGGGGTTTCTTGCTTGTCGGCGAAGGCCTTCATTTTCTGGAAGGTATCGCGCGCGAAGTAGTCTTCGACCTGAATCGACATGCTTAGGGACTCCATGGGCAAACTGAATAAAAAAGTGGCTGCAACTGAACGCCCTCCGTATCCCCACTTTGGTTCGCCTACTTCCCAAGGCATGTCGCCGAAAGCAAAAAGGTCAACCGTGCGTGATAAGGCGAGCTACGGGTGACCTTGCTGTCTCGTCGTCAGTACTTGAGCCGGATGGATCGTTTCCAGCATGGACGTTCGGCGCGAACTTTAGGACCTGAGGGGCTCAAGATCAACAAAAAATGTCGCGATTTTGCACACGTCTGTCGCCCCGTCTTTCACAGCCACTTTCTAACCGACTCAGGTAAACAGTAGATGTTCAATTTGATGACAAAAGCGTTAAAAATACCGATAAGCCCGGAGATCTTTC
This sequence comes from Pseudomonas sp., assembly GCA_036643775.1. Taxonomy (GTDB): domain Bacteria; phylum Pseudomonadota; class Gammaproteobacteria; order Pseudomonadales; family Pseudomonadaceae; genus Aquipseudomonas. Next base: position 7,220 of record JAVXRI010000048.1, on the reverse strand, counting down.
AGCTATCCGGTTGAATGGCTTGTGCGCTGTGTGATCGGCGAAATTAGCGACGAAAGTACTAAAAATGCCCTAGTTCGGCGCCTGTAAAACACATGCGGGTGTCTCTTGAGAAAATCAGCAACCGTTCAATTTTTTTTCCGTGCTCAGCAGCCAGATTTCACATCCCCAGCAGCGCATTTTTTTCCCCGTTCCACGCTTCGTCGCCTGCCATGATCTCCGATTGCCCCACTTAATAAGAAACATTACTATTCGCGTCATTCCTCACGCTTGGCGAAGACCCGCATCGTGTCGCGACACAAAGGCTTTCTCGACCACTACCAAGAGCTGATCGGCACCTGGACGCGCAAATTGCGCAATCGCCAGCAAGCCGAGGATCTTGCACACGATGCCTTTGTCCGGGTGCTGGAAAACGACCAGGCCGGCGTCGAGCAGCCGCGCGCTTACCTGCACCAGACCGCACGTAATATTGCCGTCGACGGTTACCGCCGGGAGGACCGGCGCCAGGCGGTGGAGCAGGACATCTTCGATCCCGCCACCGACACCAGTGGTGACCCGGAGGCCTACATGCATGCCATCGAGCTGGCAGATAGTGTCGAGCGTGCCCTGGCGCAGCTGCCGCTCAATTGTCGGCGGGTGTTCATCTGGCAGAAACTTGAAGGGCTGACCCAGGCGGAAATCGCCGAACGCATGGGCTTGACCAAGAACATGGTCGAAAAGTATATGATCCGCACGCTCCGGCATCTGCGTGAGCAGCTGGATGTGTCGACGAGATGAGTCAGGCGAATGTTTTCATGAATCAGGACGCGTGCCTGTGTGGCAACGAGGCTGTACGCGAGCAGGCAGCCCAGTGGTTTGCCCGCACCCGTGACGGGGCGTTGACTGCAGACCTGCAGGCACAGTTCGAAGCCTGGCGGGCGCAGCATGCACAGCATCAGTACGAATACGATCTGCTCGCCCGGCTCTGGGGCGCAGCCGATGTGCTGCCGCGTGCGCGCCTTGAGGCCTTGTGTCAGGCAGATCCGGTGCATCAGCTGCCGCGTCGGCGCTTTATCCAGCAGGCGCTGGCCGCAGGTGTTGCAGCTGCGGCAGTGGGGCTTGGCTGGTTCGGTTGGCAGCACCATCAGCTCAATTATCAGGACCAACTGCAGACAGCGCTGGGTGAGCGACGCCAACTCGAGCTGCCGGATGGCTCGCACCTCGAGCTCAACGGTCGTACCCAGCTGCAGGTCAATTTCACCGCCGGGCAACGGCAAGTCGAGTTGCTAGCGGGAGAGGTCATGTTCAGCGTTGCCCATGACACGGCACGGCCGTTTGTCGTGACTGCTGGCAAGGGTACGGTGACGGTTACCGGTACCCGTTTCGACGTACGCCTGGACCCCGCGCGTACCCGGGTGGCGGTGGAACAAGGTTCGGTAAAGGTTCAGGGCGACGGCGAGAGCCAGGTAGTGCTCACGGCCGGGCTCGGCTCGCAGATCGATGCCCAGGGCAAGGTCGCCGCGGCTTATGCGGTGGACGCTGCAGCGCTGACCGCCTGGCGCAAGGGCAAGCTGGTATTCAATGATGCACCGTTGAGCGAAGTGGTCGAGGAAGTCTCGCGTTACCGCGTGCAGCCCTTGCGCGTGGCACCGGGCAAGGTGGCGGCTTTACGCCTGAGCAGCACTTTCAGCAGTGACGACACCGATGCGTTGTTGCGGGCGCTGCCGAGCATTCTACCGGTGGCCATCAAGACTCACGCCGACGGCTCCAGTGAAATAATTTCAAAATAAATTCAGGTTTTTTTTCAGTTGTTCGTCTTCCTGGCCAACTGCAACTGCCAAGCATTTCCATTTGCATGCAGCTGGCACTTTATCCGGACCTTCAGGATTTCTCGACGACGTGAACAACAACAAGTTTTCCCCGCGTTCTGCCACTCGCTTGCGCTCCCGTTTACTGCCATTGGCGCTGGCGCTCGCTGTCAGCGGCGGTATCGCCAGCAGCTTCGCCGACGAGGCAGCGACCACTATCCAGATCCCGGCGCAGTCTCTGGCTGCGGCCTTGAGCCAACTGGGACAGCAGACTTCGCTGCAGTTGTTCTTCAGTCCGGAGCTGGTGGCCGGCAAGCAAGCCCCGGCAGTGTCTGGCACCCTGGCGCCGGAACAGGCCCTGCAAACGCTGCTGCAAGGTAGCGGCCTGACCTACGAGATTTCCCAGGGCACCGTGGTGCTCAAGCCTGCTCAAAGTGCCGGCACCCTGACCACCGGCAGCCTCGAGCTGGCACCGACCGACATCAAGGTCGTCGGCGACTGGCTGGGTAACGCCGAGGAAACCGTGGTCCAGAACCATCCCGGTGCACGCACAGTGGTCCGTCGCGAAGCGATGATCGAGCAGGGCGCGCTGAACGTGCGCGATGTGCTGCGTGGTGTTCCCGGTGTGCAGGTGCAGGATTCGAACGGAACCGGCGGCAGTGATATCGCCCTGAACGTAGGTGTGCGTGGCCTGACTTCGCGCTTGTCGCCGCGCTCCACCGTGCTCATCGATGGCATTCCGGCAGCCTTCGCTCCTTATGGGCAGCCGCAGTTGTCGATGGCGCCGATTTCCTCTGGCAACCTCGACAGTATTGACGTGGTGCGTGGCGCTGGCTCGGTGCGTTATGGCCCGCAGAACGTTGGTGGGGTCATCAACTTCGTCACCCGGGCGATTCCTGAAAAAGCCACCGGTGAGCTGTCCACCACCATGGAAACCTCCCGCCATGGTGGCTGGAAGCATATCGAATCGGCCTTTCTCGGCGGTACCGCCGACAACGGCCTGGGGGCGGCACTGCTGTACTCCGGGGTCAACGGCAATGGCTATCGCAGCAGCAACAACGGCAACGACATCGATGACGTGTTGCTCAAAACACACTGGGCGGTCACCGACCGCGACGAGTTGTGGTTGAACTTCCATTATTACGACGCCAAGGCCGATATGCCAGGCGGCCTGACCCAGGCGCAGTTTGACGACGATCCGTACCAGTCCGATCGTGACTACGACAATTTCACCGGCCGCCGCAAGGATGTGTCGCTGAAGTACCTGCGCCAGATCGACGACGTCACCCAGTTCGAGATCCAGACCTACTACACCGACAGCTTCCGCGGCAGCAGCATCGCCGCCCGCGACCAGAAGACCCTGTCTTCGTACCCGCGCAGCTATCACACCTTTGCCATCGAGCCGCGTGTCTCGCGGATTTTCTTCGCCGGCCCGACCACTCAGGAAGTCAGCGTCGGCTATCGCTATCTCAAGGAAGCGATGCACGAACAGTCGACCCGCCTGGGACTGGTCGACAATGTGCCAACCCCGATACCGGGATCTGACGGCCACGTGTTCCAGGACCGTACCGGTGGCACCGAAGCCAGCGCCTACTACATTGACGACAAAATCGATGTTGGCAACTGGACCATCACGCCCGGTATCCGCTTCGAGCACATCAACACCGATTGGCGTGATCGCCCGGTGATCGGTGCCAACGGCAAGCCGGTGCAGGAGAAAAACCGCAGTATCACCAGCAACGAACCGTTGCCAGCATTGAGCGTGATGTATCACCTGTCCGATGAGTGGAAGCTGTTCGCCAACTATGAAACCTCGTTCGGCAGCCTGCAGTACTTCCAGCTGGGCCAGGGTGGCAGCGGTGATCAGACCGCCAATGGCCTGGAGCCGGAAAAAGCCAAGACCTACGAGATTGGTACCCGCTACAACAACGGCACCTGGGGTGGCGAGATGACGGCGTTCTACATCGACTTCGATGACGAGCTGCAGTACATCAGCAATGACATCGGCTGGACCAACCTCGGTGCGACCAAGCACCAGGGTATCGAGGCGTCGATGCACTACGACCTGTCGGGCCTCGATCCACGCTTGCAGGGCCTGAGCGCGAATGCCGGGTTCACCTACACCCGTGCGACTTATGAAGGTGAAATTCCTGGCTTCAAGGGCCGCGACCTGCCGTTCTACTCGCGGCAGATCGTCAACGCCGGGCTGCGCTACCAGGTCGATCGCTGGACCTGGAACCTGGATGCCTATGCTCAATCGAAACAGCGTGCACCGGGTACCGGCATGAATGCCGACGGCAGCTTCAATGGCGACTACATCACTGAGCCGAGTGCCGATGGTCAGTTTGGCGACATTCCTGGCTACGTCACCTGGGCGGCACGTGGTGGCTACGACTTCGGCAAGGAGTTGTCGAATCTGAAGCTGGCGGCAGGGGTGAAGAACATCTTCGACAAGCAGTACTACACCCGCTCCAGCGACAACAACTCGGGGATTTACCTGGGTGAGCCGCGTACGTTTTATGTACAGGCCAGTGTAGGGTTTTGATGCCTCGGTGAGAGCAACTGTCTTGTAGGAGCGGATTCATCCGCGATGGGGCGCATCGCGGCCCCAAAGATGGGCCTGCTACGCAGTCCATCGCGGATGAATCCGCTCCTACAGTTAACCAGGTGACAGACAGTTGCTCCTACCGGTCAGGCCAGGGCTTCAGCCGGCGACACGATGCAGGTCTTGCCGCCTCGCGAGCGCCCCGAACTCAGGTAAGCGGCAATCGATTCCTGAGTCACCTCACCCAGAAACACCTGCTCGGCATCGAGCACCGGCAACCACGAGCGATTGAACTCGTACATCCGCGACAACAGGATGCGCAGGTGCTCATCGTGGGACGCCGTGGCGTTGAAGGTGCGCAGGAAGTCGCTGCAGTTGCCTTGCTGACGATGCAGGTCGCGCCGACGCACATAGCCCATGGCTTTATTCTGCGCATCGGTGACCACCACGTAACGGCGGTCATGTTCGTCCATCAGTTCCACAGCATCGTTAGCCGGAGTTTCCGGGCTGACTGACGGCGCGTTGTCGGCAGCGTCTTCGGCGCGTACCAGCAGCAGGCGTTTGAGTGTGCTGTCCTGACCGACGAAGTTGCTGACGAAGTCATCGGCCGGGTGCGCCAGCAGCGTGTCGGGGTGGTCGATCTGGATCAATTTACCGGCACGGAAGATGGCAATCTTGTCCCCCAGCTTGATTGCTTCGTCGATGTCATGGCTGACCATGATCACGGTCTTGTTCAGCGCACGCTGCATCTCGAAGAACTCGTTCTGGATCATCTCGCGATTGATCGGATCGACCGCACCGAACGGTTCGTCCATCAGCAGCAAGGGGGCTTCGGCGGCGAGGGCGCGGATTACACCAATACGTTGTTGCTGGCCCCCGGACAGTTCACGCGGGTAGCGCTGCAGGTACTGCTTGGGTTCGAGCTTGATCATGCTCATCAACTCGCGGGCGCGCTCATGGCACTTCTGCTTGTCCCAGCCGAGCAGGCGCGGAACCACGGTGATGTTTTCCTCGATGGTCATATTGGGGAACAGACCGATCTGCTGGATCACATAACCGATGCGCCGACGCAGGGTCACTTCGTCAAGGCCAGTGGTGTCTTCGCCGTTGATCAGCACTTTGCCGGAAGTCGGCGTGATCAGGCGGTTGATCATTTTCAGCGTGGTGCTCTTGCCGCAACCCGACGGGCCTAGGAACACGCAGATCTCGCCTTCATTGACGGTCAGGCTGACAGCATCGACGGCTTTGACGTCTTTGCCATTGGCGTGAAAGGTCTTGCTCAGGTGCTGAAGTTCGATCATTTGCGCAGTCCTTCTGGAGTCAGGGCACGTTGCAGGGTTTGCAGCAGCAGGTCGGCGAAGATGGCCAGCAGGCTCACCAGCAAGGCGCCGACCAGCAGCATCGACATGTCGCTACGGCTGATGGAGGTCAGGATGAGTACGCCCAGACCACCGGCGCCGATGGTGGCGGCGATGGTCATGACGCCAATGTTCATCACCACGGCGGTACGCACGCCAGCGAGGATCACCGGCACGGCAATGGGCAGTTCGACCATGCGCAGGCGCTGGCCGAAGGTCATGCCGATGCCGCGCGCGGCTTCACGAATCCCCGGCTCGACGCTGGTAAGTGCCAGGTAGGTGTTGCGCAGGATCGGCAGCAGTGAATACAGAAACACCGCGGTGATCGCCGGCAAGGGGCCCAGGCCCTGGCCGAACTTGGAGTAGAACGGCAGCAGCAGACCGAACAGGGCAATCGAGGGGATGGTCAGCAAGACCGTGGCACAGGCTTGCAGGGGACCGGCGAGGGCAGGGAAGCGGGTCATCAGGATGCCCAGCGGTACGCCGAACACAATCGCCAGACTCACGGCAATGCCGACCAGGGTGATGTGCTGCCAGGTCAGGTGCAGAACCTGGACCCAGTCCAGGTGAGCAAAAGTATCGAGCATGGTCATGGCTGCTCCTGTGCAGGTGGATGCTGGCGCAGGTACTCGGCGGCTACCTTGCTCGGGCTCTGGTGCTCGACGTCGACCTTGGCGTTGAGTTCGCGCATGGTCTGGTCATCCAGTTGCTCGGCCAATGGCTTGAGCAAGGTCGCCAGTTGCGGGTGAGCGTCGAGGACTTCCTTGCGCACCACGGGAGCGGCGGTGTAGTCGGGGAAATAGTGTTTGTCGTCTTCGAGCAACTTGAGGTCGAAGGCGCTCAGGCGCCCGTCGGTGGTGTACACCAGGCCGCTGAATACCTGGCCGTTACGCAGTGCGGTGTAGACCAGGCCTGCGTCCATCTGGCGGATGTTGCGGCGGGTCAGTTGCAGGTCGTAGGTTTCGGTGAGGCCGACCAGGCCGTCAGGCCGGTTGGCAAACTCGGTATCCAGAGCCACCACATGGCTGCGGTGTTTTTCCTCGCGCAGCACCTGGTTCAACTGGCTGATGCTGTTCACCTGCGGATACTGCTCGGCAATGTTGCGTGGCAGGGCCAGGGCGTAGGTGTTGCTGAACTTCGACGGTGTCAGCCAGATCAGGTCCTTGCGCGCATCCAGTTCCTTGACCTTGGCATAGGTGGCGGCAGCGCTGGGCATGCGTTCCTCAATATGGTTGTAGGACACCAGTGACACCCCGGTGTATTCCCAGACCATGTCCAGTTGACCGGTTTCATGGGCGCTACGGGCCAGATTGCTGCCCAGCCCACCGGTGATGCGCACATCGAAGCCGTTCTGGTTGAGGTAGCGGGCAGTGATTTCCGCCAGCACGGTCTGCTCGGTGAAGACCCGTGCGCCGAGGCGAATCACGGGTTTTGTCGCGGCCTGGGCAAATCCGGAGAACAGCAGGGCCGCGCCCAGTAACAAGGCGATTCTTTTCATTGGAGTTCCTTCGCTTAGTGGGCCAGGCCGCGTTC
>JAVXRI010000047.1:0-41492 GCA_036643775.1 Pseudomonas sp. | reverse complement strand
GTCAAAATATAATTCAACAACTGGCAGCACAGCAGTATAAAGTAGCCGTCATGGAGGGTGTGGAAAGTATTGGTGAGGTATTAATTGAGTTTTATGCACATGCCATGACCCTTGTAATGCCTGATCATGATGTACGCTTGCAACACCTTGAAGTATGGCTCGCCGAACAACTGGCGGATCTGTTCCAAAAGCAGGGCTGGGGTGCGGTTCCAGCGGGTAGCCTGACCGCTGCCAGCAGCGATGCCAGCTTCCGTCGCTACTTCCGCTGGCAGGCCGCCGGCCACAGTTTTATCGTCATGGACGCACCACCGCCACAGGAAAACTGCCGTCCCTTTGTGGATATTGCCCATCTGCTGGCTACTGCCAAGGTCAATGTCCCGGTAATTCATGCCCAGGACCTGGAGCGTGGCTTCCTCCTGCTGAGCGATCTGGGGACGCAGACCTATCTCGATGTCATCAATGCCGACAATGCCGATGGCTTGTTCAATGACGCCATCGACGCGTTGCTGGCATTCCAGCAGTTGCCGATGGATGCGCCATTGCCAAGCTACGACGTGGCCTTGCTGCGCCGCGAGCTTGAACTGTTTCCCGAGTGGTATGTGGGCCGCGAACTGGGTCTGGGCTTCACTGACGCGCAACTGGCCGCCTGGCAGCGCATCAGCAGCTTGCTGATCGACAGCGCTCTGGCTCAGCCGAAGGTGCTGGTGCATCGCGACTATATGCCACGCAATCTGATGGACAGCGATCCCAACCCCGGCGTGCTGGATTTCCAGGATGCGGTATACGGCCCCGTCACTTATGACATCACGTGCCTGTTCAAGGACGCCTTCCTGAGCTGGCCGCCAGCGCGGGTGCAGAGCTGGCTCAAGGATTACTGGCAGCGCGCGCAGGCCAAGGGCATTCCGGTGCAGGCCGACTTTGAAGCTTTCCACCGTGCCAGCGACTTGATGGGCGTACAGCGTCACCTGAAAGTCATCGGTATTTTTGCGCGTATTTGTCACCGTGATGGCAAGCCACGCTACCTGACCGACGTGCCGCGTTTCTTTGCTTATATAGACGAAGTAATCGCGCGTCGGCCGGAACTGGCCGAGCTTGACGAGCTGATCGAGAGCCTGCAAGCCTCAGCGGGAGCGCGCCCATGAAGGCAATGATTCTGGCGGCAGGCAAAGGCGAGCGGATGCGTCCGCTGACCTTGCACACGCCCAAGCCGTTGCTGCCGGTGGCGGGGGTGCCGTTGATCGAGTACCACCTGCGTGCCCTGGTGGCAGCAGGCTTCAAGGAGGTGGTGATCAATCACGCCTGGCTCGGCGCGCAGATCGAAGCGCATCTGGGTGACGGTGCTGGTTGGGGGTTGAGCATAAGCTACTCCGCGGAGGGTGAACCGCTGGAGACCGGGGGCGGGATCTTCAAGGCCTTGCCCTTGCTCGGTACAGAGCCGTTTGTCTTGGTCAATGGTGATGTCTGGACCGATTACGACTTCAGTCGTTTGCCAAGCGATTCCACGGCACTTGCCCATCTGGTGCTGGTCGATAACCCAGGCCATCACGGCAAGGGCGATTTCTGCCTGCAACAGGGGCGGGTCAGTGATGCCATTGATGGCGCTGAGACCCTGACCTACAGCGGTATCGCAGTCATCGACCCAGCTCTGTTCGACGGCTGTATGGCGGGCGCTTTCAAATTGGCCCCGCTGCTGCGCCAAGCCATGGCATCGGGGCGGGTCACAGGCGAGCACTATGGTGGCCATTGGGTGGATGTCGGCACGCAGGAGCGTCTGGCTGAAGTCGAACAACTGATCAAAGGGCAGCGCTGACATGTTATGGCCGAGCACAGTGATTGGTGCCGGGGCCGGCTTTGCCATCGCCAGCATTCCAGGGGCATTGCTGGGGGCGTTGCTGGGTCAGGCGATGGACCGCCGTTTGCAGTTGCACAGTTGGGCCCATGTGCGCGAGCGCCTGGGTGGGCGTCCGGTGTTGCGTGACGATGAGGTGCTGTTTGTTCTCCTGGGGCGTTTGGCCAAGTGTGACGGGCGGGTGGTCGACGGACACATTCAGCAGGCGCGTCTGGAGATGCAGCGCCTGGAAATGAGCGAGCCTGCACGTCGCCGGGCGATTGCCGCCTTCAACCGTGGCAAGCGTGGCAAAGACCGTCTGGGTGCCTACCTGCGACGATTGAAGCAGCAGCCCCATGCGGCGGAGGGGATGTTGCGCGCTTGCTGGCGGATGGCCTGGGCCGATGGCCGGGCGGGTCAACATGAGCGCGAACTGTTGCTTGATTGGGGGCAACAGTTGGGGTGGTCGGCAGCCAGGGTCCAGGCACTGGCGCTGGAATATGAGGCCCAGCGGCCTGGCCTCTCCGGTGCCAGCCTCGGTTACCAGGACGCCTTGCGTTTGCTGGGCGTTGAGGCGCATGCCGAGCCGGGCCAGATCAAGCAGGCCTATCGGCGCCTGCTCAGCCGCCATCATCCCGACAAGCTGGTCGGCAGTGGTGCCAGCCCGTCCCAGGTACGTGATGCAACAGAACGCACCCGTGACCTGCATCAGGCCTATGCGATCATCCGCCAGCGTCGTGGTTTCTAGTCGGTTTTTTCCGGGCTGAGCCAGCCTCGGACCCGACGAAACAGCTGTTCTTGCTCCGCCGTGCCATTACCGGGCATGGCGGTCAATCCCACTTGGCGATAGTTGTTGCCCTTCAGGCGTTTGCTGGCTTGCGAACGTTGTTCGGCAGCGCGTCGGGCCTGTGCCTGGTTCGTGTAGTAGAAGTCGGCGGTGGGGACTTTCAGCATCGGTGCCAGGGCGTCCAGGCTCTGTTCGGCGTGTGCTGGCGCCTGCGCGGCAACCATCACCAGTTTCTGAACCTGTGCTGGTTGCCGCTCACTGATATAGCGGGCAGCCCAGTAGGCACCACTGCCATTGCCAAGCAAAACGATGCTGCGGGCATTGTGCTGCTGAGCGAAGTTCACAGCCGCATCAAGGCGGGCAAAGATGCGCTCGGCATCAGCCTTGTCATCGTCTACCGGCGGCTGGACCTGGGGTGTGCTTTCACTGGTTTCAGCCTCGGCGGCCGTGGCCTGCTCGACGCTGGCATTGGCATTCTCAGGGGTATTCTTGGCCGGCGCGCTCTGGCCTTGGGCCACTGGCTGGCTCGGGGCCGCTGCGGTTTCGACACGGGCGCGCGGACTTTCGGCCAGAAGGTCGGGCAGGCTCAGGCTCAGGCTATGCCAGCCGGCGTCTGGAAACTTGCGGCGCAAGGGACCGACTGTCTTTGGCCAGTCTGCGGTTTCCCCGGCACCGGCGAGGATGATCAGTGCGCCTTCAGGCTCGCCGGTGTTGGCGGGTTTCCACAGGGCGAGGAAATCGTCACTACCAGCTTGCAGCATTTGCCGCTCGGCTGGAGGGACTTGCCGCTCCAGCGCCAGTGCATCTTCCTGGCTGCGCTCCATCAGCGGTTGGCGCTGGACGGCTGGCGGCTGAGTGTCGGCAGTTGCTTGTGGTGTTTCACCCGCCGCCGCTTGTGCGCTACAAGGTAGTATCAATGAAAGGCACAACGCCGGAAGCGTCGTGCGATAAAGTGCGAACATGGAGTGGTCCAGGCCAGAGTAATACCGGCAGCCTAATAGTATTTGTCCGGGACGGCCATGCTCGGTGGCCATCCATTCTTTGATGAGCGTTTAGATGAAATCAGTGCGCTGCCTGTGGGTTATCGGCTGTTTCTGCTGGTCCTTGATCGCTTGGGCGGCCCCTGCAACCGCGCCGGCCGCCGTGGTTCTGGATCCTGTGCAGCAGCAGTGGCTCGAGCAACATCGCAGCCTGCGGGTCGGGTTGGTGTTGCAAGCGCCTTTTGCCCAGTTTGATCGGCGCCTGCAGCAGCTCTACGGGGTCAATGTCGAACTGATGAACTGGCTGGGACGTTCGCTGGGCCTGGATCTCACCTGGCGTAACTTCCCGGATCAAGCCGCCCTGGAGCGTGCGCTGGTGGCTGGCGAGATCGACCTGGCTCCCGGCCTGACCCAGACACCGGCCGGCCTGCGTCTGTGGTTGTTCAGCGATCCTTACATGCGTGTGCCGCAATTGATTGTTGGTCTACGCAGTGGGGCGGTGGCGGTGGACCTTGAAAAGCTCAGCGACAACCAGCGCGTGGCAGTACGCATGCCTAGCGCTGTAGCCGACTATCTGCGTGCCACCTACTCGAACCTCAACTTGCAAGGTGTGCCACAGGAGCGTCAGGCGCTACAGCTGGTGCTCAGTGAGCAAGCCCGCTACGCCGTGGTGGATGAAGCACAGTTGAGCAGGCTGTCGCGAGAAAACGAGTTCAGTGACCTGGCTGTGGTCGGTGATATCGGCCTGCCGCAATTGCTGCGTGTGGCCTCGCGACGCGACTGGCCGCAACTGGCGGACATTCTTGAGCGCGGTTTGCAGGCCATCCCGGCCAAGGATCTGGAACAATTGCATCAACGCTGGCTGGAACCCAAGTACCCGCGCTTGAGCGAGTCGCCGGGTTTCTGGCAGAACCTGGGGTTGCTGCTTGCCGCCTTGCTATTGAGCAGTATGGCCATCGTCATCTGGCAGCGGCGGCAGCTGCGTCAGCTGGAGCACGGTCTGCTGAGCGCCCGGGAGACGATCAACCAGCGTCAGGCGCGGGAAGAGGCCTTGCGTCTGAGCCAGTTTTCCCTCGATCAAAGTACGGTGGGCATTCTCTGGGTCAATTGGGACAGTCATGTGCGTTATGCCAACCGGGCTGCGGAAAGCATGCTCGGGTACGCGGAGGGCGCGGTGATCGATCGGCCGCTGATCGACTTCGAACCCAGTCTGCATATGGATCGCTGGCTTGAGCTGTGGAAGGGCGCGCGGGCCAGCAACGATGTCGCCCTGCATTATGAAACCCAGTGCCTGCGCGCCGATGGCAGCCTGCTGCCGGTGGATGTGTCGCTGAGTTTTCTGCGTTTTCGCGACGCCGAGTACCTGGTGGTGTTCCTCACCGACGTTACCGAACGTCGCCGGGCCCTGGCCGCCTTGCGCGAAAGCGAGGCCAGGCTCAAGGGCATTGCCGGCAACGTCCCGGGTCTGGTGTTCCGGCTTGAGCGCAACCCGGCTGAAGGTGAGCTGGAGTTTCCCTATATCAGTGAGGGCAGCGAGGCCTTGGTCGGTTATACCCCGGCCACCTTGCAGCACCCGGACATGGGCTTGCGCAACCTGGTTCACCCGGATGACCGCGCCGATTACCACAAGGTCCAGGACCTGGCTCTGGCCACCGACCGCGACTGGTCCTGGCAGGGGCGCATCCTGACGCGTGAGGGCGAGCAACGCTGGGCCGATATCAAGGCCAGTACCCGTAGCCTGGGTGATGGCCGCGTAGTGTGGGACGGCGTGGTCTGGGACATCACCCAAAGCAAACGCGCCGAACTGGAACTGGCTCGCTCCCAGGAGCAATTGCGTGATCTGTCGGCGCACCTGGAAAGTGTTCGTGAAGAAGAAAAGGCCCGTATAGCCCGGGAGGTACATGACGAGCTGGGGCAGATGCTGACCGTGCTCAAGCTGGAAACGTCGATGTGCGAGCTGGCCTACGCCGATCTCGACCCTGGCCTCAACGAGCGCCTGGGCAGCATGAAACGTCTGATCGCCCAGCTCTTCCAGTTGGTTCGCGATGTCGCCACGGCGCTGCGTCCACCCATTCTGGATGCTGGCATCGCCTCGGCGATCGAGTGGCAGGCGCGGCGATTCGAAGCGCGCACGCAGATTCCCTGCCTGGTCCAGGTGCCGGAAAATCTTCCGCCGTTGAGCGATGCCAAGGCCATTGGCCTGTTCCGCATCCTGCAGGAGGCACTGACCAATGTCATGCGTCATGCCCAGGCGCATACTGTTCAGATCAGCTTGAGTCTGGACGGTCGTATCTTGCGTTTGACAGTTATCGACGATGGCATCGGCTTTGCGCTGGACGAAAGCCGCCCGGCATCGTTCGGCCTGGTCGGGATGCGTGAACGGGTGCTGATGTTGGGCGGCCAAATGACCCTGGAGAGCGAACCTGGCGAGGGCACCAGCCTGAGCGTGGGTATTCCCCTGAAATAGGAGCGGTATTGTGATTCGAGTTCTGGTTGCCGAAGACCACACCATCGTCCGCGAAGGCATCAAACAGTTGATTGGCCTGGCCAAGGACATGCAGGTGGCGGGGGAGGCCGGTAACGGCGAGCAACTGCTGGAGACCTTGCGCCATACTGACTGCGAGGTGGTATTGCTGGATATCTCCATGCCCGGAGTCAATGGCCTTGAGGCCATTCCGCGGATTCGCGCGTTGAACAACCCTCCGGCGATCCTGGTGCTGTCGATGCATGACGAGGCGCAGATGGCCGCGCGGGCGTTGAAGGTTGGTGCTGCCGGCTATGCCACCAAGGACAGCGATCCAGCCTTGTTGTTGACGGCCATTCGGCGGGTGGCTGGCGGCGGTCGTTATATTGATCCGGACCTGGCTGACCGCATGGTCTTCGAGGTTGGCCTGACTGACGCCCGGCCCCTGCATTCCCTGCTGTCGGAACGCGAGTTCTCGGTGTTCGAACGTCTGGCCCAGGGAGCCAACGTCAATGACATCGCCCAACAGCTGGCGCTGAGTAACAAGACCATCAGTACCCACAAGGCGCGCCTGATGCAGAAGCTCAATGTGAATTCGCTGGCGGAACTGGTGAAGTATGCGATGGAGCACAAGTTGCTCTGAGTGTTCTGTTTGCGACATCGCGTCGCTCTTATCGCTGGCAAGGCCAGCTCCCACAGGGTTACTTGCAGCTGGCTCTTTGTGGGAGCTGGCATTGCCAGCGATAGCGGCGGTCCTGGCACCGACAAGGTGAGTCATATCCAAAAACGCCATCCTTGTAGGGCAATCCCTACCCCAAGCCTTCCATCCTGCTGATACCAATCTCTCTCCACCCCCGATTTGCGCCGCTTCGCCCCTTCACTAGGCTGTCATCACGGCAGTCATCCAATAAGAAGGTACGGGTATGAGTGAGGTGAATTCGAGCGCTGCAGCCGGCGAAGTGCTGGTCAGCTTCCGCGGTGTGCAGAAGAGCTATGACGGCGAATCGTTGATCGTCAAAGACCTCAATCTGGATATTCGCAAAGGCGAATTCCTGACCTTGCTCGGCCCCTCCGGCTCCGGCAAGACCACCAGCCTGATGATGCTGGCAGGTTTCGAGACCCCGACCGCCGGCGAGATCCAGCTGGCCGGTCGCTCGATCAACAACGTGCCACCCCACAAGCGCGACATCGGCATGGTGTTCCAGAACTACGCACTGTTCCCGCACATGACCGTGGCGGAGAACCTGGCCTTTCCCCTGAGTGTGCGCAACCTGAGCAAGACCGACATCAGCGAGCGGGTCAAGCGCGTGTTGAACATGGTCCAGCTCGATGCGTTCGCCAAACGCTTCCCGGCCAACTGTCCGGCGGCCAGCAGCAGCGTGTGGCCCTGGCCCGGGCGCTGGTGTTCGAGCCACAGCTGGTGCTGATGGATGAACCGCTCGGCGCCCTCGACAAGCAACTGCGCGAACACATGCAGATGGAGATCAAGCACCTGCACCAGCGCCTGGGCGTCACTGTGGTGTATGTGACCCATGATCAGGGCGAAGCGCTGACCATGTCCGACCGCGTGGCTGTATTCCATCAGGGCGAGATCCAGCAGATCGCCGATCCGCGCACCCTTTATGAAGAACCGAAGAACACCTTCGTCGCCAACTTCATCGGTGAGAACAACCGCATCAATGGTCGCCTGATCAGTCAGGACGGTGAGCGTTGCCTGGTGCAACTGGCCCGTGGCGAGAAGGTCGAGGCATTGGCGGTCAATGTCGGCCAGAGCGGTGAACCGGTGACCCTGTCGATTCGCCCTGAGCGCGTACGCCTGAACGGCCACAGTGAAAGCTGCGTTAACCGCTTCTCTGGCCGCGTGGCCGAATTCATCTATCTGGGCGACCACGTGCGGGTCCGCCTGGAGGTGTGCGGCAAGGCCGATTTCTTCGTGAAGCAGCCGATTGCCGAACTCGACCCGGCCCTGGCCGTGGGCGATGTGGTACCGCTTGGCTGGGAAGTGGAGCACGCCCGCGCGCTCGATCCGATCCTGGAAGCCAACTGAAGGTTTGCTTCACCAACCCTGTACTGTGGAGAGAATAATAATGCTAAAACACTTGAAGTTGACCGCTCTGACACTGGGGCTGTTTGCGGCGGGCCAGGCCATGGCGGCGGCTGACCTGACGGTGATCTCTTTCGGCGGCGCCAACAAGGCAGCGCAGACCAAAGCGTTCTACGAGCCATGGGAAAAGGCCGGCAACGGCAAGATTGTTGCGGGCGAATACAACGGTGAAATGGCCAAGGTCAAAGCCATGGTCGACACCAAGAGCGTGTCCTGGAACCTGGTTGAAGTCGAGTCGCCAGAGCTGGCGCGCGGATGTGACGAAGGCATGTTCGAGGAGCTCGATCCGGCACTGTTCGGCGACGAGGCCGACTATGTTCCCGGTGCCATCCAGCCTTGCGGCGTAGGCTTCTTCGTGTGGTCCACAGTGATGGCCTACAACGCCGACAAACTGAAAACCGCACCGACCAGCTGGGCCGATTTCTGGGACACCAAGACCTTCCCGGGCAAGCGTGGCCTGCGCAAGGGCGCCAAGTACACCCTGGAATTCGCCCTGATGGCCGACGGCGTCAAAGCCGAGGACGTCTACAAGGTGTTGGCGACCCCGCAAGGCGTCGACCGCGCCTTCGCCAAACTCACCGAACTCAAGCCTTACATCCAGTGGTGGGAGGCCGGTGCGCAACCGGCGCAATGGCTGAGCGCCGGCGATGTGGTGATGACCTCGACCTACAGCGGCCGGATCGCCGTCGCCGCGCAGGAGGGCAGTTCATTGGCGGTGGTCTGGCCGGGCAGCCTGTACGGCATGGACTACTGGGCGATCATCAAAGGCTCCAAGCATGTCGACCAGGCCAAGCGCCTGATCGCCTTCGCCAACCAGCCCGACACCCAGGTGCGCTATGTCAACGCGATCCCTTACGGGCCAACCAACACCGAAGCGGCCGCGGAGCTTGATCCGAAGCTGGCCAACTGGGTGCCAACTTCCAAGCAGAACCTTGAAGGCGCCTTGGCGATGAACGTCGAGTTCTGGGTCGACCACGGCGATGAACTCGAAGAGCGCTTCAACGCCTGGGCCAGTAAGTAATACCCCATGGCTGGACACCGCCGGGTGTCCAGCCCTATTGTCTGGCCAGCCATTTGCCTGAGAACAACAACAATGAATTCGACTGAAACTGAATTACGCCTGCGCCAGGAACTGGCCGCCTGCTACCGGCTGATCGCGCACTTTCGCATGACCGATCTGATCTTCACCCATATCTCGGTGCGTATTCCCGGACCCGAGCATCACTTTCTGATCAATCCCTACGGCTTGATGTTCGATGAAATCACCGCCTCCAATCTGGTCAAGATCGACCTGCAGGGCAATGCCGTCGAGCCTTCGCCGTATCCGGTCAACCCGGCGGGGTTCGTGATCCACAGCGCCATTCACGGCGCCCGTGAAGATGCCCAGTGTGTGCTGCACACCCATACCAAGGCCGGTTGCGCGGTGGCCGCGCTCAAGTGCGGATTGCTACCGGTCAACCAGATCTCCATGGAGTTCTACGGCAAAGTCGCTTACCACGACTACGAAGGCGTGGCCCTGGACATGGACGAGCAGCAGCGTCTGGTTGCCGACCTTGGCGACAAGCCGGTGCTGATGCTGCGTAACCATGGTTTGCTGACTGTGGGCGAGACCGTCAGTGAGGCGTTTCTGCGCATGTATTACCTGGAAAAAGCCTGTGAAATCCAGCTGGCGGCGCAAGCGGCCGGTGAGATTGTGCTGCCGTCGGAGGCGGTCTGCGCCCATACCGAGCGCCAGTTCAACGATCACGCGCGGCAGTTGAAAGAAGGCGAGCTGTCCGATACCGGCGCCATGCAACTGGCGTGGAAGGCCTTGCTGAGGATGCTGGAACGGGTGGCACCGGACTATCGCGACTGACGGGGACTTGTTGTACAGTTGTTCAACAAGATCCCTAATGCCATGAGAACCGCCAATGAGCCAGGAAGCCCGTTACAGCCGTATGGTCCCGGAGTTGCGCAAGGCCAACCTGGTCGAAGCAACGCTGGTGTGTCTGAAGCGACACGGCTTCCAGGGCGCTTCGATTCGCAAGATCTCGGCCGAGGCGGGGGTTTCGGTGGGGCTGATCAGCCACCACTATTCGGGCAAGGACGAATTGGTGGCCGAAGCCTACATGGCGGTCACCGGGCGGGTCATGGGCCTGATCCGCGAAGCCATGGCCCAGGCTGCACCGAATGCCCGCGAACGGCTGTCGGCGTTCTTTCGCGCCTCGTTCTGCGCCGAACTGCTCGACCCGCAACTGCTCGATGCCTGGCTGGCGTTCTGGGGCGCGGTGAAAACCGCCGAAGCGATCAACCAGGTGCACGATCACTCCTACGGTGAATACCGCAATGAGCTGGGCCGCCTGCTGGGCGCGCTGGCCCGGGAGGAGGGCTGGCAAGCCTTCGATGCCGACCTTGCGGCCATCAGCCTCAGTGCCTTGCTCGACGGTTTGTGGCTGGAATCGGGGCTCAATCCCGGCACCTTCACCCCCGAGCAGGGCGTGCAGATCTGTGAGGCCTGGGTCGATGGCCTGCAAGCCGGTGGACGGCGGCGCTTTACCCTGACCGAGGGCTGTTGATCGGTCGTTCAGTAATGGGTAGGCTGCTGTCGCGAGTTACATAACAACGACTATAAGAGACAACACGCAATGACGCCTCGGGTACTGATCGTCGACGACGATCCGCTTATTCGCGACTTGCTGCACGCCTACCTGTCCCAGGAAGGCTACGACGTTCACTGCGCCGACACCGCCGAGCAGGCCGAGAGCTTCCTCGCCAATCACAGCGTCGACCTGGTGATGCTCGACATCCGCCTGCCGGGTAAGGACGGCCTGACCCTGACCCGCGAGCTGCGGGTACGCTCAGAGGTCGGCATCATCCTCATCACCGGCCGTAACGACGACATCGACCGTATCGTCGGCCTGGAATGTGGCGCCGACGACTATGTGATCAAACCCCTCAATCCCCGCGAGCTGGTGTCGCGAGCCAAGAACCTGATCCGCCGCGTGCGCCATGCCCAGGCTTCGAAGCCGGTAGCCAGCAGCACCCAGGCCCTCAAGCAGTTTGCCGACTGGGGGCTGGACACCGACCGCCGGCGCCTGATCGATCCGCAGGGCGGCGAAACCCTGCTGACCCATGGCGAATTCCAGCTGCTCAGTGTGTTCCTGCGCAACAGCGGCCACACCTTGAGCCGCGACCAGTTGATGGACCAGATCCGCAACCGTGAATGGGTGCCCAACGACCGCTCCATCGACGTCCTGGTCGGTCGCCTGCGGCGCAAGTTGCACGACGACCCGGCCGAACCGCAACTGATCATCACCATTCACGGCGCCGGTTACCTGTTTACCGCCAGCGTGGCGGCCTGATCGCCATGGGCCGCTGGCTGGGCCTGCTGATGCTGGTGCTGGCGCCGATGCTGCAGGCCGCCGAGCGCATCCGCTATTGCGACTATCCGGTGTACCCGCCGGTGTCCTGGAGCGATGGCAAGCAAGTACGCGGCCTGGCGCCGACCGTGGTACGCGAGTTGTTCGGGCGCCTGGGCTACGAGGTCGAGATGGTGGTGCTGGGCAACTGGAAGCGTTGTCTGCTCGACGCCGCCGAAGGCCGGGTAGATGTGGTGCTGGCCTACAACAGCGACCAGCGTGACCAGGGCATGCGCTTCTCCCACGTGCCGGTGCTGCGCGAAGAGGTGGCGGTGTTCGTCAATCGCCAGCGGCCGGTGAAATTCGAGCGCCTGCAAGACCTGGCCGGCTATCGCGGCGGCCTGTTGTTTGGTGAAAGCTACGGCCCTGAGTTCGACCAGTTTGTTGCCAAACACCAGAACATCGAGTGGGTGTCGTCCAGCCAGCAGAACTTCGGCAAGCTGGTTCGCGGGCGCATCGACTTCGTCATCCAGGAGCGGCGCACCGGTCAGCTGTTTGTCGAGCGTCTGCCCGGTGGCGAGGCTATCCAGGCGTTGCCTGCGGCCCTTAGCGTGGATTACCTGCGCGTCGCCGTTTCGCGTCATTCAACTGTGAGCCAGCACATGGTGCAGATCGATGAACAATTGCAACGCATGACCGACAGCGGTGAGATCGAGCGCTGGCTGCAGCAGAGCGAAGTGACCTACCGCGACATGATCAACCTGCCGGCGGATGCGCGATGATCCGCCTGCATGCTGATGGCCTGTTGCGCCGCCTGTTGCTGTTCATTCTGTTGTTCAGCCTGTGCTTCACGGTGCTGGCCAGTACCGTGCAGCTGTATTTCGAGTATCGCCGGGAGATGCGCGATATCGAGGCGCGCATGGCGCTGATCCGGGTGGGCTATCTGGCCAGCCTGGAGCGCAGCCTCTGGGATCTCAACCAGGAACAGATCAGCGTGCAACTGCGCGGCCTGGTGGACTTTTCCGATGTCGCCCGGGTGCGCCTGAGCAGTGCCGACTTCAATCTGCTGCAGGGTGACGCCAACCCGCCGGGGCCGCTGCGCATCGAGCGTTTTCCCCTGGATTTCCAGCCGCCGTCGGGGCCGTTGCGCCATCTCGGTGAACTTGAGGTGAGCATCGACCTGGGGGCGGTGCATCGGCGCCTGTTCGCCACCGGGCTGACCAGCCTGTTATGGATGAGCGTGTTTCTCTGTGGCTTGGCGGTGGCCTTGTCGGGCCTGTTCTATCGCCTGGTGACCCGCCATCTGCAGGTCATGGCCGAATTTGCCCGGCGCATTGGTGCTGGCGACTGGCAGGAGCCGCTGCGCCTGCATAAGCGCCGTTCAGCCCGCCTGGATGAGATCGACACCGTGGCCCATGCCCTGGACGACATGCGCCGGGCGATTCTCAGCGATATCGAGCGCCGCGAAGTGGACCGTCTGGCCTTGCAGGACAAGCGCGACGAGCTGCAAAAGATGGTCGAACGGCGTACCGCCAGCCTGATGCGCGCCAAGGATGAGGCCGAAGCGGCGAACCTGGCCAAATCGCGCTTCCTGGCGACCATGAGCCATGAACTGCGTACACCGCTCAACGGTATTCTCGGCATGGCCGAACTGCTGCGTGGCGCAGGACTGCAGGTGCAGGACGGCAAACGCCTTGATGCTTTGTACAAGGCTGGTGAAGGGTTGCTGACCATTCTCAACGAAGTGCTGTATTTCGCCCGTCTGGAAGAAGGCGAAACCCATCCCGAAGCCGTGGTTTTTTCCCTGCGTCAGCTGTGCGACGAAGTCATCACCCTGCTCGAACCCAAGGCGACGGCCAATGGCAGTACCCTGACATGCCATATCGATCCGCAGTTGGCTGAGCGTCAGCAGGGCGCCGAGCAGTTCCTGCGTCAGGTGCTGAGCAACCTGCTGGCCAACGCAATCAAGTTCACCGAAGGTGGGCAGGTCACCGTCCTGGTCCAGGTGCTGAGCGAGGAGGATGGCCAGCAGCAGGTGCGGGTGAGTGTCACCGATAACGGCATCGGCATCGCCGAGGCGGTGCAGGCGAAAATCTTCGACCGCTTCACCCAGGCCAGCGAAGCCGTGGCGCGGCGCTATGGTGGTACCGGCCTGGGGCTGGCGATCAGTAAGCACCTGGTGGAAAAACTGGGCGGACGGATTGGCCTGCAAAGCACTGAGGGGCAGGGCAGTTGTTTCTGGTTCGAGTTGAGCCTCGTAACCGGGCAGCAACAACCGCTGACGCTGGCGCCGACTCAGGTGGTCGCAGCCCTGGACATCCTCGTGGTCGAGGATGTGGCGTTGAATCGTGACGTGGTAGAGGGCCTGCTCAAGCGCGATAGCCACCGGGTCTGGCTGGCCGAGGAAGCCGGGCAGGGCATGGCGCTGTGCGGTGAACGGCGTTTCGACCTGATCCTGCTCGATGTGCATTTACCCGGCATCAGCGGCGTTGAGCTGTGCCGGCAGATTCGCAGCAGCCCCGGGCTTAACCAACACACGCGGATTCTGGCGTTGACCGCGAGTGTCCAGCCGGCGCTGGTGCAGGGTTTTCTCGAAGCGGGCATGCACGGGGTGCTGGCCAAGCCCTTGAAACTGGAAAGCCTGCGTCAGGCCTTGGCCGCCGAGCGACCGCTAGCGGAGGACTCAGCGGACGAGTCGGACCTTGACCACGCACTGCTGAACACCCATCGCCAGTTGCTGGGCGAACAGAAAGTGCAAGGATTGCTGGAGGTCTTGCAGACGTTGATTGCTCAGCATCGCAGCGCCTTGGCCGAGGCCATCGCGGCGCATGACTGCACTGAAATTGTCCACCTGGCCCATCGTTTGGCCGGTAGTAGCGACTCCCTTGGCTTCTGTGGTCTGGCCCGGGTGCTGCGGGCGCTGGAGGAGGCGGCGATGGCGCGCGACCTGACCGCCATCGACGGCTTGCGGGAGGCTTTACAGGTGCAGATGCTACGGGCGCAGCAAACGCTGGAGCGCCTGATCCAGCGCTGACGTACAAAAAACTTACGACTTTTTACATCTTCGATCTTTACGTACAACGGCACCTTACATTGCTTTCCAATAATCGACGTTAACCGCACTGCACGCGGTCTTCGAAGCTTATTGGAGATAATAATAATGAACTGCCGTAAAGCTGATCCGTCCCCGCGCTATCGCCTGTCCCTTTCGCCCCTGCGCCACTGTTGAGGTGCCGACATGAGCGAATCTACCGAACGTAAAGGCATTCACCTCACCCGCGCCCTGAAGAGCCGGCATATTTTCATGCTGTCGCTGGGCGGCGTGATCGGCACCGGCTTGTTCATGGGCTCGGGGGTGACCATCAACCAGGGCGGGCCGGTGGGTGCGATCCTGGCCTACCTGGTGGCAGGCTTCCTGATGTACCTGGTGATGGTCTGCCTGGGCGAACTGTCGGTGCAGATGCCGGTGTCCGGCTCGTTCCAGACCCACGCCACCAAGTACATCGGCCCGGCCACCGGCTTCATGATCGGCTGGGTGTACTGGATGAGCTGGGCCACCACCGTCGGCCTGGAGTTCACCGCGGCGGGCATGCTGATGGTGCGCTGGTTCCCCGAGGTGCCGATCTGGTACTGGTCGGCGCTGTTCGTGGTGGTGCTGTTCGGCCTCAACGCCCTGGCCACCCGCGCCTTTGGCGAGGCCGAGTACTGGTTCTCGGGGATCAAGGTGGCGGCGATCCTCGGCTTCATCATTGTTGGCGTGCTGGTGATCTTCGGTGCCATCCCGCTGACCAGCGGCGCGCCGGCGCCGATGGCGAGCAACCTGATTGGCGATTCGCTGTTCCCCAACGGCTTGTCGGCGGTGTTTGCGGTGATGATGACTGTGGTCTATGCCTTTCAGGGCTGCGAGATCATGGGCGTGGCGGCGGGTGAAACCGACCAGCCGGAGAAAAGCATCCCGCGCGCGGTGCGCAATGTGGTGTTCCGCGTGCTGATCTTCTACGTGCTGGCGATCATCGTGCTCTCGGCCATCGTTCCATGGCAGCAGGCCGGCTTGATGGAAAGCCCGTTCGTGCAGGTGTTCGACATGGTCGGCATTCCCTATGCGGCGGACCTGATGAACTTCGTCATCCTCACGGCGATTCTGTCGGTGGGCAACTCCGGGCTGTATGCCTCTACGCGGATTCTCTGGGCCATGTCCAAAACCGGCATGGCGCCCAAGAGCCTGTCGCCGCTGAGCAAACGCGGCGTGCCACTGCGGGCGCTGAGCATCACCCTGTGCTTTGCCCTGGTGTCGCTGATGACCAGCTTCGTTGCTGCCGATACGCTGTTCATGGTGCTGATGGCGGTGAGCGGGATGTCCGGGACGGTGACCTGGATCGTGATTGCCCTGGCGCAGTATCGCTTCCGCAAGGCGTTCTTGCGTGACGGCGGCAAGCTGACCGACCTCAAGTACCGCGCACCGTTGTACCCGCTGGTGCCGCTGCTGTGCATCACCCTGTGCAGCTCGCTGTTTGTGTTCCTGGCGCTGGACGAGACGCAGCGGCCGTCGTTGTACTGGGGTTTTGGTTTTATTGCAGTGTGTTATGCGGCTTACTTCATCATCAATCGCAAGCGGCAGGTGGTGTTGGCACCGTCGGTTTAACGCCTCTCGCTTCCTGTAGGAGCGGATTCATCCGCGAAGGCCTGCGAAGCAGGCCCATCGTCTGGGGCCGCGCTGCGGCCCATCGCGGATAAATCCGCTCCTACAGCAGCGAGATCAACCAGGCATCTGTCGTTCTTCTATCCCATCCAGCAACGCATCAAGCAGCGCCATGGCCATCTCTACCGAATGCTGGGTGGACCAGGCCAAGCCGCGTCCTTCCTTGTTGGTATGGCGGACGGCTTCGATAACGGTGGTACGGGCACACTTGATTCAGCACTGGCGCCGGCGCGTGGGTGGCAGCTGTACGCGGGTTGGCGAACCGGTAAGTTAGGAACCCGGCAGGGCCGAAGCCCTCCCGCGCACAGCCACCATAGAAAGTCATGGTGTTGTCTTAACTTGTCCGGGTCGCCAAACCCGATCACCGAATATTCAGTGATCGAGCGAGCCTAGTGTGAAGACCTTCCCCGGGCAAGCTACTGTGGCCGACAGATTGCGTAGGATATGTCCTAGGACTAGACGCTGGCTAGTCAGTGGAATCTGATCTGCTTGGTGGGACGGGCCTTTGTGCCCTTTCGGCGGCTTACTTTGGCAAACGCTGTAGGAGCGGATTCACCGGGGCTCCGGACCGCCGCGATGGACTGCATAGCAGTCCCATTTTTTGGGCCGCGTTGCGCCCCATCGCGGCGGTCCGGCGTCCCGGTAAATCCGCTCCTACAGTCCAGCATCTGTCGCTCTTCTATCCCAACCAGCAACGCATCAAGCTGCGCCATGCTAGCAGTTGTGCGAAGTTGTAACAGCGCTCGGATCACTTCGTATTTATTTAAATATATATTCAATAAAAACAGCTTGATAGCGGTGTAACTTCATCTGTTACATCACTATTTTCCCCTGATTGTCTCCTTGTTGAACACTCGTTTAGTATGGCCTCAAGTCCTACCCCTCACGCCAACCACAATAATTCGAGGCCTCCCATGACTGGTTCCCCATCTCTGCTGAGCAAAGTCGAAGCCGGCGTTGCCTGGATCACCCTCAATCGCCCTGACCAGCGCAATGCTCTGGACATCCCCAGCCTGAAGCAGCTCCATGCCTTGCTCGATGACTGCAACGCCGACTCCGCGGTGCGCGTGGTGGTGCTGACCGGTAGCGGGCGCAGTTTCTGTGCCGGGGCGGATCTGGCCGAATGGGCTGAAGCCGAGGCCCGTGGCGCGCTGGAAAGCTACGGTTGGACCGAGACCGCCCATGCGTTGATGCAGCGCCTGCACAGCCTCGACAAACCCACCATTGCCGCCATCAACGGCACCGCCGTCGGCGCCGGCATGGACCTCACCCTGTGCTGCGACCTGCGTGTGGCCGCCGCTTCGGCGCGTTTCAAGGCGGGCTACACCAGCATGGCCTACAGCCCTGATGCCGGTGCCAGCTGGCATCTACCGCGGTTGATCGGCAGCGAGCAGGCCAAGCGTCTGCTGTTCCTCGATGAACTCTGGGGCGCCGAGCGAGCGCTGGCTGCCGGTCTGGTGGGCGAGGTGTGTGCTGATGACCAGTTGCTCGCTGTTACCGCAGAGCTGGCCGGACGTCTGGCCAACGGCCCGACCTTCGCTTTCGCCCAGACCAAAACCCTGATCCGTGACGGCGCCCAGCGCACCCTCGGCGAGCAGCTGCAGGCCGAACTTGCCGCCGGTTTGCTGTGCGGACGCAGCGAGGATGGCGCCGAAGCCTTGCGTGCAGCGGTCGAGAAACGCGCCGCAAAATTCGTTGGCAAATAAATACTTACACGACCTTCTTCAGGAACATTCCATGAATTTCCAACTGACCCAAGAACAAGAAATGTTGGTGGAAGCGGTACGCAGTTTCGTCGCCAAAGAGTTGCTGCCCCATGAGGAGGCCGTGGACCGCGCCGACGAGGTGTCGCCGGAACTGGCTGCACAGATTCGTGGCAAGGCCATCGCTGCCGGTTTTTACGCGTTCAACATGCCCGAGGAAGTCGGCGGTGGCGGTCTCGATTACCTGTCCCAGGCGCTGATCGAGCGTGAGCTGTCCAAGGTGTCGTGGGCGGTGCATGTGTTTGTTGCGCGTCCGTCGAAGATCCTCATGGCCTGCAAGGATGAGCAGATCAACGATTACCTGCTGCCGTGCATCCAGGGCGAGAAGGTCGACTGCTTCGCCTTGACCGAGCCGGGTGCAGGCTCCGACGCCAACGCGATCAAGACCCGCGCGGTGCGCGAAGGCGACGACTTCGTCCTCAATGGCAGCAAGCATTTCATCAGCCACGCCGGGCACGCCGATTTCGCCATTGTCTTCGCCGTGACCGACACCTATGAGCACAACGGCCGCAAACGCAACGCGGTCACTGCGTTCCTGGTCGACCGTGGCACCCCTGGCATGACCATCCGCCGCGGCCCCAAGTGCGTGAGCAACCGCGGTTATCACACCTACGAGATGTTCTTCGACGATTGCCGGGTGCCGGCCAGCAAAGTGCTCGGTGAAGTCGGCAAAGGCTGGGAAGTGGCCAACGCCTGGCTGACTGCCGGGCGGGTGATGGTTGCCGCCAACTGTGTCGGCCAGGCCCAGCGCGCGCTGGATGTTTCGCTGCAATGGGCCGCCGACCGCAAGCAGTTCGGCCAGCCGATCGGTACCTATCAGGGCGTGTCGTTCAAACTTGCCGACATGGCCACGCAGATCCGCGCCGCTGAGCTTTTGACCCTGCACACCGCCTGGAAAATGGACCAGGGCAGCATGACCGATGGCGAGGCCGGCATGGCCAAGCTGTTTGCCAGTGAAGTGCTGGGCAAGGTCGCCGACGAAGCCGTGCAGATTTTCGGCGGCATGGGCCTGATGGATGAAGGCCCGGTCGAGCGGATCTGGCGCAATGCGCGGATCGAGCGGATCTGGGAGGGCACTTCGGAGATCCAGCGGCACATTATTTCCCGCGAACTGTTGCGCCCCCTGTTGCGTTGATCGGGTCGGAGAACTCTTATGTCGCAGTCGATTCGTGACAACCTCAAGCGTCTGCTGGCGCCGCGTCACCTGGCCTTTGTCGGCGGGCGCAGCATGGCGCGGGCGTTCAAACGCTGTGCCGAAGGCGGTTATCAAGGCCAGATGTGGCTGGTTAACCCGCAGCACGACAGCATTGATGGCATTCCCTGTGTGCGCAGCGTTGCCGAGCTGCCCTGCGGCCCGGACGCGGTGTTTATCGCCACCAACCGCGAGCTGACGCTGACCTGCGTCGCCGAGCTGGCGGCCAAAGATGCCGGCGGGGCGATCTGTTATGCCTCGGGCTTTGCCGAAGCCGGTGCCGAGGGCCTGGCGTTGCAACAGCAACTGCTCAAGGCCGCTGGCAACATGGCTTTGCTCGGCCCCAACTGCTACGGCCTGCTCGACTACCTGCACAACAGCGCCCTGTGGCCGGTGGCGCACGGCGGCAAGGCGGTGGAGAAGGGCGTGGCGATCCTGACCCAGAGCGGCAACTTCGCCTACAACCTGTCGATGAGTGACCGTTCCTTGCCGGTGGCCTACATGGCCTCGGTCGGTAACCAGGCGCAACTGGGCATCGCCGAGCTGATGGATGTGCTCTTGGATGAACCGCGGGTGACCGCCATCGGCCTGCACCTGGAGGGGCTGAAGAACGTTCCGGGCTTTGCCCGCGCCGCACACAAGGCACTGGAAAAGGGCATTCCGATCATTGCCCTGAAAATTGGTGTGTCGCAGATCGGCGCCGAGCTCGCCCTGAGTCATACCAGCTCGCTGTCCGGTTCCGATGCACTCTATGACAGCCTGTTCCAGCGTCTGGGGGTGATCCGCGTCAGCGGCCCGGTGAGCTTTGCCGAAACCCTCAAGGCTGCCGCCTGCGGCAACCTGCCCAAAGGCCGTAGCCTGATTGCCCTGGCCTGTTCCGGGGGCGATGCCGGGCTGATCGCCGACTACGCCGAACGCAACGATCTGAGCTTGCCCAAGCTCGACAGCAGTCAGGTCGACGAGTTGGCCGAGGTACTGCCAGCGTACGCTAACCTGGTCAACCCGCTGGACTTCACTACGGCAATCTGGGGTGACGGCGCCGCCCTTGAACGCATGCTCGACAGCGCCCTGCGCTGCGAGGCCGACGCGGCGATGCTGGTGCTCGACTATCCGGCCGAATTTACCGGCGAGCGCAAGGAGTGCGACCTGCTGCTGGAACTGTACAGCGCCGCGCTCAAGCGTCACGGCAAGATCGGCTTTGTCACCTCGGCATTCCCCGAGCTGCTCCCGGCCAGTGCCCGCGAACGTCTGCATGGCCATGGTATTGCGGCGTTGCAGGGAGTTGAGGACGGGCTGGCGGCCTGGGGGCGTATCGCTGCCTACCAGAGCAATCGTCAGGCCTTGCTGGATCTTGGCGAATCGGCGCTGGTGCCGCTGTGCCCGCAGGCGCTTGAAGGCGACAGCGAATTGCTTAATGAGTGGGACTCCAAGCAGGCCTTGAAGGCCTTTGGCTTGCCGGTTCCCGCAGGCGTACTGAGCACCGCCGATCAAGCCGTACAGGCCGCAGAGACCGTGGGTTTTCCACTGGTACTCAAGGCCGTCAGCGCACAGCTGCCGCACAAGACCGAAGCCGGTGCCGTGGCGCTCAACCTGCGTGACGCGCAAGCACTGGACAGCGCCGTACAACAGATGCGCGCACGGATTGGCGCTTATGCGCCGCATGTGCCGTTTGACCAGGTGCTGCTCGAACCCATGGCCTGCGTGCCGCTGGCCGAACTGATCGTCGGCATCAAGCGTGAAAACGACTTCGGCCTGGCCCTGGTGATCGGTGCGGGCGGGATCCTCGTCGAGCTGCTCAAGGACAGCAAGACCTTGCTGTTGCCGACCACCGACGGCGCCATTCGCGCGGCTGTGCTCGGTTTGCGCAGCGCCAGTCTGCTCCAGGGCTTCCGTGGCCGCGAGCACGCCGACCTCGATGCTCTGGTCGCGGCAATCCGCGCCGTGGCCGACTACGCCTGCGAAAACGCCGGGCAACTGCTGGAACTGGATGTGAACCCATTAATGGTCGGTGCCCAGGGCACCACCGCGGTCGATGCGTTGATTCGCCTCGGCCAGGCGTAAGGAGCACAACATGCACAATACTCCCTTGACCGGCGGCCAGGCCCTGGTCCGCCTGTTGGCCAACTACGGCGTCGACACGGTGTTCGGTATTCCCGGGGTGCATACCCTGGAGCTGTACCGCGGCTTGCCCGGCAGCGGCATTCGTCACGTCCTCACCCGCCATGAGCAGGGTGCAGGCTTTATGGCCGACGGCTATGCGCGGGTCAGCGGCAAGCCCGGTGTGTGCTTTGTCATCACCGGTCCGGGTGTCACCAACGCCGCTACCGCCATTGGCCAGGCGTACGCCGACTCGATCCCGATGCTGGTGATTTCCAGCGTCAACCACACGGCGAGTCTGGGCAAAGGCTGGGGCTGCCTGCACGAGACCCAGGACCAGCGCGCCATGACCGCGCCGATCACGGCGTTTTCTGCCGTAGCCTTGAGCGCTGAGGACTTGCCGGAGCTGATTGCCCGCGCCTATGCGGTGTTTGACAGTGAGCGCCCACGCCCGGTGCACATTTCCGTGCCACTGGACGTGCTGGCGGCGCCGGTCAAGCGTGACTGGAGCAATGAAGTGGTCCGCCGCCCAAGCCGTGGCTTGCCGGCGAGTGGCCTGCTGAAAGAGGCTGCGGCCAAGCTGGCAGCGGCGAAACGACCGATGATCATCGCCGGTGGCGGCGCGTTGCAGGCTGGCGATGCGCTGCAGCAACTGAGTACTCGCTTGGCGGCGCCGCTGTTTACCAGCGTTGCCGGTAAAGGCCTGCTGGCCCCGGAGGCAGCACTCAATGCCGGCGCGAGCCTGTGTGTCGAGCCCGGCTGGAAACTGATCGCCGAAGCTGATGTGATCTTGGCCGTGGGCACCGAGATGGCCGACACCGACTTCTGGCGTGAGCGCCTGGAGCTCAATGGCGAGCTGCTGCGGGTGGATATCGACCCACGCAAGTTCAACGATTTCTACCCGTGCGCACTGGCCTTGCAGGGCGATGCACGACTCACCGTCAGCGCCTTGCTGGAACACTTGCCGGACATCAAGCGCGACCCCGAGGCGGCCATCGCTTCGGTCGCTGCCTTGCGTCAGGAGTTGAAGGCCGGGCATGGTCCGCTACAGACGATCCATCAGGCGATTCTTGACCGGATTGCGGCCGAGCTGCCGGACAACGCCTTCATCAGTACCGACATGACTCAGCTGGCCTACACCGGCAACTATGCCTTCGCCAGCCGGGCACCGCGCAGCTGGTTGCATCCTACCGGCTACGGCACGCTGGGCTACGGCTTACCAGCGGGCATTGGCGGCATGTTCGCCACCGAGGACCGCCCGGGCCTGGTACTGGTTGGTGACGGCGGCTTCCTTTACACCGCCCAGGAACTGGCCACCGCCGTTGAAGAGCTGGACCGTCCGCTGGTCGTGCTGTTGTGGAACAACGACGCGCTGGGGCAGATCCGCGACGACATGCTCAACCTGGATATCGAGCCCATCGGTGTGCTGCCGCGCAACCCCGACTTTGCCGGGCTCGGCCGGGCGTTCGGCTGCACCGTGGCCCAGCCAGGCAGCCTTGATGAACTGCAACAGGAACTGCGCGCCGGCTTCGCCCGCAACAGCGTGACCCTGATCGAGCTCAAGCACGCCTGCGCTCGCTGACGTCCAACCCCATTCAGGAAGATTGCCATGCGCTTTTCCGATCTGACCCAACGCATTGCCGGTGACGGCGCCGCCGCCTGGGATATTCACTACCGTGCCCTCGAACTGCAGGCGCAAGGCCAGGATATTCTCCTGCTGTCGGTCGGCGACCCGGATTTCGATACTCCGGCGCCCATCGTCCAGGCAGCCATCGACAGCCTGCAGAGCGGCCACACTCACTATTCGGACGTACGCGGTAAACTGGCCTTGCGCCAGGCCATCGCCCGCCGCCACCAGCAGCGCAGCGGCCAGGCGGTCGGCGCCGATCAGGTGACGGTGCTGGCCGGTGCCCAGTGCGCGCTGTTCTGCGTCGCCCAGTGTGTACTCAACCCCGGTGACGAGGTGATTGTTGCCGAGCCGATGTACGTCACCTACGAAGCCGTGTTCGGCGCCTGTGGCGCGACCGTGATACCGGTGCCGGTACGTTCCGAGAACGGCTTTCGCGTGTGCCCTGAAGATGTCGCCGCGCGCATCACCCCGCGCACCCGTGCGTTGGCTCTGAACAGCCCGCACAACCCTTCGGGTGCAAGCCTGCCGCGTTCGACCTGGGAGGCCTTGGCCGAACTGTGCATCGGTCATGACCTGTGGCTGATTTCCGATGAGGTCTACAGCGAGCTGTTGTACGAAGGCGAGCATATCAGCCCCGGCAGCCTGCCGGGCATGGCGGAACGCACGGCAACCTTGAACAGCTTGTCCAAGTCCCATGCCATGACCGGCTGGCGCGTGGGCTGGGTGGTGGGCTCCACAGCCCTGGCCACGCACTTGGAAAACCTGGCGCTGTGCATGCTCTACGGGCTGCCGGATTTCATTCAGGACGCTGCCGTAGTGGCCCTGGAACAACAGTTGCCAGAGCTGGTGGCGATGCGCGACGCCTACCGCCAGCGCCGTGACCTGGTATGCGAATGCCTGGCCGATTGCCCGGGACTGAAGGCGCTGAAGCCGGATGGCGGCATGTTCGTGATGGTCGATATCCGCGAAACCGGCCTCAGCGCCCAGGTATTTTCCAACCAGTTGCTGGATCGCCATGGTGTATCGGTGCTGGCCGGTGAAGCCTTTGGCCCGAGTGCGGCGGGGCATATCCGCCTGGGCTTGGTAGTGGGTGACGAGCGACTAAGGGAAGCTTGCCAGCGCATTGCCCGCTGTGCGACTGAGCTGATGGAGGCCAAGGCCCATGCGTGAATACTCACGGTTGTTTATCGATGGCACCTGGCAGGTGCCGTCCGGGCAGGGCATGGCTGAGGTGATCGACCCGGCCAGCGAGACGGTCGCCGGTCGCGTGCCACTGGGCAACGAAGAGGACGTCAACCGTGCCGTAGCGGCAGCGCGCCGGGCATTTGCCGAGTGGTCACGCAGGCCGTCGAGCGTACGCGCAGGTTACATCCAGGCCTTGGTCGCGCAACTGACGGCGCGTGCCGAGGAAATGGCCAACGTCATCACCGCCGAGCTGGGTATGCCGGTGCAGTGGTGTCGTAGCGTTCAAGTGGATGGGCCGATCGCCGGGCTTGAGCAATACGTTGAACTGGCCGGCCTGATGGATGAAGTGCGCGAGGTTGGTAATTCCCTGGTGTACCGCGAAGCCGTCGGCGTCTGCGCGTTTATCAACCCGTGGAATTACCCGCTGCACCAGTTGATCGGCAAACTCGCCCCGGCACTGGCCGCAGGCTGCACCGTGGTGGTCAAGCCGAGTCAGGAAACGCCGCTGCATGCTTTCCTGCTGGCCGAGATGATCGAAGCCATCGGCTTGCCGGCCGGGGTATTCAACCTGGTCAGTGGGCCCGGCTCGAAAGTCGGCGAGGCATTGGCTCGGCATCCGCAGGTCGACATGGTCTCGTTCACCGGCTCCACCGGTGCCGGTGTGCGCGTGGCTCAGGCCGCTGCGCCGACGGTGAAACGCGTGTGTCTGGAGCTGGGCGGCAAGTCGCCGTTGCTGATTACCGCCGATGCCGACCTTGACGCCGCTGTGCGCTACGGCGTGCAGGACGTGATGATCAACTCCGGGCAGACCTGCACCGCCTTGACCCGCATGCTGCTGCCTGCCAGCCGCTATGACGAGGCCGTGGAGATCGCCCTGGACGAGACCCGCAAGCTGGTCATGGGCGATCCGCAAGACCCGCAAAGCTTTCTTGGACCGATGTGTTCGGCGGCGCAGCGGCGCACGGTGCAGGATTACATCCGCATCGGCCAGGAGGAGGGCGCGCGTTTGCTCTGTGGCGGTGATAGCGCACCGGGCTTCGAGCGGGGCTTCTATGTGCAGCCGACCTTGTTCGCCGATGTCGATAACCGCATGCGCATCGCCCAGGAAGAGATATTCGGGCCGGTGTTGTGCCTGATTCCTTATGCCGATGAGGCTGAGGGGATCGTGCTGGCCAATGATTCGCCGTTCGGGCTGTCCAGTGCGGTGTGGGCCGGTAGCCGGGACAGGGCGTTGCAGCTTGGGCGTCAGTTGCGGGCGGGGCAATGCTTTGTCAATGGTGGGGTGTTCAACTACCAGGCGCCGTTTGGCGGGTACAAGCAGTCGGGGAACGGGCGCGAATGGGGTGAGGAAGGGTTGGGTGAGTTTGTCGAGACCAAAGCCATTCAGCTCTAGTGCAACAGCGCCGCTCACGCGGCGCATCGCGGATGAATCCGCTCCTACGGTTCAGGGGGGCGCCCCCCATATTCATTGCCGTGCGCCAAAGGCGAACAACCATGGCCTGGCAGATCGTGGCACGTTGCAACAAATGTAGGAGCGGATTCATCCGCGATGCGCCGCGCGGGCGGCGCTCGATCTGCCTGGCGCCACCCATTTTCCGTCGGGCACCTGGACGCATTGAATTCATCGCGGATAAATCCGCTCCTACAGGTTCGCGTGTTCCTTGGGCGTATCGAACGCCACGAATAATTGATCGGCAGTGATCGCCCCAAGGTCCAGGCGCATGTTGGCCTCAAGCATGGCGAACA
Organism: Pseudomonas sp.; assembly: GCA_036643775.1. Classification (GTDB taxonomy): domain Bacteria; phylum Pseudomonadota; class Gammaproteobacteria; order Pseudomonadales; family Pseudomonadaceae; genus Aquipseudomonas. The sequence goes on along the minus strand of JAVXRI010000047.1, from coordinate 15,679 downwards.
GGCGGGTGAACACCTCGAACACCTTGCAGTGGTCTTCCAGACCGGAGAAGGGATTATCGATCTTCTCGGCGATCAACGAGCTTTCCTGCACCGCGTCATACACCTCGCGCAAGGTGATTTCACTGGCCGGACGGGCCAGGGTCAAGCCGCCGTGGGCGCCGCGCCAGGACTTGAGGATGTTGGCCTTGACCATCAGCGAGACCAGGCTGCGCACCCGCGTAGGGTGGGTCTTGACCCATTTGGCAATGGTCTCGGTACGCAGCTTCTGCGGGGCGTTGGCGGCCACGAACGACAGAATGTACGAGGCGGTGATCAGGCGAGTCGACTGGCTCATGGTCTGCGGAATCCTTAGAAAAACACTGTGTGTAGGAGCGGATTTATCCGCGATGGACTGCGCAGCAGGCCCGACTGCCGGGGCCGCTCTGCGCCCCATCGCGGATAAATCCGCTCCTACAAAAAGTTAGCCCATCAGGGGCTTGGCAGCGGTGTGTGATTGAGTCTAATGTAATTGTCACGATGACAAATACAAATATTTGCAGCATCGATGCGTGCGAAGTCGGCTGAATCCTTTTCTCTGCGCTTCAACAGGGGCAATGCCATGAGCGATAACAACAACAAAATTACTCAAGCGATGCACGACGGCGGCTTGCCGCGTCGCGATTTTCTCAAATACAGCGCCACCGCAGCAGCGGTGGCCGGCGCTTTCAGCCTTGGCCTGCCGCTGCGCGGCTGGGCCGAGGAGGCCACGCCCAAAGCCGGTGGCGTGCTGCGCATGGGCCTGGCCGGTGGCAGCACCACCGACTCGCGCGATCCGGGCACCTGGGCCGATACCTTCACCTTTGTCGGCTTCTCGGCGGTGTACAACACCCTCAGCGAGATCGCCGTGGATGGCAGCGCCATTCCGGAACTGGCAGAGCGCTGGGAATTGAGCCCCGATGCACGGATCTGGACCTTCACCCTGCGCAAGGGCGTGACTTTCCATAACGGCAAGACCCTGGACGCCAACGATGTGGTGGCTTCGATCCAGCATCACCTGGGCGATAAATCCACCTCGGCGGCCAAGACCGTGCTCGGTGATGTCGCCCAGGTGCGCGCCGAGGGCAATGATACCGTGGTGTTCGAACTGCATTCGGGCAACGTCGACTTTGCCTATGTGGTCGCCGACTACCATCTGGCGATCATGCCAGCCAAGGACGGCGCCGCCGACTGGCAGTCTGGCGTGGGCACCGGCGGTTACCGCCTCAAGGGCTTCGAGCCCGGCGTGCGCATGGACCTGGAGCGCAGCCCGGATTACTGGAAAGCGGGCAGGGCGCATTTCGCCAGTGCCGAGCTGCTGGCCATCGCCGATGGTGCCGCGCGGGTCAATGCCCTGGTCACCGGCCAGGTCGATGTGATCAACAAGGTCGACCTGAAAACCGTGGCCTTGCTCAAGCGCAACCCGAACCTGGCCATCGAAGAAACCAAAGGCGCCCAGCACTACACCTTCCCGATGCTGACCGACAGCACGCAGTTCCAGGACAACAACATCCGCCTGGCGCTCAAGCATGCGATCAACCGCGAGACCTTGCTCGCCTCGGTGCTCTACGGCTACGGCCAGATCGGCAACGATCACCCGATTCAGCCTGGCAGCCGCTTTATCAATAGCGCACTGGAGCAGCGCGCCTACGACCCGGACAAAGCGCGTTTCTACCTGCGCCAGGCCGGCGTCGATTCGCTCAAGGTGCGCCTGCAAGCCTCTGATGCCGCGTACACCGGCGCGGTCGATGCTTCGGTGCTGTTCAAGGAGCAGGCGCGCCAAGCCGGTATCGACATCGATGTGGTGCGTGAGCCGGCCGACGGCTTTTTCAGCAACGTGTGGATGAAGCAACCTTTCACCTCCTCGTTCTTCTACAGCAGCCTGACCGCCGACCGCATGTTCAGCATCGGCTACGCCAAGGGCGCGGCGTGGAACGAAACGCACTGGGACAACCCACGCTTCAACCAGTTGCTCAATGCCGCGCGTGGCGAGATGAACGCGCCGCTGCGCCAGGAGATGTACAACGAAATGCAGGCCCTGTGCCGTGACGAAGGCGGGGCGATCGTGCCGCTGTTCGCCAGCTCCGTGGCCGCTCGCTCCAAGCGTGTCACCCATGGCGGCGTGACTGCGCCCTACGGTGAGCTGGACGGCCTGCGCCTGATCGAGCGCTGGTGGCAGGCCTGAGGGCCGGACCCGCAGTGCCACCTTTCGTTGTGTCTGTTCGAGGAACTGTCCGGTGAATAGTCTTTACAAACTGCTTGTGCAGCGCCTGGCCCTGGGCCTGTTGTCGCTGTTCGCGGTGGCGGTGATCATCTTCCTGGCCGTGGGCATGCTGCCTGGCGACGTCGCCGAGGCGATGCTCGGTCAGGCCGCCACGCCTGAAACCGTTGCCGCGCTGCGGGCCCAGCTGGGCCTGGATGTACCGGCGCTGACCCGCTTTGGTCAGTGGGCCTGGCAACTGCTGCACGGTGACCTCGGCCTGTCGCTGGCCAACCAGCGGCCGATTGCCGAGCTGATCGGTAGCCGCCTGGCCAACACCTTCAGCCTGGCCGCACTGGCGGCGTTGGTGTCGGTGCCGGTGGCGCTGCTGCTGGGCATGCTCGCGGCGTTGTACCGCAACAGCTGGTTCGACCGCCTGCTCAACACCAGCGCCTTGAGTGCGGTGTCGTTCCCCGAGTTCTTCGTCGCCTACATCCTGATCCTGGTGTTCGCGGTGAAGCTCAACTGGCTGCCGAGCATCTCCAACCTGGCCCCAGGGGCCAGTTTTGCCGAAGTGCTGGAGCGTTCGCTGTTGCCGGTGCTGACCCTGAGCCTGGTGGTGATCGCGCAGATGATGCGCATGACCCGCGCGGCGCTGATCAACCTGCTGGCCAGCCCCTATATCGAGATGGCCCGGCTCAAGGGCATCAGCCCGGCGCGGATCATCTTCCACCATGCCTTGCCCAACGCCCTGGCACCGATCATCAACGTCGTGGCGCTGAACCTGGCTTACCTGGTGGTGGGCGTGGTGGTGGTCGAGGTGGTGTTCGTGTATCCCGGCCTCGGCCAGTTGCTGGTCGATTCGGTGGCCAAGCGTGACATCCCGGTGGTGCAGGCCTGCAGCCTGATCTTCGCCGCGACCTACATCCTGCTCAATACCACGGCCGATGTGCTGTCGATTGCCAGCAATCCACGCCTGATGCATCCCAAGGGGTAAGCCATGAGCTTGATCAAACAACTGCTGCGCGCTCCGCTAAGCGCCCAGTTCGGCCTGCTGGTGATTGTGTTGTATGTGCTGGTGGCGCTGTTCGCCCCGGTATTGGCGCCCTATGGCGAGACCCAGGTGGTCGGCGAGGGCTTCGCACCCTGGGGCGGCGAGTTCCTGCTGGGCACCGATAACCTCGGGCGCGACATGTTCAGCCGCCTGGTCTACGGCGCTCGCAACACCCTGGGGATTGCCTTTCTGACTACCGTTCTGGCCTTTGCGTTGGGCGGCTTCTGCGGGCTGGTGGCGGCGATCAAAGGCGGCTGGATCGACCAGGGTCTGTCGCGGGTGGTGGATATTCTCATGGCCATCCCGCAACTGATCTTCGCCTTGCTGATCCTCAGCGTGGTCGGCACCACGGCCACTTCGCTGGTGCTGGTGATCGCACTGCTCGATGCCACGCGGGTGTTTCGCCTGTCACGAGCGGTGGCCATGACCGTGGTGGTCCAGGACTTTGTCGAAGCGGCACGCTTGCGCGGCGAGGGGCTGTGGTGGCTGGTCAGCCGTGAAGTGCTGCCCAATGCTGCCGCGCCCTTGATCGCCGAGTTCGGCCTGCGCTTCTGCTTTGTCTTCTTGTTCATCAGCGCGCTGTCATTCCTGGGCCTGGGCATCCAGCCGCCAACCGCCGACTGGGGCAGCATGGTACGCGATAACGCGGTGCTGATTACCTTCGGTGATATCAGCCCGCTGTTGCCGGCGCTGGCCGTGGCCTTGATCACCGTCAGTGTCAATTTCGTTGTGGATTGGGTGCTGCATGCATCCAGCGGCCTCAAGGAGTGCTGAGCATGAGCCAAGTGAATAGTCACAAGCCGCTGCTGGAAATCCGCGACCTGCGCATCGAAGGGCATTATGAGGACGCCTGGCATCCCTTGACCAAAGGCATCGACCTGACCCTGCAACGCGGTGAAGTGCTGGGGCTGATCGGCGAGTCGGGGGCCGGCAAGTCGACACTGGGCCTGGCGTCGATGGGCTATGTGCGCGATGGCTGCCGGATCACCGGCGGTTCGGTGCGGTTCGACGGCATGGAGCTGGTCGGCGCCGGTGCCGAAGCCTTGCGCAAGCTGCGTGGCCTACGTATTGCCTATGTGGCGCAAAGTGCTGCGGCGTCGTTCAACCCGGCACACCGTTTGATCGACCAGCATGTCGAAACCGCAGTGAAGAACGGCGGCATCGACCGTGCCCAGGCTGAAGCCGAAGCGGTGGAATTGTACCGCGTGCTGCGCCTGCCCAATCCCGAGCAGATCGGCCAGCGCTATCCGCACCAGGTTTCCGGCGGCCAACTGCAACGGGTGATGACCGCCATGGCCATGGCGTGCCATCCGGACCTGATCATCTTCGACGAACCGACAACCGCGCTGGACGTTACCACCCAGATCGAGGTGCTGGCGGCGATTCGCGATGCGGTGAAAACCTACGGCAGCGCCGCGCTGTACATCAGCCACGACCTGGCGGTGGTGGCGCAGATGGCCGATCGCATCATGGTCTTGCGCCATGGCAAGCTGGTGGAGGAGGCCGACACCCGCAGCATGCTCGACGCACCACAGCAGGACTACACCAAGTCGCTGTGGGCGGTGCGCAGTTTCCGTACCGAGCCCAAGCCTTGCCCAGTGCAGCAACGGCCGTTGCTGGAGGTGCGCCAGGCGAGTGCCAGTTACGGCCAGCAACCAGTCCTGCATGATGTCTCGTTGAAGCTTCACCGCGGCCAGACCCTGGCGGTGATCGGTGAGTCAGGCAGTGGCAAGAGTTCCACCGCGCGGCTGATCACCGGCCTGCTGCCACCGACGGCGGGGCAGGTGCTGTATGACGGTGAAGCCTTGCCGGCTGACTTCCGCCAGCGCAGCAAGGAGCAGTTGCGGCGTATCCAGATGATCTACCAGATCCCCGACACCGCACTGAACCCGCGTCAGCGCATCGTCGACATCATCGGCCGGCCACTGACCTTCTACCTCGGGCTCAAGGGCCAGGCCATGCGCAAGCGGGTCGCCGAACTGCTGGAGATGATCGAGCTGGACCCGGCGCTGTACATGGAGCGCCAGCCGCGCGAGCTGTCCGGCGGGCAGAAGCAGCGCATTTGCATCGCCCGCGCGCTGGCCGCCGAACCGCAGTTGATCATCTGCGACGAGGTGACTTCGGCGCTGGACCAACTGGTGGCCGAGGGCGTGCTCAAACTGCTCAACCGCATCCAGCAGCAGTTGGGGGTGGCCTACCTGTTCATCACCCACGACGTCGCCACCGTGCGCGCCATCGCCGATGAAGTGCTGGTGATGCAGCGCGGGCGGGTGGTCGATCACGGCAGCCGCGAAGCCATTTTCACTCCACCGCACCGCGACTACACCGGGCTGCTGTTCTCATCCGAGCCGGAGATGGACCCGGACTGGCTGGACCGCTTGCTGGCCGCACGCGCCACGCCTTCAACCTTGCAACCTGTTTAAAGGAACGCTGTCATGAATGTATTGATCGTCCACGCCCACCCCGAGCCGCAATCCTTCACCGCCGCCCTGCGCGACAAGGCTGTAGAGACCTTCCAGGCCCAGGGCCATCAGGTGCAGGTCAGCGACCTGTATGCGATGAACTGGAACCCGGTGGCCAGCGCCGACGACTTCGGCACCCGTGAAAACCCCGAGTACCTGGTCTATGCCCTGGAGCAGCGCCTGGGGGTCAAGAGCGGGGCGATTGCCGCCGACATCCAGCAGGAACTGGACAAGCTGTTGTGGGCTGATCTGATGGTGCTGAACTTCCCGATCTTCTGGTTCTCGGCCCCGGCGATGCTCAAGGGCTGGATCGACCGGGTACTGGTCTCCGGGGTCTGCTATGGCGGCAAGCGCTTCTACGACCAGGGCGGCCTGGCGGGCAAGAAAGCCCTGGTGACCGTGACCCTCGGCGGGCGTGAGCACATGTTCGGCGAAGGCGCGATCCACGGTCCACTGGAAGACATGCTGCGACCGATCCTGCGTGGCACCCTGGCCTATGTCGGTTTTGAGGTGCTGGAGCCGTTCGTGGCGTGGCATGTGCCGTACATCAGCGAAGACGCGCGCAAGGCGTTTTTGCACAGCTATCAGCAGCGCCTGGAGCACCTGTCGGATGACCAGCCGATGGTCTTCCCGCGGTTGTCACAGTTCGATGAAGCCCTCTACCCACTGTCCTGACAGGCATTAACCCACCTCCTCGCGGGGCAACCTCAGGTTGCCCCCGGCTTCCCCCTCTCTGATCACAGTCCAGCACGCTTTACCACAGGGCAGATACGCCTTTTTGTAAGCCATTTGGACGATGTTTCCTCGCCCCCCAGCCGCGACTATCCCCTGCAGGCAATGCCCCCTTCACGCCCCGCGCAGCCCGCGCGGGAGCGGAGCAGAACAAGAGGATTGGCCGCATGAATGTCCTTGTGCACCTGAGTCATGAAACGGAGCGACTGCCATGCGCTCGTTGATCGGATATCTGGTCTGCCTGGTGGTGGCGGCAACCATCGCCTTTGCCTTCGCCCCCAGAACGGTCCCTGAACCTGTCGACCAACCCTTGCGTACCGATCGCGTACAGATCAACGCCTTGCTCAAGCTGGGCGAGCGGGTGGTGGCGGTGGGTGAGCGCGGCAGCATCCTGCTCAGCGATGACCAGGGCGTGAGCTGGCAACCCGCAGTGTTGCAGCCGCAACGCAATGTGGCGCTGACCGCGCTGGTCGATCTGGGTCAGCAGCGTGTGCTGGCGGTAGGGCACGACGGCTGGATCCTGCGCTCCAGCGACGGCGGCAGCCACTGGCAGGAGGTTCGCCACGACGACGGCCTCGGCGAGCCGCTGCTGGGCGCCTGGTCGGCGGGTGGCGAACGGGTGCTGGCCTACGGCAGTTTTGGCAAGTTCTACCAGTCCGACGATGCCGGGCTGAGCTGGCACAGCCTCGCGCTGGAGGTCGACAGCGCGCACCTGAACAGCATGGACGGCGGCGCCGACGGGCTGCGCATGCTGGTCGGCGAACAGGGTCTGGTGTTGCGCAGTCGCGACGCGGGCCAGCACTGGCAGACCCTGCCGGCGTTCTACAACGGCTCGCTGTTCGGCGTGGTGCGCTTGAGCGCGGATCTGTGGGTCAGCTACGGCATGCGCGGTCATGTGTTTGTCAGCCATGACTTTGGCGACAGCTGGAGCCCGCTCAAGGTCGGCAACAGCTTACCGCTGTACGGCCATGTGCGCCTGCCCGAACAGGGCGGGTTGCTGATTGTCGGCGCGGGCGGGTCGCTGGTGCGTCTTGATGGCCGCGGCCAGCTGGTGGGTGTCGGTCGCCTGGCCGGGCTCGGCACGCTGACTTCGGCTGTCATCCTCGGCTCACGCTTGTTGGTAGGTGGCGAGCGTGGGGTATTCCAGGATTCCGGTGGCAGCGTTGCCGCCCTAGGCAAGTGAGAGGCGGGCAATGAATCAAGCTAAAAGCTGGGTGACGCGCAGTGTCGTGCGTATCGCCGACTACCTGATGGCATGGCGCAAGGGCTTGCTGGTGCTGTTCGTGCTGCTGACCCTGGGCCTGGGCTACAGCGCCACGCACACCCACCTGGACCCTGGCTTCAGCAAGCAGATTCCGGTGCGCCATGAGTTCATGGTCAACTTCCTGCGCTTCAGCCAATACTTTACCGGCGCCAACCGCTTTCTGGTCAGCGTGCAGTGGAAGGGCGAGGGCGACATCTATAACGCGGAATTCCTCGACACCCTGCGCAAGGTCAGCGACGAGGTGTTCTTCATCTCCGGGGTCAACCGCGCCAGCGTGACCTCGTTGTTCACCGCCAATGTGCGCTATATCGAAATCACCGAAGAGGGCTTTTTCGGTGACGTGGTGGTGCCGCCACGCTTTGACGGCTCGGCCCGCGATCTAGCCCAGGTGCGCAGCAATGCCGCCGCCTCCGGGCAGATCGGCCGGCTGGTGGCCAATGACCTGAAATCGGCGATGGTCCGCGCCGACCTGCAAGACCTCGACCCGCAGACCGGCAAACCGGTGGACTACGCCCAGGTGGCCCAGCGCCTGGAAGACATTCGCGCCAAGTACGGGAATGCGCAGATTGAAATCAACATCGTCGGCTTCGCCAAGCTGGTCGGCGATGTGGTCGAGGGCCTGAACATCGTTATCGGCTTCTTCGTCATCGCCTTTGTGATTACCGGCGTGCTGCTGTGGCTGTACTCGCGGTCCTGGCGCCTGACCGTGGTGGCACTGGTGGTTGCCTTGTTGCCGGTGGTCTGGCTGCTCGGCCTGCTGCCATTGCTGGGCCTGGGCATCGACCCGATGTCGATCCTGGTGCCGTTCCTGATTTTCTCCATCGGCGTATCCCACGCGGTGCAGATGACCAATGCCTGGAAACAGGAGGTGCTGGCCGGGCGCAGTTCGGTGCAGGCGGCTCACGGCGCGTTCTGCAAGATCTTCATTCCTGGCTCCCTGGCGTTGCTGATGAATGCCCTGGGCTTTGCCGTGATCATGCTGATCGACATCCCTATCGTGCATGAACTGGGGGTGACCGCATGCATCGGTGTGATGCTGATGATCGTTACCAACAAGCTGATGCTGCCGGTGATCATCGCCGACCTGCGTCTGGAGCCTGCTGTGCTACGCCGTGCCAAGGCCGACAGCGGTGCACGCCATCGCCTGTGGTGGCGTTTGTCGGCGCTGGCCGAACCCAAGCCGGCCCTCAGTGTGTTCGCCTTGAGCCTGTTGCTGCTGGCCGCGGGCGCCTACAAGGCACGGGACCTGGCGGTGGGGGACATTGGCGCCGGCGCACCGGAATTGCGCGCCGATTCACGCTACAACCTCGACAACCAGAAGATTGTTGGCAGCTACTCCATTGGCCTGGATGTGCTCTCGGTATTTGTCGCGGTCAACGGCATCGAGGAAGGCTGCCTGTCACCGGCGGTGATGCGCGCGGTGGAAGCGTTCGATTTCCGCATGCGCGCAGTCAAGGGCGTGCAATCGGTGCAGAGCGTCGCGGGCATGGGCAAGGTGGTGATTGCCGGCAACAACGAAGGCAATCCGCGCTGGGCGGCGATTCCCGGCTCTGCCCGTGGCTTGAGCCAGGGCGCGCGGGCCTACATGCCGGACGACGGACTGGTCACCGACGGTTGCCAGCAGATGCAGATCCTGGTGTTCCTCGCTGACCATGAAGGTGCCACGGTCAGCCACGTGCTTGGTGAAGCCCAGCGCATCATCGAGCAGGTGACGACCCCGGAACTGACCTTTTACCTGGCCGGTGGCAACGTCGGGGTGATGGCGGCTTCCAACGAAGCGGTCAAGCATGCCGAGATCTTCATGCTCGCCGCGCTGTTCGGCTCGGTCGCACTGTTCTGCTGGCTGACCTTCCGCTCCATTCGCGCCGTGCTGTGCATCCTCGTGCCCCTGGCGATCGTCGCGATCCTCTGCAATGCGCTGATGGCGCTGCTGGGTATCGGCCTGAAAGTCGCCACATTGCCGGTGATGGCCCTGGGTGTTGGTGTCGGGGTCGACTACGGCATCTATCTGTACGAACGCATCCAGCACGAAATGGCCGCCGGTGCGAGCCTGCGCGAAGCCTTCTACCAGGCCATGTGTCAACGTGGCACGGCGGCGGTGTTTACCGCCCTGACCATGTCCATCGGGGTGATTACCTGGGCGTTCGCGCCGCTCAAGTTCCAGGCCGACATGGGCGTGCTGCTGTCGTTCATGTTCCTGGTCAACGTGCTCGGGGCGATTTTCCTCTTGCCGGCGCTGGCCGCCTGGTTCAACCGTGGTCGCCGCTTGGTGGCCGCCAACTCTGCGCAGCAGCCTGTGCCACAAGGGGAGTACTGCCTGAAATCGAGCCCGGCTGCGCGGGACTCGCAGTAAGCAAAAATAAATCGCCGCGGCCTATTGTCGTGGCGAGCTGCAACGTGCAGGTTGTACTGGGCTTGCGCCGCGAACAAAACAATAACAATAAAAGGGCAGGCCATCGGGCCTTACCCGAGCAAGGAGACGACTGTGGAAACTCCCGTGTTGACTCATGAAATACTGGCCGCACTGGGCCTGGACCTTGCCGACTACGATCGTCTGGTGGGTGACATTTATGACGGTGCGCTCGACCCCAAACCCCTGGCGCGCACCCTGGAAAACCTGCGCGTGGCCTTCCAGGCCAACTACGTCACCCTGATCCTGCGGGTTCCGGATCAGCCTGACATGGCGGTGATGATCATCGCCGGTGACATCGAAGGCGAGGGCGAGGTCATCTACATGGCCTACCCGCAAGCCAACCGGCCGTTCGACAACCAGCCACAGGATGTCGTGTTTACCGTCGACGACATCATGACGCCGAGCCAGTGGGAACAAAGCTCGTACTTCAAGATGTACTGCAGTCAGCAGAACGTGTACCACGTGATGGGCGCGGATATTTCCACCCACGAAGGCGGGCTCCTGCGCTTTCGCGTGACCCGGGCGAAGGCCGCCCCGAAGTTCTCGGTCAATGACCGCGCCCTGTGCGCCATGTTCCTGCCTCATCTGCGCCGCGGCCTGAACATCCACAACCTGCTCGATCGCAGTGAATCGCTGAGCGATCTTTACGCCCAGGCCATCAGCCGCCTGTCGGTGGCCACCCTGGTGCTGGACGAGAGTGGCAGCGTGCTGCGGGTCAACCCGGTGGCCCAGGGCATCCTTGCCAGCGGCGACGGCCTGAAACTGGTCGGTGGCCGTCTGGAGGCCACCTACCCAAGCGATAACCGCGAGCTGCAACGCTTGATTCGTGCCGCCTTCGCCCAGGACACAGTAAAGAGCGCCGACGCCATGTCGGTGACCCGGCCATCCGGGCAGGTCAACCTGGGACTGGTGGTCGAACCCATTCCGTCTCTGGACTGGGCTGACGAGAAGGGCAAACCGGCGGCGCTGGTGTACATCCGCGATGCGGCGAGCAAATCGCTGGCCAGCGAAGTGGTGACCAAGCAACTGTTCAACCTGACCAAGGCCGAGACCGCCCTGGCCATGGAGCTGGCCAATGGGCTGTCGCTGGAAGAAGCGGCCGAGACCCTGAACATCCGCCGCAACACGGCGCGTGCGCACCTGCGCTCGATCTTCTCGAAGACCGGCGTGCGTCGCCAGACCGAGCTGGTGCGCATTCTGCTCAACAGCGTGGTGGCCCTGGGTAAGCCGCAGGCGACCCTTAAGGTCGCGGCAAAGCCCAAAGTTCAGGTGCCGCCCTTGACCCTGGCAACCCGCCGCCAGGCGTAGTCCGCACGGACGATGCCGGCGTGGGGCACCGCTCTGGATACTGCCTGTACCTTTCATGGAGACTCACCTATGCCAGTTACAGCTATCAGCGGCAGTGCCTCGGGGATCGGTGCAGCGGTCAGCGCCTTGTTGCGCGCTGCCGGGCACCGGGTTATCGGCATCGACCGCGCCAATGCCGAAGTGCTTGCCGACCTTTCCACTGCCCACGGCCGTGAAGCGGCCATCGCTGCTGTGCTTGACCAGTGCGACGGCGTGCTTGATGGCCTGGTGTGTTGCGCCGGGGTCGGCGTCACTGCGCCGTCCTGCGGCCTGATTCTGTCGGTCAACTACTTTGGCGTCAGCCAACTGCTCGATGGCCTGGCTGCAGCGCTGGCCAAGGGTAACCAGCCCGCGGCGCTGGTCATCGGTTCTGTAGCAGCAACCCTGCCGGGTGCAGAACAGCAAGCGATGACCGAGGTTTTGCTTGCCGGCAATGAAGCCGATGCGTGCGCCCTGGCCGACACACTTGGCCAGCCTCACGTCGCCTACGCCTGCTCCAAGTACGCAATCACTCAGCATGTGCGGCGCCTGGCCAAGCCTTGGGCAGAGCAGGGCATTCGCCTCAATGTGGTGGCGCCGGGTGCGGTGCAGACGCCATTGCATCAGGCATCGCTGGACGATGCCCGCTTTGGCAAGGCCGTGCGTGAGTTTGTCGCGCCACTGGGACGCTCCGGTACCCCGGAAGAAATCGCCGCCCTGGTAGGCTTTCTGCAGTCGTCGCAGTCTGCCTTTATCCATGGCAGCGTGGTATTTATCGACGGCGGCATGGATGCCATGGTCCGCCCGCAACGCTTCTAGAAGGAAACTCCATGAACAAAGTGGCATTCATTACCGGCGCCAGCCGTGGCATCGGCCGTGAGGCGGCGCTGGCGTTTGCCCGCGCAGGCTTTGACCTGGCGATCAGCGCCCGTACCGTCGATGAAGGTGAGCAACACGAACACGCCTTGCGTGACGCTGCGGGCGAGCCGCTGGCGGGCAGCCTCAACAGTACTGCCGAGGCTGTCCGCGCTCTGGGGCAACGGGTGCTGGTCGTGCCCATGGACCTGCTCGACAGCGCCTCGGCCCTTGCCGCCTGTGCGCAGGTAATTGCTGAGTTCGGCCGCATCGATGTGCTGGTCAATAATGCAATCTACCAGGGCCGTGACCTCAACAGCAGCTTCCTCCAATTGCAGGCGCAAACCCTTGAAAGGGTGTTCCAGGGTTACGTCCTTTCGCCTTTTCTGCTGACGCGGGCGGTGGCTGAGCAGATGCTCGAGCAGGGTGGCGGCGTGGTGATCAACGTCACCTCAGGGGCTGGCGAGAGTGATCCGCCGGTGGCTGCCGACAAGGGCGGCTGGGGTTATGCCTATGGGGCTGGCAAGGCGGCGGTGTCGCGCCTGGCGGGGGTGCTGGCGGTGGAGTTGGGTGAGCGCGGTATCTGTGCCTATACCCTCAATCCCGGGGTGGTGAGCACTGAAGCCTTGAAAGCGACCATTGGTGACAAGGGTGTGATCGCCCTGCGCGCCGGCATCGCGCCACCAGAGGTACCGGCGCATGTGATGCTGTGGCTGGCCACGGCGGCTGAGGCGCCGCGCTATCAACGGCGGACCATTGCTGCGCAGTCGTTTGCCCTGGAGCAGGGGATTGTCGCGGATTGGCGCTAACCAGTAACGGCCTCATCGCCGGCAAGGCCGGCTCCCACAGTGGTAAGTGCAACATATAACCCTGTGGGAGCAACTGTCTGTCACCTGGTTAACTGTGGGAGCGGATTTATCCGCGATGGGGCGCGTAGCGGCCCCAAAATGGGCCTGCTACGCAGGCCATCGCGGATAAATCCGCTCCTACAGGAATTCAACCGCCTTCAAGCCAACTGTTCTCGCCAGGGGCCGTGTATCAATACCGGGTCAACTGTACCTACTGACCACTACCGTGGAGTTCCGCCAACCGATTTTCCGCGACTTGCGTCTGGCCAGGTTGATGGTCGAACAGCTTCAACATGCTCAACACCACAATCTAGCCAGGTCGCTGGCCTGGGCGCCTGTGGCAGAAAGGTTTTCATGATCGCGCGTTGCGTCGCGAAGAGGATGTTCAGGATGTAGCACGCTACATTGTTGCCAATCCGTTGCGGGCCAGGCTTGTTTCCAGAGTCGGAGACTATCCGCACTGGGATGCCATCTGGCTTTGAATGGTGTATCGGCCAATCGCCGGCCTTGCCGGCGATTGGCCAGTCAAATCAACAGCATTTCAACCCCGCAACCGCGCCAGGGTCATCGCCGTATCCTCGATCATGTCTTCCTGACCACCGACCATCCCCCGGCGACCCATCTCTACCAGGATCTCCCGCGCCGGTACGCCGTACTTCTGCTCGGCACGCTTGGCAAACAGCAAGAACGAGCCATAAACCCCGGCATAGCCCATAGTCAACGCATCACGATCGCTGCGAATCGGGAAGTCCATGATCGGTACCACCAGATCTTCCGCCACATCCTGGATACCGAACACACTGACGCCAGTCTCGATGCCCATGCGCTCACATACCGCCACCAGCACTTCCATCGGCGTGTTGCCGGCCCCGGCACCCAGCCCGGCGCAGGCAGCGTCGATACGCTTGGCTCCGGCGGCAATGGCGGCGATGGAGTTGGCCACGCCCATGGACAGGTTATGGTGGCCATGAAAACCGATCTCGGTCTCCGGCTTGAGCGCCGCACGCATGGCCGCCACCCGCGCACTGACATCGTGAGGCAGCAGGTACCCGGCCGAGTCGGTCAGGTAGATGCAGTTGGCGCCGTAGCTCTCCATCAGCAGACCCTGTTTGACCAGACCTTCCGGGCTGTTCATGTGCGCCATCATCAGAAAGCCGACGGTGTCCATGCCCAGGCTGCGGGCGTGGGCGATGTGCTGCTCGCTGACATCAGCCTCGGTGCAGTGGGTGGCCACGCGAATGGTGTTGACCCCAAGCTCATAGGCCATTTTCAAGTGATCGACGGTGCCGATACCGGGCAACAGCAGGGCCGAGACCTTGGCGTTCTTCATCAGCGGGATTACCGCCGACAGGTATTCCTCATCAGTGTGCGCCGGAAAACCGTAGTTCACCGAGCTGCCACCCAAGCCATCGCCATGGGTAACTTCGATCAAGGGTACGCCAGCCTGGTCCAGTCCACAGGCGATGTCTTTCATCTGCTGCAGGCTGATGCGGTGACGCTTGGGGTGCATGCCGTCGCGCAGGCACATGTCATGAACGGTGATTTGCTTGCCGCTAAGTTCCATGGGCATTTCCTCAGGCAATGGCAGGTTCGGAGGTGTGATTCTAGACCAGTATCGTTAATGCAGGCGATCCGAAGGCAGTGAGCATAGCAATCTTCCATCCGTATGAATCTTTTCAGGTGGCGGACGGCTTGAAGCCATATTTCCTGTTCCTCATGTCTGACTCTGATTAGCGTTACATCGGGCCGATTTTCCCTGAGCCACCTGTCCCGTCGTTTGTCATTGAGCTGATAGCGCGTTGACCGGTGAGCCGCTTCATCGAATTCAATGATGAACTGGCGTTTGGCTGTTTCCCCTTTTGCCATATCGGTGTACCACTGCTCAGTGAGGAAGAAATCCACTCTGTAGGGGCCGATGGTTTTCTGTTGCTCGAGTTCGTAATGGACAAAATGCGGCTGATTCCTCAATTCGGTTATCAGGTCGCGTAATTTGACGCCAAACTGCCCCTCAAGACGGCTTTCTCCGGGCCTTACGGGCAGCTCTAAACCTGCTTTTTGACCAATTGCGTCAATCAGCGGTTCATTCTGGCTGCTATGAATGCTGTAGGTGAGCAGGGCGAGGGCATCGCAGGCAGAAATCCAGCCGTTTTTGTCCGGAATGTCACCCTCGATTAACCCGGATGTGCAGCACGACAGGACATTTTCGGGGGCTTTGAGTAAATTGGCGTGTGTTCGCTGCACCCATTGCGTAAATCGTACCGTCTGAGGCGTCTTTTTCCGCAAGAAAGCAACTGAAATATGGGGGACCCCGCCAATGATCCGCCAGTCTGAATCAGGAATGTTCAACATTTAGAATGTCTCCGTGGCTAATCTGCTGTTTCATGACTTGTACCGTTAACGGCTCCAGTCCTTGATTCTGCGGAGATTTAACCTGCCGGACCGCCGCGATGGGGCGCGCAGCGGCCCCGTAGATGGGCCTGCTGCGCAGTCCATCGCGGATAAATCCGCTC
>JAVXRI010000046.1:0-43194 GCA_036643775.1 Pseudomonas sp. | reverse complement strand
CGGGATCGACTTGGCGTGGTCCTTCAGCTTGGCGGCCTTGGCGTCGAGCGCCTTCTCGGCTTCGTCCAGCATCTCCATCGCCTTCTCTTCGCCTTCGACCGGCTCGGATTCGACGGCCGATGCGGCCTGCTCCACTTCGGAGGCCTGCTCGATCACTTCGCCGGCGACTTCCTCGGCTTCGTTCGCGGCAGCTTCAACTTCTTCGGAATTCTGCGAGGCGGCCAAGGCGGCCTGCAGCTGCTTGACCTGCTCGATGACGGGCATCAGCTCATTGAGCTGTGCGGCCAGCTGCTCCACGGTCGGAGAATCTGCCATTTTCACGTACTCCAGGGTATCAAAGGTAATGGTTTGGTCCAGCACGCGCACGTCCGGGCCCATTCGACCCTCCCAAACAAGCGCCACGTGGTTGCCGCGAATGTTCCGCTGCACCGCATCGTACGGTTCGCCGTTCCAGATGCCCGGCGTCCAATCATACTCACACGTGTAGCCCCAGGACAATTCGGCCTTGGGCTCGCTGGGCAGTTGGAAGATTTTAAGGGGGGCGCTCAGGTAGGTGCCGTCGAAGTCGGGCTGCTCGCCGCTGACCCCGTAGACCGGCTTATCGTCCACCGGTACGCCGTTGGCGCCCACCCAAGCGTGTTCATCCACGACCGGATTCAGGGCGAGGGAGGCGATGGTTTCGGGGCTGCCCAGTTCTTCGGGCGAGCGCAGCACGCGGTACACCTTGGACGGGTCCGGGGCGCCGGGGAGCTCGCTGCCCAGATAGTCGAAAACCCCAACTTTAGAGATGGGGTTTCGTTCGACTCGAAAGAAGCCGTTCTGGTCGAATTTGCGCAAGCTCGTCTGCATGCGCGGAGGGTACGTTCAGGCGGGCTTGGGTGTCAAGGCCCGCGCAAACTCGCGCACGTCAATGAGCTGCTTCGGATCGATCCCGGCCCGCGACTGCCAAAAGCTCATCGCGCTGGTGTGGTCGGGGCAGATGAATCGGGTGGGGCGGAAGGCGTGCCAGGTGTTCATCGCAGCATTTCCTCAATTCGGCGGTTGGCGTCGGCGATCCGGTCGCACGACAGGTTGCGGTCGTCCCGCATCGACCGGGTCAGGTGGGTGTAGCGGTTCAGGCGGTCAAGGTTGGACTGCTCGCGGCGGATCGTGGCCAGCAGTTGACGCAGCTCGGTTTTGAAAGCGTGGAGTGGATCAACCTCCCGCAGGCGGGAGACGGCCTGTTCCAGAGCGCCTATTGCTCGACTGGCGTATACCTCCCCCTCGTCAATCGTCCCCGTAGGATCGGTTACTCCGTTGCTGAAACTCACTCCTACGCCGTCAATAACTCCTAACAGACTTTCCGCCGCCGAAATAAGCTCAGCGATGGCTGCGTGTTGCACGGCGCTCATCGCGCCACCCCCGCAGCCAGCACGGCCACGTCAATCGAGGTGATGACCAGCAGCCAGGACAGCGCGGATAGGGCCGCCAGTTTCAGGACGAACAGGCCGGCGCGGCGCCATGCGGCAGGCCAGGAAAGCAGTCGTTGGTTTTTCATGTCGTGCTCCGAAGGCCCCGGCGGACCGGGGCGGTGGTGGTCAGTCCTGGACAGCGTTGTTGTGCGACGCGTTGATCCACAGGCCGCTACCCCAGCAGCGACGATATGTGTTGTGAATCCAAATGCCCCCGCCGTTCGTGGCGCGGCCCTGGCGGCGGCTGGTCAGGTTGCGGGTCAGGTTCTTGGCGTTCATGTCGCGCTCCGTGGTTGGTGTAGGTGAATCATCCCACCTACTGACGCCGCCGTCAATAGCAATTCAGAATTCCAAAATTGGGACAGCGATGCACCTGCAATTTATCGCAACGCCTGGCCCCCCGCGCTCGCCCGTCCGTTCGTCGATGATCGGGGGGTCGTCATAGCTGAAAATCTCGCCGCTATAGCTGACGTGGAGCGGGCGCGGTTCTTTGCCGCCGCCGCTGTGCACCCACCGGTATTTGGTCAGCCCGTTGGCCTCGGCCCGGGCCTTGCTCACGTTGGCCGTGACTTTGCGAACCTGATCGTACGCGATCAGCTTGGCGCGGCGGCTGGACACGCCCTCATGCCGGCGCAGCGCTGGGACCAGCTCGGCAAGGCCTTGGCCCGTGGTGACCGCCTGCATAACGGACTGCTGCACGCTGTCCAGGTAGCGGCTGCCGATTGATTTGATCAACTGCACATTCTCGGCCACGCTGGCCTTGAGCACGTCGTTGAGCGCGCCAGTTTGCAGCGATTTGGTGGTCAGTGTCAGGTCGCCGGACATTTCCCGCAGCGAGCGGGTGAACTTGCTGGACGCATCGCGGTCCACGCGCCGCACCATTTCCTCGGCGATCCGGCGCGAACGGCTATCGAACAGCTTCTGATACTTGGCGATCAGGGCGTTGGCGGTGATGCGCGCTTGGCTGCCGAGCGATGCGTCCTGCGTGGCCACTGGCGACTCAAACAGCGCGATCAGCTCGCGGCGCAGGCCCGCAGCGGTACGCAGCACCATCCGCTCCAATTCTTCCCGGTACTTGGCCGCGGCGCTGATACTGGGCCGCACTGGCAAGCCGATGCGGGGTTTAATTTCCATGCGGGCTAGCCCCTCTGTGACGTGTTATGCCATGACCGACAAGCGGGGCAGCGATACGCATGCCGCAGATGCACCGCTCCGGTGGCGTTAAGTTGCGCCGCCTTCTTCTCGGCCTGGGCCTTGGAAGCATAGGCGGCTTTGTAGCAGCCAGCATCCCGGCCCGCTTGGGTGGCATTGTCCACCTTGATGAACCGGTCCGATAGCCAGCGCCGGTACGTTTGAGCGCGCCGGCACCGGAGTTTCTGGAAGTTGTCAGGGTTTCGCATGTTCGGCGAGCTCGCGGGACGTGTGCCACCGAGACTCCCACACCACTACGCCGCCTTGCACGTGGTAGGCGATCCAGCTCCGGCTATGCCCCCACACGCCGCGCCGGGTCACGACTGCCCCTGCGGACGGGCGTTGTCGAATCCGCCTAGATCAGTCCCGCAAGAGCGGTAGCAGCCACAGCCGCATGGCAGGACCGAATCCACCGGCACCAGCACGAACCCCTCCGGCGCGGCGCGCAGGGCGGCGTTCCATGCGTCAAATGCCTGTCTAGTGGTCTTGTCCAGGTAACGAGAGTTGTCTTCTTCACAGCGGCAAATGTCGTACTGCTCAGTCTTGGCCCATGCCTCGAACTGCTCCCTGGCGCGCTGCTGGTCATCGGTCATGGCGAGTCCTCCTTTGGCACAAACCCAAGCCTATCTAGCGCGGCAATCGCGTCGAAATCGGTGTCCAATGGCCGCGCATCCCCAAGCAAAAGCACAACGAATTTTCTTCCCTTGGGCGGCTTGAAGGTCCCGGTCATCCTCTGGCCGCCTGCAAAAACAACCTTGTCAAACTTATCTTGGAAAGTGAAATCGCCAATAGAAAGTTCCATCACTCCACCCCCGCGCCGTGGCTGGTGGCCTGCATTTCAGCGTCAATCGCCGCCCGAAGGCCGGGGAACACCTTGACGCCATTTCCCTGCTGCCAGTTGAAGCCAATGTATGCCTCGCGCGGTTCGGTTTGGCCGTCACCGTAGTGACGAATCTCGGATTCCAGCCAATCCAGCCGCTGCGTGTCGGCAACTCCAGCATTAGTTGCGCAATCCGGACACGGAACGCCACCTTCGTCCGGCTGATAGAAGCTCGGGCCGCCGATCAGCCCATTGTCGTTGCAGGTGGTGCAGCTGCCGCCCTTGGGGCTGGCGTCGATCAGGGCCAGTACGCGGTTGTAGGCATTGACCGTATCGCCGGGGTCTTTCATGTGGAGCGCGTCCTCGCGCAATTGCAGGAGCGCGTTGCGAAGGTCGATCCCCGGCGCTGCGGGGGTGCTGGCCAGATTCAACAATTCTCCGACCATAGCAGGCAGGCTGCCGGCAAGGCCGAGAGCATTGTCGCGAAGGAGACTCGACGCATCGCTGCTGATCTTCGCGTCATATTCGGCCTGAGCTTTGAACTCCTGCGAAACCAGAACCATAGGCCTGCCGTCATCACCAACCGGCGCTGCGGCGACGGGGGCGGCGTAGAGGGGAACCACATTGATTGCATCCTTTGGCGGAACAGGGCCAAGGTGGAAGCCGCCACCAGGAATGGCGAACTCCGCCGGGTCATCCGTGAAGACGTATCCATAAGGCACCGCCTCCTGCGCTGCGGCGGGATCGTCCGGTACGCAAGACTCCCCGCGCACGGAGCGATGGCACCGGGCCACTACCTGTTCAATATCTTTCATCTTGACACCTCCGTTGTTAGGAGTCGTCAGTCTCGTCTACTATTGACGCGGTTGTCAAGCCGAAGTAATCGCCGTCCCGATCCTTGCCGAGCCGCTCGCGAATATCCTCCGAATCAATCGCCCCGGCCATCTGCAGCGCCGCGTCACGCTGCGCACGGATCAGCTCCGTCTCGGCGTATTCCTTGGCGGTCGGCGAGTCCAGCGGGTTCCACGTGTGCTCGATGGGGGTGGTGATGCCCAGCGACCGGCCCAACAGCTGATAGTGGCGGTCCAGGAACGCATCGCCCTGATTGGTCTGGAGCGATTCGAGCATCTCGTGGTACGCGGCTTCTTCGTACTCGCCCGTGGCGTTAAAGCCCTTGGGCGTCGTGCCGAGTAGCTTGGTGGCCGGCACGTTGGCGGCGGCTGCGACAAGCTGGTACTGGTTCATGACGACCGAGTCAAAATCGGCCAAGGACGTGTCGTGCTGCCCCATTTCGTCATCCGGGCCGAGCATCTTGACACCGTAATTGTTCCGGTACCGAACAAAGTCTTCTAGATTGCGCTCCACGACGCCGTCGCTCATCTCCGCTTCGCCCAAATCGAGCTTGATCGTGGTCGTCCGCTTCGTCATCGCCAGCTCGGGCGCTTCGTTGGCGGTGCGCTCGGCGTTATACACGCGCTCCACAATGCGCTGCGTGACCGACACGCCGCCGTAGCGGTACATGGGCTTGAGGTAGTCGGCCACCTCGCCGTTGCGGAACACGACCAGGTGGCTCTTGTGGATCTTCCGACCGCCGATGATCCACCACTCCGGCTCGTAGAATCCTTTGCGAGTCGGGTCGGTCATGTCCATGTCGGTCACGTAGGGCGTGCACCAATACGGGTCGATCTGGCTCATGCCGCGGTAGCTGCCCGGCGTCACGCCGTCCGGATTGAACGGGTATTCGTAGAACTTCGGGTTGTCCGAATCGACCAGGAACATGGCGAACCGCAGGCCGAATTGCCGGCCCCCGGCGATGAAGTCGGCCAGCTCCCGCTGGATGCGTAGTTTCTTGTCCGCCTTGAGAATGCGCGGATCCGGATCGCTCAGGTCCCAGCCTTGGCGCACCGCGTCCTCGGCTGGCATGCGCAGCGCCTTGTCGATGAGCCAATGCGTGCCGAGCATGGCGCAGGCGTGGAAGTTGAGCGGCAGCGCCTGGCCGGCGAAGAAATCCATGACGCCCTGATTCAGCCCAACGCTGTCCATGCCGCGCATCGTGCCGAGCGGGCCACCCGCCTTGAGGCAGCCCGAGTCACCCGTGCGCGCCGAACGGGGCTGCAGTGAAATGGCGAGGTCGTGCACCTGCTCGGTGACGGTGGGCTGACGCGCGGCCGGAGCGGAGCGGAACAGACGCCCGAACCAGGAACGGCGCGGAGCCGGCGTGGACGGTGCTGCTGGGCGGCTGAAAATGTTCATCGTGTGAAGAAGCTCCGTTTGCCGCGCTTGGCGGGGGCGCGGGCCATCATGACGGCGTCCGCAAAGTTAGGCGATTTTGTCCCATCGGGCGACTTGTCCACAACCAGCAGGCCCGATGAGTTGGGCGCCCAGGTCGGCTGCGACAGCTCGGCGGTCAGCTTGCCCAGCCCTGGCAGCGCCGGATTGATGCTGATCAGCAGGTCCGGGTCGAACTGCTCGCCGCCCGTAACGGCCCGGTGGGTGCGCTCGAATTTGAGCCGCAGCGAATGCCACGCCTGGGCCTTGGCGTTCTTGAACGTGTCCTTGTTGGTCCGCTGCTGCTTGTCCTTGGGCCGCGGGTCCAGCGTCTCGATTGGGCCGTCTGGATTGTGGACGGCCGCACCGGCACGCCACGGGCGGGCGTTGATGGGCCGCCCCGCGCGCTGCTCGTTCAGCAGTCGGGCATCGCCACGTACGCCGACGCCCAGGCCATCCGAATCGTAATCGAAGCTGGTGGCGCCGAAGTCGTCGCAGTGCTTGAACGTCCAGGCCGTGGTGCCGGCGATGTCGTCTTCCTTGCCGCTCCATCCGTGGAGCAGCTGCAGCTCGATCCCGTGGAACCCGGCCACCGCGTTGATGTCCACGCCTTGGTCGGCCACGTCCAGCGCCACGCGCCGCTCGCCACGCGGTTCGATGCCGAGCTTGGTCGCCGCGCCGATGGCTGATTGGACCCACTCGGGCGGGATGATGATGCCTTCCTTGGACGCGGTGAAGCTGAGGTCAATTTCCTGCGCCACCACCACGGCGGGCAGGTCCGCTACCTGCTTGGCGTACCAGGCATCATCGCGGTAAGGATGGTCGCGCCAATGAAAGTAGAACACCCGCTCGGCAGGGTACGTGCTGACCTTGTCGTAGAACGGGTTATCCGTGCCGTTGGCGCTGGACAGATCGATTCGACAGTTGGTCGTGGCCGACAGTGACGCTTCGATCAGCTGCGGGCGCTCCAGGAACGCGGCCTCATCCACGAAGTAGATGGACGCGCGGTCACCGCGGCCGATGTTGTCGCCCGCCTCGCCGGTGATGGCCGAGCCGGTGCCGGGGAAGTTGCATCGCATGTGGGGGAAGTCTGACGGCTGCCAACCCCCGAGGAACTCGCGCGGCAGGTGCTGCAGGAACAGGCGGGCGCGCGGGAACAGCGCCTTGGGCGACCCCAGCGCGTCAACGTACTCGGCTTTTCTAGACCCGAATCCGATGTGCAGCCCGTCCCGAAACAGGCACAGCGTGCAGGCCAATGCCATCGTCACCCATGAGGCCCCCACGTCACGGCTCTTGGGCAACGCTCCGTTCTCGCTGCGTGAATACCGGTCCAGGATCCACTCGACCAACTCGACCTGACGCGGGAATAGCCGGAACGGGACCATACTCGGCAAGCCCTTCTCCGGCAGGCGAGGATCTATCGTTATGCCCCAATCCGATATGAACGCGGCGGGGTGGTCCGCGTAGTAGGCTCTCAAAGCCGGCAGCGCGGAAGGGTTGAGCCGCAGCCGTCGTAAAGCCGCCGCGCGTGCCGAGAACTCGGCCGCCACAGACTGCGGGTCAGGCGCCAGCATAGTGGTCCGATTTAGCTCGGTTGTCCGCTGCCCAGAGTGCTTGGAGGTTGTCCAAGGCCCAACACCTCGCAAATTGGGCGGGGTCGGTCTGATCGAACAGACTTTGCGGCTGGATGTGGTCTACCTGCCACTCCCCATAATTCCCCCAGTTCATGCCCTCCGCCCACGTGGATTCTAACCGCAGCACCAACTCGCTGAGCGAGAACGGGAGAAGCGAAAACGTCGATGACCCCGCCTTCCCCCCGCGCAGTGCGATGCGCACCCCCGCCGACACGCAGCAGCTGAGCCGATACGATGCGTCTTGGTGGTAGCGTCGGTTTTCACGTAGGCGCCGTCCCCGCTTGCCCTCATCGGTTTTCTTGTATCGGGCCCGGTCAGCGCGGCGCGTAGTGTCATACGCTGCCTGTTTCTCTCGATCCCGTTGCTCTTTCCGCCGGGCTCTAACCTCCGGCCTGCCCTCTCGCTCGGCGCGTCTCGCCTTCTGAGCGGCGCTCAGGACGTACGCCGCGTTACGCTGGCGGGTTTTCTCGACTTGGTCGGGGCGCCGTCGATACTCCGCTCGGCAAATGTCGCAATACGCGCCGAGCCCATCACGGGCCGCCGTGCACCGATTGAACGCTGCGGCGTGCTTGGGCTGTTTGCAACGAGAGCATAGCTTTTCCATTGAGGACAATTTAGCGCCAATGGAATGGAAGTCAACCCTTGATGATGGCGGCGTACGCAGCTGCCGCCTCGCGAGGGTCCAAAGTCACGATGGCGGGAGGGATCACGGGGCCTCCGCCATCGCCGACCACCTCGGTCCGGGCCAGCTTGGGCGCCGCGTACTCGGCCAGGCCGGCGATGCGCTGCAGGGCCTTGTCCGGATCCGGCTCGACCACCCACGCGATGGCCACATCGGCAGGCACGCGGCCGGCGAGGATGTCCAGCAGCGAGAACGTGAACCGCCCGTCCGGGAGCACGAATGGCTGCTTTCCCTGCACGCCACGGGCAACGCCCCAGGCGACCCGCTGCATCCAGTCGTCCACGTTGCTGC
Organism: Pseudomonas sp.; assembly: GCA_036643775.1. GTDB lineage: Bacteria > Pseudomonadota > Gammaproteobacteria > Pseudomonadales > Pseudomonadaceae > Aquipseudomonas. The sequence goes on along the minus strand of JAVXRI010000046.1, from coordinate 34,857 downwards.
TGTTGCGTTCGAGTAGCGCCCGGACCGTCTCGCGGAACTCCACGGTGACTTTGTTCGGGACGCCCGGTTTCCGTCCGCCTTGGCGCACGCCTTTCACGCCGCCGCGTCGCAAACCTGCCGTCTGCGCAGGGTTTACGGGCTTTTCGCGGGGTTTAGTTGTCCGTTTCGTGGTCGTTGACATGCGGGTCATTGTGCCCCGTCAGCCACGAATGTCAAACCCGGTTATGCCGGTTGCGGTCCGGTTACGAATCGGGTTGTTCCAAGTCTTTGATTCGCAACAGAATACCCCTCTTTTTAACTCTTTAACCAAGTATAAAATAATATAAGGGATAACAGCATAATGCATACATTATAAAAGATGGATGTATACACACACCGTAGGGGGTGGTAGGGGACGTGTTCGGGTTAGGTTTTTTGGGTACGAAACAGGCAAGTGTTTGATCGACAACGGGAAGCTCTGTTTTTCGGCCCACCAAAGCGTGCCCCGAAGCGGCAAAAAGGGGCTGTTCCGGGGCAGTGCTATGCTTAGATTTCGGAAAAGTTTACTTATCGTGCTATGCTCACTTTTCCTAAAACTAGCGGATTAAGCACAATGAAACGAAATGTTGCACGCCACCTCGGCCTTAAAATCTACGAACCGGACGCCGCCTGCCCTCGTGGTCACCGGCAGCGGTATGTGTCTACGGGCAGCTGCGTGGCCTGTCAGAACGGCGCACGGTCCCGGGCCACACGCGACGCACTCGTCAAAGTCCGCCGCTACGCCGTGCCGCAGGACCGCTATGTAGCGGCGATGGCTGCAGCTGCCCGGGCCTGCACCGCCGTCAGCCTGGAGGTCCGCCCCATTGAATCCGAGACGCTGGACAATGGCTTCGTGGTGCTGGTGGTCCCCTATGAGGCAGTCGAGGGGCACGGGGCTATTGACGCGGTCGTCAACGTGGCGTAGAGTGCAGCCTCAATCAACGGAAGGAGAACACCATGGCCCAGGCCGACCAAGATATCCTCACCAAGCGCGAGCTGATCGCAGCTATGGCGATGCAGGGACTTGCAAGCGTCGCCTACGACGGCGCAGCGCTCTCACCGACTGACCTTGTCCGGCTCGATGTGTCACGGGCGGTCATGTACGCCGACGCCCTCCTCGCCGAACTTGCCAAGGAGCCGCAAGCATGACCGCCAACAAGCACACGCCGAAGGGAGTTCTGTCCGTCGCCAATCCTTACGGGCTTCGTCAGCGATCGCACGGCTTCTATGTCCTTGTGTCGGAGTTTGATGGATCGAGGACGGCTACCCACTGGACAGCAAGCGAGGACCGCGCCCGCGAGCACGTCAGCCGCCGGGGCCGCTACGGCGTCCGCTTCGCTCAAGCCATGAACATCCAACTCGCAGGAGCTAGCGCATGAGCAGCAAGGCTTGGAGCGACATGCGAGCCATCCCGGGTATCTGTCGATCGGCTGGCGCCGCATTGACAACTACCGCGAGGCTGGGATCCAGCCAATGCCGATGTGGGTCCCCGAAGGATTCGGCGTACATGTCGGCGACGCGCTCGTGGTCACGGTCGAATTCAGCGCCGCCATCGCCAAGGCAACCGGGAGTGCGGCATGAGCGAACTCGACCGCGACTACCCCGAGCACCAGCGCACGAGCTGCGATGATGTGCACCTGTTCAACATCGACCCGGACGGCACGGGCTGCCACCGGTGCAACGCTATTGCTCTGGCGCAGCGCAAAGCCGCTCAGGTCCTGGTAGCGGTGTGGCAGGCACGAGCTCTCACAGCTCTACCCTCCGACGCCATGCTGATCAACCGCCACGTGCGTGAGCTGAACGAAGCGCTGACGGGGGTGCCGAAAGCATGAAAACCCGCCTCTACCGCTTCACCCCGCACGGCGGCAAGCCGGAGCACTTCACGCATGACCTCGCATCCGCACAGCGCTCCACCTCCGGTTCATCGGAGCTGGAAGCCCTGCTGGTGGGCACCGAATACCGCGATTCAAACGGCAACACTTGGGAGCGAATCGCATGACACAACTCAGCTTCAACAATGACCCGGCGCTCAAGGCGCTACACGTCGAGCAAGCCGAACGCCACGCCGCCCTGGACATGCTCGCAGCCGGCACGTACGGCGAGGGGGAGGGCGCAGCCTTCCGCGGCTGCTCGGTAGGGTGCTTCGCGCACGACATCGCCCCGGACAGCGACGATCACCACACCGTGGTCGCTGAGGCACGCGGCCTCCCGGAATGGCTCATCCGCTTGCAAGACTCCATGTTCGAAGGGCTGCCGGCCGCTGATCGTGCGGTGTTCCACGTTGAGTTGGCCCGGGCTATCCCGGTAGGCGTGGACCTCGCTCCGGTGCCTCACCTGATCGCGGTGGATCGGATCGACCGCCTGATCCGCGCTCAGCAGGAACTTCGCACGCGGCCTCTCCCAGAGAATGTGACGGCCGCCATTGACCAGGTGATTGGCGCTCTGGAAATCGGCCGTCGTGCGCATGAGGCCGCTGCGGGCGGGAACACGTGCCAACTTGAAACGGCACGGTCGGCGGCACGGTCGGCGGCAGAGTCGGCATGGTCGGCATGGTCGGCGGCAGAGTCGGCGGCATGGGCGGCAGAGTCGGCGGCACGGTCGGCGGCAGAGTCGGCGGCATGGGCGGCACGGTCGGCGGCACGGTCGGCGGCAGAGTCGGCGGCATGGGCGGCACGGTCGGCGGCATGGTGCGAAGAACGCGATGCGTTGTTTACCGTCCTTCGCAGTCTCGATGACGCGTCGTCGGCCACGTAGAGGGGAGTGCACCTGCTACTGCGGCGCCTACTCGTTTCCTCACCGGGAAATGGGCGGCCGCTGCGGCGGCTGGTTGCATGTGGAACGCGCGTGGGGCACCTCCCGCTGCCGTCAGTGCATCCACAACGCGAGTGGCGTGTGCCAGGTGCTGGAAGGGTTGGAACCGGCGCGCCAGTGCGAAGCGCTCGCCGAGCACCTGGCTGACCCGCCCCGACGCGTGTGGGTTGACACGTTCGTCAGGAGGGGGTAGGGTACGCCTACTACCCACCGGAGTTGACCATGCTCGGCTTTACTTTCCGCGACACCATCACCGGTTTTACCGGCGTGGCCATCGGCCATTGCACTTACCTGACCGGCTGCTATCAAACCCTGCTCCAACCCGCCGGCACTGATCCGGGCAAGCGCCCTGATTCGGAGTGGTTCGACGACCAGCGTTTGAAGCTGGTCACCGACGTACCAGCCCTGGTGCTGGACAACGGCACGACTCCCGGAGCTGATCGGGAGGCGCCGAAATGCTGACCGAATCCGAAGCCCTCGCCGACGTGAACGGCGAACCCCGCAACCGCGAGTTTGAGCTGGTGGCCACCTGCGGCGACGTCGAAGTGCACGCGAACCAGTCGGTCGTTTCTGTCCGCCATGAAGGTCGCACCATCCTGGTCATGGGCCGGGGGAGCGAAGCGCTACTGTCTTTTGCCGCCGCATTGAATTGGGTGGTCAAACCCGCGACCTGATCGGCGCAATACGGGGACGGAGAAAGGGGCCTTTCGGCCCCTTTGCTTTGCCCGCATGCGCCCGATTACCCCGCGGCCTGCGCCCCGCCCCCGAACGCAATCTCACCCGGCGCAATCTCCTGGGCCTTGATGAAGGCGTTGGACACGGCCGCAGCGGTCGGCAGCCCCTCGGCCTCGGATCCGCGCCGCACGAAGATGCGCAGTTTCTTGTCCTGCACGCGGTTGTTGGTCCAACCGTTGCGCAGTTGCGGGTGTGTGCCGTACCCCATTCGCTCGAGCGCTTCTTCCCGCACCGAGCGACTGAGGCGCGCCAGGCCCTTGGCGGCCAGCAACCCTTCCAAGGCCTGCATGCTGATCAGGTCGCCACGGAAACCGGCCGCGCCCTCGCTGATTGCGTCCTCGATCATCTGGTCGATGTTGTCGCCGCTCTTGCTGATCGCCTCTTCCATGCTGCTGGTCCACGGTGCATTTCGCACCACCACCGGATTATAGGCGGCGGGAATGGCCATGGTGCCGAGCAGGTGCGACACGGCCTGCACATTGGCCGGCGTGTCGGTCCAGGAGGTGAACGCCTGCGTGGCGGCCTCTGGCAGCACAGCGCACCACAAGATGGCGAAGCGGCGCTCATCAGGGCTGACACGGATGGACCGGCGGTGGTTGCCGGTGAACGCGAGGTTGGTGCACACGTCGGTCATGTAGGCATCGACGCCCTTGGGCTCGACCATCTGCCGGCGCCCGGTGATGATGGTCTTCACATCGTCCAGCCATTCATCGGACACGTGTTTACCCACGTCGTCGCACAGGCTGAACACGTGGTCCAGCATCCAGGTGTTGTGCTTGGCATTCATCTGCGCCGGCTTGATCGTGTTGCAGTAGCGCTTGCCCACCGCAGCGGTCAGCAGCTTCTCGAACAGGATCGACTTACCCGCGCCCTTGTCGCCGATGACCACCGGGGACCACAGGAACTTCACGCCGGGATGCTGGACGACAGCGGCCATCCACGCCAGCAGGATCAGCCGGTCCTTTTCCACCGGCAGGATGTTGCGTAGGTGGGCCAGGAACGGCTCCACGTTGCCAGCCACGCGCGGCACGTGCAGTGGCACGTAGTTGTTGATGAGTGTCATCCGGTCCTCTTCGAACACCTCACGCGGAGGGCGTTCCGGGGCGAACACGGGCGCGTCAACAATGGAGCACTGGAACCGGGCGGACTGCGTAAACGCCTTGAACGCCAGGTCACTGAACGCGCCTGCGCCGTCCGTGCTCTCCTTCATCATGAACGTGTAGCCGCCAAACTCAACGTTAAACGGTTCGGGGCCGACAATCTTGCCGCTGGGTAGCATGACCTGGTGGCGGCTGCGGATATAGTGGCAACCGTCGAACAGGCGTGCCATCTTCTCGCCATCCATCAGCGTGCCGCGCGGGAAGGCCTTGGGTGTCTCCGGCTCAGCACCAGCGGCGGGCTCGGGCACGGCGTCCACACAGACCGCCCGGCCAGGCGTGCACACGCGCGCAAAGGTACGGGGGAGGTAATCGGGGCGGTGGTCCCACTTCTCGCGCATCAGCGCTGACTGCCGCATCAGCGTGTCCATGCGCGGCATATCACAGCCGGTCCAGAATGCCAGGTGACTGGCCAGGGCGGCATCGGCTTCGCTGGCATTGTAGGCCTCACGGTCGCCGGGCCACTTGGCGGCCAGCGCCTCGGCATCGGCCTGCCACAGCTGGGCGAACGTAACGCCCCCGCCGAAGATGGCCGCGGTGCTGGTGGAGCGCAGCGCGCGGCGAACCAACTCTTCGTCACTCTCCGGACCGCGCCAGCCCTCGACCGGCCCCTCCTGCCAATGATCCGGGTCGCTGGCCCGGGTGGGCGGGAAGTGGTCGACCACGAGTCGCCGCAGCGCTGGCGTGGCGTCGCGGGAGGCGTCGCCCTGCGCATGCACGCCGGTCAGCGCCACAAAGCGGCGGGAGGTGTAGAACTGGGACTTGAGCGGTTTGGAGTCGCAGCCATGCGGCGGGACGGTGCCAGTGCCGATAATGTGCAGGCCGGTGCCTGATTGGGACACCTCGACCGCACAGCCCGCAAACTGACTACACAGCCCCTGCGCAGTGTCAGACCATTGGCCGCCCACCAGCGCATCGTCAATGTCCAGGAAGAAAAACGGGTCCGCCTCGGTGAAGACGAACCCGACCGGACGGCCCGTGGCCAGCGCAGCGGCAGCACTCATCCAGATGGCCGGATCGTGCGCATTGTGGGCCTTGCCCGTCACCGGATGCACGGTGGTTTTGATCGTCTTTCCCGGCGTGTCCGGGTCCGGCCAGGAGTTCCAATTGACAAACTGGTCAAAAGCAGCGAGAGGTTGCAGCGCTGCGGGCAAAACTTGCATAGGGGTTACTCCGGATAGCGCAGAGCCAGCAGCAGCTGGAGTTCGTGGATTGCCTTTTCGATGTCCTGCCGCCCCTTACCGGTGGGCCGGTTGTGGCGGGTCACGCGCTTGACCACGCAGCCCTCAAGGAACCGCAGGTCATTCGCCTCGATGTACTGGACCGGCTGAATGCCCCCGGCCCGGTAGTGGTCGCCGCCCACCTGGGTGTCGAGGGGCGATGCGGAGGGCGCGGTAAAGGCGCCGTGGTGTGCCGCCTTCATACCACAGCCGCCGCAGCTTTGGCCTTGAGGAAGTCCGGCGCGCCCTGGGCGATGGCGTCCTGTGCCAGCAGGCCCTGCGCCACGACACGTGCACGACGCTTGGCCACCGCTGCACGCATCACCTCATCGCGCACGCCGCCATCCATCGCGCCCAGGTAGGCCGACACCAGCGCAGGCGAGCAACCCGCACGCTCGGCAATCTCTTCGCGGGTGATGGTCATGTAATTGGTCGCCTCGGCGGCGTCGAGCGCAGCGCTCAGGATCTGGTCTTTGCGGTCGGTGGGGGTCAGTCGTGCCATGCGGCGGGTGCTCCTGCGAATAATTCCGGTCATGGTACTGACTTGTCCGTCAGTTGCGCAAGCACGTCGTCACGCCCGGTGGCGAAGAAGGCCCGCCCGCCGTAGCGTTCGACCAGCTTTGCCCAAGCCATCTGCCCCCGTTCGTGCTCATCGCCGGCGTAGCGCCAGCCAGGCCGCTTGGCCTCGATGGATAGGAACTGCCCGATGGTGGTGCCCACGTGGGCCGGAGTGACCACGATGGGGAGGATGCCCACCTCGTCGGCGCTACGCAGCGCCTTGCCTCGGGCCGGTGTCTCGTTGCATAGACCAAAACGAACGAAGCGCCCCCGTTTGTCGGGGAGCGCTCCTTTATTGTTGCGGAACAGGATCCCACCGCATTCCTGCGCGGCCAGCACGATCCGGTCCTCGGCTTGCGCTTCAGCCCCGGTGCCTTGAGAGGGGCGGGCGAAGTGCTCCGCCAACTCCCGCGCCGCCTCGGGCGGGACGCCCCATTTTGCGCACCAAGCGTATAGGCTCAGCATGCGCGGGCTCCCGCAATCCGATATTCGACGCCCGGCCGACGCTCGACCTTGCCAGCCGTCACCAGTGCCACGACCCGCGCCTGATAGTCGGCACGTATGTGCGCGCCGGGCGGCACCTCCGCTACGGTGCACAGACCGTCAAAGCTGTACCACGCCCCGGAGCGCAAGGCCCGCAGTATGCGCTTATCAATCTTGCGCAGCCGGTCCGCACGGCTCTGCAGCGCCGCGGCCTTGCGGGCCTGGGCCGGATTGCCGCTGACTCTGGCCAGCGCCTGGGCGCGGTCCGCGCGCTGCTGGATGTCAAGTTGCATCGCTCGCCTCCTGCGGGCTGTCCGGTCGCCAGCCGATTCCCGCGTGCTCCATGTCGCCACGGTGATTCGGGTGTGTTCGGCACCGTTTGCAGTTCGACTCTGTGCAACCGTCGATTGGCGGGCGATCCTCCTCCCCCTGCGGGCGGGCGGCGAGCTGCGTCTGTAGAAATTTCAGCGTCGCCATCGCACTCACGCGTGCGCCCTTGTTGCGCGGAGTCGAGGCAATCTGCTCCAGTGTTTCCATTGCAACGCGCAGGGCTACAGCATCCGGCGCTGCGGCGACGGGGGCGGCTGCCAACGGGCCCAGCCATTCGAAGTCTTCAGACATATCGATCATGGGCGACCAATCGTCCATGCCCGCATTGCTGGTCGATTCGTGGATATTGCACACCAGTTCGGGGGCAGACTCGCCATCGAAGTGGTGCGTACGAACCTGTACCAACGCTTCGTATTGGACGAGTTGGAAGAGATTGAACCCGCGCACGTAATACGCACCTTCGGTGGTCGGCTTCGTCTTGCTCCACGCCACCGCCTCTCGCGTTCCAGAATTCCCACTCATGCTGCACTCCTCACCAAAAGAGAAATCAGGACCGCAGCGATACCCGCCGCGGTAACGTAAACCATCAAGTCAAGCATTACCTGCTTCATTGCACCACCTCGTTAATGACGAATCCGTCAGCAACGATACTCGCCTCGATCCGTCCGCGCAAGTCCTCCGCCTCGGGCCGGCTCAAAGTTTGGGCGCTCATCACGTCCGTACCGAATTTCAGATAGAACCGGCGGTTGAGCACGTCCAGTGGCACCGCGCCCTGGCACGCCGCCCATGTGTCCATCGCCAGCCGCACCGCATCGGCCGCGTCGCGCCTGCGCTTGTGCTGCGCGAATGCCCCCGCGCGGGCGGCCAGGTCCACCGGCAGCGCCACCGGGTCGCCATTGATCCGGGCGATTTCCCGGGCCTTGGCTGCGATCCAATCCGGATCTACCTCGGCCATGTTGCCGTCCACCTGCTCGGGTAGCGCGCGTGCCGTAGGCGCGGCCTTGGCAACGCCGCCATCGCAATGGGGGCAGGCGCCCAACTCGCGCAGGTACCCGCGTGCGCACTCGGGGTTGGGGCAACGCTTGATCAAACTCGGGCCGCTGTTGCGCTGCTCCCGGGCGTCCAAGGTCCAGAAGGTGCGCCAGTCCGGCGGCCCGTTGTGCCGCTCAATGTTGCCCACGTGGTCGATGATGATGGCCTCGGTCTTCCCCTCCAGGATGCGCAGCGCCCGCCCGAACTGCTGGGCGTATAGGGCAAAGGACTGGGTAGGGCGAAGCATCAGCACCACCTCCACGGCTGGGATGTCCACCCCTTCGCCCAGCACATCCACCGACGTAACCACGTCCAGCTCGCCGCGCTTCAGGTCAAGCAGGACGCGCCGCCGGATGTGCCCGGGGGTCGAGCCTGAAATCATCTCGGCACGGACTCCGGCGGCACGCAACTGGACCGCGAATTCGGTAGCCGCATCCACATTGATGCAGAACGCAATGGCTCGCCGACCGCGCGCGAATTTCAGATACGTGCCTACTGCGTCGCCGTAGAGCATGGCCTTATCGGCCTCACGCGCTGCCGCTTTGGTGTTGAAATCCCCGTCCGCTCCGATGGGAACGGAAGACATATCAAGTTTGCTTTCTGGAAGAATCAGGCGGTAGGGCGTCAAATACCCCGAGTCGATCAGCCACCGTTGGGAGGGGGCCTTCACCATTACGTCAGCCGCACCGTGGGCGTGTGACCCCAACCCCTTCCCATCTGCCCGACACGGAGTGGCAGTGGGTAGGAGGAAGCGCGCGGACGGGAACATGGAAAGAGACTTCCCCCACTTATTCTCGCGCAACACGTGGTGGCCCTCATCCACAATAGCGAGCGTGCAACGATGCGCCCAATCGAGGGTTTTCCGGACGAGCGTGTCCACGCCGGCCACGTACCAATTAGCCCCCGACTGGACGAAACTGCGGCCCAGCTCCTCCATCTGGGTTTTAACTGCATCGCGGCGGACAGCTTCGGGGGCTACGAAATCGTGGTACACCCCTTCTCGCGCGAGCTGGAGAGAAAGCTGGCCCACAAGCTCCTGCCGGTGCACGATGAGCACGCCCACCCCCCGGTGCTCGGCAGCCAGATGGCCTAGAACCACAGTCTTTCCGCCTCCTGTAGCCATCTGCAAAAGCACCCCGCGATGGCCCGACGCCCATTCTTTTTTGACGGCTTCGGCAAGATCGGATTGGTAGGGCCTAAGTTTTGACACGTCTGTTTCCTTTCTTTAGATTTTCGGTTGCGGTCAGCACCTGCAAGTTCCACGGGACATTGAGCCCGCTCGCATCCAACCCCCGCAGCGGCTCGATGTGGTCCACGTGGTGTAGAACCCCCGTAGCGAGAGACAGGCGGCGGGATTCGGCAAAGAAGGCCTGCATCTGGGCTAAATCGTTGTCATCTATCCAGGGCGGTGTGCGCTTAGCCAAAGCGCTACGGCGTTGCGCCGCGTAGTAGGCCACTCGGTGCTTATTCTTCTCGCGCCACTTCCGGTTCTTTTCAGCCACTGACCGGGCTCGCCGAGCGTAGCTAGCCCGTTCCCGGAGCAAAAACACTTCCAGCCGCGCCTCCCGTTGCTGTCGGTCTCGCTTTAGCGCCTCTTCTCGGTTCGCCCAATACCAAGCGCGGCACGCTTTAGCCGCAGCGCCGGGGTTTCTTTCTCGCCAAGCCTTGCTGTATCCGGCCGCTTTACTGGGATTTGCAGCTCTGAACCTACGGCCCTTCTCCGCAGCGCGATCCGTGTTTCGGCGTCGCCACGCGTCTGACTGAGCTTTTGCCTTAGCCGGGTCGCGGTGATACTGCGCTTTGGACGCTGCTTGGGTGCATTGCCGGCAGCGATAATTGCGGCCATCCGCCCTTTTGCGGTCCACTGTGAATAGGTCGAGAGGCTTCGTCTCGTTGCATCCAGTACACGTCTTCATCCGTTGAAAATACCACAAAAGAATTTAGTTGAAAGGTATTGACGATAGGGTCAGTATGGGGTAACGTCCGCCCCGTTGCAACCCCGCAACGAATCGCAGAGGGCTTGACCATGACCAAGCGCAAACCCGCGCTGTCCACCCAGTTGAAGGCGTCCCAGGCCGAAGTCGCCGCGCTCCAGAAGAAGTTGGAGAGCAGCGAGCAGCACCAGAAATGGGCCCGCGAAAGCGCGGACAAGGCGAACACCGCGCTCAATGATGTTCACGCTTTCCTTGACGCCGTCCCGAACCCGCCGGCGCGCAAGGCCGGAGAGGAAGGCTATGGGGCGGAGCGCTCGCTGATGACCCGCCTGGCCGTCTACCTGTCCACCCGGAGCTAAGTATGAAATTCAACATTGAACTGGACGGCGCTGAAGAAGCCGAAGATATGGCACGCCTTGTCGCAGCGCTGGTTGTGCTGTACGACTTGCAGCCCCCCAAGGGCATCGGCGAGCGGACCGCGCACGTGGACGCCGAAGTCCATCCCCTCGGTGATGGTCCGGCCGAACAGGTATCGACCGACTCCGACCTGCCCCCGATCACCACGAGTCGTCCACCGCCGCCGCCCGTGCAGCAGCCAGAGAGCCCCATCGACACCGCCGCGCTCGGCTTCGGCGTCACGCACGGATCCCCCGAACTGGACGAAGACGCACGCAAGCTGGCGGCACTCGGCGGCGACCCGGGCCTGACCATGCAGGTACCGCCGCCACCCCCGGCCGACGATGTGGACAGCGCGGGCGTTCGTTGGGACGCGGCGAAGCACACCGCGAACAAGTCGAAAAAGGGCGATGGAACGTGGAAGGCAAAGCCGGGGCTGAGCAAAGAAGCCGTAGCCGAATCAAACCGTGTGGACAACATCCCGCCCCCGCCGCCGGTTGCTACTGCCGCTCCGGGCGCTCCGGAAGACCCGGCGGCACTGTTTGACTGGGCCGACACCAACGGCGTGACCATCGCCCGACTGCAGGCCGCGTTTAAGGCGGTGGGCCTGGTCGACGCCAATGGCGAAGGGTCCATCCCGTTGCTGTTGAGCCGGCCCGACTTCACCGGTGCGGTTTATGCGGAGCTGACGAAATGAGCCGTTATTTCATAGTCATGAACGAGTCGCGCACGGAGGGGTTCGTCAGCGACGACATCCGCGACGTTGAGCACGCGGCAGGCCAGCGCACCATGAATCCGTCGAGCGATATGGCCGAAGCGTTCCGGGAGGCGTACGCCTCCGATGGGCAAGAGCTGAAGGTCGAACCGTGGGGGCAGTCGCCATGAGCCGCGCCAGCCCCAACACCGCCAACGTATGGATGAAGTGCCAAGCGTCCCCACGCCTGGCGGGGCTGTTCCCGGACCTGAACCCCGACAGCCCCGAGCGGCTGGAGGGGCGGGAATGGCACGCCGCGGCCGAAGCGCTGGCCAAGAACGGCGAGCTGGTGGGCACGCCGGAGCAGCAGGACGGCGCGCAAATGTGGGTCGATGCATTGGTGGCGCTCGGCCCGCTGGAGTCGTGGCGGATCGAAAAGAACGTGCTGTGCTCGGCGATCCATCCGGAAATCCCGGACGGCCGCCCCGACGCCTTGGCCATCCAGGACCACTGGATCCGGTCCGCTGACTACAAGGCCGGCCACGGCTTCGTGGATGAGTACGAGCATTGGCAGCAGGTCATCTATCTGCTTGCCGTCGTCAAGTCGCGGGGCGTGGATTACAGCCGCTATCAGTATTCCACCACCGTGGTGCAGCCTCGCTATTACGGGCCGAAGCCGCCTGTCCGAACGTGGGAGTTCACTGGCGCCCAGCTCGTGCAGTTCGAGAAAGCCATCGTTGCGGCGGCCGAATCCACCCGCAAGGGCGACGCCCCGGCGCGGGTTGGCCGGTGGTGCGGGAAGTGCGCCGGTGCGCGCGGTTGCTCCCTGCTGAACGAGGCGGCGGCGGGCATTGCGGACTGGGCGGGAGTGGCACGGCCGTTCGATCCGGTGCCGTCCAACATTGGCGCGGAGCTGCGCATGCTCCACATCGCGCAAAAGCTGTTGAAGGACCGCACCGCAGCGATGGAAGCGCAGGCGCTTCATCTGCTCGGCACCGGTGTGGCAATCCCAGGTTATGAGATGGACCGGGCGCAAAGTCGTGAAGCGTGGCTCGAACCGGAAAAGGCCATCAACGTGGCCGCCATGCTGGGCGTGGACATCGCCAAGCCACGTGAGCCGATCACGCCGGCGCAGGCACGTAAAAAAGGTATTGACGAAGCCGTCATTAAGCGGTACAGTCATCGTCCACCGGGGGCCCTGAAACTGCAGCCGGTCGATTTCAATCACACCAAGAGGATTTTCGAAAATGGCAAATGAAAACGCCGAGCGCTTCACCTCCCCCGTGGGCCGCCTGGTCGGCGGCGATCCGTATACGGCCGAGGCCGTCAAGGACCAAAAGACGGGCCAGACCAAGCTGATCCAAAACGGCGTCAATGCCGGACAGCCCGTCACGAGCTGCTACACCCCGCTGGCTATCCCGAAGACGCAGGCCGACTGGAAGAACGAGCCGTGGGCGCAGAAGCTGGTGGCATACGCCAAGTCTGCATGGCCCAATGGCCAGTCCGGCGCGCCTGCGTTCGCCTGGAAGATCACGGACGGCGACAGCGACGTGCCGAACAAAAAGGGAAACAAGCCGCGCGACCGTGAGGGGTATCCGGGCCATTGGGTCCTGCAGCTGAGTTCCTTCCGCCCGCCGCAGATCGTCAACGAGAACGGCCAGCGCGCGCTGCCGCGTGAAGAAGTGGACATCAAGCCGGGCGACTGGGTGCAGATGTTCATCGAGGCCCGTAGCAACGGGTCGAGCGAATCGCCCGGCCTGTACCTGGAAGCCAAGGTGATCGCGTTCCAGCGCACCGGTGATCGTATTGTGCTGCAGGAGCAGATCGACACTGCGTCGCTGGGCTTCGGCCAGGCGCCGCTGCCCGCCGCTGCCACTGCGCCGCCGGCCGGTCAGTTGTCGTCCACGCCCCCGCCGCCCGGTGGTCAGGCGCCGCCCCCGCCGCGCACCGAGTTCAGCGCCCAGGGTGCACCGCCCCCGCCGCCCAGCCGCTTGACTGACAAGGCTCGCGCCACTGGTGCCACGACCGAAGCGGACGTGCTGGGCTGGGCTGGTTGGTCCGAAGGTCAGTTGGTCGCCGAAGGCTATCTGACCCCGTAATTTTCACCCGCCCCGCTGGCGCTGCTGGCGGGGCTTTAACTCCGAGGAATAGATATGCAACTGTTTGAAGGGGACTGCTTGGAGATAATGCCCCGTATTCCCGATCAGTCAGTTGACTTGATTTTATGCGATTTGCCGTATGGGACTACGGCCTGCAAGTGGGACACGGTGATTCCGTTTGAGCCGCTGTGGGCGCAGTACCGGCGCATTGCCAAGCGGAACGCGGCGATTGTGCTGACGGCGAATCATCCATTCACGGCCACGCTCGTTGCGTCTAACTTGCGCGACTTCCGGTATGCGTGGGTTTGGGAGAAGTCCAAGCCGGTCGGCCACCTTCGCGCCAAGTTACAGCCCATGAGGGCGCATGAGGATGTGCTGGTGTTCGGGGCTGGATCGCCGCGTTACAACCCGCAAGGGCTTGTCGCGATTGAGCCACGCACGGTTACGCGCACCAACACGGGCGGCGTCTACGGCAAGCAGGCTGGGATGCCAAGCGTTCAATCGTTCACGAACTACCCGCGAACGGTGCTGAAGTTTGGCGTAGAGGAAGGCATACACCCAACCCAAAAGCCCATCGCGTTAATGGAATACCTGATCCGCACCTACACCAACCCAGGCGATGTTGTTTTGGACAACTGCATGGGCAGCGGCACCACCGGCATGGCATGCGTGAATACTGGACGCGAGTTTATCGGCATCGAACGCGACGCGGAGTATTTTAAAATTGCCGAGCGGCGAATTACTGCGGCTCGGTTCCCCGAATTCTTTAAAAGCGAGTAGCTACAATGCTTAGCGCCACCTGGCACGACAACCGCCCCGGCCTGTTCGTGGTGGTCCCCATCGGCACGGCCCGAGCCGCCGCGCTGCGCACCGCTAGCGGCATCGCCGCACGTGAGGGCTACGGCGGCGTGACCCTCATCGACGAATCGTTCTTCCATGCGCACGAGCCGGATTGCGACATGCTGCTGGTGGGCGCTGCCGACAACCTGGCCGCACGTGCCCACGCGCTGCAGTTCAACGGCAAGGTGCTGGTATCGGATCGGCTGACCGGCGGCGCCAAGCTGCGGGGGGTTGAGTGATCCCCCCGCCGCCCCCCGTCCTGCGTGCAGGCGACACCGTCCCGGCCGGTCTGGGTTTCTCCACCGTCCTGCCCGACATCGACTTCGAGTCGTACTCAGAGGCCGGTTATGTGTGGGACCCCGAATACCGCACGCCTGCCGGCAACCTGACGCCCAAGTGGCGCGGCCCGGACGGCACCAGTTCCAGCGCAAAGCCCGGGCTGCCGCTGGTCGGCGGCGAGGTGTACGCACGGCACCCGACCACGGACGTGCTATGCGGCAGCTACGATTTGAAGGATGGGATCGGCAAGCGCCGGCTTCCTGCTGACGGCTCGATGCCGGCAGACCTGCGCGCCTACATCGAAGCCGGCGGCTTGATCGAAGCCCACAATGCGGGATTTGAGCGGAAGTTGTGGAACCACGTGCTGGTCAAGCGGCACGGTTGGTGCCCGCTCCCCATCGAGCAGCAGCGGTGCAGCGCCGCCAAGGCCCGAGCGCACGGATTGCCCGGCGGCCTTGGCCCGTTGCAGAAAGTCATCGGCGGCGTGCAGAAGGATGAAGGCGGCGCGGCCTTGATGAAGCTGTTTTCCATGCCGCAAAACCCGACCAAAAAGCAGCCGAAGCTGCGCATCCTGCCCTCCGATGAGCCGGAGAAATTCGAGCAGTATCAACAGTACTGCGACACGGACATCGAGGCCGAGGCCGACGCATCCAAGCGCATCCCGGACCTGATTCCGGAAGAGCTGGAATGGTGGCGCATCGATCAGGAGTGCAACGACCGTGGCGTGGCCGTGGACCTGCGCGCCATCAATGCCGCCATCAAGATCGTGGAACGCGCGCTGGAACTGGCCGATGCGGAAATCCGGGAGCTGACAGACGGTGCAGTACAGCGCGCGTCGGAGCTGGCCAAGCTGGCTGTGTGGCTGGCCTCATACGGCGTTCGCATGCCCGCGATGGATGACGAGGCGATCACCGCGGCATTGGCGCGTGAGCTGCCCGCGCCCGCCCGCCGTGCGCTGGAGGTGCGCCAGCTCTCCGCATCAGCCAGCGTGAAGAAGCTGTACCAGATGCGCAACTGCGCCAGCGACGTGGGCCGCATCCACGACCTTTACACGTTCCACGGCGCCAAAACGGGCCGAGACACCGGCGGCGGAGCGCAGCCTACCAACTTCCCCAACAGCGGCCCGGACGTGATCCGGTGTCAGTGTGGCCGCCATTACGGCACCCACCGGTCCACCTGCGCGTGGTGCGGCACGGCCGAGCGTGGGCGCCAGGTTGAGTGGAGTGCCGATGCCGCAGACGATGCGATCCAGGTCATCTACTGCGCCAGTTGGACGCTGTTGTCCGATGCGTTCGGCGACCCCCTCGGCGTCATCTCCGCATGCCTTCGCGGCATGATGGTGGCCGGCGAGGGTATGGAATTGGTCAGCTCAGACTTCACCGCCATTGAGGCAGTCGTGGCCGCCATGATGGCAGGCGAGCAGTGGCGTATCGACCTGTTCGTAAACCGGGGCAAGCTGTACGAAGCCTCGGGTGCCAAGATGACGGGCCTCGATTATCAGGACCTGCTTGACTACGCCGCAGTGAATGGCACGCACCACCCGGCGCGTAAGAAAGGCAAGGTTGCAGAACTGGCCCTGGCCTACGGCGGTTGGATCGGAGCGCTAGCCAATTTCGGCGCCGATGAGTGGATGACTGAAGAGGAAATGAAATCCACCATCCAGGCGTGGCGCGCAGCCAGCCCCGCAGTGGTCGAATACTGGGGCGGCCAGTACCGGGGCCTGCCGTGGGCGAACAACCGTCAGACCGAATACTTTGGGCTGGAAGGCGCGGCCATCCAAGCCGTGCTGCAGCCAGGCGTTACGTTCACCGTCAAGGGTAAGCCGGTCACGCTGCGTGGCCAGCCGTACCAGCCGCCGGCTATCACGTTCCTGGTACGCGGCGACGTGCTTTACATGACGCTGCCGAGCGGTCGGACCATCGACTATTGGCGGCCACGTCTGCGCCCGAATGAGCGCGACCGCTGGGGCGAGTCGTTCGCCCTGAGCTATGAAGGGTGGAACACCAACCAGAAGAAGGGCCCGATTGGCTGGACCCGCATGGACCTGTACGGCGGGCTGCAGTTCGAAAACGTGTGCCAGGCCGTGGCCCGTGACGTGCTGCGCGACGCGATCATCAAGCAGCAAAAGGCGGGCTATGCTTGCGTGCTGCGGGTCTACGATGAAATCGTTGCGGAAGTGCCGACCGGATTTGGCAGCGTGGAAGATTTCGAAGGCCTCATGGACGACATGTCACCGTGGGCCGAAGGCTGGCCGATTCGGGCCAGCGGCGGGTGGCGCGGGCACCGGTACAGAAAATAATTGTTGACAACAGCGTCAATAGGGTTGAGCATTGGCGCACACCAACGAGGGAACCAAAATGACAAGCCACACCTACGTGAAAACCGACACGGGCGAGTGCCACATTTTCGTCAATGGGGTCCACCACGGCCGGGCGATTGATGAGGCCACAGCCCGCGACATTTGCCGCGCCGGCAACAAGCGGCCCCCGAGCAATTGGGCGGCCCTGATCGTGATGGCCGTCGCTGGCGGCCTCACCCTGCTGGTGCTGCGCGCTCCGTCCACGACGCAGCTCAGCGACGCGCAGGTGGAAGCGCTGGACAACTACCGCCAGTTGGACGCCAAGATCATCAAGGCGTGCCGGGCCGAGGGCTTGGACAAGCGTGCCTGCGATGCGTACCGCGCCGAAGTGCGCAGGGCGGTGGTGCGGTGACCGACGACTACACGGGCGGCGGCAGCCAGTCTCGCGTTTATCGGATGCGCAATCAGTTCGATGAGCTGGGGGACTATCTGTACAGCCATCTGGAGTTTGAGTACGCCTTCATGTTCCTCGAACTGCCAGACCTTGAAGTAGGCCAACAGGCTAAGGATGACGACCTAGGTGTATGGGAGCGTGTCGGGTGACCCCCATCGCCACCATCAAAGTCGAGCCTGGCGCCGCGTTCGTCCTGCGGCACGCCGCCTCGCTCAAACCCGGTACGTATGAGCTATACGACCGGGCGCAGGTGGAGCGGATGATCGCCGAGGCGTTGAAGCGTTCACCGTAGCCGCCCGGCCTTGCGTTCACGGTCCAGGCACTCGGCCGTCTCGGCGCGCTTGCGCACCTCGGCCTCATTCACGCCCAGCATGCGCACCGAATAGCCGCCCCACAACGCGTGGATGCGGCCGATGTAGGACAGCCACGCGGCTCGGTCGGACCCAACAGGCGGGAGCGTTCCGAATTTGGGCCGCGCCGGGAGGGGCTCAGCGGGAACCCGTTCGCTGCAGTCGATCACCGGCGGCAGTGGCGCGGCGGGTCGCGGCATCCAACTCGCGCAGGATGTCGTCAGGCAGAGCACCGTCAGGGCCAACAGAGTGTTTCGCATCTTCAATCCTCGCGGCAGCTTGGTCCGTAGTCACGCGGACTTGAATTATTGCAGAGTCAACCGCCGCCCGCGTGGCCGACGCATTGGCCGCGGCCGCAGCGTTGTTTTCCGCTGCCTGCGCCTGCACGCGCTCGCCTGCTCGGGCCTCGGCAGTCTTCACGCGTTGGACGCTCCACCCCTTGCCGAATACCAGCGCCATGCCCAGCAGGCCGACGAATGCCAGCACGGCCAGCAACGCCAGGACGTTGTATAAAGTGCGCCCAAGGGTGTCGCCCTTGAGCAATGCGGCCAGCCAGATCATGGGTGCGGCTCCCGGCTCGTGCGGTTCAACCAGGCCCACACCAGCCTCACGTGGTCGAATTTGCGACAGTAGTGGGCGGCGGCCACCAACGCGAATGCGTAGAGCAGGCCCCGCGCCCACCAGTCGCCGGAGCTTCCCGCTACGGCGCTGCCGAATACGCCGCATAGCGCGAACACTTTCAGTCCGACAAGGCCCACCGTGCCGGCAACCTGGTCCCACCGCTCTGGCTCCGGGGCAATGTGAAGGACAGAGGTGGACCACCAGAAAAGGATGGCGTAAGAAAGCACGTCAAGGAAAATCATGGCGAATCCTCGGATTTGCGACGGATGCGGGAGAGTAGCGCCACGCGCAGCTCGTCCCACCATTTCCCCCCGTTCACGCGGATGTACTCGGTCAACAGCCCGCCCATTGCGCCCACCGCTTCGGCAGGAACCTTTTCCAAGTATGGGGCGGTGGTCGTAAAGCCGATGAGAACGACAGCGAACCAACCGCCCACAAAGCCGTCCACGATGGTGCTGGTGGCCCGCTTGGGCAGCCCCTGGTCGTTGCCGGCTCCCTCTTTCAGGGATCGAGCCGACGCGCCGGCGAGCGCTGCCGCCAGCACGCTCAGGGGGATGCCCATCACCACCACCGTCCACCAACTGGCCGGCGTGAGTGGCGCGGCAGCTTGCGCCCAAGCGTGGCCAGCCCACGCCCCACACACCAGCGCAACGAGGGCGCGGCGGATCATGCGGCGTAGCTCTTGGACCACTTGCGACGGAGCGCAGCGCGCTGCTCGGCATTGCCTCGAGAGTAGGCACCGGGGCGCCAGTTGCGCAGGTAATAGGCCCAGGCCCCTTCTTCGTCGCCAATCGCCGGCAGCGGTGCTGCATCGGTATACAGGAGCAAGCGCGCGAATGCCGCAGCCAGCCTGTCGTCGTGCTGCAGCGCCGCCCAAACGGCTGCGGTAGTGGGCCGCACCCCAGCCTTTTCACACGCCGCAAGCGCATGCGCGCGGCTCGCCGGATGGTTCAGCACGCCCGCCACGCCGCCGCCAGCCTCAAACTGCCACAGTCCGCGCGCCGGGCCGGTAGGCCACTGGCGGCGACGCATGGCTGGGTCTTCCTGGTGCTGGATAGCGGAAAGCATCTTCTGCGCCTGCGGCGTGTTGAACTTGGCCGGAAGGTAGGAGAGGTCGTAGTTCATAGATACCCCGCAGCTTGGCAAGAGAACGAACAGGTGCTCCCCGATGCAGCCTGTCCAATCCGGCGCAAAGTGCAGGTTACGGACGCAGTGCCGGCCGCCACTTGCGAGGATGCTGCAGGTACGGACGCTTCCAACCGTGCGATGCGACCCACGGCCAAAGAAGAAAACGCCGGAGCTCCATTGGTAACCGTCCCATCCCCGGAATGCCCTACGGCGAATTGAACTTCGAAGTCGGCCGCAGATTGCCCCGAAGGTAGCCACGTGCCGGAGGCTACGACCGTGGAGCCGTTACCGAACGCCGCGCCCTGAACGAATCGGGTGATGGTCCAGCCGCCGGCGGGATGCATCGCCAGCGTCAGCTGCGATTGCGGGTCAGTAGTACCACCTGATGGTGCCTGCGCATTGGCTGAGTACGACTGACCGTTAAAGCCCAGCACGGGCGGCGCGGCCCCCTTCGGAAGCCACAGGTTGCTCAGATCGGATCCCGCGTTGTCACGGAACCCCACGTCGGGCCCCTTGGTAGCACCACCGCGCGCTGCAAACGCGATGTTGGACCCGCTAGAGAGACGGAAACCGGCAGCTTGTGTCGCCCCCGCCTCAAACAGGTCTTCCAGATCCACCCCGGCGCTATTACGAAATCCCGTAGGCATCGTTATGTTTCCGGTCGTATACCGCACGGATGAGGTTTGCCACGCCCGCCACGCTGATTTGTGACAGGTCGGCTCCGGTGATCGGGTCGGTGCCCGCGTCGAACGTCTCTCCGGCGATGGTCGAGAGCTGCACGGTCAACGCCTGCCGCCCGTCCAGCTTGGCATCAATCGCGCTGTCTACGATCAAGAACTCCTCCCCTTGAAACACGATGTTCGCACCTTGTGTTTGCGGGTCATAGAAGATATGAGTTTCTGTGGCGATGCGCTCTACACCCACCCCTGGGGCCAGTTCGCGCGTACGAGTATTGGTCACTTGGTCTTCTCCTGCAGTTCACGAATCATGCGGTACAGCTCTTGGATGGCGCCAGTGTGGTCGGGAAGCATCTGCGCGTCCTCCAGTAGCAACGGGGAGAAACTACCCTCGCCGGCCTCGGTGACCGCCTCCGGGCGCGATTCGCGGACTTCCTCGGCGTAGTACCCGGCGCGGACTTCCTCGGCGCCATGGTAGCGATACAGGACACCACGCAGCGCGAGCACGTTTCGCAGTGCCTGTGCTGGATCAATGTCACTCACGTGGTCCTTCACCGTCCGGCTCGACCCCTGCTGGAATCCACCGTCCGCAGTCACGCTACCAGTGAATTTGAAATTCCCTGAGAAGTCCATCAGTGCGCCGCTGGTAGTTCCCACCCCCAGCACCAGCGCATAGCCCGACGCACCTCCCTCGAACTGGATAAAACCTTGGGTGGTGGCATCTACACGACGACGGAGGACCCAGCGGGCAGTAGACCAGTCTGTACCCGAGCCGGCACGCACAAGGATACTTTCTAGCGTGTCGAAATTCCCGGTGTTTGCCGTCAGACCGAGCGATACGAATTCGGCACCCACCGAGCTGCCCAACGCGCCCGAGTTGATGGTCTGCCCTGATCCGACAGTACCCACTTTACCGGCCAACGGTCCGGCCAAAGTGGCGGGGGTGACGACCAAGGCCCCCGCTGCGGCTGAGTTCACCTCGGCCTGCGTGGCCAGTCGCGACCGGCCCGCTACGGCCGTCGTAGCTGTTGGAACTTGTTGCGTGATCGCCCCCGCCGTTTTGATCGGAGTCATCGTGGCGGTGTCGAGTACGCCTGCGTTCGCCTCGGCCTGCGTCGCGTTGCGCTGAATACCCTTTACCGCCTCCGTAGCGTCAGGCACGACAGCTACGGAGGCGTCCAACGCGGCTTTCAACCCCGGCGGAGTGATGATCAGTGCCGGGTCGGTGCCGGCGATGGCCTGGGCGTTAGTCGCAACTTCGAACACCTCCAGCGCCCAATTGGCGCCAGCGGCTGGCGCGGTGGTGTTGTTGTCCACGCGGGACACCCACGGCCGGGCAGGATTGCCGTACATGACGCGGGCGCCACGGCCATAGCTGAACGGAGCGCCGCCGTTGTCCGCCGCCTCGATGAACTGCGGGGCGCCTTGTTTCTGGATCGCGCCCAAAGCGTCAGTGATGTCGTAGAGCACGCCATTGGTGGCGTCGCGGGGCACCGGCTTCGCGTCGGGGTCCACCCCCAATTCCTTCTCATAGTCCGGGCCGAAGCCGGTGGCGAAACTAACCGAACCGTCCACCTGCGCGGTGTCCGGGATGTCGATTTTGTCGCCGGCGGTTGCGAACGGGGTGCTAAAGAATTTGGACTGCATTTAAATGCCCTCGCTGGCGAACGTGCCATTGCCGAAGTTTCGATTATAGGGGCCGAACCCGAACACGTCGCGTGTCGAGATGACGAAGCGGATGCCCACCGCCGATGGGCGCGGCAGGATGTCGAAATCCCGAAGCAGGCCCAATAAACGTGTGCCGGGCTGGAAACCGAAAACGTAGGTGATGAACTCCATATTCATGGGGTCGAGCACGTACGCCGGGCCTTGCGCCCCGAATACTTCCTTCAATGCGTGATTGATGTCCGGAATGGTGCAGCGGGACGTGAGCTGGAAGTAGCGTAGCCGCAAAATGGTGCGCTGCTCTTCAGTCGTCAGCCCGATGGTGCCGTCACCGATCCGGCCGAAATTCCCACGGCCGAAGTTTTGGTAGAACGTGCCGAACCCCCAGGTGGGCTTATCCGGATTGGACGGTCCTACCGGTAGGGACAGCCGCACACCCAGTATCCGGGCCCAGATTTGCAGGCCGAATGCGTTGGCGGTTCGCAGGTCGAACACATCACGCAGCCACGCGTCCCAGAAGGCTCCTTGATTCGTGTCAAACCAAGCCTGCTTGGCCTGCGCCAAACTGGTCAGCCGTTCGGCTCGGTTGTGCTTCCACAGCAACGCGCGGAGCAAGTCGGCAAAGAAACTGAACTGTTGGATCATACGACCACCACCGTCACGGAGCTGGCCTGGATGCGGGCCACCTGATTGACCGCGATGGGAATTTCCACCGCCTGCCAAGATCCGCCAGCCACCATCACCTCGACCAGCGCCACAAAGAGCCCCGGGTATTCGCGGTTGATGGCGCCGGCCAGTTCGAACGGAGAGACGTTGCCCCCGACAATGAACCCGCGCTCCCCATCTTGCTGGCCGTTGGCGTAGGCCACGATCACGCCAGGGATTACCGCTTGCGCGTCTACCACCGCCATCCCCTGCCGTACGGTGATGCGCGCCAGGATGTTTACCTCGGTTGGCCGGTCGAACAGCACTGCATACGACTGCCCGGAGGACGGCTCAATTACCGCCACGGAGGTGGCGCCGTTCCATGCCGCACCTGCCGTCTTATTGGCCAACAGCGCAAGCGCTACGGCCTGATCCTCCCCGCCGTCAACGCACACCCATACCGAATGGGGGAGCATGCTGATACCGTCAATAACCTGCACGGTGCTGGCGATGTTTTCCCTGAACTGCATGCTCCGCACGTTGGGGAGCGCGGACACTTCCGAGATGGTCGCTTCGGGCGTGCTGATCCCCTGGCGCGCCAGTGTGCGGCGACGCAGGTCGCGCAGCGCGGCGTCAGACTGCTGAGCAGTGCCCGGCACGCCATCGTTCGGGTTGTTGACCGTCTCCCAACCCAGCACCAGGTCCACAATGGTTGTGATGGTGTTGGCCGGCGCACCTACCGGGCCGAAGTCCACGGACAGCAGGCTGACCGTGGCGCTACCCGCAGCGCTAAGTTGCACAGCCCCTGCGGTCTGGAACAGGTCGCCCGCCGCGCTGCGCACCTTAACGCCTGCCGGCACCCACGTGAGGGGCTGGCCGGTCAAGGTAGCGCCTGGGACCGACGTGCGCGTGGCGGGCTCCCGGTACAGGCCGAGCAATGCGCACTCAGCATCGAGGAACACGCCGCCGGCCAGGTCCGGGTTTATCTGGTTGGCCAGCGCAGCGTTATTCTCAGCGACTGCCGCACGCGCCAGCGTCTCCATGGTGATCATCACGCCTTGCGGTGTGTCGTTGGATACCCGAAGGTCGGCGCCAAACGCGGCGCGCCATTCCGCTTCAACGCCCGCGCGCAGGTCCGCAGTGTCAGGGATGATGACCCCGGAGGTGGTGATAAAGTCGTATTCAGCCATTTACGATCACCGTTCCGGCGTCACTTTGAATGGTCGCATCATAGCGCAAAGCCTCGCCATCTCGGCTCACGTCCAGCCTGGGGACGGAACGCACGCCGGGAACCTTGAGCATTACCTGCCGGGCGGCGGCTTCGAACTGCCCCGGACGCCAGCCATTGAAGGCTACGGCCATCGTCGGCATGCCTTCAGCCATCGCCAGCACCATCTCGCCTCGCTGCGCCTGTACGGCGCTGCGGGCATCAGCAGATACGGCGGCGTCGCCAGTCACGACCGACACGAGTCCCTGCGGCGTCAGCACGAAATCGTTGTCCAGAGTTTGGGCGAAAGTAGTTGTCATTGCGGGGGTCCTGAGTTACCGGAGCCGGGCTGCACGCCGCCGTGCGGATGGTTGACCAGCGAGATGCCGGACGCTACCACGTCTCCGGCGACCTCGACATCGGCGGAAAACTTGGCCAGTGGCGTCACAATTTCCACCCCGCTAGGCGCGGTGATCTTCACGATGCCGGGGCCAAGCGCCACGCGGGTAGACCCGTCGAGCGCTTGCAGCACCACTCGGTCGGCGTCTTCGCCTTGGATGGTGTAGCTGCGGAACGCATCGGGTACGAACCGGGAGTCCTCGAAGCTGTGCAGGCGCAGCGTGTTGGGCGCGGCCTCGCTCATGTGCTGCATAAATAGGCTGATGTCGCGGTCGCTGGCCTCGATCCACCCCAAGTCCCCGGCCTTGACCGGAAAGCTCAGAACGTACCCGCCGCCCGCCAACGCCAATACCGGCACCTCAGCCACCGTAGCGCGCTGCACGGCTTGCCCTTCGGTGGTCAGCATCGGCACCATCGGACGCACGGTGGCCACATTGCGGGCGCGGTCGTAAGCCAGCACGATGGCCGGGAGCTGCGACGCCAGACGCTGCTGGAACTTCGTCAGCACAGTGTTAAAGGTACCGGGCAGCGTGCCGTCATTGGCTGGGTTTTGAGAGGGGATCGCGGGCTCAGCCATCGCGTGACGCCTCCACCGTGGTGTAGAACGGCACGTCACGTGACGCCAGTTCGAACCCCAGTTTGTAGATGGTGAATTTGCCAGATAGGGCTGGGTTCGCTTCCGACTCCAGTTCGAGCTGGCCGCCAATGCGGGTGTCAAGGTCATATAGGTACATGACCTTGACACCGCGCTCGGTGGGCTCGGGCAAGCCGATCATGCCGGATCGAGCGGACAGTACGTGGGTGACGCCGGCCAGCGGCTTGCCGCTGTCCTTCACGAACAGTTGGGTGCCGTCCAGGAACGCGTCCACCTGCCCCGCCTCGGCCAACTTGTCAACCAGTTTGAGCGCGGACCCGCTATAGGAGAAATTTCCGACCTGCTTGTCGGTCGCCTCAAAGGTCAGCCCGGCATTCAGCAGGCGAGCCACCTCGCCGGCAATTCGAGACAAGGGGGCTTGCGCCGCCTGGCTCAATGAAATGACATCACCCTTGGCGAAGTTTCCGGTTTTGGCCTTGAGCGTGACCGCGATGTCCGGACCCATCGAGGGCGACGCCTCGGTGATGTCCCCTTCAAAAACGACTGCCAGGCCCGTGGACTCGCGGCCTGCCTCGATTCGTATCCGCTTAGGCGTGCGGTTCTTGTTGAACGGGCTAGTCTCGGTCAGTAAGTAGTCGCGTACTTCCCGGCTGAAATTGGACACGACGACGGCGCAGGTATCCTGCAACGGGTTGGAAAATTTCTCTCCAGACGCCCGAATGTCGAGGCCCTCATACAGTTGGTACTGGCCGTCTATCTCCACGCCCAGCCGCATGACGCGTTGGTCAAGCCGTAGCATCGGCGATGTCCTCCGGCGTCATGTAGACCAGCTGCGTGGACACTCCAAAGTCGGGCCAGTAGGGAATCACGTCCATGTCGGCGCAGGTGAAAATGAAGTTGCCGCCACCGTCCTGCAAGTACCAATAGGGGAGCACCGGCGTACCGGCTACCGCGCGCACCGAATCGATCAAGCGCACCGTATCGCGGGTGATCGTGACCGCCATCATCCCCGCTGCTTCTTTCACCGTCAGCTCATAGCGCACGCCGTCGAGCAGCACCGTTAGGGACTGGTTGGGGACTGCGGTAAGGGGAATAATCTGACTCATCCGCCGTTGAATATACGGTAAAGCGTGCTGGACTTCTTCTCGCCGTCCGCCGCCGGCTGCTCGGTCGTGGTGCTCTTCTGCCCGCGCTTGGCCGTGGAAGCGTCGCGCGGGGCGTCCACTTGGCGCGGGGGCAGCGCCTGAAACTGCGCCTCCACCAGCTGCACCTCGCGCAACACCAGGTTGAGCGGGACTTTATCGAACACGTCCGACGATTCCTCGTGCGGGAGCGCGGCGATCAGCATGTTGGGGTAGGTGCTGGTCCGGGTCTGCACCGTCACCAGCGACGCCTCTCTGTACAGCGACTTCACGGCCTCGTAATCGTTGGCTGGATCCGACAGCATCAGAGACAAATTGACCTCCACCGGCAGCATGATGCGGTGGTCGGTGATCGTCGCCCCCGACTCGACGGGGTGGTCCATCAGCTGGGCGTCTTCACGCACCGTGCAGAGCAGGGGGCGTGCATCTGGGAACAACTGGTTGAAGTCGTCGTCAAAGACGCCTACCAGGTCTACCGCACGATTGGACGGTTGCTGACTCATGCAGCGATTCCGTCATCTGCGGCGTCCGCAGCGCTGCGCAGCTCGCCCTTGAGCGAGTCGCCAACCGCACTGGCCACGCCCTTGGCGTCGGTGGCCTGAGTGTGCACGTTCACTTCTCCTACGCTCACCGTGGTCTGTTTGGAGCTGTTGCGGTTGGCAATGGCGGCAGGACTCATGGCGCCCGCAGCTGCCCCCGTAGCATTCGCCCCGGCCAGCTGACTGGCGCCACTGACGGCCAGGCTCAGCACTTTCCCGCCAGCTTTGAGCAAGCTCCCCAAAATGCCGCCATCCCCGATGGTGGTAGCCAACTGGTTCCAGCGGCGCATGATCCAGTCCAGAGCATCGCGAATCCGAGCTGAGACGGTCCGAAAAATCTCGCCTGCTGCAGTCAATCCACGCCCGATCCGATCAAACGCGGACTGCGCCGATGTGGTCAGCACCTCGAAGGCAGCTTTGGGGCCTTCATTGATCAGGGCCACGAGTGCTCTGAAAATGCCGCTGATCACTGTCCACGCCACGCTGGCGGCGGTCGCCAGCCCGTTGAACGCGGCACGGCCCACCTCCCACAACACGCCGAACACGTACTTGCCGACTGCGACAATTGCGTAAAATTGGACGGTGACTACCGACGCCATCGCCGATAGCACGTCGATGAACTCGGCCAGCTCCGGGAACTGTTCCTTCAACGTGTCGCCAATGCTCGTAATGGCCTTGGATAGTTGGTCAAACGCAGCTTGCGGGCCGTCATCGAGCAGCGTGCCCAAAGCCGATGCGAACTCAGTCAAAAACGCGATGGCGTAGACAAGGGAGGCGGCGACCACGTCAATGATCGTTTTGATGACCGGCCACTTCTTGGCGAGCTGCCCCGTTACCGAGTCGTTTCCCATCTGGAACTGATACAGATCCTCGGCCACCAGGGCGATGGCGGCGCCTACCAGGCCCACCACTGCGATGATCGGAAGAAGGGGGGCGATCAATGCCCACGCCGCTGTAGCGCCTGCGGAGAGCGCGGGCACCAGCAGACCGGTGACTGCTGCAGCCACCACGGCGATCCCGAACGCGACGAACGTGGAATTCTCCTTGACGACCTGGCCCAGCTTGCCGAACAGTTCCGCTCCGCGCGACAGTACGGGGAGGATGAACAGCACGAACCGGCGTCGGACGTCATCCCAAATGCGTTTGGCCTCGTCCATCGAGTCGTTGAACTTTCCGGCGGCTTCGGCTTGCTCAGCGTTGACCACGCCGAGGCGTTCCTGCTCGCGAATCAGTTCCTGCAGGCCCGTCTTACCCTCCCGCAACAGGTTGATCGTGCCCGGGTCCAGACCCAGTTTCTTGCCCAGCCCGGCGGCTTCGGCAGCGCTCAGCTTTTCGAACGTGTCGCCCATCTCGGTCAACAGCGCGATGGGGTCCTGCAAGTTGGCCTTCAGCGCGGTAGCGGACACGCCCGCAGCGGAGAACATGGCGAGCAGCTCGGCCGAGCCCTTGCGGGCCGCCTCCTGCGCCCGTTCATTGACCTGCGCCAGCGACCCCGCGAATGCGCCGGCTTGACCGCCAGTCTTTGCGGCGGCTGCGTCCCACGCGTCAAGGGCGCTGACTGCCACGCCCAGGGCCTCGGCTTGATCGTTCAGGGCGTCCACGTGGTCAACCGTGGCAGTCACCATCGCGGCGATGGCCCCCACCGATACGGCGGCTGCGAGGGCCGCAATGCCGCCTTTGGCCAGGCCGATAAACCCCTCGCCCAGCGTGGACGCCGCTCGATCAGCCGCGCCCAGATGCCGTTCCAGGTCCTGTACTGACCGGTCGCTATCTTCTACGGTGCGGTCCAGCCTCGACGCGTCGCCTTCAAAAATGTAGAGCAGCGTATCGACGATGGACATTACCGGGTCTTCCTTTTCGCTTGGTCGGCGGCGCGGTGCTCATTCTCCTGGCGGACTACTGCCAGTTCAAACAGGTCCAGCGCCTCGGCCAGTGTGATGTGGTGTTTTAGCTCGACGATGGACGCGAAGCCCGCGCCGACGATAGCCGCTGTGAAACCGTCACAATTAGGGAGGTCAACAAATCCGGCACCGCCGCTGCGCCCCGCTCTAATACCGACGAGAGGGCGCCGTTCCTGAAAAAACTGCAGTTGTGTTCCATGATGGCCCACTCCAGTTTCATCAGCATTTCAAAGTCCGGCACGTGGTTGTCGATCAGTGTGCGCGAAGACAACCGGATCGGGTCGCCGCCGTCGAATACGCGCTCGGCGTACCCCATCAGCTTGACCATCAGCTCTTCGTTGGCCTTGTACTCGCCAATTTTCGGCATGGCCGTGTGCGGGTACTGCGTGACAATCTCCCGGCCTGCGATAGCCGGGAAACTGCCGATGCGGAAGGTGCGCTCATCGCCACGCCCTGATTTGAGCGTGACTTCCTTGGTCGGTTCGAGCAGGTCCATCAGCGCGAGCCCGACGCGGATTCGAAGGCGAACACGTACGGGGTCGTCTTCTGACGGCCGCCGCTGGCCACGCCGGTGACGCGCACGAAGTTGGTGATGACGCCATTTACCAACTGCTCCACGCGGCCGTCCGGGTAGGACACCGTCGCGGTAATCACGTCACGCGCCGGGCGGCTGCCCTTGCTGGTCACGTTGGCGTTGCCGAGCACGCGCAGGTTGCGGTCATCCTCGGTACCGGGGATGACGTTCACCGTCAGCCCGATGGGTTGCGGTTGACCCCAGCTGACCAGGTCGCCGTTCAGGCCCATCGCCACGCCGCTGGTGTCCACGGCGGGGTTGTCGATAGGATCCGCATCGTCAGCAAACTGCGTGATGGTGAAGCCCGCCGGGAAGGTGCGCGAGGCCTTGATCGTGACGCGCAGGCCGTAGCCAGAAATATCTACCATGGTTCAGGGCCTCAGATGAGAACGTGGGTGCCGTTGACGGAGCGGATTGCGTCGTCTTTGCTGTAGACCAGCACGTAGACTGCGCGGTACTCGATCACGCCGGCGGTGTTGGTGAACTGCTCGATGCGCGCAGTGACCCAGAAGCCCTGCTGCTGCACCTGATGCCAAGCCAGCGGGTCGCCCGTCACCTGCGTAACAGCGGCCTTCTGCGCGGTGCTCAGCTCCTTGCCGATGCTGATCGAACCGTTGAACAGGCCCAGCTGGATGGTGTCCTGCAGCGCGTTGAGCACCTGTGCCACGCCCGTCTCGTTGGCCGGCACGCGGCTGGCGGACAGGAGCAACGTCATCAGGTTAGCGCCAGCATCATCCTTGAGCCACTGCTCGTTGGCGTAGACGTTCATGTCCAGCGGCGCAGTGGCGTCACCCTGCAGGTAGCCGCGCATGTAGAACGCAAGGCCTTGGCCGGCAGTCTTGGTGCGGCCGTAGTAGTTGATGCGCAGCGGGTCGAAAATGTCGGCCAACGCGTCGGTGGTCACGCTCGGGGTGAACGGGCCCGACTTGAACATGTAGTTCACCACGCCGTTGCGGGCGTTGTAGTCGGTGGCCGCCATCTGCATGGCCGGGAACAGCTCCGGGTATTCGGTCGTCACCGGGGAGTAGGTCAGGCCCACGCCGGCGTAGCCCTGCAGCGCAGCAGTCCAGGTCTGCGCATCGGCAGCGTCACGGAGCGGCACGTGGTACTGGAATCGGACATTCTCAGCCGCCACCAGCTGCGCGACAGTAACCGTGTCGGCCAGGCTCAGCGCCGGGTAGAACAGCAGCGCGCCAAAGTTGTCCGACTGTTCCACAGTGGCGCGATAGGCGTCCGATGCGGTCTGCGGGTCCACTGCCGGCGATACGACAGCGCCATCGGCAATGCCCCACTGCAGCAGGCCCGACAGCGGCGTACCCGCACCCAGCTCGACCTTGATCGCGCCGCCATTGGACGCCTGCAGGGTGAAGCGGCGGGAGATGGCGTCATACGCCACGGTGGCACCGGTCAGCGCAGGCGCGGCCGCAATCAAGGTCTGCAGCGCAGTGGCCACTGCAGTGAGCGACGATGCCGCCGACAAATCGATGGCGGTCAACGGAACTGCTACGCCATCGGCAACCAGGTTCAGCGCACCGGCAGACACCGCCTGGAACTGCACCAGCGACTTGACGCCTGTTCCACCGATGAGGCGGGCCGGGCCGCCCGCGGGCGAGTAGCGGCCGAAGCTGATCAGCCGCGGGCTGGAAAACGCGGTGGACACGTAGCCGAAGTAAATGGCAGCCAGCGCGGCCTCTTGCGAGGCGCTGCCGTAGTAGTTGGCGACGGCCGCGGGGTTGGCGAACTCCAGGCCATTGTCGGCCGGGGTCAGCGGGTTGTCGGTCAGGATGCGGGCGATCAGCGCACGGCTGGCCACTGCCGCCGCGCCCCCGACCGCACTGCGGATGTCGATAAAGCGGCGGAACGAAAGGTCGGTCATGGGCTCAGACTCGCTCGATGATGGTTTCGGTGGACACGACAACCGGCGTGGTGGCCGTCAGTATATCCGAATGCTGGACCGTCACGTCAAAGGAGACGGTCCATTCGGGGTCCCCGCCGTCCGACTCAGCGATGGGCGTGCGGCGGATGTCGCGGGGACGGTACAGGTTCAGGCCTTTGGCGCGTAGCGCAGCCATGGCTGAGTCGGAACGTAGGTGCATGCGGAACTGACGCAGCAGCGTGTCGGCATCCATCGCATCGTCAGCGTTGGGGACGATGGCGTTAACTTGCCAAGTCGTCTCGACCACCTGCGTCTCGATGTGGTCGAAGGTGGCGCCGTTCCATACGTCTCGGCGCGACACAAACCCGTAGTCAACGCCGGGGAGCGCGTACAGCGAGATGGTCGGGGCGCTGGGCTGGGCCATGGTGGACGGTGGGTACCCTTGCAGCATACGCGTGCCCGCCGGCAGCAGCGGCAGCATCACCTCACGCATGGCGGTGATTTGGTCAATGTCGCGCATTGGCGTCCTTCAGGATGCCGAGGAACTGGCACCAACCGTCCTGCGGAAACCACCCGGTGTCCTGCGTCACTTCGTAGCGGCTGCCATTCCACTCGAACTCATCCGGAGAGTGGTCGCGCGCCACACCGTACACGTCCGCCGGTGCCCATACCTGTACGTAGCGCTTGGCCCGATTCAGACCGAGCAAGTCGTAACTGGTGGCCGGCACGGGCTGCACGCTGCACCGCGCGAAAGTCTCCGCCGGCGCAAACGTCTTGATTGGCTTGCCGCTGGGGCTGTCTGTCTCGCCCGAGAACCGGAACAGCTGGATCGTCTGCGGGCCGAGGACCTGTAGGGCGAGCAGCAAGTTGTTCTGGCCGGGGACGGTCACTTTTCATCGACCTCAAACGTTGGGGACGCGATGAGGATACCAGTACGCACCAACGGTTTGGCGAGATTGCCCACCCCACCCTTCTTTGCGTACTGCCGCTGCTTGTCGCGGATGGTCGCTTCTTTCAACGGCGGGGATGCGATGGCGGCAATGGTGGCGCTTATCTCGCCCGCTGCGTTACCGCCGATTGCTCCCAAGACTTGCTCAGGCGTGCGGCGGCCCTCCACGACAGCACGGGCGCCACTGGCAAAGCCGGCGTTCCAATTGTCCTGCTGCGCTTGCTGCGTCGGGCGCATGAAAGGGCGAGGCGGAATGCCCCGCTGCGGCGCGCCGTACTCGTGAATGGTGGCCACATAGGCGATGGGGGTGCCGTCCTCATACTTGGCAGTTTCGAAGAACCCGACACGCAGGCGCAGCTTTCCGAACCCTTCAATCGTCTGGCGCAAACCAGCCGCTGCGGGTCCGGGTCGGCTCCGGGTCCTCATGGGCGGAACGTTCCGCCGATCTTGCGAAACCCAAACCGCTCCGTGCTGCCGCCAACGTACCGGCCGCCGCCGGCTTTGCGTTGCAGCAGGGCGAGCAGCAAGGGGCCGTAAGGAGAGCTCATCATCCAGGCGCGCCATTCGCTTTTGGGCGAGACGCGGGACAGCGTGACCGACACGCCACCGACAGTGGACGACACCACCGCGCCCGCGCCACCAATGACGCCGGCGTTGGCTTGATCCATCCCGAACAGAAGGTGCGCGGTCAACAGGTAATACATTTGATCCGAGCACGGGCAGCCGGGGTAGTACTCACCCAGCCAGCACTCGGCGAACTCGAAGTACCCGGCGATCATCTCATCCGGGTACTTCGTTTCATCCGCAAAAGCCGGGAACATGGCGCGGAACTTGGCGATGTCCAGCACCATGCCGGTCAGGCGCCCTTCTTGACCTTGGCGGCCTTGCCGTCAGCGGCCAGGTCCTCGGCAGTCTTCTGCGCGGAACCGTCCTTCTCGTTCTGGTCCGCAGCGACCTTGTCAGCGTCGCGCGGGTCCATCTTCTCGATGGTGACCCAACCGTTCTGGAAATGGGCCAGATAGACCGGGTTGGTCTCCAGCGCGGCGATGTCCTCATCGGTCACCGGGGTGACAACGCCGCGCGGGGTCAGCAGGTGCTTATTCGGCAGGCCTGCTTTGCCCTTGATGATGATGGAACGCTCGATCACCCGGGCAGCGCCCGGGATCAACGGACCGTAGACGGGGTATTCCACGTCATTGGTCAGGGTGGATACGGCGTAATGTTGGGTAGACATGCATCAGACTCCGGTAGCGGCGTACACGAGGTACGGGCGCTTCAGCATGACGCCGGCCGTCGCGTTGGACAAGTCCTCCACGAAGGTCTTGACGCGCTGCTCCGAGCCGATGACGCGCAGACGCTCCGGCACCATCTGCGTCCAGGTGCGGCCGTTGTCGGTCGATCCCACGTCCTCGCCTTCCGAATCAGCCCACGCGATGATCACGTTGGCGCCGCCGTTGGCTGCGGAGAACTGCGGCACGCCGACGACACGGACGTTCGGGTAGGTTTCGCTCAGCCACTGGCGCACGCCGTAGCCGAACTCCGACACCTTGCCCAGCGAGCCCAGCGCCTCGGGCGGGACGCCCATGGTGATGGCGGCGGTGGTCGGATCCACGGTCATGCCGGAGCGGATGCGGATGCCCTCGATGATCTGGATGATGTCCGCGATCACCTCCTGGCTGGTCTTGCTCGCCCAGGTGGTGCCACCGCCGGTGCCCGCAGCCACTGCGACGTAGGCCGGCAAAGCCGGATCGTTCAGGATGCCGAAGGTGCGGCCCAAGCCTGAATTGAAGCCGTAGAACGCGATCACGTCGCGGGTGTAATCCAGGCTGCGCTGAGCGGCCTTGCGCTTCTCGTTGCGCGGGTCGATGCCAGCGGCAGACATGCGCTCCTGCTCCAGCGGGCCCACTTCATAGCCCTGTTCGAAGCGCTCGATGCGGCGGGTTTCCCAGCCCGGGTTGAAGCTGGCCAGGGGGATGTTGCCCTGATCGGTGTACGGCTGGGCCAAGCCCACCGGCTCAATCAAGCCCTGGATGACTTCTTCGTCCATCCAGTTGCCCACGCCGTCCGAACCGATCAGCTGGTCAGCGACCCACGGAGTGGTGGCGAACTGGACCAGGCCCGGCAGGATGGTCTGGTAGAACTGCAGCGGCGCGCCGATGGTCGGCGGGGTCTGCAGCGGCAGCAGGCTATCGCCCGCGAACGTGATGCCCAGGTTTTCCTGGAGCCACTGCGGGGTGCCGGCGTTGATGTCATCGCGGCCCAGCTTGAGCGACTGTGCGCCGGCGCGGATGTGGTAATGCAGCTTCGAGGGGGTCATCAGGTCAGCTCCACGACGGCCAGGCCATTGTAAGGGGCGGTAACGCTGCCCAGGTAACGGATCACTTCGGCGCCCGCGATCAGGGTCTCGCCAGCGCCGGCCGAGCCGCCCGCAGCGATTGGCACCAGCGCACCGGTGGTGTTGTTGAAGGCCACCTGCATGCCCGGAGTGGACGCAATGTCGAAATCGACATAGACGCGGCCCATGCTCACGAAGCTGGCCACGCGGCCATTGCGCAGGTAGAACTCAGCCGTGTAGGCCGAGCCGGACATGTTGACGTGCTCCTTCGGATTGCTCAGCAAACCGTAGAACACGCCGGTTCCGCCCGCCCGCACGATGGTGGACTTCTGCGCCACGGGATCGGGGTTGGTCACGATGGTAAAGGCGCGGCCGAAAACGTTGTTGGTTTCCGGGGTGGTGTTGACCACGGCCGGGTCGGCGCGTAGCGGGCCATCGAAGGCCAGCTCGCCGGGGATGCCGTTGGCGATGCGGTTACGGACAGCGGACTGGAAAGCCATTAGCGACGCTCCTGCAGGTTGGTCTTGGCCCAATCGGCAAGCGCGCCGGTGGGAGCGGGGGCCGGAGCGGCGTCAGCGGCGCGGTTCGATTCGCGGCCGGCCAGATAGCCGCTCAGGTCGATGCCGTCAGCCACGTTCAAGTGCTTGCGGCCGTACTCGGCGACCTGCGCCGTGGTCATCGACTTGTGATCGAACACGCCGGTATGCGGGAACAGGCGGGCCGCCAGCGCATCACGCGCCACGATGGCCTGCACTGCGCTGTCACCAGTGCGGTTGAACTGTCGCTTGTTGCGGGCATTGGCTGCGCGCATCTTCGCATCGCCGACGCGGCGGATGGCCGGGATCGACTTGGCGTGGTCCTTCAGCTTGGCGGCCTTGGCGTCGAGCGCCTTCTCGGCTTCGTCCAGCATCTCCA
>JAVXRI010000045.1:0-43356 GCA_036643775.1 Pseudomonas sp. | reverse complement strand
GCTGATATCGATCTTGCCGTCGGCACCTTCGCTGGTGTAGTTCAGCTCGCAGAACGCGGAGTGACCGGTACCGGCGTTGTTCCAGGCGTTGGAGCTTTCTTCGGCAACCTTGTCCAGACGCTCGTAGATGTCGATCGACCAGGTCGGTTCCAGCTCATTGAGGTAGGTACCGAGGCTTGCGCTCATGATGCCACCGCCGATCAGCAGCACGTCTACGGTTTTTTCTGGCTCGCTGGGCTTGGAGCAGCCGATGACACTCAGGCACAGGAGCGTCAGCAGGATTTTTTTCATAATTCAATCCAATTGAGGTGAAGTAATTGGCAATGACCGCTTATCCCGTTGTGCACGCCCGAGTTCTTGTTGTTGCTCGCGCAGACCAAAGCTTAGCGGGGCTCGGCGCTCAGGCAAGCGGCCTGGACGCACGGCAATGGTTGGCGGCTGGGGTTGTTCGATGGATCGGGAACGGTCGTCACCCTGACGGTGGCATTGAAGCCAGCCGCCGGGTGCTTGCGTGGCCTAGGCCTGCCCGCCTTTAAGCACAATTCAGGCCAACTCTCTCAAGACCAACGGCTAATAGCTAGGACGAGTCGTCGCACCCCATCTTTAACGGTTTTTCTGGCGACAATCCGCCACATTGCCAAACCTGCCGGCAGCAATGTGGCGGATTTCCCCCTTTTGTCAGGCGCTCAGGCGCGCTGTCACTTCGCCCAACTGCCCCGACAAGCCATGCAGACGATGCCCGGCCTGCTCGGTGTGTTGCACAGCCTGCTGATTGGCCGTGGCGATCCGGGTGATCTCCACCAGGTTGCGGGAAATGTCTTCAGCCACACTGGTCTGCTCTTCGGCGGCAGTGGCGATCTGGCGGTTCATGTCACGGATCGCCTCCACCGCCAGGGTGATGCGTTGCAGCATATGCCCGGCGCGCTGGACCTGCTCGGCGCCCTCTTCACTGCGCTGCTGGCCGCTTTCAATCGCCTTGACCGCCTCCAGGGCACCGGACTGCACGGCGCTGATGATCTGGTTGATCTCGGCAATCGAGGCCGCAGTACGCTGGGCCAGACTGCGCACCTCATCTGCGACCACGGCAAAGCCGCGGCCGGCCTCCCCCGCCCGCGCCGCCTCGATGGCCGCGTTTAGCGCCAGCAGGTTGGTCTGCTCGGCAATCCCGCGAATGACCTCCAGAACCTTGCCAATCCTGGCGCTATCAGCCTCCAGGTGGCGGATCACCGCCGCTGTACCGGCGATCTCCTGATTGACCGAAGCAATGGTGTCGATGGTCGCCTGCATCACTTGTTCGCCCGCCTGGGCACTGTGATCGGCGTCATCCGCTGCCCGCGCCGCCTCAGCGGCATGGCGGGCAACTTCCTGGGCCGTGGCGGACATTTCATGCATTGCCGTGGCCACCTGGTCAGTGCGCTGGAACTGGTCATCAGTGCCGCGAGCCATGCTCCCGGCAATACTGCGCAGTTCGCCGCTGGCAGTTTCCAGCTCGCCGGCATTGTTCTGCAGGCGGGCGACGGTGTCGGCGAGAAAGTCGCGCAAGGTATTCGCCGCCACGGCCAGGCGGCCGAGCTCATCCTGACGGTTGCTGGCGACCCGCGTCTCGAATCGCCCCTGACTCAACTGCGCGACATATTCGATCAGGCCGCGGATCGGCTCGATCAGGCTGCGATTGACCAACCAGAGACTGAACAGACCGACCAGCAGCGCCGAGCCGAACATCACCAACAACCCTAGCCACACCGTGCGCTCTGCCGATTGATTGATGGCTTTGGCGCGGGCCTGGGCATCACTGCGCAACTGGCTTACCAGCTCACTCATCTGTTCACTGGTCGCACGGTCCACGCCTTTGACCGCCTGGTCCCCCGCCGTCGGGTCGGCACCTGCCGCCAGGAACGTCTGACGGCCTTGAGCGTAGGCCTGGCCCAGCTGACGATGGCTCTCCTTGAGCTGCTCGGCGCGCGCCTTGAGCGTTGCGTCGCTGCTCTGGATCAACTGATCGAGAATGCCCTGCACCTGCTGCTCACGGGCAAGAAACTGTTGCCAGTATTTATCCAGATCGGCCGGCTGCTTACCGCGCAACAGTACGTTCTTCCACTCCTGCACCTGTACCTTGAATTGCAGATTGGCCTCATCGATCAGCTGCGAGGCTTGCAGCGGCCCGTCAATCAACTGTCCATAACCGCGCACGCTGGATGACAACAATTGAAAGCAGACCAGCGCGATCATCAATATCGCCAACAGGCTGCCACCAAGTAGCGCGAGGATTTGCACTCTGAGGGATTTACGCAACATCGGAAGGAATCTCGGAACGAAGGGGAAGGAAACGACGCATCGCTGCATCGACCAGGTAAAGACGTCCCTGTCCTTATTGACTGGCATCTGGAGCAGGCGAAAAAAAAGCTGCCATCATTCGATAGCAGCCAAGTTCGAGCGTTACGCAACAGTTGGGATAGATAGTCTCAAGGGATTGCTACAGAAATGTGACAGCCCTTGGAACGCCGTCACATTTCCGTAACGGTATTGAATTGCAAAGCCGCAAGCCGGGCATACAACGGACTTTCGGCGATCAACTGGCGGTGCGTGCCAACGGCGACCAGACGCCCCTGATCAATCACGGCGATACGATCAGCATGTTGCACCGTGGCCAGCCGATGGGCGATCACCAAGGTGGTCCGGCCGCTCATCAAGTTTGGCAGTGCTTGCTGGATCAGGTGTTCGCTCTGGGCGTCCAGAGCACTGGTGGCTTCATCCAGGAGCAGAATCGGCGCATCCACCAGCAAGGCCCGCGCAATGGCCAGACGCTGGCGTTGCCCCCCGGATAACCCCAGGCCGGCGTCGCCCAGGTGGGTCTGATATCCCTCGGGTAACTGCAAGATGAACTCATGGGCATGGGCACTGCGTGCGGCGGCCTCAACCTGTGCAATGCTGGCATCGGCACGCCCGTAGCGAATGTTCTCCTCAACCGTACCGTAGAACAGCGCCGGATTTTGTGCCACCAAAGCAAAGTGACGGCGCAAATCCTGAGGATCGAGCCGGTTCAGTGCCTGGCCATCGAGGAGGATCTGCCCTTGCTGTGGGTCGTAGAAGCGCAGCAACAAGTCGAACAGCGTCGATTTTCCCGCTCCGGAAGGCCCGACCAGGGCCAGCGTCTCACCCGGCTCGACAGTCAGGCTCAAGCCGTCGATAGCCGGGGGCGTCGGGCGTGACGGGTAGCTGAAGCGCAGGTTCTGCAGTTCAAGCCGACCTCTGGCGCGCACCGCCGAGCGCTCTGCCCCCTCCGGCGGCGCACTGATTTCACTGCGGGCGGCCAACAGTTCGGCAATCCGCTCGGCCGCACCCGCAGCGCGT
This sequence comes from Pseudomonas sp., assembly GCA_036643775.1. GTDB lineage: Bacteria > Pseudomonadota > Gammaproteobacteria > Pseudomonadales > Pseudomonadaceae > Aquipseudomonas. The sequence continues at coordinate 40,005 of JAVXRI010000045.1, read as the reverse complement.
TGAAGTTCACCGATCACTTCACTGAGGGTACCGAACGCGCTGCCGACGATCAGGCTATAGAAGACGAACGCGGCCAGCTCGCCCGCAGAGATCCGCCCGGCAATGACATCCATGCCGCCGACCCAGAGCATCACCCCCACGGCCCCGAGCACCAGCACTATCACTAACGTGATCAGCCAGGCGCGCTGCAGGATGCGCTTGCGCGCGATACTGAACGCCGCCTCCACGGTGCGCCCGAAACGCTGTTGATCGCTGACCTGGTGGTTGTACGCCTGGACCGTCTTGATCTGACCCAGGGTTTCGGCCACGTAACTGCCGACATCGGCCACCCGGTCCTGGCTCTGGCGCGACAAACTACGTACCCGGCGGCCGAAGATCAGGATCGGCGCCAGCACCAGGGGCAAGGCCAGCACCACGATGCTGGTGAGCTTAGGGTTGGTGATGAACAACAGCACGATACCGCCCAGCACCATCAGGGCATTACGCAGGAACATCGACAACGACGAGCCGATCACCGATTGCAGCAAGGTCGTGTCGGCGGTAAGCCGCGACTGGATTTCCGAACTGCGATTGCTCTCGAAAAAACCGGGGTGCAGATAGATCAGGTGATCAAACACCTGCTGACGGATATCGGCGACACAGCGTTCACCAATCCACGACACCAGGTAAAAACGGCTGAAGGTACCGATTGCCAGGGCCAGCACCAGCATCAGGAAAAAACCGATGGACTGGTTGAGCAGTTGCGGTGAACGGGTCATGAAGCCTTGATCGACCATCAGGCGGATACCTTGTCCCAAGGACAAGGTGATGCCGGCAGTGACGATCAAAGCGAGTAAGGCCAGCACCACCTGTTTGCGGTAGGGGCGAATGAAACGCCAGCCCAGATGCAGCGCCTGGCGCTGACGGGAGGAAAAGCGGTTGAGCATGAAGGAACCAACGATCAGCTGTTTTACCCAGCCTACACCTGACCGCTCATCCCGCGCCAAGGAACTCGAAGGAATAAACAACCGTCGTTATCAAAACCAGGCTCAAGGCACCATTAAGGCCCAGCCCATCAGTAACTAGACCGTTTCGTTCTAACGTACCACTGGAGGTTTACTCGGCTTTCTGTTGGACTGGAGGAGTCGTACAGTGATAACCGAAGGAGCTGTCATAGTTCGGTCACTAGACGATTCTAGTCTGAGCTTGCAACCTGATGAGGAGACAGGAAATGAGCTTGCAACAAAGCAATACCCCGCCAAAAAGCGCACCCAACCCGCAAGCGCCTGTGGGTGGCTCGATCATCGGCCCGGATGGCAAAGAGGTGACGATCACTGAAGAGATGATCCAGCAAGCCTGCGAGAAGCTCGAACAAAGCCGCAAAGAACCCGCCAAGAAAGACTGAACCACCGAATTCTTCAACCCGGCCCAAGTGCCGGGTTTTTATTGCCCGCCTTCAGAGCAGCCTGCCACCCAGAGCGTGAACCATCTGCGCCAGCTGGGGCGCGTCACCATGCAGACGTACCATCAGCCCTTCGATCTCGCGGCGGGGCGGGTAATGCTTGCGCAAGGCATCAAAGGCGGCCTTCTGCTCATGCACATCGCTGCTCAGGCTGCGACGGAAGTCGGCGTCATCACGGCGCGGGTCGTACACCGCGCGGCACAGGGTTGCCAGGGCCCAGGCGGGATCGGTTTCAGCCTGCAGGCCGACCTCTGCCAGCCAGGGTTGGGGCAGCAGGTCTGCCAACTGCACTGACGCAGGTTCCTCGCGCCAGGCACAGAACGCCTGATAGATCTGCGCGGTTCCCCGTTGCTTGCCATCCAGGCTGTATCCAGCAATGTGCGGGGTGGCCAGCACGCAGAGATCCGCCAGTTCCAGGTCAACCTGCGGCTCACCTTCCCAGACATCCAGCACTGCCAGAACATCTTCGCGCTCCAGCAGCAGCTCCCGCAGTGCCGTGTTGTCGATCACAGGTCCGCGGCTGGCGTTGATCAACCAGGTCCCCGGACGCAGCGCTGCCAGTTGCTCGCTGCCGAGCAAGTGCCAGGTGGCATGTTCACCTTCGCGGATCAGCGGGGTGTGCAGACTGATCACATCGCACTCGGCAAGCACCTGTTCCAGGCTGACATAGTCGCCGCCCTCACGGGCCTGGCGTGGCGGATCGCACACCAGCACCCGCCAGCCCAGCGCCCGCAGCACATCAACCAGCCGCCCACCCACTTCGCCAGCGCCGACAACCCCATAGGTACGGCCTGCCAGGTCAGCACCATCGAGTTCGGCCAGGGTCAGCACACTGCCCAGCACGTAGTCGACCACACCACGGGCATTGCAGCCCGGCGCACTGGACCACTGAATGCCGGCCTGGGCGAAGTAATCCAGGGACAGGTGATCGGTACCGATGGTGCAGGTGCCGACGAAACGGACCTTGCTGCCCTCAAGCAGTGCCCGGTCGACGCGGGTCACCGAGCGCACCAGCAGGACATCGGCGTCCTTTACACAGGCAGCGTCAATGGCCCGTCCTGGATAACGGCGGATCTCGCCAAAACCTGCAAAGAAGGCATCGAGCAGCGGAATATTCTCGTCGGCAACAATCAGCATGGCGCTCTCCTATCGGGGTGCGCAGTGTAGGCCCTTGCAGGGGCGCTAATCCAGCCGCGGAGAAAAGCATCGGGTAGATTTCCTGACCAGTGCGTCAAAGCGTAGACTAGTCGGTTTTGCGCACCTTATTTGTGGACGCCTGCCTTGTGACACCGATGACCGCCGATACCCTTTCCCCTCCTCCCTCACATGCTGCGCGCGTGCGCACCGAACTACGCAGCCTGTTGTTGCTGGCAACGCCGATCATCATCGCGCAACTGGCCACCACCGCCATGGGCTTCGTCGATGCGGTAATGGCTGGCCGGGTCAGCCCGCGAGACCTGGCGGCGGTGGCGCTGGGCAACTCGATCTGGATTCCGGTGTTTCTGCTGATGACCGGCATCCTGCTCGCGACTACGCCGAAGGTGGCTCAGCGCTTTGGTGCTGGCCAGCATGGCGAAATCGGCCCGTTGGTACGCCAGGCTCTGTGGCTGGCCGTTGCTGTCAGCCTGATTGCCAGCGCCTTGCTGATCAATGCCGAGCCAGTCCTGCAGGTGATGAAAGTCGATCCGCAACTGGTCGAGCCAAGCATGGGTTACCTGCAGGGTATTGCCTTCGGCTTCCCCGGCATCGCCCTTTACTACGTGCTGCGCTGCTACAGCGACGGCCTGGGCCGCACCCGCCCGAGCATGGTCATTGGCTGCCTGGGCCTGCTGCTGAATATTCCACTGAACTATGTACTGATCTACGGCCACTTCGGCCTGCCCGCCCTCGGTGGTGTTGGCTGCGGCTGGGCCAGCGGTATTGTCATGTGGTTCATGGCCCTGGGCATGGGCGCCTGGACCCGCTGGGCCCCGGCCTACCAGAACAGCCGGGTGCTGGTGCGTTTCGAGCGTCCGCAATGGGCGGTCATCAAACGCTTGATGGGCATCGGCCTGCCGATCGGCATCGCCGTGTTCGCCGAATCGAGCATCTTTGCGGTAATCGCGCTGCTGATCGGCAGCCTCGGCCCGACCATTGTCGCCGGCCACCAGATCGCCCTGAACATCAGCTCGCTGCTGTTCATGATTCCGTATTCACTGGGAATGGCGGTGACGGTGCGGGTAGGCCAGGCAGTCGGCGCTGGAGAGCCGCGTCAGGCGCGTTTTGCGGCGCTGGTAGGCCTGGGCGCCGCGCTGGTGTTCGCCTGCTTCTCGGCCAGCTTGATCCTGCTGATGCGCGAGCCGATCGCGTCGATCTACACCCCGGACACGACGGTCATCCAGATTGCCGCGATGCTGATCGTTTACGCTGCGCTCTATCAGTTCTCCGACGCCATCCAGGTGATCGCAGCCGGCGCCCTGCGCGGTTACCAGGACACCCGGGTGACCATGATCCTGACCCTGTTCGCTTACTGGGGCATAGGCCTGCCGGTAGGTTACGTGCTGGGCCTGACCGACTACTTCGGTCCTGCCAGCGGCCCTAACGGCTTGTGGGAGGGCTTGATCGCCGGCTTGACCTGCGCCGCCCTGATGTTGTCGATTCGTCTGGCGCGCAGCAGTGGCAAGCACATTCGCCGGGCGCAACGCGCTTAGTCGAGTTTCTTGCGGATCCAGTACAGGTAGGTGCCGGCATCTTCCTGTTGCTGGACCAGTTCGTGGCCGAGGAATACGCAGAACTTGGGAATATCGCGACGGGTCGACGGATCGGTGGCGATAACCTTGAGCAAGCCACCCGCGACCAGGTCGCGCACGTGCTGGTGCAGCATCATTACCGGCTCCGGGCAGTTGAGGCCAGTGGCGTCGAGGACGGCGTCAGGGGTGAAATCGGTCATGTAGAACTCCGGAAACAATTAGCTATTGTCGCTCCCTCACCGTAGTGCGGGCAATAAACAACTGTAGGAGCGGATTTATCCGCGAAGGGCGTATAGGCCCCCAATTGGGCCTGCTGCGCAGGCCATCGCGACGGTCCGGCGCCCCGGTGAATCCGCTCCTACAGGTGGACTCAGCGCGGTTTCAGATCCAGGCGACGCAGGTGGCAGGTCACCTCCTCGCGGTCGTGATACAGCTGCTTGCAGCCAATCGAGACCTTGATCTTGCGTGCCTTGAACCCCTCTTCAATCCGCTCCAGCAAGCGCCGCACCTCGGCATAACGTTGCTTCATCGGCAGCTTGAGGTTGACCACCGCCTCTCGGCACAAGCCTTCGCCAAGCCAGGTCTCCAGCAACGCCGCACTGCGCGCCGGCTTTTCAACGATATCGCAGACCATCCAGTCCACCGTCTGCTTGGGCTTGTAGGTAAAACCGTCGGCCATCAGGTGCTGCACCAGGCCGGTGTCCATCAGGCTCTCGGCCATGGGCCCGTTATCGATGGCAGTCACCAGCATGCCGCGCTTGACCAGCTGGTAGGTCCAGCCCCCGGGCGCCGCCCCCAGGTCAACGCCGGTCATGTCATCGGACAGCCGTGCATCCCACTGGTCGCGCGGAATGAAATGATGCCAGGCCTCTTCAAGTTTGAGGGTCGAGCGACTCGGCGCTTCACGGGGAAATTTCAGGCGCGGAATGCCCATCGGCCACATGGCTGAATTGTCCGCTGCGGCCAGGCCGACAAACACCCGCCGACCGCTGACAAAAGTCAGCAGCAGACGCGGCTTGCTCGGGTCTTCAACCAGGCGCCCAGCCTTGGTCAAGGCCTTGCGCAACGGCACTTCGAACTTGCGGCAGAAGGTTGAAAGCTCCTTCCCGTCATTAGTGTCCATCACCTCCAGCCACACACTGCCACACACCGGATAATCGGCCAGGGCCTCGAGCAGCACGCTGATGCGATCGGTTTCCGGCAGCTCGATGAAGCTGCCACGCGCCCACTGCCGCGGGAAAATCAGCTGGGCAAAGCGCAGTTCACGCATCAGCCGTTCAGCGCCTTCGCCATCGTTGCAGATGAATTCGGCACAGGCGCTCTGCGGTTTGGCCTTGGCGTAGCCGGCGACGTCCAGGCGGGCGGCGTGCTCGGCGATTTCGGCACAGACTTCGCTCTCGAAACCAGGCCGGCAATGCATAAACAGGGTATTCATCTTCACTCCAGGACGGTTGGCGGCCGATCGCCCCAACCCTGACCGGGCGCAATGCACTGCGCCGGTAAATCGGCGAATGATAAAGCAAGTTCGGAACCTGCGACATGCCCCGCCGGTCCAGTACTTGGTCAGGTCCGCCAAACAGGTCTAACCTGACCGCTCAGCCAGGTCCGTGCCGTGCGGACCGTCACAGAGGCGGTGAACCGGCGACAGCAAGGAAGATCGCCGAACACCTACGCAGAAGGAGTTGGTAATGCCCTCGCTCGATAGCCTGAAAACCCTCAAGACCCTGACGGTCGCTGACCGTCCCTATCATTACTTCAGCCTGACCGAAGCCGCCAAGAGCCTCGGCGATCTGCAGCGCCTGCCCATGTCGCTGAAGGTACTGCTGGAAAACCTGCTGCGCTGGGAGGACGACAAGACCGTCAACCGTGCCGACCTTGGCGCCCTCGCCGACTGGCTCAAGGAGCGTCGCTCCGACCGCGAGATCCAGTACCGCCCGGCCCGGGTGCTGATGCAGGATTTCACCGGCGTACCGGCAGTGGTCGACCTCGCGGCCATGCGCGCGGCCATGGCCAAGGCCGGTGGTGATCCGCAGCGGATCAATCCACTGTCGCCGGTGGACCTGGTCATCGATCACTCGGTAATGGTCGACCGCTATGCCAGCCAGGAAGCTTTCGCCCAGAACGTTGACATCGAAATGCAACGTAACGGCGAACGCTACGCCTTCCTGCGCTGGGGCCAGAACGCTTTCGATAACTTCAGCGTGGTGCCACCGGGCACCGGCATCTGCCATCAGGTCAACCTGGAGTACCTGGGGCGCACTGTATGGACCCGCGAAGAAGACGGTCGCACCTATGCCTTTCCCGACACCCTGGTCGGTACCGACTCGCACACCACCATGATCAATGGCCTGGGCGTGCTCGGCTGGGGTGTCGGTGGCATCGAAGCAGAAGCGGCGATGCTCGGCCAGCCGGTATCGATGCTGATTCCCGAGGTGATCGGCTTCAAGCTCACCGGCAAGCTGCGCGAAGGCATTACCGCTACTGACCTGGTGCTGACCGTCACGCAGATGCTGCGCAAGAAAGGCGTGGTGGGCAAATTCGTCGAATTCTATGGCGACGGCCTGGCCGACCTGCCACTGGCAGACCGCGCCACCATTGCCAACATGGCCCCCGAATACGGCGCCACCTGCGGCTTTTTCCCGGTCGACCAGGTGACCCTGGATTACCTGCGCCTGTCCGGTCGTCCCGAGCAGACGGTGCAACTGGTCGAGGCCTACTGCAAGGCACAAGGCCTGTGGCGCCTGCCTGGCCAGGAGCCGGTGTTCACCGACACCCTGTCCCTGGACATGCACGAAGTCGAAGCCAGCCTGGCCGGGCCCAAGCGCCCTCAGGACCGGGTCGCCCTATCGCAGGTCAGCCAGGCCTTTGACAGTTTCCTCGGCTTGCAACTTCGCGCCTCCACCAAGGACGTCGGCCGCCTGGAAAGTGAAGGTGGCGGCGGTGTCGCCGTGGGCAACGCCGACCAGGCTGGCGAGGTCAGTTACGAGCACGAAGGCCAGCAGCATCTATTGCGCGATGGCGCAGTGGTGATTGCTGCCATTACTTCCTGCACCAACACCTCAAACCCCAGCGTGATGATGGCGGCCGGCCTGGTGGCGAAAAAAGCCGTCGAGAAAGGCCTGAAACGCAAACCCTGGGTCAAGAGTTCACTGGCCCCCGGCTCCAAGGTAGTAACCGACTACTACAAGGCGGCTGGCCTGACGCCCTACCTGGATGAGCTGGGCTTCGACCTGGTCGGCTACGGCTGCACCACGTGTATCGGCAACTCCGGCCCGCTGGACGACGCCATCGAAAAAGCCATCACCGGTGCCGACCTCACCGTCGCCTCCGTACTGTCCGGCAACCGCAACTTCGAAGGCCGGGTGCACCCACTGGTAAAAACCAACTGGCTAGCCTCTCCACCGCTGGTGGTCGCCTATGCCCTGGCGGGCAGCGTGCGCCTGGACCTGAGCAGCGAAGCGCTGGGCATCGGCAAGGATGGCCAACCGGTGTACCTGCGTGACATCTGGCCAAGCCAGCAGGAAATCGCCGCCGCGGTCGCCAGTGTCGACACGGCGATGTTCCACAAGGAATATGCCGAAGTCTTTGCCGGCGACGCCCAATGGCAGGCGATTGCCGTACCGCAGGCGGCCACTTATGTCTGGCAGGACGACTCCACCTATATCCAGCACCCGCCCTTCTTCGATGACATCACCGGCCCCCTGCCGGTCATCGAGGATATCCGCGGCGCCCGGGTCCTGGCCCTGCTCGGCGACTCGGTGACCACCGACCACATCTCCCCTGCCGGCAACATCAAGGCCGACAGCCCGGCCGGACGCTACCTGCGTGACAAAGGCGTGGAACCGCGCGACTTCAACTCCTACGGTTCACGCCGCGGCAACCATGAAGTGATGATGCGCGGCACCTTTGCCAATATCCGCATCCGCAACGAAATGCTCGGTGGCGAAGAAGGTGGCAACACCCTTTACGGGCCGACCGGCGAGAAGATGGCGATCTATGACGCGGCCATGCGCTATCAGGCCGACGGTACGCCGCTGGTGGTGATTGCCGGCCAGGAATACGGCACCGGTTCCAGCCGCGACTGGGCGGCCAAAGGCACCAACCTGCTGGGGATCAAGGCAGTGCTGGCGGAAAGCTTCGAGCGCATCCACCGTTCCAATCTGGTGGGCATGGGTGTGCTGCCACTGCAGTTCAGCGCCGGACAGAATCGCAAGAGCCTGGGCCTCGATGGCAGTGAACGCATCGACATCCTCGGTTTGAGCAACGCGCGGATCCAGCCACACATGAGCCTGAACCTGAAGATCACCCGTCAAGACGGCCGCCAGGAGCAGATCGAGGTGCTGTGCAGAATCGACACACTTAATGAGGTGGAGTACTTCAAGTCGGGGGGTATCCTGCACTACGTGCTGCGGCAATTGATCGCAGCGTAAAGTACTGGCCCGGCCCTTTGCGGCCGGGCCTTTGCCGCCTGGTCCTGTTCGGAATGAAGGCCTGCTGCAGGCGCTGATGCGCCCGGCAAGCGTGTCCTGCGAGACGCCGGGGGAGTCGTAGACCTCACGTTTTCACCGAATAATGGAATCTGCATGCCTGTCTCCCAATGGATCGGACTGGCCCTGCTGGGCCTTGGTTACCTCTTTTCCCTCGTTAATGGCAGCCTCGGCTTGCTCGTCCTGCCCAGCCTGATTGCCCTGCTGTGCGCCGGCTTGCTGGTCAACCGGCCGTCGCGCTGGCAGCAGCTGTTCGGTCATGCCCTGTTCGTGCTGCTGGCGCTGGGGTTGGCATTGCACTGGCTACCTGGTTTCCAGGGCGCCAAGGTTATCGACAAGGCCATCTTCAGCGAAGGCGCCGTACCCTTTTCGATGTACCTGAACCTGGACAAGCCGTTGATTGGCTTCTGGCTGTTGCTGGCCTGTCCCTGGGTGCTGGCGATGGGCGGCAAGCGCCTGCTGCCGAGCCTTGCGGGGACGTTGCCAGTGGTCATTGCCCTCTGCCTGGGCGGTGCCTGGTTGCTAGGTATGGTTGCCTGGGCGCCGAAATGGCCGGAGCAAGCCTGGCTCTGGGTACTGAACAACCTGTTGCTGGCCAGCCTGACCGAAGAATTGTTGTTTCGTGGCTACATCCAGGGTGGGCTGCAACGTTTACTCAAGAATCAGCACCTGGCCCTGATCCTGGCCGCCTGCCTGTTCGGCCTCGCGCACCTGGGCGGCGGCTGGCAGTGGGTTGTGCTCGCCTCGCTGGCCGGCGTCGGCTATGGCCTGGCTTACCGCTATGGCGGCCTGATCGCTGCGGTACTCTGCCATTTTGGCCTGAACCTCACACATTTCGCCGGTTTTACCTATCCGATGCTGATACCTTCGTGAACCAGCAGTCACTCGCTGACTTTTGCAAAAAATCATTCAACAAAACCCCCACGTGGCCGATAACCCTCGAAAGCCTTGCGGATTGAACAGCTTATGCGTAACAACCAGCCAATAACTCAGCGCGAACGGACTTTCCCTGCTCAACAACGCTTGATCTCGACCACCGATACCAAGGGTGTCATCACCTATTGCAACGATGCTTTCGTCGAGATCAGTGGTTTCTCCCGCGAGGAGCTGATGCGCGCGCCGCACAACCTGGTGCGCCACCCGGATGTTCCGCCCGCGGTGTTTGCGCACATGTGGTCCACGCTCAAGCAAGGCTTGCCATGGATGGGCATCGTCAAGAACCGGTGCAAGAGCGGTGACCATTACTGGGTCAACGCCTACGTCACCCCGGTGTTCGAGAACAATCAGGTGGTTGGTTTTGAATCGGTACGGGTCAAGCCGACTGCCGAGCAGATCCGCCGAGCCGAGGCGTTGTACCAACGCATCAACCAGGGCCGGTCGGCAATCCCGCGTCGCGACAAGTGGCTGCCTGTCGTACAGGACTGGTTGCCTTTCATTCTGGTCAGCCAGGTCGGCTTCCTGATCGGTAACTGGCTTGGCCACTCCTGGGGCTTTGCCCTGGCCGCGGCGCTGTCGGTGCCGCTGGGCCTGCTGGGCCTGAGCTGGCAGCAACGCGGCCTCAAACGTCTGCTGCGCCTGGCCGAGCAGTCCACCTCCGACCCGCTGATCGCGCAGATGTACACCGATAGCCGCGGCGTCCAGGCACGCCTGGAAATGGCCATGCTCAGCCAGGATGCGCGGATGAAGACCTGTCTGACCCGCCTGCAGGACACTGCCGAGCACCTTAACGAACAGGCCCGACAGTCCGACACCCTGGCCCACAACAGCTCATCGGGCCTGGAGCGCCAGCGTGTGGAGACCGAACAAGTCGCCGCTGCTGTCAACCAGATGGCCGCCACTACCCAGGAAGTGGCCAACCATGTGCAGCGCACCGCCGACGCCACCCAGGAAGCCAATCGCCTGACCGGCCGTGGTCGCGACATCGCTGGCGAAACCCGCGAAGCGATCCAGCGCCTGTCAGCGGCTGTCGGCGAAACCGGCCTGACCGTGACCCAACTGGCGCGCGACAGTGATGAGATCGGAGGCGTGGTCGATGTCATCAAGGGCATCGCCGACCAGACCAACCTGTTGGCCCTCAACGCCGCCATTGAAGCCGCGCGAGCGGGCGAGATGGGCCGTGGCTTTGCCGTGGTGGCCGACGAGGTTCGCCAACTGGCGCAACGCACCAGCGAATCGACCGGTCAGATTCACGGCCTGATCGCCAAGCTGCAGCAAACCGCCAGCAATGCCGTGCAGACCATGGAGTCGGGCCATCGCCAGGCCGAGGAAGGCGTGGCACGCGTGATGGAAGCGGACCAGGCACTGGTCGGTATCAGCGAAGCGGTGGCCAATATCACCGACATGACGACCCAGATCGCCGCGGCTACCGAAGAGCAGACGGCGGTAGCCGATGAGATCAGCCGTAATATCAGCACGATTGCCGAACTGGCTGATCAGACGTCCGAGCAGGCTCAGCATTCGGCCTTGCTCAGTGAAGAACTGACCCGCACTGCCACTACCCAGTACTCGCTGGTCGAGCGCTTCAACCGCTGAAAAAACGGCGCACCCGCCTATGGGTGCGCCGCTTCCCGCCTTACCAGTCGAGCGTTAGCCGGCTTTCGAAAAAGCGCTCTTCACCGCTAAGCGGATCTTTGAACCGCAAGCGCTGCGCCAACAATTTCAATGGTTTGCTGTAGTCGTCCTGATCCTCCACCACCTGTGGATAAAACGGATCGTTGCAGATGCTCGCACCCAACGCCGTCATGTGCACACGTAACTGGTGCGTTTTGCCGGTGATAGGCGACAACCCGTAACGCCACAGCTCGCCGTTCTTCTCCAGCACCTCGGCCAGGGTTTCACTGTTGCTCTGCCCTTCGACTTCCTGCATGCGGAAGAACGGCTCGCCACTGACCATACGGCTCTTGTGCGTCAACGGAAACTCAAGCTGCGGCAAGGCCCGGGCAATAGCCTGATAGTGCTTGTCGATCTGGCGATTGGGGAACAGTGATTGATAGGCCGAGCGGCTCTGGGGATTGGCGGAAAACAACACCAGCCCGGCGGTATGACGATCGATACGATGCAAAGGAACCAGGTTCGGGTTTCCCAGGCGACGAATCAGCCGGCGCAACAAGGTGTGTTCGACATACTCGCCTGTCGGCGTGACCGGCAGAAAATGCGGTTTGTCAGCCACCACCAGATGCTCGTCGACATGCAGGATCTGCTCTTCGAAGGGGATCGGCTTCTCGTTGGGCACTTCACGGAAATAGTGGATGCGCAGTCCCTGCTTGTAGGCCAGCGTCACACTGATCGGCTCACCTTGAGCATCCAGCACGCGCCCACGGGCAATGCGGTCAAGCCACTGCTCGCGCCCGATTGCCTTGAAATGCTCACTCAGACAATCGAGCACGGTTGCCCAGCTGCCAGGGGGTAGACAGACCGTACTGGCTTGATGCTGGGCCGGATCGAAAGGGGCAGTGGCCATGGAAACGCTCGCGACAGATAGACCGCGCATTATCCCGCAAGCCTGGCAGCTCAGCCAGCCCGGGTTGCAGCCGCCTCGGTGAACTCCTTGAGCCAGCGCAATACGTCAACCGCCTCCCAGCGGCCAGGGTCATAGAGCGCATACAGCAAGCCCTGGTAACCGACCACATCCAGCGGGCGGTGATAGCCAGCACGCTGGAACAATGCTTCGATCTCGGCAAAGCAGGTGTTGAAGTGCAGCTTGTTGAAGGGCGTCTTGCCCTCCAGCACCAGACCATCGAGGCGCAACTCGAGCACCGCCTCGCTGACCATGGTGGTGGACATACGATTGACGGTGTACTTCAGCTGTTCGACATTGACCATGGTTTGGATCCTCGAGGCAGACGCCACCCCAATACTGTATTTATATACAGCATATTCAGAGTTGTCGGACACGTCAATCGCAGAGCACTCAGACCAGTCCGGGAAGGTAACCGGTGCCCTTGCGAATCGTCAGCAATTGCCGACGCTCAGTCGTTGCGGCAAGCGCCACATGCACCCATTGGTCGAACTCGAGAATCAGTTGATCGAACATCAACGGGCTGTCTGCCACACGCTGCGCAAATACTCTTGGCGTCACACCCAGCACATTGACGTCCGCTGCCAATCCCTGCATATGAACACTGGAGCGTGAACCGCCGACAGCCTGGTTCAATTCAACCGAGCGGTAGCCGCTACTGATCACCATGGGTTTATCGAACAGTAATCGTACGTGTTCCAGAAAGGTGCTCAGACGGCGCAGATTGGCCAGGATTTCGGCGTTGGGCGTGTTGTCGATACCCCGGCGCGCAGCGGTTTCCGACACCGTCATTTCAGCCAATGTGAAGTGTTCACTCAGGTACATGGACCGTTCCTTGGTTTGCAAAAAAGTATCCAAGGATTGTCCACATCCCTACCCTGCCGTGCACGACAGGAAATCTCTCCGCCCAGCGATTACGTCAACGCAGAAAAGCCACCACCTGGTCGGCATCAAACGGCCAGTTCAACTCTGCGCCGTTGTCACAGCGGCGCAGCACGGGAATCTTCAGGCCGTATTGCTCGACCCAGATTTCGTTGTCGGCTATATCGACCAGTTCAACCAGCAGACCATGCTCGACGAAAGGCATCAACAAGGCTTCAGCCACTTCACACAGGTGACAACCCAGGGTGCCGAACAGTTGGCATTCAGGAGGCATTTACAGTTCCCGACAAAGGGTAGAAAGGATCACTATTCTAGGACTGCAGTCTGCGGCAGTCGAGCATCGGCCTTCGATACCTCCGATGCCATCTGGCTGCTGATGCAGATCAGCGTGCGAACAACCGCTATCGTTCAGACTTACTGGTTTTTTATCGCTTTATCACATGGAGTGTTTCGTGTTTGCCAACCTGTTGATCATTCTGGCCTCGTCGCTGGTCGTCATTGCCTTCTTCAGGCGCCTGAAGCTGCCACCTGTGCTGGGGTATCTGTGTGTGGGCCTGTTTGTCGGCCCCACTGCCCTGAACTGGGTCAATGAAAGCGAAGAGTTGCCAGACCTCGCGGAAATGGGCGTGGTCTTCCTGCTGTTCTCCCTTGGCCTTGAGTTTTCCCTGTCGAAGATGATCGCCCTGCGCAAGGTGGTGTTCGGTCTGGGCAGCCTTCAGGTGATCTGCTCGGCGATCCTCCTCGCAGGGCTGCTGTTCCTGCTCGACATGCCCGCCAACGCAGCCCTGCTGCTCGGCGCCGGGCTGGCGTTGTCATCCACGGCGATTGTCAGCAAGGAACTGACCAGCCTGGGGGAGATTTTCAGCAGCCACGGGCAAAACGCCATTGGCGTGCTGCTGTTCCAGGATGTGGTGGCTGTATTGCTGCTGACCCTGGTGCCGGTGTTTGCCGGCGAAGGGGGCCAAGCCTGGTACTGGGCCTTGCCGTTGACCCTGGGCAAAACCGTCATTCTGTTTGTCGGCCTGCTGCTGGCCAGCCGCTGGTTACTGCCGCGCCTGTTCCATGAAGTTGCCAGCTCGCATTCAGCAGAGTTGTTCGTACTGCTGGCACTGGTCATTGTGTTGCTCACTGCCTGGCTGACGCACCTGCTCGGCCTGTCGCCGGCGCTGGGCGCATTCCTGGCCGGCATGCTGCTGGGCGAGAGTAACTATCGCCATCAGATCGAAGCGGACATCCGCCCGTTCCGGGACATTCTCCTCGGGCTGTTTTTCGTGAGTATCGGCATGCTCATCGACCTGCAACTCTTTGCCACCCATGGCTTCGAGATCCTCGCCCTGACCCTCGGCCTGCTGGTGGTCAAAGGCTGTGTGGTCGCGGCACTGGTGCGGGTGCGTGGCAGCGATGCCGAAACGGCCTGGCGCAGTGGCCTGGCCTTGGCCCAAGGCGGCGAATTCTGTTTCGCCCTGATGGCGCAGATGCAGCAAACCCACTTGCTCCCTGAAGCCCTCGGCAATCTGCTGCTGGCCGCTACCTTCTGCTCGATGCTCGTCACACCGCTGCTGCTGCGTGCTGCACCGAGCATTGCCGCCCACCTGCACCGCAAGCCCAATGAGGAGGTCCACCTGGAGGCAATCGAGGCACAAAGCGCCTCGATGAGCGGTCACGTGCTGATCTGCGGCTATGGCCGGGTTGGGCAGTCGATCGGGCGCTTCCTGCGCAGGGAAAACATCCCGTTCATTGCCCTGGATGACGACCCTGTAAGGGTTCAGGAAGCCGCTGCGGGCGAAAGCTGCGTGCACTATGGTGACTCACGTCGCGGCGAGTTGCTCAGTGCCATCGGCCTGGAACGTGCGCGTCTGCTGGTGATTGCGGTGGACAAGACCGACATCGCCATGAGTGTGCTCAAGGCAGCTCGCGAACGTCACGCCCAGGTGCAGATTCTGGTGCGTACCCGTGATGACAGTCAGCGTGAAGAGCTGCGTACAGCCGGTGCGACTGCGGTGGTACCTGAGCTGCTCGAATCGAGCCTGATGCTCGCGTCCCACGCACTGGTCATGCTCGGGCTGCCAATGGAGCAGGTGCAAGCGCGTATCGATGAAGTGCGCAAGACGCGCTACCGCATGCTCCAGGCCTTCTACCATGGCGCCCAGACCAGCCCGGTCGACAGCGAAGGCCTGCCCAAGGCCATGATGCATGCGGTCAATCTTGGCGCCGAGGCCTACGCCTGTGGACGCCCGCTGACCGAGCTCGACCTCGAACAGTTGGGTGTCGAGATCCAGGCAGTGCAGCGCAACGGTGAGGAACTGGCGGTGAACGCCGATACCTGCCTGCATGCAGGCGACGCGGTCCTGCTCAGCGGCCCCCTGCCCGCCCTCGCAGCCTGTGAGGCCCGACTGGTGGCGGGACGTTAGTCAATCCTGGCTGGTGGCGCCGATTTTGTGGATCGACAGGTCGGCGCCGTAATACTCCTGCTCCTGACTCAAGCGCAGGCCGAGCAGCAGTTTGATCGCGCCATATACGGCAAAGCCGCCCACCAGCGCCACCAGCACCCCGGCCAGGCTGCCGAGCAACTGACTGATCAGGCTGACACCACCCAGGCCTCCGAGTGCTGTCTGGCCGAAAATCCCGCAGGCGATGCCACCCCACACCCCGCACAATCCGTGCAGTGGCCAGACGCCCAGGACATCGTCGATTTTCCAGGTGTTCTGCGCCGCAATGAAACACCAGACAAACAAGGCCCCGGCAATCGCACCGGTGGCCAGTGCCCCGACCGGGTGCATCAAGTCAGAGCCTGCACACACCGCCACCAGCCCGGCCAACGGACCGTTGTGCAAAAAACCCGGGTCATTGCGACCGACCAGCAACGCCGCCACCGTACCGCCGACCATGGCCATCAGCGAGTTGACCGCGACCAGCCCGCTGACCCCTTGCAGGGTCTGGGCACTCATGACATTGAAGCCAAACCAGCCAACAATCAGAATCCACGAGCCCAGAGCCAGAAAGGGTATGTTCGAGGGCGCAAATGCCACCAGCTTGCCGTCGCGGTAACGGCCATTGCGCGGGCCGAGCAGCAGCACCGCGGTCAAGGCCAGCCACCCCCCCATGGCATGCACCACCACGGAGCCGGCAAAATCATGGAAGCTGGCACCAAACTGCGCCTGCAACCAAGCCTGGAAACCCAGATTGCCATTCCAGACGATGCCTTCGAAGAAGGGATAGACGAAGGCGACAATCAGCGCCGTAGCGCACATCTGCGGAGCGAAGCGGGCCCGTTCGGCGATGCCGCCGGAAATGATTGCCGGGATCGCTGCCGCAAAGGTCAGCAGGAAAAAGAACTTCACCAGGCTGTAGCCGTGTTCATTGCTGAGCACTGCTGCTGGCTGCAGGAAGCTCACACCATAGGAAATCCAGTAGCCGACGAAAAAATACGCCAGGGTCGAGACGGCAAAATCACTGAGGATCTTCGACAGTGCATTGACCTGGTTCTTGTGCCGCACGGTACCCACTTCCAGGAAGGCGAATCCGGCGTGCATGGCCAGGACCATGACGGCGCCCAGCAGAATAAAGAGTGTGTTGGAGCCGTGGACCAGAGTGTCCACCGCACTTTGCAGGTTTTCCATGGAGTCGGCAGGCCTTTCGAAAAAGCACCAAGACAGCGCGGAGTGACTCCTTTTTGCACCAGCCTGGATCATTGCAACGCCACCTCCCTGGCCGATCCTGCTGATATCCGGAGTTTTTCCTTGGGTTTGTCATGGATTGGGTTAAGGTTTACAAGTCCGGCTGACGCCTGCGCACAGATTTAACGCAAGCACCCGACTTGAGTGCACCTTGCGACAGCAAAACCTGTACCAGCGCGTTTCACTGAACCTTCGTCAATGATCGCGACTCGAAATAGCCATACACCCTTAAGGAGAGCCCCATGACCAGCAAATCGGCAAAGACTGCTCAAGACATACTGATGGCTGACTTTCAGGCGTTGGTTCGCGACACGGAAAAGTTGCTGGAGCACACCGCCACCCTGGCCGGTGATCAGGCCGACGAACTGCGTGGCCAGATTCACGACAGCTTGATTCGTGCTCGCGAAACCCTGCAACTGACCCAGGACTCTGTCCGCGAACGCGGCGAGGCTGCCCTGAGCGCTACCGAAGAGTATGTGCAGAGCAACCCCTGGCAATCGGTTGGCATCGCCGCCGGCGTCGGCTTTCTGATTGGCTTGCTGGCAAGCCGGCGCTGAGGTTGGCCATGGATAGCGAATCGAACGGCACCACTTCCGCCTCGAGCAAGCGTCTGGGTGCTGCCGTGCTTGGCCTGTTGCACGGCCATGTCGAGTTGTTCGGCATTGAACTGCAGGAACAGAAAGCGCGCACCTTGAGCCTGCTGCTGTTTGCCGGTCTGGCCCTGGTTTTCGCCCTGCTCTTGCTGGTCGCCCTCTCGGCGTTGGTGCTGGTGCTGCTGTGGGACAGTTACCGCCTGGCCGGCGTCATTGGCCTGTGCGTGTTCTACGGCCTGGCGGCGCTGTTCTGCGCCTTGCGCCTGAAAGCTGCGGTGTACGATGAATCGTCACCGTTCAGCTCGACCCTCGAAGAACTTGCCAAGGACCGGGAGCGCCTGTTGCCATGAGCCTGCCTGAGCTACCGAAAACTACCAATCGGCGTGAACTGCGCAAGGCGCTGGTGCGCCTGCGCCTGGAGATGCACCGCCAGGAAATTCGTCATGAATCCGGGCAGTTGCTCAATCCCCTGAACCGCCTGCGCGCCATGGGCGATAGTTTGCAGGGCGGGCTGGGCATCAAGCATGCACCGTTGTGGGGAATTGGTGCGGTGGTGGTACTGGGCTTTCTGACCGGCAAGGGTGCCAAGAGCGGTAGCCTGAGCCGCATGGTTCGCCTGGGCAGCAGCCTGATACCCTTGCTCAAACTGGTGATGCAGGGGGCTGCCAGCAAGCGCTGAAGCACCTTAGAGGTGGATGAAGCAGGATCAGCACTTGCAGGCATTACTCCGACACGGGAAGCTAGACGCATGCCCCTGTATCGGAGAACTGGCCTTGGACTGGAACACCCTGCTCACCCGCGAACGTCTCGGCAAGACCCTGCACAGCCCTGAAGAGCTGGGACGCAGCCCCTTTCACAAGGATCATGACCGGATCATTTTCTCCGGTGCCTTCCGCCGCCTGGGACGCAAGACCCAGGTACATCCGGTCTCGAGCAACGATCACATCCACACCCGCCTGACCCATTCGCTGGAAGTCAGTTGTGTCGGCCGTTCATTGGGCATGCGTGTCGGCGAAACCCTGCGTGACCGGCTCCCCCAATGGTGCGAGCCGAGCGACCTGGGCATGGTCGTGCAATCGGCTTGCCTGGCCCACGACATTGGCAACCCACCCTTCGGTCATTCCGGTGAAGATGCTATCCGCCACTGGTTCCAGCAGGCTGCAGGACGCGGCTGGCTTGACGCCATGACGGATGCCGAACGTGCCGACTTTCTCAATTTCGAAGGCAATGCCCAGGGCTTTCGGGTACTGACTCAGCTTGAGTACCACCAATTCGACGGTGGCACCCGCCTGACTTACGCAACCCTCGGAACTTACCTGAAATACCCCTGGACCGCCCGCCATGCCGACGCGCTGGGCTACAAGAAACACAAGTTCGGCTGTTACCAGAGCGAGCTGCCGCTGCTTGAGCAGATTGCCCGCAAACTCGGCCTGCCGCAGATCGAGGATCAACGTTGGGCCCGCCACCCGCTGGTGTACTTGATGGAGGCTGCTGACGACATCTGCTACGCGCTGATCGATCTGGAGGACGGCCTGGAGATGGAGCTGCTTGACTATCCGGAGGTCGAGTCGCTACTGCTGAGCCTGGTGGGTGACGACTTGCCGGAAACCTATCGGCAATTGGGTCCCGGCGACTCACGCCGGCGTAAACTGGCCATTCTGCGCGGCAAGGCCATCGAACACCTGACCAACGCCGCCGCCCGTGCTTTTGTCGAACAGCAGGACGCCCTGCTGTCGGGGAAACTGCAGGGCGACCTGGTCGAACACATGCACGGCCCGGCAAAACGCTGCGTCTTGCAGGCCAAAGACATGGCACGCAAAAAAATCTTCCAGGACAAACGCAAGACACTCCACGAAATCGGTGCCTACACCACCCTCGAGATTCTGCTCAATTCCTTCTGTGGCGCGGCCCTCGAACAACATGGCGGGCGCACGCCGTCATTCAAGAGCCGGCGCATCCTCGACCTCCTTGGCAACAACGCCCCCAATCCTTCGGCATCACTGCATACCTCGTTCCTGCGCATGATCGACTTCATTGCCGGGATGACAGACAGCTATGCCAGCGAAATGGCACGGGAAATGACCGGACGCTCAAGTCCGGTTTGACGGCATAAACCGCCAGCCAGGTGTGTGAAGCAGTATTGATCGCAGACCTGGCTATTTATTAGTGCATTACATTGTAGGACCAACCCTACATAACACAGTACTTATTAAACAAATCGAACAATTCGAAACACGCAGTTACTGACACCCTCCCACCCTGCAATATCATGAAATAACACTTGTAGTCCTTACCTGCATTTAAGGTAAGAAATTTCCTATATGGCACTTACCGGCCTTTGTGTTCGTGTGCGACTTGTTCTATCTGCGTTAAGGTGCCCGCTTAATCTCTGGCACCTTATATGGAAAGTTCATCATGCATTCTGTATTCATCATCGACGATCATCCGGTCATTCGCCTGGCGGTGCGCATGCTTCTGGAGAATGAAGGCTATAGCGTGGTCGGAGAGTCGGACAATGGCGTGGACGCCATGCAAATGGTCCGGGAATGCCTGCCAGACCTGATCATTCTGGACATCAGCATCCCCCGACTCGATGGCCTGGAAGTGTTGTCGCGCTTTCACACCATGGCCATTCCGCTGAAAATCCTGGTACTCACTGCACAATCACCCGCACTGTTTGCTGTTCGCCGCATGCACTCCGGCGCCGCGGGCTATGTGTGTAAACAGGAAGACCTGAGTGAATTGCTCAGTGCAATAAAAGCGGTTCTGTCGGGTTATAACTATTTCCCTAGTCAGGCAATCAACAAGCTGCACCTTCAAGGTGATGAGCGTTGCGAGCTGGAGCTGTTCAAGCAAGTCAATGATCGCGAGCTGATGGTTCTGCAACTCTTTGCCCAGGGCAGGAGCAACAAGGAAATTGCCCAAGGTATGTTCCTAAGCAACAAGACCGTTAGTACTTACAAAAAACGCTTGATGCAGAAGCTCAGGGCCAAGTCGCTGGTCGAACTCATTGAAATGGCCAAACGCAATGCTCTGGTTTGAGTCCAGCCATGCCTAGGCGCATCCTCTCTGGGTATCTGTGCATCGTTCTGGCCTGCCTGAGCCTGGTTTCGACGGCCCTCGCCGACCAGGTTCAGGCCAGCCACTACAAGTTGCTAAGCCGTGCACAGCCGATTGGCATGGAGCTCTCGCTGAATTCAGCGCAACGGCACTGGCTCGACGGCAAGGAGCGCTTGCTGCTGGGGACCTCGGCACCGGATTACCCACCCTTCGACATAACCACCAGCGGTCGCGACTACGAAGGCCTGACCGCTGACATTGCCGGAATCCTGGGACGCACCCTCGGCTTGCCGATTCAGGTACGACGCTTTGCCAGTCGCCAGGACGCTGTCAGGGCCTTGACCCTGGGGCAGATTGACCTGCTCGGCAGTGCCAATGGTTTCGAAGCCGCCACACCGGGGGTGGTGCTTTCCAGACCCTACGCAGTGGACCAACCGGTTCTGGTTACCCGCGAAAACGAAATACGCCCCCTTGATGCCGGCCTGGCCGGCCTGCGCCTGAGCATGGTCTATCACTACCTCCCGCTTGCGGAGGTACGGGCCAACTACCCCAAGGCAAAGATCCAGACCTACCCCTCCTACCAGAATGCCCTCAATGCTGTCGCATTCGACCAGGCCGATGTCTTTCTCGGCGATACCATTTCCACCCACTACCTGATCAACCAGGGGCACCTGCAAAATGTCAAGATGGCCAACTTCGGCAAACACGAGCCGGTAGGTTTCAGTTTTGCCGTGCAGCAAAGCAACCACGCCCTGCTGCAGCTGGTCAATGCCACACTCGACAACCTGCCGAGCAATGCCCGGGAAAATCTGTTCAAACGCTGGAGTGCCGGCAGCGATGTACTGCTGACCGACCGCAAACTGCAACTCTCGCAACGCGAAGAACGCTGGCTGAGCGAGCACCCGGTAGTACGCGTAGTGGTCAACGAAACCGCAGCGCCACTGACCTTTTTCGACAGTGCCGGGAATTTTCGCGGGATTGCCGCCGACCTGCTCGAACTGATTCGCCTGCGTACCGGTCTGCGCTTCGAAGTACAACGCGCCAACGGCTTCAGCGATATGATCGATCGCTTGAACCATGGTCAAGCCGATCTGATTGCCGCGATCAGCCACAGCAAACACCGGGAAAACACCCTGGCCATCAGTCGTCCTTACCTGGAAAACTCCTACGTACTGTTGACCCGTAGCGGTGCCGAGCAACCTGCCTCTCTAGAGCAACTGTCCAACCGGCGTGTCGCCCTGACCCGCAACAGCGCGTTGGGCGACAGCCTGCGTGAACGCAGGGCCGGCATCCAGGTGGTGGAAACCGAAAGCTCCGCTTACTCCACGTCCCTGCTTGCCAACGGTCATGTCGATGCCGCGATTGTGCCGCTGATCGACGCCAATTTCAGTATGGCGAGTCAGCCGGGGCTGGTCATTCGTGCCTCGGTCGGTACCGAACCTGCGGCCTTTTCGATGGCTACCGCTCGGCATGCTCAGGAACTGACATCGATTCTGGACAAAGCCCTGTTGAGTATTGCCCCGGAAGAACTGGGCATCATCAACAGCCGCTGGCGGGGTTACAGTGCCGACACCGACTCCTACTGGAACAAGTACCATCAACTGGTCCTGCAAATCGTATTGGCCACCAGTCTGCTGCTGTTGTTGTCATTGGCCTGGAATGCCTGGATGCGCCGCCAGATCAAGCAACGCGAGGCGGCTGAACGCGCCCTTGGCGATCAGCTCGAATTCATGCGTACGCTGCTCAACGGCACCCCTCATCCGATTTATGTGCGTGATCGCGACGGGCTACTGCAAAGCTGCAACGACAGCTACCTGGAAGCCGTGCAGTTGCCGCTTGATGAGGTTCTGGACAGGCGTATCGAGGATGGCGCGCTGGGCGACAACTGTTATGCCAGCCAGATCCAGGCCGACTACCAGCAGGTGATGCGCGAGGGCGTGCCCTTGATCGTTGACCGCCCGCTCCTGCTCAACGACCGGGCCATAACCATCTACCACTGGATCCTGCCCTACCGGGACTCGCTGGGTGAAGTCCAGGGCATCATCGGCGGCTGGATAGACATCAGTGAGCGGCGCCAATTGATCCAGGACCTGAGCCAGGCCAAGCAGCAGGCCGATGACGCCAATCGGGCCAAAAGTACCTTTCTGGCAACCATCAGCCATGAGATCCGCACGCCGATGAACGCCATCCTCGGCATGCTCGAGCTGACGCTGGAGAAAGCCGATCAGGGCCAATCGGATCGATCAGCGGTAGAGGTTGCCTACAGTTCGGCCAAGGACCTGTTGGCCTTGATCGGCGACATACTCGACATTGCCCGCATCGAGTCAGGACACCTGTCCCTGGCACCAGAGCAGGTCAATCTGGCGAAACTGGTAGAGTCTGTCGGACGGGTGTTCGACGGCCTGGCACGGCAGAAAAACCTGTGCCTGATGATTCGTATCAGCCCAGATGCGCACGTCGACGTTCGACTCGACCCGCTGCGTTTCAAACAGATTCTTTCGAATCTGGTCAGCAATGCGATCAAGTTCACCGAACGGGGACAGATCATCATCGACCTGACCCTGGAACCTGGCCCCGAGCCGGGCCTGGCCCTACTTGAATTGACCGTACAGGACAGCGGCATCGGCATTCGAGAGCAAGACCAGCAACGCCTGTTCCTGCCGTTCGCCCAGGCCAATCCCGACAGCAGTCTGGCGCGCAGCAGCACGGGCCTGGGCCTGGCGATCAGCCGCGACCTGTGCAAGCTGATGGGCGGTAGCCTGACGTTGCACAGCGTGTTTGGCCTGGGCACCCGCGTGCATATCAGCATGCCGTTGTCACTCATGGCCAGCCAGCCCGGCTTGCCTGCACTGACGCCCGAACCGTACAGGGTCGATACCGCGCTGAACGTACTGATAGTCGACGACCATCCCGCCAATTTGTTGCTGATGACCCAGCAACTGAATTATCTCGGGTTGCAGCACTGCAGTACCGACAATGGTTTGGAAGGCCTGGAGCTGTGGCGGCGGGAGGTATTCGATGTATTGATTCTTGACTGCAACATGCCAGGTATCGATGGCTATCAGCTCGCCCAGGCCGTACGCACTGAAGAGCGCGAACGACAACGACCACGCTGCACCATCCTCGGCTATACCGCCAATGCCCAGCCCGAAGTCCGCGAGCAATGCCGGCAAGCGGGCATGGACGACTGCCTGCTCAAGCCGATCAGCCTCAGGGCATTAAGTCGGCGCCTCGCCCAGGTGCAATCACTGCCCCAACGCCCTTTCTGCGCCCACCCAGCGCCTTTCGACCTGCGGGGCCTGGAGCCGGTAGTGGGCAGCAGTGCCGCCGACCTGCATGCATTGCTGGAGCAGTTGCAACAGAGCTTAAGTCGGGATCGGTTGGTACTGGAGGGGCTTGATCCAAGCCTTCAATCCGGACAATTGAAGGACGAGGCCCATCGCGTTCTCGGCGCCGCGCGGATCATTCAGGCCAGCGCCCTGATCGTTGCCTGCGAACAGCTCGAATCAGGCTGTCAGGCGAATGCTCCGGCCCACACACTCGAACGTCACCAACATCAGGTGGCGGCGGCAATGGTTGCGGTCGAGCGGGCGCTGGAACAACATTTGCTCCACGGTGGCTCAACCGGTGCCGCAGCACAGGTGAGCTGAAAACAAAACGGCGGCCACTGGGGCCGCCGTTTCATCTGACATCAGGCAACCGGATTGATCGGGTTTTCCGGATACCAGGCGTCCAGCAGCGGGCTGACTTCAATCTTGGTCAGCTCGTTGCGGCCTTTGAGCCAGCTTTCAACGGCAGCGCGTTGCTCTTCAGTTACCGAGCCACGATCTGCTTTGCAAACCAGACCGAAGTCGTCGCCGCCAACATAGTCCAGACCATTGGCATCCATAGCGTCTGCCAGGAAAGCATCGAGGAAGGCATCAACGGCTTCGTCGGTCAGGTCTTCCTTGAACTCCAGGTTCAGTTCAAAACCCAGCTCCTGGAATTCATCCACGCAGAGTTTTTTGCGCAGACGGCGGGAACGGTTAGTGGCCATGAAACAATCCTCTTGAGTAATAACGCGGCGCACTTTACCAGTTTCGCCACGAGGCTGCCGGAATAAAAGCCGACAAGCCACCCTGTCGCACTGCCCCATCGCCCTGCGCCTTGGGGCATAATGCGCGTTATATTTTTCGTACCGGAGCCTTCACCTTTCCTCGCTCCGTTTTTTTCACCCCTCGCTTGCAGGGTTTTATTGCACATGATCAGATCTTTACGCCCTCTTCTGCTTGCCGGCTTGCTCCTGCCCGTTGCGCTGCCTTCCCAGGCGGCTGCCGTCAACACCACGCTGCCGGCCAAAGTCCAGCAAGCGCTGAAGACCAATAAATTGCAGGACTCGGCCCTGTCGCTGGTGATGCTGCCGCTCAACGGCCCAGGCACGCCAACAGTGTTCAACGCCGATGTCTCGGTCAACCCGGCCTCAACCATGAAGCTGGTCACCACCTATGCGGCGCTGGAGCTGCTTGGCCCCACCCACCAATGGAAGACCGAGTTCTACAGCGACGGCCCGCTGCGTAACGGTGTCCTGCAGGGCAACCTCTACCTCAAGGGTGGCGGCGATCCAAAACTGAACATGGAAAAGCTCTGGTTGCTGATGCGCGACCTGCGCGCCAACGGTGTGCAAACCATCAGCGGCGACCTGGTGCTAGACCGCAGCCATTTCGTCCAGCCGGTACTCCCGCAGTTCAATGATGACGGTGGCGACGAAAACAAACCCTTCCTGGTCAAGCCGGACTCCTTGTTGATCAACCTCAAAGCCCTGCGCTTTGTGGCCCGTAACGACGGCGGCAAAGTGCTGGTGTCGGTCGAGCCACCGATTGCCAACATCCGCATCGATAACCAGGTCAAAGCGGTCAACAGCAAGCAATGCACGGGCGACGTGCGCTACAACCCGGTTACCCAGGCCGACGGCGTCACCGTGGTGGTCAGTGGTCAGCTGGGGGATGGCTGCAACTCGCAGACCTACCTGTCGCTGCTCGACCACCCGACCTACGCTGCAGGCGCGGTACGGGCTATCTGGAACGAGCTGGGCGGCACCATCCAGGGCCGCGACCGGATCGACAACGTGCCGAAAAGTGCCCGCCTGCTGGCACGCGCCTTCTCGCCTGACCTGGTCGAGATCATCCGCGATATCAACAAGTACAGTAACAACACCATGGCCCAGCAGTTGTTCCTGAGCCTGGGCGCACAGTTCCGCACCGACGCCGACGGCGACGACGCCCGGGCAGCGCAGCGTGTGGTACGCCAATGGCTGGCGAAAAAGGGCATCACCGCACCGCACCTGATCATGGAGAACGGTTCCGGATTGTCCCGCGCCGAACGGGTCAGCACCCGGGAAATGGCGGCCCTGCTGCAAGCGGCCTGGAAAAGCCCGTATGCCGCCGAGTTCATCAGCTCCATGCCGCTGGTGGGCATGGACGGCACCATGCGCAAGCGCCTCAAGCGCACCGCGATGACCGGTGAAGCGCACATCAAGACCGGCACCCTGAACACCGTACGCGCCATCGCCGGATTCAGTCGCGACAGCAACGGCAACACCTGGGCAGTGGCGGCGATCCTCAACGATCCGAAACCCTGGGGTGCCTCAGCGGTGCTCGACCAGGTACTGCTGGACCTGTATCGCCAGCCGAAACTGGTCAACAGCACTGCCGCTGTCACGCCCTGAACGCTCAGGGCAACTCTGCCTCGACCCGATCGCGGCCAGCTTGCTTGGCCGCATAGACACCGGAGTCGGCGCGTAGCAACAAGGCATCGGCGCCCTCCCCCGGGCGCCATCCCGCTACCCCGAAGCTTGCGGTAACCTGCCCGACGCCCTCTACCGGCACACTACGCACCCCCTGCCACAACTCCATGGCCAGCGAATGCGCCTGCTCGGCGTTGCTGCCAGGGCACAACACCATGAACTCCTCCCCGCCCAAGCGACAGAACACATCGGTGCGCCGCAGACGGTGACTGACGCGCTGACACAGGCTGCGCAATACATGGTCACCGACAGCGTGACCGAACTGGTCGTTGATGCGCTTGAAATGGTCGATATCCAGCATGATTACCGCCAGATCCTGCTGGTCACGCTGGGCACGCTCAAGTTCGGTCTTCAAGCGTTCCTGGAAATAGCGGCGGTTGTGAATACCGGTCAGAGAATCGGTCACCGACAACGCGCGCAACTCTTCTTCGACCCGCTTCAAATCGGAAATATCCGTCAGATAGCCGTGCCAGAGCGTACTGCCATCCGCCTCCGGCTCAGGGGTCGCTTCGCCCCGAACCCAGCGCTGGCCTGCCAGCGGTAACAACACCCGGTACTCTTCACGCCAAGGGGTCAGCTGATCCGCGGAACTGCTGATCGAGGTACGCACACGCAGCAGATCATCCGGATGGATGCGCTCAAACACCGCGGTAGCATCCTGGCGCAACAACTCGGGTTCGATCTCGTAGATATCACGCAAGCCTTCACTGGCGTAGGTGAAACAGGAACTGCCGTCCGGGCGCAGGCGAAACTGATAGATGCCGCCGGGCACCTCGGCACTGAGCTTGTCCAGCAGGCGGTCGCGGGCTGCCAGGGCTTCGTGTACACGCTTGCGTTCAGTGACATCGATACAGATCGCCAGATGTCCGACCCACAGGCCCTGCTCATCGAGCACCGCGGTCACCAGCATGTTGGCCAGCAAATGGCTGCCGTCCTTGCGCTGCAGCGTCCACTCCCCCGCCTCGTTACCACCTTCCTGGACCGTTTGCGCGAACATGGCCTGGGCGGGCGTGACTTCGCGGCCATAACGCTGGCTCAAGTCCCTGGCCCGCTGGTGCAGCTCCTGGGGTGAGACCAGTGCTTCGAGGGTGAGGCTCCCTACCGCTTCGGCACTGCTGTAGCCAAGCATGCGTTCGGCGCCGGCATTGAAGGTGCTGACCACCCCCCGCAGACTGGTGGCAATGATCGCGACCTGAGTCGCGGCATTGAGCACACTGCGCAGTTGATTGTGAGTATCGCGCAGGGATTGCTCACTGATGCGCAATTCGCCGGTGCGCTGCTCGACCAGGGTCAGGGCGCGCTGACGCTGACTGAACAGACTGAACAGCAAGGCACTGAGCAACACACTGAGCAAGCCGCCGAGAAACACCACGGCAGTGACGGCCGAAGACCGGTTGGCCTGCATGAAGGCCAGGCTTGGACGGATATCGAGCTGATAGTCGTGATCAGCCAGGTGCAATAGATGACTGGCAGCCAGCGGTGAAGAGGCGCCCTGATTATCCGATTGAAACAGCACCTCTTGTTGGCCGTCCGGCCCGCTCAGGTCGCGGATGCGTACCACCAGATTGTCCTGGACGGCCGTGGGCAAACCTTCGGCCATCAACTGCCGCATACTGATCACCGCCATGACATAACCCTGCGGCTCGGGCCCAGGATCGCGTGGCGCGAACACCGCCGCCGCCATCAGCACCCCGCGTGCATACGCCGGATCGACATCGGTAAGGTTCAGCGGCGCAGAAACGGCCATGCTGCCGGGTTTCGAGGCACGTTGCAGGGTGTCCTCGCGCAAGGCCTGGGAAAGTAGATCCAGCCCGAACGGCTGGCGCTGAAGACTCAATGCCTGGGTAAACAGCACCGGATAGTGCACCGAACGCACAGGTGATACCTGCAAGGCACCGCTGTCGGTCAGTTGATGAATCTGGTAGGGACGACCAAGGACCTCACTCGCCCGCGCCTCGAACGCATGACGCGCCTGCCCCGGCACCCGCGGCGCCCACGAATAGGCCTGGGTGCGATGCAGCAAGGGCTGCGCATAGCCGTTGAATTCGTCGAGGGTGATCTCGTTGGAAAAGACGAAGAACCGGCGCAGCCCATCCAGACGCTGCACCTGATCCTCGAAGCGTTCTTCGATACGACTGTAACGCTCGCTGGCCAGCAACTCGAAGCGTTGACGCAACTGTTGCTGGTACAACTCGTAGGTTGCCAGCGCCAGCAGAGCAGTCAACAGTCCGCCGGCCACCAATGCCACAAGGGCAACCAGCCAGGCAGACACTTCTTCGCTGACGAAGCCGAGCATTTTTGGACGAACGCCATGCATCGACATAGTAGATTGCACTCATAACGCCAGCATGCAGCGTTTCCCAGGCCCTTCCTCAGTTATAGCTATTAGCCACTAATGAAGCAATCTACGGCCTGGGAGAAGATTGCACTCAGCGCGCCTGAATACGCCATGCCCGGTGAATCTTGGTGTTGCGGGCAAAGTCCGGATCCAGGGTCTGAGCGGTGATTTCCTCTACCGAATAACGCTCGCCCAGGTGCTCGTCGAGCTGGAACTTGCGGAAGTTGTTGGAGAAATACAGCACGCCGCCTGGCGCCAGGCGCGCTACCGCCAGATCGAGCAGTTGGACATGGTCACGCTGAACATCAAACACCCCTTCCATGCGCTTGGAGTTGGAGAAGGTCGGCGGGTCGATGAATATCAGCTCGAACTCATCACGACAGGCTTGCAGCCAGGCCATGACGTCACCCTGCTCCAGCCGGTTCTTGTCGGAGAAACCATTGAGCGACAGGTTGCGCCGTGCCCAGTCCAGGTAGGTCCGTGACAGGTCAACGCTGGTGGTGCTGCGCGCGCCGCCCTTGGCCGCGTGGACACTGGCCGTCGCGGTGTAGCAGAACAGGTTGAGGAAGCGCTTGCCGGCCGCCTCGCGCTGGATGCGCATGCGCATTGGCCGGTGGTCGAGGAACAGTCCGGTGTCCAGGTAGTCGGTCAGGTTGACCAGCAACTTGACGCCACCTTCGCTGACTTCCAGGAACTGGCCCTGAGTGCTCTGGCGCTCGTACTGACGGGTGCCGCTCTGACGCTCGCGGCGCTTGACCACCACCCGGCTCTGGTCGATGCCCAATGCCTGGGGAATCGCTGCCAGGGCATCGAACAGGCGCGCCTGGGCCTTCTCCGGATCGATCGAACGCGGTGCGGCGTACTCCTGGACGTGCACCCAGTCCTGGTACAAGTCGATGGCCAGCGCGTACTCAGGCATGTCGGCGTCATACAGACGGTAGCAGCTGACCTGCTCGCGCTTGGCCCACTTGCCCAGTTGCTTGAGGTTCTTCTGCAGGCGATTGGCGAACATCTGCCCACCCTCGCTCAAACGTGCCGGCTCGCTGGCGACGGCCGCCGGTGAACGCTGCTCTTCGTGGCCCTGGGCATCACGCTCGGGTTGACGGCGCTCGCCGGTGACGAACTGGTCGGGCTGGACCTTGATCAGCAGCAGTTTGCAGGGCAGCGCGCCGTTCCAGAATGCGTACTGTTTGTGGCTACGAATGCCCATGCGCTTGCCCAGATCAGGCGCGCCGGTGAACACCGCCGCCTCCCAGTTCAGGCAGGACTGACGCAGGCGCTCGCCGAGGTTCTGATAGAGGTACAGCAGGCTGGCTTCATCACCCAGACGCTCGCCATAGGGTGGGTTACAGATCACCAGGCCTTTCTGGTTCTGGTCTGGACGTGGCTCGAAACTGCCGACCTCGCCCTGATAGATTTTCACCCAGTCGCTCAGGCCGGCACGCTCGACGTTGTTGCGGCCCGGCTGAATCAGCCGCGGATCGGCTTCGTAGCCGCGAATCCACAACGGTGGACGCGCCAGGCCGGCCTGCGCCCGCGCTTGCGCCTCGTCATGCAGCTTGCGCCACAGTGCCGGTACATGGCCAAGCCAGGCACTGAAACCCCAGCGCTCACGCTTGAGGTTGGGGGCCATGTCGGCGGCAATCATCGCTGCTTCCACCAGGAATGTACCGACACCGCACATCGGGTCAGCCAGCGCCCCGCCTTCGGCGGCAATACGCGGCCAGCCGGCACGAATCAGCACGGCGGCGGCAAGGTTTTCCTTGAGCGGCGCAGCGCCCTGCTGCAGGCGGTAACCGCGCTGGTGCAGGCTGTGACCGGAAAGGTCCAGAGACAGGATCGCTTCACCGCGCTCCAGACGCAGATGCACGCGCAGGTCCGGGTTGAGCTTGTCGACCGACGGACGCTCGCCATCGCGAGTGCGCAGCTTGTCAACAATGGCATCCTTGACCTTCAGGGCGCCGAAATGGGTGTTGTCGATACCCGAGCCATGGCCACTGAACTCCACGGCCAGCGAACCGCTGGCTTCCAGATGGTCCTGCCACTCGACATCGTGGACACCATCGTAGAGGTCATCGGCGTTCTTCATGTTGAAGCGCTTGAGCACCAGCAGCACGCGGTTGCCCAGGCGTGACCACAGGCACAAGCGGTAGGCGGTTTCCATGTCGGCCGAGCCGCGGATGGCCGAGGTATGTTCACGCACCTCTTCAAGGCCCAGGCCGCGAGCCTCTTCGGCGAGCAGGCCTTCAAGACCTTTAGGGCAGGTTAGGTAGAGTTCGAAACGGTCCGACATGAGGTATCCAGTGCTTTGAGCAATAAGTGGAGGGCAAGCGCATCGCCCATCCGATGTTTAATCGAACGCCTTTCCAGCGAGCGTTCGAATGGCACCGTGAGGAGTGCCGGGCCACCCGGGCAAACATGCCTTTCGCCGGGGCAGAAAGACCTTTGATCGCTGGGCAGAATGAAAATTTCACGACCGACAGGGGGAAAATAGACCCTTCGTCGTATTGACAGCCTTGTTACAAATTATCACCTGGCAGTGGCCAAGTGACTTCAATTCTTATCAAACCCTGATCATAGCGGGCTTTGCGCCGGATCCTGCTCTGACGCATTTATTTACTTATCCTTTGACCCTAGGAAAGGTTACGTCCTTATGACAAAACGATCATTCCATCGATGTGACGCATTGGTTAGAACTCAACACAGGTTGACGCCGCAACGACGTCAACACCTTGGCTCGCCACGCCGGCAGCGAGCGCACACCGGCAGAACGATTCTGCCCGGCCTCAGACGAGGCCGACGGGACATTACAGTCAACAAGTGAGGGCAACACCCTATGAGAAGACTTAAGCGTGATCCGTTGGAACGAGCATTTTCACGTGGCTACCAATATGGGGTCACCGGCAAATCCCGCGAGCTTTGCCCCTTTACTCTACCGTCTGTACGCCAGGCATGGATCAATGGCTGGCGCGAAGGACGCGGTGACAACTGGGACGGTATGACCGGCACTGCGGGTATTCATAGACTCAACGAACTTCACGCCGTTGGCTGAACGAGGAACTGAATTCTTTTACCATGCGCGCCCCATCCGGGCGGCGGGCTAAGGCCCAGGGGCCCCTTCAAGGGGCCCTTTTTATGTCTGCGGTTCAGCGCGGCAAGGCGGCAATGGCGTCCACGGCTTCGCGAATCAGCGCCGGCCCCTTGTAGATGAACCCTGAATAGATCTGCACCAGGCTGGCACCGGCAGCAATCTTCTGCGCCGCATGCTTGCCCTCGGTAATCCCTCCCGCAGCGATGATCGGCAATTTGCCACCCAGCTCTGCCGCCAGCACCTTGACGATATGCGTACTCTTTTCCAGTACCGGTGCGCCCGACAGACCACCCGCCTCGTCACCATACGGCAGACCTTCGACACCTTCGCGACCCAGCGTGGTGTTGGTGGCAATCACCGCATCCATACCGGATTCGATCAGTGCTGCAGCCACCTGGGCGGTCTCTTCGTCGCTCATGTCCGGGGCAATCTTGATGGCCAGCGGAACACGCTTGCCGCGTTCACCGGCCAGTTGTTCACGGCGCACCGCCAGGGCATCGAGCAACTGCTTGAGCGAGTCGCCGAACTGCAGGCTGCGCAGGCCAGGGGTATTGGGTGAGCTGACGTTGACGGTGATATAGCTGGCGTGGTCGTAGACCTTGTCCAGGCAGATCAGGTAGTCGTCCACTGCGCGCTCGACCGGGGTGTCGAAATTCTTGCCGATGTTGATACCCAGGACACCGCGGTACTTCGCGGCTTGCACCCGGTTCAGCAGATTATCAACGCCGAGGTTGTTGAAACCCATGCGGTTGATGATCGCCTCGGCTTGCGGCAGGCGGAACAGCCGTGGCTTGGGATTACCCGGCTGAGGACGGGGCGTGACCGTACCGATTTCGACAAAGCCGAAACCCAGCTGAGCGAAGCCATCGATGGCGGCGCCGTTCTTGTCCAAGCCTGCCGCCAGACCTACCGGGTTGGCGAACTGCAGGCCCATGACCGTCACCGGCAAGGAGGCCGGGGCCTTGGTCAGCAGCCCGTTCAGGCCCAGGCGGCCACCGGCGCCGATCAGATCCAGGGACAGGTCATGGGAAGTCTCCGGGGAGAGCTTGAACAGCAGCTGGCGGGCCAGGGTATACATGGGCGGGCTTAGCTCGACGTGAGTGAGGAGGCGATTATATAGAGGGCATCGTCCGGGGGACAGCGCCGCCTTGGCATATGCGTTGCTTTGTTGATCTCACCTACCGGCCACGCAAGTGGCATGGCCTGCCCTTCGATACAGGCGCGACACTGTGAACAACGATACCCCGAGCAATCCCCTGGCCTGGGTCAACGGCAGCGACGCGCCGGAAAAGCACAGCCTGAACATTGGCTTCATGGCCCTGAGCGACTGCGCCTCGGTGGTAGTTGCCGCCACCCAGGGCTTTGCCCAGCCCTACGGCCTGAGCCTGAACCTTGCGCGCCAGAGCTCCTGGGCCGGACTACGCGACAAGCTGGTCAGCGGTGAACTGGACGCCGCCCATAGCCTGTATGGGCTGATCTATGCCGTGCACCTGGGCATCGGCGGCACGGGAGCCACGGACATGGCGGTGCTGATGGGGCTGAATCAGAACGCCCAGGGCATCAACCTGTCAGCAGCGCTACAGCGCCAAGGCGTGACCCGTCCGGAGGCGCTGGAGCGTTTCGTGCACCAAAGCAGAACAAAACTCACCTTTGCCCAGACCTTTCCCACAGGCACTCATGCCATGTGGCTGTATTACTGGCTCGCAAGCCAAGGCATCCACCCCCTGGATGACGTCAATAGCGTCGTGGTGCCGCCCGCCCAAATGCTGGCTCATCTGCAGGCCGGGCGTATCGACGGCTTCTGTGTCGGCGAACCCTGGTCGGCCGATGCTATCGAGCAGGGCCAGGGCTTTACCCTGGCCACCAGCCAATCAATCTGGCCCGATCACCCCGAGAAGGTCCTGGGCTGTACCCGTGCCTTTGTCGAGCAATACCCCAATACTGCCAGGGCCTTGGTCAAAGCGATTCTGGCAGCCAGCCGGTTTATCGAGCAGAGCCCGGAAAACCGCCACAGCGCCGCGCAACTGCTCAGTGGCAAAGCCTACCTGGACGCGCCGTTGAACAGCATCGAGCCGCGCCTGCTCGGTGACTACCACGACGGCCTGGGCAATCACTGGCACGACCCACATGCCTTGCGCCTGTACGATCAAGGCCGGGCCAACCTGCCGTACCTGTCCGACGGCATGTGGTTCATGACGCAATTCCGCCGCTGGGGCCTGCTGCGTGAAGACCCCGACTACCTCGCCGTGGCGCGCCAGGTTCAACAACTGGCGCTGTACCGCGACGCCGCCAGCGCCATCGGCGTGCCCTGCAGCGAACACAACATGCGCCGCAGCCAGTTGATCGATGGCACTTATTGGGATGGTAGCGACCCGGTCGGCTATGCCCGCAGCTTTGCCCTGCACGCGCTGGCCGAAACGCCTGCCGCTTGCGCCCGCTGCTGACAGGGGGACGCCAGCATGCTGCGAATCCTGCTGATTGACGACACCGAGAAAAAAGTCGGGCGCCTCAAGGCCGCACTGGTTGAGGCGGGCTTCGAGGTTATTGAAGAGTCCGGGCTGACCATCGACCTGCCGGCACGCATCGAAACGGTGCGTCCGGATGTCGTGCTGATCGATACCGAGTCACCCGGCCGTGACGTGATGGAACAGGTGGTCCTGGTCAGTCGCGACCGGCCACGCCCTATCGTCATGTTTACCGACGAACACGACCCGAGCGTGATGCGCCAGGCGATCCAGGCCGGTGTCAGCGCCTACATCGTCGAAGGCATCCATGCCGCGCGGCTGCAACCGATCCTCGACGTGGCCATGGCCCGCTTCGAGAGCGACCAGGCGCTCAAGGCTCAGTTGCATGCCCGCGATCAGCAACTGGCCGAACGCAAGCGCATCGAACTGGCCAAAGGGCTGCTGATGAAAATGAAAGACTGCAACGAAGAGCAGGCCTACACCCTGATGCGCCGCCAGGCCATGAGCAAGCAGCAGAAACTGATCCAGGTGGCCGAACAGATCATCGCCATGAGCGACTTGCTCGGCTGATGCCACTCTGGCCCGGCTTTTGCTAAATCTATCGGACAGGTAGCCAACGGCGGTTGCCCCTTTCACGACAAAGACGTCGCGTTCCCCCTCGCAGCAGCGAGCCGGGAGGCGACGTCTTTTTCGTTTCTGCCCCTTGAGGGCGCGACCTGCAGTGCAATGTTCAACGAGGTGTTCGATGAATACGAGTTTCTGGAAGTCCGGGCATATCCCCACGCTGTTCGCCGCCTTTCTGTATTTCGACCTGAGCTTCATGGTCTGGTACCTGCTCGGCCCCATGGCGGTGCAGATTGCCACCGATCTGCAACTGACCACCCAGCAGCGCGGCCTGATGGTTGCCACACCGATCCTGGCGGGCGCCATCCTGCGCTTCGTCATGGGCCTGCTGGTGGATCGCCTGTCACCGAAAACTGCCGGCCTGATTGGCCAGGTGATCGTCATCAGCGCCCTGTTCTGCGCCTGGAACCTGGGCATTCACAGCTATGAGCAGGTGCTGTTGCTTGGCGTGTTCCTCGGTGTCGCCGGGGCCTCCTTTGCCGTCTCCTTGCCACTGGCCTCGCAGTGGTACCCGGCCCAGCACCAAGGCAAGGCCATGGGCATTGCCGGCGCCGGCAACTCCGGCACCGTGTTTGCCGCGCTGCTGGCACCGGTACTGGCGGCCAGCTTTGGCTGGAACAATGTCTTCGGCTTTGCCGTGATTCCGCTGGTCCTGACCCTGGTGCTGTTCACCCTGCTGGCGCGCAATGCCCCGCAACGCCCCAAACCCAAGGCCACGGCCGATTACCTCAAGGCCCTGGGTGATCGCGACAGCTGGTGGTTCATGTTCTTCTACAGCGTCACCTTTGGCGGCTTCATCGGCCTGGCCAGCGCCCTGCCCGGCTATTTCAACGACCAGTACGGCCTGAGCCCGGTCACTGCCGGGTACTACACCGCCGCCTGCGTCTTTGCCGGCAGCCTGATGCGCCCATTAGGCGGCGCCCTGGCCGACCGCTTCGGTGGCATCCGTACGTTGCTGGCGATGTACACCGTGGCCGCCATCTGCATTGCCGCAGTCGGTTTCAACCTGCCCAGCTCGGTGGCGGCACTGGCCTTGTTCGTCAGCGCCATGCTCGGTCTTGGGGCGGGTAATGGCGCCGTGTTCCAACTGGTGCCGCAACGCTTTCGCCAGGAAATCGGGGTGATGACCGGCCTGATCGGCATGGCCGGAGGCATCGGTGGCTTTCTCCTGGCTGCCGGCCTCGGCGCCATCAAACAGCACAGCGGTGACTATCAACTGGGCCTGTGGTTGTTCGCCAGCCTCGGCGTCCTGGCCTGGTTCGGTCTGCACGGCGTCAAGCAACGCTGGCGCACCACATGGGGCTCGGCTGCCGTGACTGCGGCGCGGGTCTGAGACAGCACAATGAGCCTGCAACTGAGTTTCGCCCAGGCCAGCGCCACCGGGCCACGCGACGAGAACCAGGATGCCTTGCGCCTGGTCACGCCGAACCCGGAGCTAGCGGCCAGCAAAGGCTATCTGTTCGCCCTTGCCGACGGCGTCAGCCAGTGCGCCGATGGCGGCCTGGCCGCCCGCGCGAGCTTGCAGGCACTGGCTCTGGACTACTACGCCACTCCGCCCACCTGGGGGGTCGCACAGGCCCTGGACCGCCTGTTGCTGGCGCAGAACCGCTGGTTGCGCGCCAACGGCGGTGGCCAGCCGTTGCTGACCACCCTCAGCGCCCTGGTGCTGCGTGGTCAACGCTTCACCCTGGCTCATGTTGGAGACTGCCGGATCTATCGCTGGGCGGCCGGGCAGCTGCAGCGCATCAGCGAAGATCACGTCTGGGACCAGCCGGGCATGCAACACGTGCTGAAACGCGCCCTGGGGCTTGATCAGCACCTGCAGGTCGACTATCTGGAAGGCGAGCTGCAGGCCGGCGAGTGCTTCGTGCTCCTTAGCGATGGCGTCTGGGCCAGTCTCAGCGAGTCGCAAATCAGAGCGGTGTTACGCGAACAGATCGACTTGCAGGACGCCGCCCAGACCCTGGTCAGCTCAGCCCATCACAGTGGCAGCCAGGACAACGCCAGCGCCTTGCTGGTGCGAGTCGAACAGCTGGGTGCGAGCAACCTCGGCGACTCACTGGCGCAACTGCAGCAATGGCCGTTGCCACTCGCCTTGCGCTGCGGCCAGCTGATCGATGGCTGGACGGTCGAGCAGCAGCTCGGCCAAAGCCGACAATCCCTGCTCTACCGTGTTCACGACAACCAGCAGCAACCCTGGCTGCTGAAAACCCTGCCCGCGCAACGCAAGGATGAACCTGGCGCGCTGCAAAGCCTGCTTCTCGAAGAGTGGTTTCTGCGTCGGGTGGCTGGGCGCTACTTCCCCGAAGTACATCCCGCCAGCCAGCGCCAGCACCTGTATTACCTGATGCGTGAATACCCAGGCCAGACCCTGGCGCAACTGCTCGCCAACACTGGCCCGCTACCGCTCGCGCAGTGGCAAGCCCTGGCTCAGCAACTGCTGCAGGCCGTAGGCCTGTTACACCGGCGCAACATCCTGCACCGGGACATCAAACCGGAAAACCTGCACCTGGGGGATGACGGCCAACTGCGCCTGCTGGACTTTGGCTTGGCTTACTGCCCGGGGCTTTCCGAGGATCGAGCCCATGAGTTGCCAGGAACCCCGTCATTCATAGCCCCGGAAGCGTTCGACGGCGAGCCGCCCAGTGCCCGGCAGGACCTGTACAGCGTCGGCGTGACGCTGTTCTACCTGCTGACCGGCCACTACCCCTATGGCGAAATCGAAGCGTTTCAGCGCCCACGCTTTACCCAACCGGCCAGCGCCGCGCGCTTTCGTCCGGACCTGCCTGAGTGGCTGGAACACAACTTGAATCAGGCACTGACCGCGGACCCGCAACAACGCTTTGAAACCGCCGAGCAATGGCTGTTGCTGCTCGAACAAGGCGAACGCCAGCACCTGAGCGTACGCCCACGTCCGCTGCTTGAACGTGAACCCCTGAGGGTCTGGCGCGGCCTGGCACTGCTGTCCCTGTTACTCAATCTGATCCTGCTGATCTGCCTGCTAAAAGGCTGACAGCGCCCATTGCCGATGAGGAATACCCGATGAATGCGAAAGTCTGGCTGATTGGTGCGGGCCCCGGCGACCCGGAGCTGTTGACCCTCAAGGCCGTACGCGCCCTGGGCGAAGCGGAAATCGTCCTGATTGATGACCTGGTCAACCCGTTGATCCTCACGCATTGTCCTCAGGCGCGCGTGATTGCCGTGGGTAAACGCGGTGGGTGCCGCTCCACACCTCAAGCCTTTATCCAGCGCCTGATGCTGCGCTACGCCCGCCAGGGCCGCTGCGTGGCCCGGCTCAAGGGCGGCGATCCGTGCATCTTCGGACGTGGCGGCGAAGAAGCTGCCTGGCTACAGGCTCACGGTATCGAAACTGAACTGGTCAATGGCATTACCGCCGGCCTTGCCGGGGCAACCCAATGCGGAATTTCCCTGACCTTGCGCGGGGTAAGCCGTGGCGTGACCCTGGTAACGGCGCACACTCAAGATGACAGTGCGCTGAACTGGACAGCGCTTGCCCAAGGCGGCACCACCCTGGTGGTGTACATGGGCGTGAGCAAACTCGACGAAGTCCGGCAGGGGTTATTGGCAGGTGGACTTGCAGCGGATACCCCGGTAGCAATGATCGAGAATGCTTCCCTGCCCCAGCAGCGCGAACAACGCAGCACCCTCACACAGTTGTGCGAAGACGCAGCGCGCTTCA
The DNA here is from genome assembly GCA_036643775.1 of Pseudomonas sp. GTDB lineage: Bacteria > Pseudomonadota > Gammaproteobacteria > Pseudomonadales > Pseudomonadaceae > Aquipseudomonas. Next base: position 1,619 of record JAVXRI010000045.1, on the reverse strand, counting down.
AGTTGAGCAGCCCGGCAATTCTGGTGATCGGCGAAGTGGCAGGCAGAGATGCTAGCGACAGCGCATTACTGCAAATACCGGCCTGAATCGCAGGCAAAGAAAAGCCCGGCCTAGGCCGGGCTTTTCTGTGAAGCGCTTACCAATTACTTGGCTTGAGCTTCTACTTGTGCTTCTACGCGACGGTTAACAGCGCGACCAGCGTCGGTGGCGTTGTCAGCAACCGGACGGGTTTCACCGTAGCCAACCGACTCAACACGGCTCGATTCTACGCCGTATTCGTTGGTCAGAACCTGCTTGACGGCGTTTGCACGACGCTCAGACAGCTTCTGGTTGTAAGCGTCAGGACCGACGGAGTCAGTGTGACCTTCAACAGTGGTGGTGGTCTGTGGGTACTGCTTCATGAAGTCAGCCAGGTTTTTGATGTCGCCGTAGCTGTTTGGCTTGACGACCGACTTGTCGAAGTCGAACTTGACGTCCAGCTCAACACGTACGACTTCGGCAACAGCCGGGCAGCCGTCAGCGTCAACGGTAACGTTGGCTGGGGTGTCAGGGCACTTGTCGACGTTGTCGCAAACGCCGTCGTTGTCGCTGTCGGAGCAGACTTCAGCAACTGGAGCTGGAGCAGGAGCAACTTTGCCACCGCTACCACCGAAGTTCAGACCCAGACCAACGGTCGGACCCCACTCGGTGTTGCCGTTGTCGATGTTGTACATGGCTTCAACGCCGGCACGGGCGAAGAACATGTCGGTGATGTACCACTTGGCGCCAGCGCCCAGGTTGGCGAAGGTGGAACCGTTACGACCACCACGACCGGTCTGGCCGATGCTCTGGTCCGAGAAACCAGCGGATACGTACGGACGCAGGGCGTCGCCTGGGTTGTTGAAGTGGTACAGAGCGTCCAGGGCGGTGTTCGAGCCCTTGATGTTCTTGCCATCTTCGCCACGAGCGTTGTGAACTTCGTCGTAGCCCAGACGCAGTTCGACGTCGTCGGTCAGGAAGTAACCAACCGAACCACCGAACAGGTTGCCGTCGTTTTTGAAATTGCGCTCGCTATCGTAGTACTGCTTGGTGACGTTGCCTTCAATTTCGACCGCGCCTTGGCCTTGTGCCAGAGCGCCGAAGGAAGTTACGGCTACAAGAGAACCAATGGCCAAGCCCAAGGTGTTTTTCAATTTCATCCGTTAAATCCCCATCTGGTGATAGTTAAGCAGTCCCACCAACATCCGGGGGACAACTCGACGACAAGTCTAGCAGAACTTGCCGATACGTTAGAGATATTTGCGCGCCACTAAGTTTCAGCAAGGCCCGCAAATTTCTCGCGTAGCTTGTCTAGCGCACGCTTGTACCGCATTTTCGTTGCGCTAAGGCCCATATGCATGATATCGGCGATCTCCTGAAATTCCAGCTCCGCGACAAATCGTAGCACTAGAATTTCACGGTCAATCGGATTCACATGCACTAGCCACTTATCTAGCCCACCTTTCTCTTCCGGTTTCGGCGCCTTCTCTTCCGAGGCTTCCTCGAGTGGATCAAGACTCAAGGCATCCATCAGTCGTCGCTTGCGCCGCTCCTTGCGGTACTGGGTGATGCATTCGTTATAGGTGATGCTGTAGAGCCAG
>JAVXRI010000044.1:0-43733 GCA_036643775.1 Pseudomonas sp. | reverse complement strand
GCTCTGCCGCACAAGGTCGGCATGACCACCGCTTTTCACCTGGGCCTGGCCGAGGACGTGCTGTATGGCACCTTGCTGGGGCAGAACGCCCTGGTGCTGACCTTGATCACCTTCCTGGTGCTGACGTTGCAACAACGCCTGCGGATGTTCCCGATGTGGCAGCAAAGCTTGGTAATTCTGGTGATCTTCGGCCTGGCCCAGTTGGTGCAGCTGTGGCTGAGCGCTCTGACCGGTAACCGCCTGCCGACGCTGGCGCTGATCTGGTCGGCGGTCATCAGTGCCTTGCTCTGGCCGTGGATCAGCTTCGCCCTGCGTGGATTGCGTTTGCGTCTGAGCATCAACTGAGCCCGCTTCCCGACGTTGACAGGGAGAAGTCACGATGACCCCGCTGTACCTCGCCTCTGGTTCACCTCGCCGTCGGGAGTTGCTGACCCAGATCGGTATTCCCTTCACCACGCTCAGTGCTTCGGTTGACGAAACCCCGCTGGCCGATGAGGCCGCGCCGGCTTATGTCGAGCGCCTGGCACGGGCCAAGGCACGCGCGGGGCTGGTAGCACTGCCGTCTCTCGATGCGGATACCGCGTCCGTGGTGCTCGGAGCTGACACCGCGGTGGTACTCGATGGCCGGATTCTTGGCAAACCTGTCGACCGTGAAGATGCCCTGGCCATGCTGGCTGCGCTGTCGGGCCGCGAGCATCAGGTGCTGACGGCGGTTGCCGTTGCCGATCAGCAGCGTTGCCTGAGCCTGTGCGTCGCCAGCCTGGTGCGCTTTCGTCCAATCTCTAGCCAGGAAGCACAAGCCTACTGGGCCAGCGGCGAACCGCTGGATAAAGCCGGCGCCTATGCCATCCAGGGCCTGGGTGCAGTGTTTGTGCAGCGTATCGAAGGCAGTTATTCGGCAGTGGTCGGCTTGCCCTTGAGTGAAACCGCCGAATTGTTGGGACAATTTGCCATTCCCTGTTGGCAATCCTTGTCGGCCCGTTGAGCGAGGACAAGACAACTGCTAGCCAGTCGCCCACGAGCGATCCATCATTACTGAAGTCCTTTGACGAGAGCCTGCCATGAGTGAAGAGATTCTGATCAATATCACACCGATGGAATCGCGCGTGGCGGTGGTGGAGAACGGTGTTCTTCAGGAAGTGCATGTCGAGCGCACCCAGCGGCGGGGCATTGTCGGCAATATCTACAAGGGCAAGGTGGTTCGCGTATTACCCGGGATGCAAGCGGCCTTCGTCGACATCGGCCTGGATCGCGCAGCGTTTATCCACGCGTCGGAAATCTCCCAGCGCGAAGGATCATCGGTGGAAAGCATCAGCGCTCTGGTGCATGAAGGCCAGAGCCTGGTGGTACAGGTCACCAAGGACCCTATTGGCTCCAAAGGCGCGCGCCTGACCACCCAGTTGTCGATTCCATCGCGTTACCTGGTGTACATGCCGCGCACCAGCCATGTCGGTATCTCCCTGAAGATCGAAGATGAGGCCGAACGCGAGCGCCTCAAACAGGTGGTCACCGACTGCATTGCTGCGGAAAACATCCAGGACGCTGGCGGTTTTATCCTGCGTACGGCCGCCGAGGGCGCCGGTGCCGATGAAATCCTCATGGACATCCGCTACTTGCGCCGGCTCTGGGAGCAGATCGGCACCCAGATCAAGACGGTTGGTGCGCCAACCGAAATCTATGAAGACCTCGGTCTGGCCTTGCGTACCTTACGCGACCTGGTCAACCCGAAAATCGAGAAGATCCGCATCGACTCGCGGGAAACCTTCCAGAAAACCACGCAGTTCGTCGGCGAACTGATGCCCGAAATCGCCGACCGCCTTGAACACTATCCGGGCGAGCGGCCGATCTTCGATCTGTATGGCGTGGAAGACGAGATCCAGCGCGCGCTGGACCGTAAAGTACCGCTCAAGTCCGGCGGCTACCTGGTGGTCGACCCGGCCGAGGCGATGACCACGATTGACGTCAACACCGGAGCGTTTGTGGGGCACCGCAACCTTGAAGAGACCATCTTCAAGACCAATCTGGAAGCCGCTACCGCCATTGCCCGGCAACTGCGGTTGCGCAATATCGGCGGCATCATCATCATCGATTTCATCGACATGGAAGATGAAGAGCACCAGCGCCAGGTGTTGCGGACCCTGGAAAAGCAGCTCGAACGCGACCACGCCAAGACCAATATCATCGGTATTACCGAGCTTGGCCTGGTGCAGATGACGCGCAAGCGCACCCGTGAGAGCCTCGAGCAGGTGCTGTGTGAGCCCTGCCATTGCTGCCAGGGGCGGGGCAAGCTGAAAACCCCGGAGACAGTGTGTTACGAGATTTTCCGCGAAATCCTTCGCGAAGCCCGTGCCTACCAGGCCGAGGGCTATCGAGTGCTGGCCAATCAGAAAGTGGTCGACCGGTTGCTGGATGAGGAGTCGGGCAACGTCGCCGAGCTTGAGACGTTCATCGGTCGCACCATTCGCTTTCAGGTCGAGTCGATGTACTCCCAGGAACAATACGATGTGGTGTTGCTCTGAGGCCTCAATGTAACTGGCTGCTGCAAGGGCTGGAAAAGCGCCCGGTTGTGGCCATAGTTAAGGCACGAGTTGGAGGGCCATTGCCATGGAACGTCTGATCCGCGTTCTGGGCGCGATGACCCGCTGGGGCCTGGGGATTTGTGCCTTGCTGGCTGTGCTGGTAGCCCTGTATGTCAGCCTGGGCCGACAACTGGTGCCACTGGTGGCCGAATACCGCGCCGAAGTCGAAGACAAAGCCGCGCAGGCCTTGGGCTTGCCCGTGCACATTGGCAGTCTGGAAGGGCACTGGAGCGGCCTGGCACCAATACTGGTGGTCAATGATATCCAGGTGGGCGAAGGTGTCACGGCGTTGCGCCTGGACGGGGTCAAGGTGGTGCCGGATCTGTGGGCCAGCCTTACCGAGCGTCAACTGCGTCTGGCCAACCTCGAAGTCGGTGGCCTGCACCTGAGCCTGCATGAAGATGAACAGGGAGCCTGGGCCCTCGACGGATTGCCGAAAAGCGATGACCAGCCGCTGGATCCACAGCAGGTGCTGGAGCGTATGCAGGCGGTGTCGAAGATCACCGTACTCGACAGTCAGGTCACCCTCAAGCCTTACCAGCGCGATCCCACGACCCTTACCTATGTCAGTCTCGGCCTGCAGACAGGCAGCGTTCGCCAGCGCCTGGATGTACGTCTGACCTTGCCTGATGGTCAGCCCGTGGCCATGAGTATGCGCAGCCGCGTGCGCCCGGCGCACTGGCGCGATGGCGAGATCGATGCCTACCTCAGTCTGCCCCAGAGCGATTGGGCGCGCTGGTTGCCTCCGCGCTTGCTGGGGCAATGGCAGGCCCGGGAGCTCAAGGCCGGTGGCGAATTCTGGTTGAATTGGGGCAAGGGCCAGTTGCAGAGCGCCGTGGTTCGCCTTAATGCACCGCAATTGCGCGGAGCCTATGGCGATCGCAAAGAGGCCAAAGTGGAAAACCTGGCCTTCAATGGCTGGTTCCAGCGCCGCGAACAGGGTTTTGCCGTGCAACTCGATTCGTTGGCGATGAGCCTGGGCAAGACCCGTTGGGAATCGCACCTGCAACTGGAGCAGAGCGCTGCCAGTGAATCGGCTGAAGAAATCTGGAAGATCCAGGCCGATCGTCTGAATCTCACACCGCTCACGCCGCTGATCGAGTCGCTGGCTCCACTGCCTGATCAGGTCATGGCTGTGGTCCAGGGGCTGAAGGTCACCGGCAGTCTGCGCAATGTCCTGCTGGATGTTCGTCCCAAGGCCACCGGTGATCAGCGTCTGAGCTTTGCCGCCAATCTTGAGCGGGTGGGCTTCAACGCCTATCACGGTGCCCCGGCAGCGGGGAACGTCAGCGGCAGTATCAGCGGCGACCTCGGGCACGGCGAGCTGCGTCTGGACACCGACGCCTTCATGCTTCACCTCTACCCGATCTTTGCCAAACCCTGGAACTACCAGAAAGCCAATGCGCGCCTGACCTGGCGCCTGGACCAGGAGGGCTTCACGCTTATCGCGCCGTACCTCAAGGTGCTGGGCGAGGAAGGCAAGATTGCCGGTGACTTCCTCATTCGCCTGCTGTTCGATGAAACGCGTGAAGACTACATGGATTTGCGTGTCGGCCTGGTCGAAGGTGATGGTCGCTACACCGCCAAGTACCTGCCTGAGGTCTTGAGCCCGGCGCTGGATGAATGGCTGCGCACTGCCATTCTCAAGGGCGCGGTCGACGAAGGCTATTTCCAGTACCAGGGCTCGCTCAATCACGGTGCTTCCGAGCAGGCGCGCAGCATCAGCCTGTTCTTCAAGGTCCATGATGCCGCGCTGGACTTCCAGCCGGGCTGGCCGCAGGTGCAGAAGGTCGATGGTGATGTGTTTATCGACGACGATGGCGTGCGGGTCAACGCCAAACGCGGACAGATGCTCGACACCCAGGTCAGCGATGTGCAGGTCAACATCCCCCATGTTGCCACGGGTGAACACAGCCATATGTACCTGGACGGGGCATTCGACGGCAGTCTGGGCGACGGCCTGAAAATCCTTCAGCAAGCGCCGATCGGCACCGCCGAAATGTTTGCCGGCTGGGAGGGCCAGGGCGCGCTCAAAGGCAAGCTCAAGCTGGATATCCCCTTGGCCAAGGGCCAGCAACCGCAGGTGGTGGTGGATTTCGATACTCGCGATGCGCGGTTGAAAATTGCCGCTCCCGTGCTTGAGCTTAGCCAGCTCAAGGGCGCGTTCCGCTTCGACTACGGCAAGGGTCTCAGCGGTCAGAACATCAGCGCGCGGGTTTTCGACAAGCCGATCACTGCGCAGATTTTTGCCGAGGGCAAACCCGGCGAGTTGCAAACCCGGGTCCAGGCCAAGGGCCAGGTGGCCCTGCCGACCCTGACCCAATGGCTGCAGGTCAAGCAGGCCTTGCCGTTGGCCGGGGAGTTGCCGTATCAACTGCAGCTCACGCTGGGTAGCCGGGATAATCAGCTCAAGGTCGACTCCAGCCTTAAAGGCCTGGCAATCAACTTGCCGGCGCCGTTCGGCAAGACCGCCGACGAAATCCGTAACAGCCAGTTTGGCATGACCCTGCAAGGGCCTGAGCGTCGCTTCAATTTCAGCTATGCCGATGTCGCCAACATGCTCTATGCCGCGCCCATGGACAAGCTTGACCAGGGGCGAGGGGAACTGGTGTTTGGCGCCGGCAATGCGCAGTTGCCAGGCGGCCAGGGTGTACAGGTTCGCGGGCGCTTGGCCGAGTTGGATCTTGGACCCTGGCAGGAGCAGGCGAGTAGCCTGGGTGGCAACGATCCAGGCGGCAGTGCCCGTCAGCTTCTGCGTGGGGTCAATCTGAGTATCGCCCGGCTCAAGGGGTTCGGTCTTGAGCTGAACCAGGCGGTGGTAGCGCTGGTGCGCAACCCGAACAACTGGGCGCTGCGCCTGGACAGCAAGGAAGCCATTGGTAACGCCCGTCTGCCTGATGCCAAGGGCGCCCCGCTGGTGGTGAATCTGCAGACCATTCACTTGCCGCCACAGGATCCGGCGGAGGTCACCGTCCCCAATGCGCCCGATCCGATGGCCAAGATCGACCCGCGCAAGATTCCCTCCATCGATCTCAGTATCGACAAGCTGTACCGCGGCGATGACTTGCTCGGCAGCGTTGCGCTCAAGGTGCGTTCGACCGCCAAGGGGATCGCACTGAATGACCTGGACCTCAGCCTCAAGGGGCTGCAGATCGACGGCAATGGTGGCTGGGAAGGCGCGCCGGGCGCCAGCGGCAGTTGGTACAAGGGGCGCCTGGAAGGCAAGAACCTGGCTGACGTGCTCAAAGCCTGGAATTTTGCCCCTACGGTTACCAGCCGCGATTTCCGCCTGGATGTCGACGCCCGCTGGCCGGGATCGCCCGCCTGGGTCAGTCTTGGAAGACTCTCCGGCAGCCTCGATGCCGCCCTGCGTCAAGGCCAGTTCGTTGAAGTCGAAGGCGGCGCCCAGGCCCTGCGGGTGTTTGGTCTGCTCAATTTCAACTCCATTGGCCGGCGTTTGCGTCTGGACTTTTCCGACCTGTTCGACAAGGGCTTGAGTTATGACCGGGTCAAAGGCCTGCTGGTGGCCAGCGAAGGCGTGTATGTGACCCGCGAGCCGATCACCGTGACCGGGCCTTCAAGCAACTTCGAGCTCGATGGCACCCTGGATATGGTGCGCGACCGGGTTGATGCCAATCTGCAGGTGAGCTTGCCGGTGACCAATAACCTGCCGCTGGCGGCACTGATAGTCGGCGCACCGGCGGTCGGTGGCGCGCTGTTCCTGGTCGATCGCCTGCTGGGTGACCGGGTGTCTCGCTACGCCAGCGTGCACTATCGCGTCGAAGGGCCGTGGAAAGAGCCTAAAATCAGCTTTGTAAAACCCTTCAACAAGTAACCTCGGGAGCGCGCATGAAGTCAGCAGTGATCCAGATGGTCAGCCAAAGCGATATCCCGGCCAACCTGGAGCAGGCTCGGCGCTTGCTTGAGCAGGCGGCGGAAGGCGGTGCGCGGCTGGCGGTGCTGCCGGAGAATTTTGCCGCCATGGGCCGTCGCGACAGCGCTGCCATCGGCCGCGCCGAAGCGCTCGGCGAGGGGCCGATCCTCACCTGGTTGAAACAGACCGCCCGTGACCTCAAATTATGGATAGTTGCCGGTACCTTGCCGCTGCCGCCCGAAGGGCATCCCGACGCCAAAGCGCATGCCTGCTCGCTGCTGGTTGACGAGCATGGGCAAACTGTTGCGCGCTACGACAAGCTGCACCTGTTCGATGTCGACGTCGCCGACAACCGCGGCCGATATCGAGAGTCTGATGATTATGCCCATGGTAGTCAGGTGGTGGTGGCCGATACCCCGGTGGGGCGTCTGGGCTTGAGCGTATGCTATGACTTGCGCTTCCCGGAACTGTACAGCGCCTTGCGCGCGGCCGGGGCCGAACTGATCAGTGCACCTGCGGCCTTTACCGCAGTAACCGGGGCGGCGCACTGGGAAGTGCTGATTCGTGCCCGGGCGATTGAAACCCAGTGCTATGTCCTGGCTGCCGCCCAGGGCGGAACCCATCCGGGGCCACGGGAAACCTACGGACATGCGGCGATCGTCGATCCCTGGGGGCGCATTGTCGCCGAACAGGCCAGCGGCGAAGCCGTGCTGCTGGCGGAGCGCGACAGCAGCGAACAGGCGTCCATTCGGGCGCGGATGCCGGTGGCCTTGCACCGGCGCTTTTTCTCGCAGGACGCCTTGCGGCCTGCGCACACCTCGGAGTGACTATGAGCGAGATGTTATCCACTGTCAGCGAGCACCTGCTAGCGCCGGGCGGGCTGACCCTCGACAGCCTGCAGTCAGTGCTGGGTGAGTTGGCCGGGCCGGGTATCGATGCCGCCGACCTGTATTTCCAGGGGCAGATTTCCGAATCCTGGGCACTCGAAGACGGGATCGTCAAAGAAGGCAGTTTCAACCTCGACCAAGGCGTGGGTGTACGTGCCCAGTCTGGCGAGAAAACCGGTTTCGCCTACAGCAACGCCATCAACCTCGAAGCCCTGACTTCAGCTGCGCGTGCGGCCCGCTCGATTTCTCGCGCCGGGCAGAACGGCAGCGTCCAGGCTTTCAAAAGCCAGGACATTGTCCAACTCTACGGCACCGACAACCCGCTTGAAGTGATCAGTCGCGCCGAGAAGGTCGAACTGCTAAAGCGTGTCGATGCCGCCACGCGTGCGCTGGATCCGCGTATCCAGCAAGTCACCGTGAGCATGGCCGGTGTCTGGGAACGCATTCTGATCGCCGCTGCCGACGGCAGCCTGGCCGCAGATGTGCGCCCGCTGGTACGTTTCAACGTCAGTGTGATTGTCGAGCAAAATGGTCGGCGTGAGCGCGGTGGTCATGGCGGCGGCGGTCGAACCGACTATCGCTATTTCACTGAGGACCGCGTCATGGGCTTTGCCCGTGAGGCGCTGCGTCAGGCCCTGGTCAACCTTGAGGCAATTCCAGCGCCGGCCGGCACCTTGCCTGTAGTTCTGGGTTCCGGTTGGTCCGGTGTGTTGCTGCACGAGGCGGTGGGCCATGGCCTGGAAGGCGACTTCAACCGCAAGGGCAGCTCCGCCTACAGCGGCCACCTGGGCGAGAAGGTGGCTTCCAGCCTGTGCACCATCGTCGATGACGGCACCCTGGAAGGGCGTCGTGGCTCATTGAGCGTGGATGATGAAGGCACTCCGACCGAATGCACCACGCTGATCGAAAACGGCATTCTCAAAGGCTACATGCAAGACAAGCTCAATGCCCGTCTGATGGGCATGGCGGTCACCGGCAACGGTCGCCGCGAGTCCTACGCGCATTTGCCAATGCCGCGGATGACCAACACCTACATGCGTGCAGGTGAAAGTGATCCAGAGGAAATCATCAAGTCGGTCAAGCGCGGGATCTACTGCGCCAACCTCGGCGGTGGTCAGGTGGATATCACCAGCGGCAAGTTTGTGTTCTCCACCAGCGAAGCGTATCTGATTGAAGACGGCAAAATTACCGCACCGGTCAAAGGCGCGACGTTGATCGGCAACGGTCCTGAAGCCATGAGCCGGGTGTCGATGGTCGGCAACGACCTGTCGCTGGACAGTGGCGTGGGAACGTGTGGCAAGGATGGTCAATCGGTGCCGGTCGGCGTGGGTCAGCCGACCCTGAAGATCGATGCGATCACCGTCGGTGGCACGGGCGCATGAAGTTGAAACCGGGCGGGCAGGGCGCCTGCCCGGTTGCGGGGCTCAACGCAGGCCGCGTTGAACCTCGTCCAGGGTGCGAATGTACTTGAAGATCTTGCGGCTGGCGGAAGGCGCCTTGTTGGTCTTCAGCTCATGCTGGGCCTGGCGGATCAGCGAGCGCAGTTGCTGGCGGTCGGCTTCCGGGTATTCCTGGACGAATTTCTCCAGGACTTCATCGGTGCCTTCGATCAGCCGGTCGCGCCAGCGTTCGAGGCCGTGGAAACGCTCGTTGTACTGGCGCGAGGAGGCGTCGAGCTGGTCAAGAAGGGCATTGATCGCGTCGATGTCCTGGTCACGCATCAGCTTGCCGATGAATGACTTGTGACGTCTCTTCGCCTCGTTTGCCGTGTGCCGCTTGTGCTCTTCGAGGGCCGCGCGAAGTTCGTCGGTCAAAGGCAGTTTGGCCAGGGTGTCGGGCTTGAGCAATGTGAGGCGCTCGCCCATATCGACCAGCGCCTGCATCTCGCGCTTGATCTGGGTTTTGCTTTTTTCGCCTTCGAAGGCGGTGTCGTAAGAATCAACCATGGGGGCAGTCCGCTGAGAATCGCCGCCATGATAACCAGTCGGGGGCCGCTTGTCCGGCCCGGTCGTAGAATGACCCGTGCCGAACGCAGAATTTGAGTGGAGAAAACCATGAATGCAGTCCAGAGCGTAGGTCCACAGGCCCTGCCGGCGTTGCAGGAGCAGGTTGAACAGATCATCGCCGAAGCCAAGCGCCAGGGGGCCAGTGCCTGTGAAGTGGCGGTATCGCTGGAGCAGGGCTTGTCGACCTCGGTGCGTCAGCGCGAAGTGGAAACCGTGGAGTTCAATCGCGACCAGGGTTTCGGCATCACCTTGTATGTCGGCCAGCGCAAAGGTTCGGCGAGTACCTCGGCGAGCGGTAGCGAAGCCATTCGCGAGACTGTCGCGGCTGCCCTGGCGATTGCCAAGCATACTTCCGAGGATGATTGTGCAGGGCTTGCCGACCCGGCCTTGATGGCCCGCGATCTGCCGGACTTCGATCTGTATCACGCCTGGGATATCACCCCGGAGCAGGCCATCGAGAAGGCGCTGGCGTGCGAAGCGGCCGCGTTCGACGCCGATGCACGGATCAAGAACGCCGACGGCACCACGCTCAATACTCATCAGGGCTGCCGTGTGTACGGCAACAGCAACGGCTTTGTCGGTGGCTACGCCTCGACCCGACACAGCCTGAGCTGCGTGATGATCGCAGAAGCCGATGGGCAGATGCAGCGTGACTACTGGTATGACGTCAATCGCCAGGGCGAATTGCTGGCCGATCCACGCAGTATCGGCCAGCGTGCCGCGCAACGGGCGGCCAGCCGCCTGGGCGCTCGACCCGTGCCTACCTGTGAAGTGCCGGTACTGTTTTCCGCAGAGCTTGCCGGAGGCCTGTTCGGCAGTTTCCTGTCAGCGATCTCAGGCGGCAACCTTTACCGCAAGTCATCGTTCCTCGAAGGCACCATGGGTCAGCGTCTTTTCCCTAGCTGGTTGACCCTGGATGAGCGCCCGCACCTCATGCGCGCCTTGGGCAGTGCGGCATTCGACGGTGATGGTCTGGCGACCTACGCCAAACCGTTCGTCGAAAAAGGCGAGCTGGTTTCCTATGTCCTGGGGACTTACTCCGGGCGCAAGCTCGGATTGCCGAGCACCGCCAACTCCGGTGGTGTGCACAACCTCTACGTGACCCACGGGGTTGAAGATCAGGCGGCGCTGATCCGGCGCATGGGCCGCGGGCTGCTGGTAACCGAGTTGATGGGACATGGCCTGAATATGGTCACCGGGGATTATTCCCGTGGTGCCGCAGGTTATTGGGTCGAGAATGGCGAGATTCAGTTCGCTGTTCAGGAAGTGACGATCGCCGGCAATATGAAGGACATGTTCCAGCAAATTGTCGCGATCGGTAACGACCTGGAAACCCGCAGCAACATTCACACCGGCTCGGTACTGATCGAGCGGATGACCGTGGCAGGCAGCTGACCGCCACTGCAAAATCGCAGCCTGAAGCCCGGCCATGTGTCGGGCTTTTTGTTTTTCTTCTTTAGTCTTCTTGAACTGATTCTGATTATCACTTAATAATGAATATCATTATCTAGGCGATGATGTTCATGAAACCTGTCCTTCACGAGTTGCCCTACCTCGAAAACTGGCGCTGGCTCAGTCGGCGTATTCGCTGTGCGATGGAGCCGGACGAGCCGCGCCTGATCGAGCACTACCTGGCCGAGGGCCGTTACCTGGTGTGCTGCACCGAGACTTCGCCCTGGACCGTCGCCCTGACCTCTTTTCGCCTGCTCCTGGATACCGCTTGCGATCGCATGCTGCCCTGGCATTGGCGCTGCCTGTGCCTGGATCAGGCCTGGAAGCCGCTGTTGCAGCTGCGCAAGCTCGATGGTGGTGAGCACGGCCAGCGTTGGCAGCCTCTCGCCCTGCAATTGGCGAACTGCACGCTACTGCCTTCGATTTCTTTCGCTGAACTGATGCAAGGACTTGATGATGAGTAATACCCGTATCGAGCGTGACAGCATGGGTGAACTGCAGGTGCCGGCCGAGGCCCTGTATGGCGCTCAGACCCAGCGCGCGGTGAACAACTTCCCGATCAGCCAGCAGCGCATGCCGACCCAGTTCATTCGTGCACTGCTGCTGGCCAAGGCTGCAGCGGCCAAGGCCAACATCGAACTCAAACAGTTGGAAGAAGGGCAGGGCACGGCCATCGTCAAGGCGGTCGAGCAACTGCTGGCTGGCGATTTCATTCAGCACTTCCCGGTGGATATCTTCCAGACCGGTTCCGGTACCAGCTCGAACATGAACGCCAACGAAGTGATTGCCACCCTGGCAAGCCAGATCTTCGGCGACAAGATCAACCCGAACGATCACGTCAACTGCGGGCAAAGCAGCAACGACATCATCCCTACCACCATCCATGTGAGTGCCGCGCTGGCCTTGCATGAGCAGCTGCTGCCGTCCCTCAAGTACCTGGTTCAGGTGATCGAGCGCAAGGCGGTCGAGGTTCATCCTTTCATCAAGACCGGTCGCACCCACCTGATGGACGCCATGCCGGTGCGCATGAGCCAGGTGCTCGGCGGATGGGCAGCGCAGATCTCGGCGGCTGTTGCGCACATTGAGTCGACCTTGCCAGCGCTGCAGTCGCTGGCCCAGGGTGGTACTGCAGTGGGAACCGGGATCAATGCGCATCCCGAATTCGCCGGGCGGTTCAGCCAGCAGCTCTCTGCACTGACCAAGGTACCCTTCACCCCAGGACAGAATCTGTTCGCTCTGATCGGTTCCCAGGACACTGCGGTTGCGCTCTCCGGCCAGCTCAAGACCACTGCCGTTGCCCTGATGAAAATCGCCAACGACCTGCGCTGGATGAACTCCGGGCCGCTGGCAGGCCTGGGCGAAATCGAGCTGGAGGGCTTGCAGCCCGGCTCTTCGATCATGCCTGGCAAGGTCAATCCGGTGATCCCGGAAGCCACCGCCATGGTCGCCGCGCAGGTCATCGGCAACGACGCCACCATCGCTGTAGCAGGCCAGTCGGGCAATTTCGAACTCAACGTGATGCTGCCGATCATTGCGCAGAACCTGCTGAGCAGCATCGAGTTGATGGCCAATGTCAGCCGCTTGCTGGCCGACAAGGCGATCGCCAGCTTCAAGGTCAACGAACCCAAACTCAAGGAAGCGCTTGCGCGTAACCCGATTCTGGTGACAGCCCTGAACCCGATCATCGGCTACCAGAAAGCCGCGGAAATCGCCAAGACCGCCTACAAACAGGGGCGTCCGATCATCGAGGTAGCCCTGGAGCACACCGACCTTCCGCGCAGCCAGCTGGAAGTGCTGCTCGACCCGGAAAAGCTCACTGCTGGCGGTATCTGATACCGCCCTGGAGGTTTGTCATGCAGCACTGGAAACGCACCACCGAAATTGCCAACCGCCTGTTCGACCAGGGTGAACTGGTAGATGCCCGCGAGCTGTATCTGCAGGCCCTGGCCCTGGCCCAGGTGTTGTTCGAGCGCTGGCATGACGCCGATGAGGCGGTGGCCGTGTGTGTCATCGCTCACCACAACCTGGCCGACCTGCATTTGCGCCTGAACCAGCCACAAGAGAGCGCAGAGTATCTCTGCGCCATCCATCAGCGGCTGCTGCAGGCCATGGCCGAGCAACGCCTGGCGCCAGCACTGCGTGAAGCGGCGCTGCGCCATAGCAGTAAAACCTACACCGAACTGTTGAACTTCATCAGCGAGTACGGCCAGTACCCGCGAACCGAACGCCTGCTTCATCGCCATGACCCGCAACCGGCACTGCTTGCCGGTCAGGAAAGCGCCGGGTCCTCAGCACATCATTATGGAATCCACTGAAATGCCGCATACCTTGCCTGCGTTGCCCTATGCTTACGATGCGCTGGAACCGCACATCGACACCCAGACCATGCAGATTCACCACAGCAAGCACCACCAGGCCTACATCAACAACCTCAACGCCGCTGTCGAAGGTACCGAGTGGGCCGATTGGCCGGTCGAGCAACTGGTGGCCGCGGTCAAGCAGTTGCCGTCGAACCTGCAGGCCGCGGTGATCAACCAGGGCGGTGGGCATGCCAACCATTCGCTGTTCTGGACAGTGATGTCGCCCACCGGCGGTGGTCAGCCGCAGGGCTCGGTCGCCGAAGCCATCAGTGAGCAGTTAGGCGGCTTCGAGGCCTTCAAGGATGCCTTCACCAAGGCCGCACTGACCCGTTTCGGCAGCGGTTGGGCCTGGCTGAGCGTTACGCCGGATAAAAAATTGGTGGTGGAAAGTAGTGGCAACCAGGACAGCCCGCTGATGAACGGCAATACGCCGATTCTTGGCCTGGACGTCTGGGAGCATGCTTACTACCTGCTGTACCAGAACCGCCGCCCTGAATACATCAGCGCCTTCTACAACGTGATCGACTGGTCCGAAGTAGAGCGTCGATACGTAGCCGCCCTCGTGTGAGTCGTTCCGGTATGCGCTCGGATGTGATGTCCATTGGCAGTGTGCGCCTGTTTCGCCTGGCGCTGGGTACCCTGTTGCTGCTGGTTGGCTGCGCCTTGCTGGTGGTGCAGGGGTTCGCCTGGCTAGACCTGGAGCCGCGCATGATGCGTGCGCTCGAGGGGGGAGCCTTGTGCGCACTCGGAACCGCGCTGGGCGCGGTGCCGGTACTGGTGATCCGCAGTATGCCGGTAGCCTTGGCCGATACCTTGCTGGGTTTTGGTGCCGGGGTAATGCTGGCGGCAACGGCCTTTTCCCTGATCATTCCCGGGCTGGATGCCGCCCAGGCGATTGGCCTGGGTAAATGGGGCGCTGGCGGGCTGATCAGTTTCGGTTTGCTGTTCGGTGCCTTCTGCCTGTATCTGGTCGATCTCAAGGTCTCTGGCGCTTCGCCAGAGGCCTTGGTGGGCAGTGCCCAACAGCCGGTGATTGCTGCGCGGATCTGGGTTTTCGTTATCGCCATCATCGCCCACAACATTCCTGAAGGCATGGCTATCGGGGTGTCAGCCGGTGGCGGTATGCCGGATGCTGACAGTTTGGCCATGGGCATTGCCTTGCAGGATGTGCCCGAAGGGCTGGTTATTGCTCTGGTGTTGGCAGGAGCCGGTATGGCACGCTTCAAGGCTTTCGCCATTGGTGCGGCGTCCGGGCTGGTCGAGCCGGTGGCTGCGGTGATCTGCGCCTGGCTGGTGACTGTTGCGCAGGTGTTGTTGCCATTGGGCCTGGCCTGTGCGGCCGGGGCCATGTTGCTGGTGGTGACCCAGGAGATCATTCCTGAATCACGTAGCAACGGCCATCATCGCTTGGCCAGCCTGGGACTGTGCGTGGGCTTCTGCCTGATGATGGTGATGGATACCGCGCTGTCTTGAGCGGGAAACGGGGGCGATTATTCGCCCTCGTCGAAATAATTGTTGATCAGCTCGATCAACGCTTGCAGGGCCTCATCCTGTTGCTCGCCTTCAGTATGCAGATGTACCGTGGTGCCTTTGCCAGCCGCCAACATCATCACGGCCATGATGCTCTTGCCATCGACCTGTGATTCCGGCGTACGGCCAACCCGAACCACGCAGGGATACTTGCCGGCGACACCAACGAACTTGGCTGCTGCGCGAGCATGCAGCCCAAGTTTGTTGATGATGGTGATTTCACGAGCGGGCATCGAGGCGGTGGTCCTGTGGGCTAGAGGTCGCGGTGGCGAACCTGGACATTCTTCAAGGATTGCTGCAGCAACTGGCCCAGGCGTTCGGTGAGGTAAACCGAACGGTGGTGTCCACCGGTACAGCCAATGGCAATGGTCACATAAGCGCGGTTACTGGCGGCAAAGCGCGGCAACCACTTGAGCAGGTAGCTGGAGATATCCTGGAACATGTCTTCGACATCTGGCTGGGCTGCCAGGTAATCGATGACCGGCTGCTCCAGGCCGGAATGCTCGCGCAACTCCGGCTTCCAGTAAGGGTTGGGCAGGCAGCGCACATCGAACACCAGGTCGGCGTCTACCGGCATGCCACGCTTGAAACCAAAGGATTCGACCAGGAATGCAGTACCGGGCTCCGGCTGGTTAAGCAGGCGCAGTTTGATCGAATCACGCAACTGGTAGAGGTTCAGGTTGGTGGTGTCGATCTTCAGGTCGGCGAGGTCGGCAATCGGGCCCAGCAGGTCGGACTCGACCTTGATGGCTTCGGCCAATGAGCGATTGGCGTTGGTCAGCGGGTGGCGTCTGCGGGTTTCCGAGAAACGCTTGAGCAGGGTCTCTTCATCGGCATCCAGATACACCACATCGCACTGGATATGCCGACTCCTTGACTCCTCCAGCAGCGTCGGGAAGCGCGTCAAATGGCTGGGCAGGTTACGCGCATCGATCGATACAGCCACTTTCGGCTGCATCAGCTCGGTGTTGATCAGGGCAGTTTCCGCCAACTGCGGTAGCAGGCCGGCGGGCAGGTTATCGATGCAGTAGTAGCCGTTGTCCTCCAGGACTGCGAGGGCGGTACTCTTGCCGGAGCCGGATCGGCCACTGACGATAATCAGGCGCATGTTCAGGACTCGTTCTGTACGTCCAGTACGACCTGGTACAAGGCTTCACTGCTACCGGCGGCACGCAGCCGGTCACGCACGTCCTTGCGGTCGAGCATGCTGGCAATTTGGCGCAACAGTTCAAGGTGCGCATCAGTGGCCGCTTCGGGAACCAGCAGGACAAACAGCAAATCGACCGGGGCGCCATCAATGGCGTCGTAGTCAATCGGTGCATCCAGGTGTATCAGGGCGCTGATGGGGGATGAGCAGCCTTTTAGGCGGCAATGTGGAATGGCAATGCCATTGCCAAAACCGGTCGACCCGAGTTTCTCCCGGGCAAACAGGCTTTCAAAAACATCTTGCATCTCCAGGTCCGGAACTTCCCGGTGGATCAGGGTGGCGATTTCCTGGAGTGCACGCTTTTTACTGCCACCCGGCGCGTTCACGAGGGAACGGCCGGGGGTCAGGATGGTTTCAAGTCGGATCATGGATGAGGGGGATCAGCGGGCCGCTGCACCTTGCAGCAGGCTTTGCTGTTTTTCCTTGTGTTTTTTCAGTTGGCGGTCGAGCTTGTCGGTCAAGGCATCGATCGCTGCATACATGTCTGTGTGTTCGGCATTTGCAACCACTTCGCCGCCGGGAATAAACAGCGTCGCTTCGATTTTCTGCTGCAGCTTCTCGACCTTCATGATTACCGTCACATTGGTAATCTTGTCGAAGTGCCCCTCCAGCCGTTTCAGTTTCTGTTCGACGTACTCGCGCAGCGGCTGGGTGACTTCTACATGCTGTCCACTGATATTGACTTGCATACAGCTTCTCCTTTGTTGCCCGTGCATAAGAGGCAGGTATTGCGCCTGCCACTGAACTGCTGTGGCGATCTGAGGGGCTACATCAGTCGCTTGCGTTCACTCGACGGTGCAATGCCGAGAGACTCGCGGTACTTGGCGACGGTGCGACGGGCTACCTGGATACCTTGTGCCTCCAGTAAACCAGCGATCTTGCTGTCACTCAATGGCTTTTTCTGATTTTCCGCTGCAACCAGTTTTTTGATGATCGCGCGAATCGCTGTGGACGAGCATTCACCGCCTTCGGAGGTGCTGACGTGGCTGGAGAAAAAGTACTTCAGCTCGTAAATACCGCGAGGGGTGTGCATGTATTTCTGGGTGGTAACCCGGGAAATGGTCGACTCGTGCATGCCCACCGCCTCGGCGATGTCGTGCAGGACCAGCGGCTTCATGGCTTCGTCGCCATGATCGAGGAAGCCCCGCTGGTGCTCGACGATCTGGGTGGCAACCTTCATCAGCGTTTCGTTGCGGCTCTGCAGGCTCTTGATGAACCAGCGTGCTTCCTGCAACTGGTTGCGCATGAAGGTGTTGTCGGCGCTGGTATCGGCGCGGCGGACGAAACCGGCGTATTGCGGATTGACCCGCAGGCGCGGCACGGCTTCCTGATTGAGTTCGACCAGCCAGCGCTCGTTGTCCTTGCGCACGATGACGTCGGGGACCACATACTCGGCTTCGCTGGACTCGATCTGTGAACCAGGGCGCGGGTTGAGGCTCTGGACCAGTTCAATGACCTGGCGCAGTTCGTCTTCCTTGAGCTTCATCCGCCGCATCAGCTGGCTGTAGTCACGGCTACCCAACAGGTCGATGAAGTCGCGGACCAGGCGCTGGGCTTCGGCCATCCACGGGGTGCTGGCTGGTAATTGACGCAGTTGCAGCAGCAGGCATTCGCTGAGGTTGCGCGCGCCGATGCCGGCAGGTTCGAACTGCTGGATGCGGTGCAGGACGGCTTCGACTTCGTCGAGTTCGATATCCAGTTCGGGGTCGAAGGATTCACAGACTTCTTCGAGGGTTTCGTCCAGATAGCCCTGATTGTTGATGCAATCGATCAGGGTCACAGCGATCAGTCGATCGGTGTCGGACATGGGCGCCAGGTTCAATTGCCAGAGCAGGTGACTTTGCAGGCTTTCGCCGGCCGAAGTACGGGTGGTGAAGTCCCACTCGTCGTCGTCATTGCTCGGCAGGCTGCTGGCGCTGGTCTGGTAGATGTCTTCCCAGGCCGTGTCGACAGGTAGCTCGTTGGGAATGCGCTCATTCCATTCGCCTTCTTCCAGGCTGTCCACGGTCGGCGCGGATTCCTGGAAGCTGGTGTCCTGGACTTCGGCAACAGGCTTGCTTTCGGCGTTGTCCGCCATCGGGTCGCTGTTGTCGAAATCGTCGCCTTCTTCCTGGCGTTCGAGCATCGGGTTCGACTCCAGCGCTTCCTGGATTTCCTGCTGGAGGTCCAAGGTAGAAAGCTGGAGCAGTCGGATAGCCTGTTGCAACTGAGGGGTCATCGTCAGTTGCTGGCCCATTCTTAGGACGAGCGATGGTTTCATGGCAGGGGCTTAACACCTTTTTCGCCGGCGCACATGCGCCATCCACTACAAGGGCACCGAAGCGCCAACTTTAAGCAAGTTATATGCCTGAAGTTGGAGCGTTTGCCTAGGGTGCTGTAACAATTAAGCCGGATTTCACCGGATCAGCAGCCCATGGCAAGCGCTGTGTCGCCTCGAACTTACAAGCGGAACTCGTGGCCCAAGTACACCTCTTTGACCAGGTCGTTGGCCAGGATGGTCTCTGCGTCGCCTTCGGCAATCAGTTGGCCATCGTTGACGATGTAAGCGGTTTCACAGATATCCAGGGTCTCACGGACGTTGTGGTCGGTGATCAGCACACCGATGCCCTTGGCCTTGAGGTGATGGATGATCTGCTTGATGTCGCCGACCGAAATCGGGTCGACACCGGCAAAGGGTTCATCGAGCAGGATGAATTTCGGCGCGGTGGCCAGGGCGCGGGCAATTTCCACGCGGCGGCGTTCACCACCGGAAAGGCTCATGCCGAGGTTGTCGCGAATGTGGCTGATGTGAAATTCCTGCAGCAGGCTTTCCAGTTCCTTGCGCCGGCCATCGCGATCCAGGTCCTTGCGGGTTTCCAGGATCGCCATGATGTTGTCGGCAACCGAAAGCTTGCGAAAGATCGATGCTTCCTGGGGCAGGTAACCGATGCCGGCACGCGCACGGCCGTGCATCGGCTGGTGGCTGACATCCAGGTCGTCGATCAGGACGCGGCCCTGATCGGCCTGAACCAGGCCGACGATCATGTAGAAACAGGTGGTCTTGCCGGCGCCGTTAGGGCCGAGCAAGCCGACGATCTGGCCACTGTCGATAGACAGGCTGACGTCACGTACCACTTGTCGGCTCTTGTAGCTCTTGGCCAGGTGCTGGGCTTTGAGGGTCGCCATTTACTCGGCCTTCTTCTTCGGCTGGATCACCATGTCGATGCGTGGGCGAGGTGTGGAGACTTTGCCGCCTCGACCGGCAGTCGCAACCTGAGACTGGGTGTTGTAGACGATTTTTTCGCTTTCAGTGGTGTTTCCGTCGCTGGTTTCCACTTTGGCGTTATCGGTCAGGATTACCAGATCCTTTTGGGATTGGTATTGGATCTGCTTGCCGTAGCCTTTCATCTTGTCAGGCTTGTCGGCACTTTGCTGCTGTTCGAAGTAGGCCAGGTTGCCCACCGAAGTCACAACGTCAATGTCGCCATTGGCGGCGCGGGTGATGGTCACGGTGTTGCCTTTGATCATCATCGACCCTTGGGTGATGATGACATCGCCCTTGTAGGTAGCGACACCTTGCTTGTCGTCCAGGTGCGCTTCGTCTGCCTGGATACGGATAGGCTGATCACGGTCGGTCGGCAGGGCCCAGGCGCTCGCGCTTCCCAGTGCTGCGCTCAGGCTGAGCAAAAAGGGGAGGGTTTTAACGAGCCTCATACTGTCCTCTTACGTTGGACAGCAGGTCCATCCTGCCGTCTTTCAAATACGCTTTCATTCCATTGCCCGTAGTGACGCCACCGGCGCCGTCGATTCTAACGGCTTGATCGGTTTGCGCATATTGCTTCTGCGGGAATACCGTCATGCGGCTGCTGGTAATGATCATGGTGCGGTTCTTTTCATCGGTCCGGGCAACCCGCACCGATTCAATCAATTCGACTTCGCTGCCATCCGGGTTGACCTCGCCCCGTTCGCTCTGCACATGCCAGGGGTAGGTGGTGCCGCGGTACATCTGCAGGTCCGGGGTGGTCAGCAGGGTCACTTCGCTGGCCATCAGGTGTTCGACCTTGTCGGCAGTCATCTCGTACTGCATCTTGCCGTCTGGCAGGAACTGCACGCTGTGGACATTGGTGGCGTAGTAGTCAATGGCGCTTTTGTCGGCGCTGGCCACGGGCTTGTCGAGGAAGCTCTCGGGACTGATGTTCCAGTAGCCGACCGCCACCAGCAAGGCGGCAATCACACTGTACAGCGCAATGGTGCGAATTTTTTTACTGAACATGTATCGCTCTACAGGTAATGGGCGTTGGCCGCGTCGAGGTTGCCCTGGGCTTGCAGGATCAACTCGCAGAATTCGCGGGCTGCGCCTTCACCGCCGCGGGCCTTGGTGATCCCGTGAGCGTGCTCGCGGACGAAGGCTGCGGCATTGGCCACGGCCATGCCCAGGCCAACGCGACGGATCACCGGCAGGTCAGGCAGGTCGTCACCCAGATAGGCGACCTGTTCATAGCTTAGGTTGAGTTGGCCAAGAAGTTCGTCCAGCACCACCATTTTATCTTCACGGCCCTGGTACAGATGAGGAATGCCGAGGTTTTTTGCCCGGCGTTCCACCACCGGGGTCTTGCGTCCGCTGATGATCGCGGTGGTCACGCCCGAGGCCATGAGCATCTTGATGCCTTGACCGTCGAGGGTGTTGAAGGTCTTGAACTCGCTGCCGTCTTCGAGGAAATACAAGCGGCCGTCGGTCAACACGCCGTCTACGTCGAAAACCGCAAGCTTGATCGCCTTGCCGCGCTGGAGCAGATCCTGGCTCATTTACATCACTCCCGCACGCAACAGGTCGTGCATGTTCAGGGCGCCAACCGGACGCTCGTCCTTGTCGATCACCACCAGGGCGCTGATCTTGTGGTCTTCCATGATTTTCAGGGCTTCTGCGGCGAGCATCTCGGCGCGGGCAGTCTTGCCATGAACGGTCATGACCTCGTCGATCAGGGTGGTGTGTACATCGATGTTGCGATCCAGGCTGCGGCGCAAGTCACCGTCGGTGAAGATCCCGGCCAACCGTCCGTCGGTTTCGAGGATCACGGTCATTCCCAAACCTTTGCGAGACATTTCAAGGAGCGCGTCCTTGAGCAGGGTGCCGCGCTGTACCTGAGGCAGCTCTTCGCCGGCGTGCATGACGTTCTCGACTTTCAACAGCAGACGGCGGCCAAGGGCTCCGCCTGGGTGCGAGAAGGCGAAGTCTTCCGCGGTAAAGCCGCGGGCTTCAAGCAGGGCAATCGCCAGGGCGTCGCCGAGTACCAGCGCCGCAGTGGTCGAGGAGGTCGGTGCCAGATTCAGCGGGCAGGCTTCCTGGGCGACGCGTGCATCAAGATTGACCTCGGCGGCTTTGGCCAGCGGCGAATCCGGGTTACCGGTCAGGCTGATCAGCTGGATGCCCAGGCGTTTGATCAGTGGCAACAGGGTGACAATCTCGGCGGTCGACCCGGAGTTGGACAGGGCGAGGATGACATCGTCGCGGGTAATCATGCCCATGTCGCCATGACTGGCTTCTGCCGGATGGACGAAGAACGACGGGGTACCGGTGCTGGCCAGGGTGGCGGCGATCTTGTTGCCGATGTGCCCGGATTTGCCCATGCCGACCACCACTACCCGGCCCTTGCTGGCCAGGATCAGCTCGCATGCCTTGACGAAATCGGCGTCGATGTGGGCTAGCAAGCCCTCAACCGCCTCGAGTTCGAAACGGATGGTGCGTTGCGCGGATTGGATCAGGTCGCTGGATTGGCTCATGTCGAAAATCGGATTGCCTGATGAAAAGGCGGCGATTATAGCGGCAATGCGCAAAACCCTCACCTTGTGATTGTCATACAGTCGCTCGCCAACCTTAACCCTAGCTGAACAAGCGCTGCTGTGGCCTTGGGGCACTGCTATCAGCGATGGTATAGTTCGCCGCCTGTTCGGCCCGCTCAGGGCGTGCGTGCCTCCATGAAGGGGGCGCGCGTCTGAGTGAGAAGGCTGCATCGCAAGGAGTCTAGATGAGCGTTGATAACGCCTACGCGGTCGAGTTGAAGGGCGTGTCCTTCAAGCGCGGTTCGCGCAGCATCTTCAATAATGTCGATATACGCATTCCCCGCGGCAAGGTCACCGGCATCATGGGGCCTTCCGGGTGCGGCAAGACCACACTGTTGCGTCTGATGGGCGCACAGTTGCGTCCGGCCAGTGGCGAGGTATGGGTTGCCGGGCAGAACCTGCCCACCCTGTCGCGCAGCGATCTGTTCGATGCGCGCAAGCAGATGGGGGTGCTGTTCCAGAGCGGCGCGCTGTTCACCGACCTCGACGTGTTCGAGAACGTGGCGTTCCCGTTGCGGGTGCATACCCAGCTGTCCGACGAAATGATCCGTGACATCGTCCTG
The DNA here is from genome assembly GCA_036643775.1 of Pseudomonas sp. Classification (GTDB taxonomy): domain Bacteria; phylum Pseudomonadota; class Gammaproteobacteria; order Pseudomonadales; family Pseudomonadaceae; genus Aquipseudomonas. Next base: position 21,455 of record JAVXRI010000044.1, on the reverse strand, counting down.
ATGAAACTCCAGGCGGTCGGCCTGCGCGGTGCCATCGAGCTGATGCCCGACGAGCTGTCCGGAGGCATGAAACGCCGTGTGGCGCTGGCCCGGGCCATCGCCCTGGACCCACAGATCCTCATGTACGACGAGCCCTTTGTCGGCCAGGACCCGATCGCCATGGGCGTTCTGGTACGCCTGATCCGCCTGCTCAACGATGCGCTGGGTATTACCAGTATCGTGGTTTCCCACGACCTGGCCGAAACCGCCAGCATTGCCGACTACATCTATGTGGTCGGCGATGGCCAGGTACTTGGTCAGGGCACTCCGGATGAGCTGATGGGGTCGGATAACCCGCGCATTCGTCAATTCATGAAAGGTGATCCGGATGGCCCGGTACCCTTTCACTTTCCTGCGCCGGATTACCGCGCCGATCTTCTGGGGAAGCGTTGATGCGCAGAAAATCCTTGCTCGAACGTATTCGTCGGTTTGGCCGTTCGGCCATCGACGTGCTGGCCGTGCTCGGTCGATCCTTTCTGTTCCTGTTGCACTCGCTGGTCGGGCGCAGCGGTACCGGTGGCGGTTTCCAGCTGCTGGTCAGGCAACTCTATTCGGTCGGCGTGCTGTCGCTGGCGATCATCGTTGTCTCCGGGGTTTTCATCGGCATGGTGCTGGCGCTGCAGGGTTTCAGCATCCTGGCCAAATACGGCTCGGAACAGGCAGTAGGGCAGATGGTTGCCCTGACCTTGCTGCGTGAGCTCGGGCCGGTGGTCACTGCGCTGCTGTTTGCCGGCCGTGCGGGGTCGGCACTGACTGCCGAAATCGGCAACATGAAGTCCACCGAGCAGTTGTCCAGTCTCGAGATGATCGGTGTCGATCCGCTCAAATATATCGTTGCCCCGCGCCTGTGGGCCGGTTTCATCTCTCTGCCGTTGCTGGCGCTGATCTTCAGCGTGGTCGGCATCTGGGGTGGGTCCTGGGTGGCGGTGGACTGGCTGGGCGTCTATGAGGGTTCGTTCTGGGCGAACATGCAGAATAGCGTGTCGTTCACCGATGATGTTCTCAATGGGGTGATCAAAAGCCTGGTTTTTGCCTTTGTTGTTACCTGGATTGCCGTATTCCAGGGCTATGACTGTGAGCCCACTTCAGAAGGGATCAGTCGTGCCACTACCAAGACCGTGGTCTACGCCTCCTTGGCCATTCTCGGCCTGGACTTTATTCTGACCGCCTTGATGTTTGGAGATTTCTGATGCAAAACCGCACCCTGGAAATCGGTGTCGGCCTGTTCCTCCTGGCCGGGATCCTGGCGCTGATCCTGCTGGCCCTGCGTGTCAGCGGCCTGTCGGCGAGCCCGAGCAGCGATACCTATAAAGTTTACGCATACTTCGACAATATCGCCGGTTTGACGGTCAGAGCTAAAGTGACCATGGCCGGTGTGACCATCGGCAAGGTCACGGCCATCGATCTGGACCGTGACACCTACACCGGTCGGGTGACGATGCAACTGGAAAAGGCCGTGAACAATCTGCCGACCGATTCCACTGCATCTATCCTCACCGCAGGTTTGCTCGGTGAAAAATACATCGGTATCAGCGTGGGCGGAGATGAGGCGGTGCTCAAGGATGGTTCAGTCATTCATGACACGCAGTCGGCGCTGGTACTGGAAGATCTGATTGGCAAGTTCCTGCTCAATACCGTTGGCAAAGAAGCTAAATAAGGAGTTTCCATGATTTCTATCCTGCGACGCGGCTTGCTGGTACTGCTGGCTGCGCTGCCACTGATGGCCAGCGCGGCTGCCCAGTCACCCAAAGAGGTGATTCAGGGCACAACCAACCAGTTGCTGGCCGACCTGAAGGCCAACAAGGAGCAATACAAGGCTAACCCGAGTGCTTTTTACGATGCCCTGAACGCCAATCTGGGGCCGGTGGTGGATGCTGATGGCATTTCGAAAAGCATCATGACCGTCAAGTACTCGCGCAAGGCGACCCCGGAGCAGATGCAGCGCTTCCAGGAGAACTTCAAGCGCAGCCTGATGCAGTTCTATGGCAATGCTTTGCTCGAGTACAACAACCAGGGCATTACTGTTGGCGCAGAGAAAAAGGACGGTGAAGACCGTGCCAGCGTCGACATGAGCGTCAGGGGCAACAACGGTGCCATCTACCCGGTGCAGTACACCCTGACCAAGCTGGGCGGCGAATGGAAAGTGCGTAACGTCATCGTCAATGGCATCAACATCGGCAAGCTGTTCCGTGACCAGTTCGCCGATGCGATGAATCGCAATGGCAACGACCTGGACAAGACCATCAATAATTGGGCTGGCGAAGTGGCCAAGGCCAAGGAAAACGTCGAGCAGCAAGAACAATGAGCGACAGCGCCGTAACCATGAGCGAGCCAGGTGTATTGAACCTGGCTGGAGTGCTGGACTACCGCAGCGGGCCTGCCTTGCGCAAGGAAGGCAAGGCCCTGATCGGCGCCTGCAAGGCCGCGGCCCTGGTGCTTGATTGCTCTCAGGTGGAGAAATCCAGCAGCGTCGGCTTGTCGTTGTTGCTGGCATTCATGCGCGATGGCAAGGCGGCCGGCAAGGCCGTCGAGGTTCGCGCGATGCCCCAGGATATGCGGGAAATCGCCGAGGTTTACGACCTCGATGAGCTGCTGGCCGGGCACTGATTGCCAGCCAGTGACTGGCCCCTCCGTCAGAGTCTCCGTTTACGGGGTTCGCAGGCGGGGGGCTTTTTTGTATGATGGCCGACCCGCGCGCACAGGGCGCCGATTGAGGTTGAGCATGCAGGCCGTAGAAGTTAAGAACTTCCTTGAAGAAAAGTTGCCGGGAACCCGGGTCGAAGTTGAAGGCGAAGGCTGCAACTTCCAGTTGAACGTGATCAGCGACGAATTGGCGGCCCTGAGCCCGGTCAAGCGTCAGCAGCAGATCTATGCTCATCTTAATCCGTGGATCACCGATGGCAGCATCCATGCGGTAACCATGAAATTTTTCAGCAGCGCAGCCTGGGCTGAGCGCAACTGAGCCTAAATTGGCGGCGAGACAGAAATGGACAAACTGATTATTACTGGCGGTGCTCGTCTTGATGGCGAAATCCGCATTTCCGGTGCCAAGAACGCGGCCCTGCCGATTCTGGCCGGTACCCTGCTTTGCGATGGTCCGGTAACGGTCGGCAACCTGCCGCACCTGCACGACATCACCACCATGATCGAGCTGTTCGGACGCATGGGCATCGAGCCTGTGATCGACGAGAAGCTCTCGGTGGAAATCGATCCACGCACCATCAAGACCCTGATCGCACCGTACGAGCTGGTGAAAACCATGCGCGCCTCGATCCTGGTACTGGGCCCGATGGTTGCCCGTTTTGGTGAAGCTGAAGTCGCGCTGCCTGGCGGTTGCGCCATCGGTTCGCGTCCGGTCGACCTGCACATCCGTGGTCTTGAAGCCATGGGCGCGAAGATCGAGGTCGAGGGCGGCTACATCAAGGCCAAGGCCCCTGAAGGCGGCCTGCGCGGTGCGCACTTCTTCTTCGATACCGTCAGCGTCACCGGTACCGAGAACATCATGATGGCCGCTGCCCTGGCCAAGGGCCGCAGCGTGCTGCAGAACGCTGCGCGTGAGCCGGAAGTGGTCGACCTGGCCAACTTCCTCAACGCCATGGGCGCCAAGGTCCAGGGTGCTGGCACCGACACCATCACCATCGATGGCGTCGAGCGTCTGGGGTCGGCGACCTATCGGGTCATGCCTGACCGTATCGAAACCGGTACTTACCTGGTCGCTGCTGCCGTCACCGGCGGCCGGGTCAAGGTCAAGGACACCGATCCGACCATCCTCGAAGCCGTTCTTGAGAAACTCAAGGAAGCCGGCGCCGAAGTCACCACCGGTGAAGACTGGATCGAGCTGGACATGCACGGCAAGCGGCCAAAAGCCGTGAACCTGCGTACCGCTCCGTACCCGGCGTTCCCGACCGACATGCAGGCGCAGTTCATCTCGCTCAACGCCATTGCCGAAGGCACCGGTGCAGTGATCGAGACGATCTTCGAAAACCGTTTCATGCACGTGTACGAAATGCACCGCATGGGCGCGCTGATCCAGGTCGAAGGCAACACCGCCATCGTTACCGGCACCAAGACCCTCAAGGGTGCACCGGTAATGGCTACCGACCTGCGTGCTTCGGCAAGCCTGGTCCTCTCGGCGCTGGTAGCCGAAGGCGATACCCTGATCGACCGCATCTACCACATTGACCGTGGCTATGAATGCATTGAAGAAAAACTGCAGATGCTGGGCGCGAAGATCCGTCGCGTACCGGGCTAGTCTGTGACCGGCGCAGGGACGCGCCAGCCAATTGCTGCACCGAATTGAATGCGGTCGGGCCACATCAGGCCCGGCCGGCTGTAGCCGCATAAGGACCGACGTTTCCCATGTTGACCATCGCGCTATCCAAAGGTCGGATTCTCGACGATACCCTGCCGCTGCTGGCGGACGCGGGCATTGTTCCGACCGAGAACCCGGACAAGAGCCGCAAGCTGATCATTCCCACGACCCAGGACGATGTGCGCCTGCTGATCGTACGGGCTACCGACGTGCCGACCTATGTCGAGCATGGCGCCGCCGACCTGGGTGTGGCCGGCAAGGACGTGCTGATGGAGTACGGCGGCCAGGGCCTCTACGAGCCCCTGGACCTGCAGATTGCCCAGTGCAAGCTGATGACCGCTGGTGCAATCGGTGCCGTTGAGCCCAAGGGCCGTCTGCGCGTGGCGACCAAGTTCGTCAATGTCGCCAAGCGTTACTATGCCGAACAGGGCCGTCAGGTCGATATCATCAAGTTGTACGGTTCGATGGAACTGGCACCGTTGATCGGCCTCGCCGACAAGATCATCGACGTTGTCGACACCGGCAACACCCTGCGCGCCAATGGCCTGGAACCCCAGGAACTGATTGCCACCATCAGCTCCCGGCTGGTGGTCAACAAGGCTTCGATGAAGATGCAGCATGCACGCATCCAGAGCCTGATCGACACCCTGCGCCAGGCTGTCGAATCGCGACACCGCGGCTGACTTCTGCGCGCGACCTTCGCTGTCGCGCCCGTCTATCCGCGTCATAGCCAATTTTCTCGGGTGCCCGCGCGGATGGACTGGTAGCTTAGGGCGCCTGAGCATTCGCCATTTATTGAGGCCCTCGCTATGACCACGTCCACTGCAATTGCCCGACTCAATGCCGCTGACCCGGATTTCGCCCGACATCTGGATCATCTGTTGAGCTGGGAAAGTGTCTCTGACGATGCGGTCAACCAGCGTGTGCTCGACATCATCAAGGCTGTGCGTGAGCGCGGCGATGCGGCACTGGTGGAGTTCACCCAGCGTTTCGATGGCGTTGAGGCCAAGTCGATCGACGACCTGATTCTCGGTCGCGAGCGCCTGGAGCTGGCCCTGACACGTATCACCGCGGCCCAGCGCCAGGCCCTGGAAAAAGCTGCCGAGCGCGTGCGCAGCTACCACGAGCGGCAGAAACAGGATTCCTGGAGCTACACCGAAGCTGACGGTACCGTGCTGGGTCAGAAGGTCACCCCGCTGGACCGTGCCGGCCTGTATGTGCCGGGTGGCAAGGCGTCGTACCCGTCGTCGGTGCTGATGAATGCGATTCCGGCCAAAGTCGCCGGCGTCGGTGAAGTGGTCATGGTCGTGCCGACCCCACGCGGTGAGATCAACGAGCTGGTGCTTGCGGCTGCCTGCATTGCCGGCGTTGACCGGGTGTTCACCATCGGTGGCGCCCAGGCGGTAGCGGCGCTGGCCTACGGCACCGAGAGCGTACCGCAGGTGGACAAGGTGGTCGGCCCCGGCAACATCTACGTTGCCACGGCCAAGCGCCATGTGTTCGGCCAGGTCGGTATCGACATGATTGCCGGGCCTTCGGAGATTCTTGTGGTCTGTGACGGCCAGACCGATCCGGACTGGATCGCCATGGACCTGTTCTCCCAGGCTGAGCACGATGAAGATGCCCAGGCGATTCTGGTCAGCCCGGATGCGGACTTCCTCGACAAGGTTGCTGCCAGTATCGACAAGCTGTTGCCGACCATGGAGCGTGCCGAGATCATCAAGACCTCGATCAATGCTCGTGGTGCGCTGATTCAGGTGCGTGACATGCAGCAAGCCATGGAGGTCGCCAACCGTATCGCTCCCGAGCACCTGGAACTGTCGGTCGCCGACCCACAGGCCTGGCTGCCGCAGATTCGCCACGCCGGTGCAATCTTCATGGGCCGCCACACCAGCGAAGCCCTGGGCGACTACTGCGCAGGTCCGAACCACGTGTTGCCGACCTCCGGCACCGCGCGTTTTTCTTCGCCGCTGGGGGTGTATGACTTCCAGAAGCGTTCGTCGATCATCTTCTGCTCCGAGCAGGGTGCGTCGGAGCTGGGCCACACCGCGTCGATCCTGGCCCGCGGCGAATCGCTGACTGCCCACGCCCGTAGCGCGGAATACCGAATTGTTGCCGACAAGAAGGGGAACTGAGCATGAGTAAATTCTGGAGCCCCTTCGTCAAGGACCTGGTGCCTTACGTTCCGGGTGAGCAGCCGAAGCTGGCCAAGCTGGTCAAGCTCAATACCAACGAGAACCCTTATGGGCCGTCGCCCAAGGCGCTGGAGGCCATGCGCGGCGAGTTGAACGACAACCTGCGCCTGTACCCTGATCCCAATAGCGACCTGCTCAAGCAGGCGGTGGCGGATTTCTACGGGGTCAAGGGTAACCAAGTGTTCCTGGGCAACGGTTCGGACGAAGTGCTGGCACACATTTTCCACGGTTTGTTCCAGCACGGCGCACCGCTGTTGTTCCCGGACGTCAGCTACAGCTTCTACCCCGTGTATTGCGGCCTGTATGGCATTCCTTACGAGACGGTAGCGCTGGATGAGCAGTTCCAGATCCGTGTCGAGGATTACGTCAGGCCCAATGGCGGCATCATCTTCCCTAACCCCAATGCGCCGACCGGCTGCCTGTTGGCACTGGAAGCCATTGAGCAACTGCTCAAGGCCAACCCGGAAACGGTGGTGGTGGTCGACGAAGCCTATATCGATTTCGGCGGACAGACGGCGATCAGCCTGGTTGATCGCTACGACAACCTGCTGGTTACCCAGACCCTGTCCAAGTCGCGTTCATTGGCGGGGTTGCGGGTCGGTCTGGCGGTGGGGCATCCGGATCTGATCGAGGCGCTTGAGCGCATCAAGAACAGCTTCAACTCCTATCCGCTGGATCGCATGGCGATCGTTGGCGCCGCAGCAGCGTTCCAGGATCGTGCCTATTTTGAAGACACCTGCCGCAAGGTGATCGACAGCCGCGAGAAGGTGGTGGCTGAACTGACTGCGCGTGGTTTCGAGGTACTGCCCTCGGCAGCCAACTTCATCTTCGCCCGTCATCCGCAGCAGGATGCCGGTGAACTGGCGGCCAAGCTGCGCGAGCAAGGGGTGATCGTGCGTCACTTCAAGCAACCACGCATTGCCCAGTTCCTGCGTATCACCATTGGTACTCCGGAGATGAACCAGGCATTGGTTGATGCGTTGAACTGATATCGCGCTGGCCTCATCGCCGGCAAGGCCGGCTCCCACAGGGTTCACTTCAATCCCTGTAGGAGCCGGCCTTGCCGGCGATTGCTTTTCCAGAAGGCAAAGCGTTACTCTTTCGCTTCGTTAATTCGTCCGATGATTGGATGTAAGAACAAATGACTTTGCTGATTAAACGCTCTCTGGTCGAACAGGCCGTCGATCAACTGCGTGAGCGCATCGCCAATGGCGTCTGGGCGGTGGGCCAGCGCCTGCCAACTGAGCCGGAACTGGCCACGGAACTGGGCATTAGCCGCAACACCGTGCGCGAAGCCATGCGTGTTCTGGCCTTCAGTGGCCTGGTCGAAGTTCGCCAGGGCGACGGTAGCTATCTGCGCACCGCAGTCGACCCCTTGCAGGCTGTTCAGGCGTTGTCGCGCTGCAATCTGGAACAGGCACGGGAAACGCGTCATATCCTCGAAGCGGAAGCAATCGGCCTGGCCGCGTTGCGTCGCACTGAGGAAGACCTGCTAGGCCTGCGCGAGGCGCTGGCGCATAGCAGCGAGCATTTTCACGCTGACCTGGAGCGCTACGTGAGCTGTGACCTGATCTTCCACCAGCGTCTGGTGGATGCTGCGCACAACCCGGCGCTGAGCGAGCTGTACCGCTATTTCTCCGGGGTGGTGGCCGCCACCGTGCACCATAACCTCAGCCATGCGCCGCGCTGCCAGATGGTTTTCGACCTGCATGGACAAATTCTCGACGCAATCGAACAACGCGATTCGGACAAGGCCAAGGCCCTGAGCCGGACACTGATCAACGAATCCTGACCTTGCGAGGCTGCCATGGCGCATGACGCTGCCCGAAACACCCAGCCGGCCAATGGCCCGGAGCTGGAAGAACTGCTGATCGACGCCGAAGCCGACGACGAACAGGTGCAACAACAGCCGGTGCTGCTCAAGCGTCCCTGGTTGTTGCTGCTTGGCCTGGTGCTGGTGGCGCTCAACCTGCGACCGGCGCTGTCGAGCATGGCCCCGCTGCTCAGTCTGGTGTCCGAGAGTCTTGGCTTGAGCGCTTCCCAGGCCGGATTGCTGACCACCTTGCCGGTGTTGTGCCTGGGCCTGTTCGCACCGTTGGCGCCTGTGCTGGCGCGACGTTTTGGCAGCGAGCGGGTCATTCTTGGCATTCTCCTGACCCTGGCAGCCGGCATCGGGGTGCGCAGCGCCTTTGGCAGTACCGGGGTGTTTGTTGGCAGCATCATGGCCGGGGCCAGCATTGGTGTGATCGGTGTCTTGCTGCCGGGTATCGTCAAACGCGATTTTCCCAAGCACGCTGGCACCTTGACCGGCGTCTACACCATGGCGCTGTGCCTGGGAGCCGCGATGGCCGCCGGTGCCACGGTGCCGTTGAGCGAGCATTTTGACGACAGCTGGTCCCTGGGCCTGGGCTTCTGGTTGATCCCTGCTTTATTGGCGGCGCTGATCTGGTTGCCTCAGGCGCGTCAGGGCCATGGTGCACATCATGTGGCATATCGGGTGCGCGGCTTGCTGCGTGATCCGCTGGCCTGGCAGGTGACGTTGTACATGGGGTTGCAGTCGTCGCTGGCTTACATTGTCTTCGGATGGTTGCCGTCGATCCTGATCGGCCGCGGACTTTCGCCGACCCAGGCGGGTCTGGTGCTGTCCGGTTCGGTGATCGTCCAATTGATCAGCTCGCTCAGCGCACCGTGGCTGGCAACGCGTGGCAAGGACCAACGGCTGGCCATTGTCGTGGTCATGCTCCTGGCATTGGCTGGCCTGTTCGGCTGCCTGTACGCGCCGCTCGATGGCCTGTGGGGCTGGGCAATCATGCTCGGCCTGGGGCAGGGCGGTACCTTTGCGCTGGCCCTGACCCTGATCGTGCTGCGTTCCAATGACGCCCATGTGGCGGCCAATCTGTCGAGCATGGCTCAGGGCGTCGGTTACACCCTGGCGTCCATGGGGCCGTTTGCGGTGGGCCTGGTGCATGACCTGACCGGTGGCTGGAACGCGATTGGCTGGATCTTTGCGGTGTTGGGTGTCGGCGCGATCGGTTTTGGCTTGAAGGCCGGACGCAACCTGCATGTGCAAGTGGTTAGCGAGCGGGTTTGAAGCCAATGGTATTCATCGGGTAAATGCCCATAGCTTTTTGCCACATGAGCGGACTATCGTGCGGGTCTATTTCATCGGAAACGGACCCGCCATATGAGCGATGCCAACAGTGCCTTGATCACCCGCTTCTACCAGGCATTCCAGCGCCTCGACGCCGAGGCGATGGTGGCCTGCTACAGCGATGACATTGTCTTCAGTGACCCTGCCTTCGGCACCTTGCGCGGCAAAGATGCCGGCGATATGTGGCGGATGCTCACCACCCGGGCCAAGAACTTTACCCTGACGTTCGACAACGTGAGTGCCGACGAACGCACCGGCGCTGCGCACTGGGTCGCCACCTACCTGTTCAGCCAGACCGGGCGCACCGTGGTCAACGATATCCAGGCGCGCTTTGTCTTTCGCAACGGCAAGATCTGCGAACATCACGACTCTTTCGGCCTGTGGCGCTGGTCACGGCAGGCGCTGGGCGCCACCGGGCTGTTGCTGGGCTGGACGCCAATGGTCCAGGGCAAGGTTCGCCAGCAGGCATTGAAGGGCTTGCGCGCGTTTCAGGCCGGGCGCTGAACGGGTAAGCTGTCGGCTTTGTCGTCCAATAGTCAGCACTGTGACCGAAGCTACTGTCGATTCTCCCGTCAAACCCTGGTACGTCTACCTGGTGCGTGCTGCCAATGGTTCGTTGTACTGCGGTATCAGTGATAACCCGCAGCGTCGTTTCATTGCGCATCAGAAGGGCCAGGGCGCGCGCTACTTCAGCACCAGCCCGGCGGTGGCGCTGGTGTACGTCGAGGCTTGGCCGGACAAGGCCGAGGCGCTGCGTCAGGAGCGCCTGGTGAAGAGGTTGCGCAAAAGCGCCAAGGAGGCCCTGGTGGCCTCCTGGCGGGGACTCAGTCCTTGCGACGCTTGAGCTGATCGGTCAGCTGCGTCGGCAGCCCCTTGATGATCAGCGTGCCGGCTTCCTCGTCGTATTCGACCTTGGAGCCCAGCAGGTGCGCCTCGAAGCTGATCGACAGGCCTTCGGCGCGACCGGTGAAGCGGCGGAACTGGTTCAGGGTGCGCTTGTCGGCAGGGATCTCCGGCGACAGGCCGTAATCCTTGTTGCGGATGTGCTCGTAGAAGGCCCGCGGGCGGTCTTCGTCAATCAGTCCAGAAAGCTCCTCCAGGGTCACCGGCTCACCGGCCTTGGTCTGGCTGGTGGCGTAGTCGACCAGCGTCTGGGTTTTCTCGCGGGCGGCTTCTTCAGGCAGGTCTTCGCTTTCGACGAAATCGCTGAACGCTTTGAGCAGGGTGCGGGTTTCACCCGGGCCGTCGACGCCTTCCTGGCAGCCGATGAAGTCACGGAAATACTCCGAGACTTTTTTGCCGTTCTTGCCTTTGATGAACGAAATGTACTGCTTTGAAGCCTTGTTGTTCTTCCACTCGGAGAGGTTGATCCGGGCGGCAAGGTGCAACTGGCCCAGGTCCAGGTGACGGGACGGGGTGACGTCCAGTTCGGCGTTCACGGCTACGCCTTCACTGTGGTGCAGCAGGGCGATTGCCAGGTAGTCGGTCATGCCTTGCTGGTAATGGGCAAACAGGACGTGACCACCGACCGACAGGTTGGATTCTTCCATCAGTTTTTGCAGGTGCTCCACGGCTACCCGGCTGAAGGCGGTGAAGGTGCTGCCGTCTTCCAGGTACTCTTTCAGCCAGCCGCTGAACGGGTGGGCGCCGGATTCGGCATGGAAGAAGCCCCAGGCTTTGCCTTGTTTGGCGTTGTAGCTGTCGTTGAGGTCGGCCAGGAGGTTTTCGATGGCACTGGACTCGGCGAGCTCCGAATCGCGAGCGTGCAGGACAGCAGGGCTGCCATCGGGTTTTTTGTCGATCAGGTGGACAATGCAATGACGGATCGGCATGGGATTCTCGGTTGAAAATGGGCGGTGCTGGCCGCGTTGCAAAGTTGCCAAGTGTACCTCAGCCCAGAGGTGATTCAGCGGCCAGATGTTGGCAGAAATGTCGGTTGTTCGTTTTTTGTTCAGTTTTTTGCGTTTTTTCGCTCAAAGCCCCGAAAAACCTGAACATTTGCCCTGTCAGCAGCGGATATTTATCTATTCCTGTGGTAGTTTTGCCCGGTCTTGCGCCCCGTGTGTGGCGCATTGCTGGCAGACCGCTCGCGTCACGTCGAACCAAACGTCGTTTTACGTATCTACATACGCTGACGTGGCTGTAACACCGGACCGCCGGTTACCCCGCAGGTCTGGCTCGATGACTGACGTAGCACTCTGCATACTCACTGAATTTGATAGGGAAGGAACACCACCATGGCATTGACCAAAGACCAACTGATCGCCGACATCGCCGAAGCTATCGACGCGCCGAAAACCACCGCGCGTAACGCTCTGGAGCAACTGGGCCAGATCGTTGCTGATCAACTGGAAAATGGCAGCGAAATCACTCTGCCGGGCATTGGCAAACTGAAAATCACCGAGCGTCCTGCCCGTACCGGCCGCAACCCTTCGACTGGCGCTGCCATCGAAATCGCTGCCAAGAAAGTCGTCAAGTTCGTTCCAGCCAAAGTGCTGACCGACGCTGTAAACAAGTAATTGTAAACAGCTTCGAAAAACCGCGTCCGGCGTGAGCCAGACGCGGTTTTTTTATGCCTGAGGCCTGGCAATTATGTGTGGACGTGTGGGAGCCGGCGTTGCCGGCGATCGAGTGCGCAGCACTGGTAATCGGTCTTAAGGTTTTCGCCGGCCATGAGGCCCTCATCGCCGGCAAGCCGGCTCCCACAGGTGTTACTTGCTGCTCCAGCGCTTTTGTCGCCACGCCTGGCGCGCGTTGGCATCCTGGAAGGTCCAGGCCACCATGCGGCTCTGTTTCTGTCCCTGGCCCATCTCGACAATGCGCAGGTCCTGGACCCCGGCCTTCTTCAGCGCTGCCTGAATGCCGGGCAGGTTGGACGCCTTGGACACCAGTGAGGTGAACCACAACACCTGCTGGCCGAGCGAAACGCTTTCTGCCACCAGTTGGCTTACGAAGCGGATTTCGCCGCCTTCGCACCACAGCTCGTTGTTCTGTCCACCAAAGTTCAACACAGGCAATTTGCGCTTGGGATCGGCTTTGCCCAGCGCTCGCCACTTGCGCTGACTGCCGCGGGTGGCTTCCTCTCGGGAGGCATGGAAGGGCGGGTTGCACAGGGTCAGGTCGTAACGCTCGTCGTCGTTGAGCAGACCGAGCAGGATGTGCTTGCGATTGCTTTGCTGGCGCAGGCTGATGGCTTTGTCCAGGCCGTTGGCTTGAACGATGGCCTTGGCCGCGGCCAGGGCTGTGGCGTCGATGTCCGAGCCGAGAAAGCGCCAGCGGTAGTCACTGTGGCCCAGCAGCGGGTAGATGCAGTTGGCACCGACGCCGATGTCCAGCGCACGGACCTGAGCACCACGGGGAATTTCGCCGTTGTTGTCATCGGCGAGCAGGTCGGCCACTACATGAATGTAGTCCGCGCGGCCGGGAATCGGCGGGCACAGGTAGTCGGCAGGGATGTCCCAGTGCTGGATACCGTATTGGGCCTTGAGCAGGGCGCGGTTGAAGACCCGGACAGCGTCGGGGTTGGCAAAGTCGATGCTCGGCTTGCCGTGGGGATTGGTGATCATGAACTGGCCCAGTTCGGGGCTGCTCTTGATCAGCTCGGGAAAGTTGTAGCGACCCTGATGGCGGTTGCGCGGGTGCAGGGTCGGTTTGTTGGCTGTGGTCATTCTTGGGTCCGGTGAAAAGCATCGCGGGCAACGCCCGCTCCCACAATGTCATGTACCGACCTGTGGGAGCGGGCGTTGCCCGCGATAGCGTCACTGAGGTCAGCGATCGTTACAGCGCGGCAATCCGCGCATGCTGCTCGGTGAAGTTGGCCAGGGCCTGTTCGGCCTCGGCCAGCTTGGCGCGTTCCTTGTCGATCACCGCAGGCGGTGCCTTGTCGACGAAGGCGGCATTCGACAGCTTGCCACCCACGCGCTGGACTTCGCCTTGCAGACGCTGGATTTCCTTGTTCAGGCGCGCCAGTTCGGCGTCCTTGTCGATCAGGCCAGCCATCGGTACCAGCACTTGCAGGTCACCCACCAGCGCAGTGGCGCTCAGCGGAGCTTCGTCCTGCTCGCCCAGTACCGTGAAGGATTCGATCTTCGCCAGCTTCTTCAGCAGCGCTTCGTTTTCCTGCAGGCGGCGCTGGTCTTCGGCGCTGGCGTTCTTGAGGAACAGTTGCAGTGGCTTGCCCGGGCCGATGTTCATCTCGCCGCGGATGTTACGCACGCCGAGCATCAGCTCCTTGAGCCACTCGATGTCGTCTTCGGCAGCTGCATCGATACGGCTTTCGTTGGCCACCGGCCACGGCTGCAGCATGATGGTCTTGCCTTCGGCACCGGCCAGCGGCGCCAGGCGCTGCCAGATTTCTTCGGTGATGAACGGCATGAACGGATGCGCCAGGCGCAAGGCCACTTCCAGCACGCGGACCAGGGTGCGACGGGTGCCGCGGGCACGTTCGACCGGAGCGTTCTCGTCCCACAGCACAGGCTTGGAAAGCTCCAGGTACCAGTCGCAGTACTGGTTCCAGATGAACTCATAGAGTGCCTGGGCGGCCAGGTCGAAACGGAACTGCTCCAGCTGGCGGGTGACTTCGGCTTCGGTACGCTGCAGCTGGGAGATGATCCAGCGATCAGCCAGCGACAGCTCGTAGGCTTCGCCGTTCTGGCCGCAGTCTTCGCCCTTGTCCAGCACGTAGCGGGCGGCGTTCCAGATCTTGTTGCAGAAGTTGCGATAGCCTTCGACGCGGCCCATGTCGAACTTGATGTCGCGACCGGTCGAGGCCAGCGAGCAGAAGGTGAAGCGCAGGGCGTCGGTGCCGTAGCTGGCGATGCCCTCCGGGAACTCGGCCTTGGTCTGCTTGGCGATTTTCTCGGCCAGCTTTGGCTGCATCAAGCCGCTGGTACGTTTTTCCAGCAGTTCGTCGAGGGTGATGCCGTCGACGATGTCCAGCGGGTCAAGGACGTTGCCCTTGGACTTGGACATCTTCTGACCCTGGCCATCGCGCACCAGGCCGTGGACATAAACGGTCTTGAACGGAACCTGCGGGGTGCCGTCCTCGTTCTTCACCAGGTGCATGGTCAGCATGATCATCCGGGCAACCCAGAAGAAAATGATGTCGAAACCGGTAACCAGCACGTCGGTGGAGTGGAAGGTCTTGAGGAATTCGGTCTGCTGCGGCCAGCCCAGGGTCGAGAAGGTCCACAGGCCCGAGCTGAACCAGGTGTCGAGGACGTCGTTGTCCTGGTTCAGAACCACATCGGCACCGAGGTTGTGCTTGCTGCGCACTTCTTCTTCGCTGCGGCCGACGTAGACCTTGCCGGACTCGTCGTACCAGGCCGGAATACGGTGGCCCCACCACAGCTGGCGGCTGATGCACCAGTCCTGGATGTCGCGCATCCAGGAGAAGTACATGTTTTCGTACTGCTTGGGTACGAACTGGATGCGGCCGTCTTCGACAGCGGCAATCGCAGGCTCGGCCAGGGGTTTGGTCGAGACGTACCATTGGTCGGTCAGCCACGGCTCGATGACGGTGCCGGAGCGGTCGCCTTTCGGTACTTTCAGCGCGTGGTCGTCGACGCTGACCAACAGGCCGGCGGCGTCGAAGTCGGCAACGATCTGCTTGCGCGCCACAAAGCGGTCAAGACCGGCGTACTGGGCGGGCAGGGTGGCGTCGACGCTTTCGTTGACGCTGCCGTCGAGGTTGAACACCTGGGCGGCCGGCAGCACGAAGGCGTTCTTGTCGAAGATGTTCAGCAGCGGCAAGTTGTGGCGCTTGCCGACTTCGTAGTCGTTGAAGTCGTGAGCCGGGGTGATCTTCACACAGCCGGTGCCGAATTCAGGATCGCAGTAGTCGTCGGCAATGATCGGGATACGGCGGCCAACCAGTGGCAGTTCAACGAACTTGCCGATCAGCGCCTTGTAGCGCTCGTCTTCGGGGTTCACGGCAACGGCGGCGTCGCCGAGCATGGTTTCCGGACGGGTGGTGGCAACGATCAGGTAGTCTTTGCCATCGGCGGTTTTCGCGCCGTCAGCCAGCGGATAGCGCAGGTTCCACAGGTGGCCCTTCTCGTCGTGGTTTTCCACTTCGAGGTCGGAGATCGCCGTGTGCAGTTTGGTATCCCAGTTGACCAGACGCTTGCCGCGGTAGATCAGACCGTCTTCGTGCAGACGCACGAAGGCTTCTTTCACCGCTTCCGACAGGCCGTCGTCCATGGTGAAGCGTTCACGGCTCCAATCGACCGAGGAACCCAGGCGGCGAATCTGGCGGCTGATGTTGCCACCGGATTGGTCTTTCCATTCCCAGACTTTTTCCAGGAACTTCTCGCGACCCAGGTCGTGGCGGCTCTGGCCTTTGGCTTCGAGTTGACGCTCGACCAGCATCTGGGTGGCGATACCGGCGTGGTCGGTACCCGGCTGCCACAGGGTGTCACGGCCCTGCATGCGGCGGAAACGGATCAGGGCATCCATGATCGCGTTGTTGAAACCATGACCCATGTGCAGGCTGCCGGTGACGTTCGGCGGCGGAATCATGATGGTGTAGGAATCGCCCGCGCCTTGCGGAGCGAAATAATTCTCGGACTCCCAGGTGTTGTACCAGGAAGTTTCAATGGCGTGCGGCTGGTAGGTCTTATCCATGCGCGGCGGGACCCTATGGCATTTATTCAGGAAAGCCGGTGAGTATAACGAAGCGGCAAGCTTCAAGCGACAAGCTGCAAGCTCAGAGCGCCGCACGGCTCTTGAAACTTGTCGCTTGAAGCTTATAGCTGCTGTTTATTGATTGAGCAGGCGCTCAAGACGGGCATCGAGACGGCGCTTGATCTCGTTTTCGATGTGCGGGGTAAAGTCGTTGATCACGTCCTGCATGATCAACTGAGCTGCAGCGCGCAGTTCGGCATCCAGGTGCAGCAGGGTTTCCTGGCGCTTTGCCTGCGGGTCGGCAGGCGGTTCAGGCACAGGCTCTGGCGCTACGACAGGCGCTGGCTCGGCTTCTTCCAGCAACAGTGGAATCTGCTCCTCGACGGTGTCGGTCAGCAGCGGCGGTTCCAGGGATTCGTCGCCCAGCAGCTGACGGATCGATTCGAGGTCGTCCAGCAGGTGTGCGGATTGGGGCAGGGGAGCGGGTTTGTCCATTGTTTTAAAGTCGCTGTAAGCGGTGATCCTGCAGAGCATAGCCCTGTTCGCGGTAGAAGCGGAAACTCTCTCGGGCAGCCTGACGAATCGTCGGCTCCTCGACCACGATCTCGGCGATGCGGGCAAAGCGTGCGGCGAACGGCGGTACCTTGAGGTCCAGGTTGATCAGCAGGTCCCGGTGGTTGCCGGGTTCGGCACCCAGCCCCAGTACCACGCTGCCTTGCGGCTGTTCCTCAGCGCCATTGTGCGGCACGAAGGCTTCACCCTTGAAGGCCCACAGACGGGCATCCAGTTCCTCGCGCTGGGCTGCGTCGGCGCAGTGCAGGTAGACCTGATGCCCCATGCGCCAGGCCTTGTCGCAGAGCTTGCAGGCAAAATCCAGGCGTGCCGAGGGCGCGTCGCTGGGCAGAATATAGAAATCAACTTTGCTCATGGTCGCTGCGCCGGCCGTCTACACCCAGGGTGCAGGCGGCCGGCATTCACTCAGGCGTTGGCGCGATCGAGCAGGTACTGGGTCAGCAGCGGGACCGGGCGGCCAGTGGCGCCCTTGTCCTTGCCGCCACTGATCCAGGCAGTACCGGCGATGTCCAGGTGGGCCCAGTTGTAGGCCTTGGCAAAGCGCGACAGGAAGCAACCGGCAGTGATGGTGCCGGCCTTTGGTCCGCCGATGTTGGCAATGTCGGCGAACGGGCTGTCCAGTTGCTCCTGGTACTCGTCGAACAGTGGCAGCTGCCAGGCACGGTCATCGGCGCGCTTGCCGGCGTCGAGCAACTGGCCGACCAGTTCGTCGTTGTTACCCATCAGACCCGAGGTATGGCTACCCAGGGCGACGATGCAGGCACCGGTCAGGGTGGCGATGTCGATGACCGCCTGAGGCTTGAAGCGCTCTGCATAGGTCAGGGTGTCGCACAGTACCAGACGGCCTTCGGCGTCGGTGTTGAGGATCTCGACGGTCTGCCCGCTCATGGTCGTGACGATGTCGCCCGGACGGGTGGCGCCGCCGCTCGGCATGTTCTCGGCACAGGCCAACAGGCACACCAGGTTGATTGGCAGTTGCAGTTCGAGTACCGCACGCACGGTGCCGAAGACGCTGGCCGCACCGCCCATGTCGTACTTCATTTCATCCATGCCGGCGCCCGGCTTGAGGCTGATGCCGCCGGTGTCGAAGGTGATGCCTTTGCCCACCAGCACGAACGGCTTCTCGCTTTTCTTGCCGCCCTGGTAGTTGAGCACGATCAGGCGTGGCGGCTGGTCGCTGCCCTGGCCAACGGCGTAGAACGCGCCCATGCCCAGTTCCTTGATCTTTTTCTCGTCGAGCACTTCGACCTTGAGGCTCTTGTATG
Source organism: Pseudomonas sp. (assembly GCA_036643775.1). Lineage (GTDB taxonomy): Bacteria > Pseudomonadota > Gammaproteobacteria > Pseudomonadales > Pseudomonadaceae > Aquipseudomonas. The sequence goes on along the minus strand of JAVXRI010000044.1, from coordinate 3,296 downwards.
CTTTGCCCAGGCCCTTGGCCTGGTCGGCCAGGTAGCTTGGGTGGCAGACGTTGGGTGGCAGATTGCCCAGGTCGCGGGCGAAGCTCATGCCAGCGGCAATCGCGCGGGCGTGCTTGACGGCACGTTCGACTTCGGCGGCACCGGCCTTGTCGGCCAGCAGGGTGATTTTCTTCAGGGCACGAGGTTCGGCTTTCTTGCTCTTGAACTGGTCGAACACATACTCGCCATCAAGCAGGGTTTCGGCCAGCAGGCGCGACTTGCCATAGAACGCATCGCGGCCGGCAACGGCGACTTCGTCCAGCGCCAGTACCGCGTCGCTGCCGTTGAGGCCCTTGAGCACTGCCAGCACGGCGGCAACCACCTTGCGCCAGCTACGGTCGCCAAGCTCGTCGTCCTTGCCGGTGCCGACCAGCAGAACTCGCTCTGCCTTGAGGTTCGGCAGGCTTTGCAGCAACAGGGTCTGGCCCAGCTTGCCGGTCAGGTCGCCGCGTTTGAGGACGGCGCTGAGGGCGCCGCCACAGGCTTCGTCGACAGCCTTGGCGCTGGCGCCGAGTTTGCGGCCTTCGCCGACCGCGAGCACCAATGTTGCGGTTTTCAACGATGCAGCGGCTACGCTTTTTACAACCAGTTCCATGTCAGGTTCCCCGAATGATCTGTCTTTGCGCGCTGTCTGTGCAGGCGCTATAAGCGAGCTGGCCGCGTGGTCGCGTGCCAGTGAGAAAGCCGCCAGTTTGAGCCTGCTCGGACCGCCCTGACAACCCCGTTAATGAAGCATTGTGCGTCGCCAGTGACAGGCACGGCCAATCACAGGATAATGCGCCAACTTTTGTGCCGGTTCGCTCTGGCGTGCCCGCAACTATCTTGGCTGTTATGGATTTATTGTTTGGCTGTCCGAGCCTGACAACCCAGGAGTGTCTGGTTTGATCGTCTTCCGATATCTGTCCCGCGAGGTCCTGGTGACCTTGAGTGCCGTCAGCGCCGTGCTGCTGGTGATCATCATGAGCGGGCGCTTCATCAAATACCTGGCCCAGGCGGCCCAGGGCATACTCGACCCGGGTGTGCTGTTTCTGATCATGGGCTACCGTCTGCCGGGCTTCCTGCAGTTGATCCTGCCGTTGGGATTGTTCCTCGGAATCCTCCTGGCCTACGGTCGCCTTTACCTGGAAAGCGAGATGACCGTGCTGTCGGCCACCGGCATGAGCCAGCAGCGCCTGCTCGGCATGACCATGGCGCCGGCTGCGCTGGTGGCCGCGCTGGTGGCCTGGCTGAGCCTGGGCCTGGCACCCCAGGGGGTTACCCAGGTGGCGCAGATCATCAATCAGCAGGATGCCCTGACCGAGTTCGACACCCTGGTGCCGGGCCGTTTCCAGACCTTGCGTGATGGCTCGCGTGTCACCTACACCGAGCAACTGTCCGAAGACCGTGGCAACCTGGGCGGTGTGTTCATTTCCGAGAAGCGCTTCTCCCAGGACAAGACCAAGGAGCGTGCGCCTTCGGTGCTGGTTGCGGAAAAGGGTCGTCAGGAGATCGGCGCCGATGGTAATCGCTACCTGATTCTGGAAAACGGCTACCGCTATGACGGTAACCCTGGCCAGGCCGACTACCGTGCCATCAAGTACGACACGTACGGCGTGCTGTTGCCCAAGCCTGAAGTCAGTGAAGAAATCACCGATCGCGAGGCCATACCGACCTCCGAATTGATTGGCAGCAAACTGCGCCGTGACCGTGCCGAGCTGCAATGGCGCCTGTCGTTGCCGCTGCTGGTGTTCGTGGTAACCCTGCTGGCGGTGCCACTGTCACGAGTCAATCCGCGCCAAGGCCGTTTCCTCAAGCTGCTGCCGGCAATTCTTCTGTATATGGCGTACCTGACAATGCTGATTGCCGTGCGTGGTGCCCTGGAAAAAGGCAAGTTGCCGATTGAACTGGGTATCTGGTGGGTCCACGGCGTGTTCCTGCTCATCGGCCTCGGGCTGATGTATTGGGAGCCGCTGCGCCTCAAGCGTGCCGCGCGTCGTGCGGAGGTGGCCCATGGTTAAGCTCGACCGCTACATCGGCAAGAGCGTGCTGATGGCCATTCTTGCCGTACTCGGGATCATCCTGGGTCTGGCTTCGCTGTTTGCCTTCATCGATGAGATGGGCGACATCACTAACAGTTATACCCTGTGGGATGCCGGCAATTTCGTCTTGCTGACCGCTCCGCGACGTCTGTACGACATGCTGCCGATGGCGGCCCTGATTGGCTGCCTGATTGGCCTGGGCAGTCTGGCCAGCAGCAGTGAACTGACCATCATGCGTGCTGCCGGGGTGTCCATCGGGCGCATCGTCTGGGCGGTGATGAAGCCGATGCTGGTGCTGATGCTGGCCGGTATCCTGATTGGCGAGTACCTTGCGCCGGTGACCGAGAACAAGGCCCAGGCCGACCGTTCTCTGGCTCAGGGCAGCGGCAATGCGCAGAGTTCCAAGCGCGGTATGTGGCATCGTCAGGGCGATGAGTTCGTGCACATCAACTCGGTGCAGCCTAACGGCCTGCTGTTCGGGGTAACCCGCTACCGTTTCGACAATGAGCGCCATCTGCTGACCTCGAGCTTTGCACGTCGTGCCCAGTACCAGGACGATCACTGGCAACTGAGCGACGTGACCACCACGCATTTCCGTGGTGACCACACCGAGGTCGTCAAGGCCCCGGTAGAGCGCTGGGACGTTACCGTCACGCCGCAACTGCTCAGTACCGTGGTGCTGGCGCCAGAGTCCCTGTCGATCACCGGGCTGTGGGACTACATCCACTATCTGTCCGATCAGGGCCTCAACAATGCGCGCTACTGGCTGGCGTTCTGGACCAAGGTCCTGCAGCCGATGGTTACTGCAGCCCTGGTGCTGATGGCTATCTCCTTCATTTTTGGTCCGCTACGTTCGGTCACCTTGGGCCAGCGGGTTTTTACCGGCGTACTGGTGGGCTTTGTGTTCCGTATCGCCCAGGACCTGCTCGGGCCGTCAAGCCAGGTGTTCGGCTTCCCGCCGTTGCTGGCGGTGGTGATACCGGCGGCGATCTGCGCCGGGGCAGGCTGGTGGATGTTGCGACGCGCGGGTTAAACGTTGCGAGCATGAAAAAGCCGACCTTAGGGTCGGTTTTTTTTTGAGTTCTTCATGGAATCCCGGGGGTTATGATCCTTGGGTTTGGGTTTGGGTTTGGGTTTGGGTTTGGGTTTGGGGCTGCAAGCTTATCCATTTGGTGTGGCGACGCTGCCGGCCCCTTCCGCCCTTACGGCGGCCTACTTTTTCCAAGAAAAAAGTAGGCC
>JAVXRI010000043.1:0-44328 GCA_036643775.1 Pseudomonas sp. | reverse complement strand
GGTCGGCACCTTGGCCATCGACCGCTTCCTGCGCCCGGTGTGCTACCAGAACTACCCGCAGACCCTGCTGCCTGAAGCCCTGCGCGACCTCGAAGGCGCGGTGCGTGAAGCCCTGCGCCAGGGCCTGTCGCGCGGCAAGGTTGAATGCACCCTGCGCTTCAACGAAGAGAACGCCGGCAAGCCCCTGCAGGTCGACCGCGAGCGCGCCGCGCAACTGGTTGCCGCCGCCGAGACCGTGGCCAGCCTGATCAAGCAGCCTGCGCCGCTGAACCCGCTGGAGGTACTGGCCTGGCCAGGCGTGCTGGTCGCTGACGCCAGCGACCCGCAAGCCCTGAACAATGAAGCGATGAACCTGTTCGAAGAAGCTCTCACAGAGCTCAAGAACGGCCGCAATCGTGAAGGCGCCGAACTGGCCCGCCTGATCCACGAGCGCCTCGACGGCATGGCCAGTGAAGTTACCACCCTGCGCGCCCTGGTGCCGCAGATGCTCGCCGCCCAACGCCAGAAGATTCTCGACCGCTTCGCCGACATGCAGGCCGAGCTCGACCCGCAGCGCCTGGAACAGGAGATGGTCCTGCTGGCGCAGAAGAGCGACGTCGCTGAAGAGCTCGACCGCCTGAGCACCCACATCACTGAAGTACGCCGGGTGCTCAAGTCCGGCGGCGCCGCTGGCCGGCGCCTGGACTTCCTGATGCAGGAGCTCAATCGCGAAGCCAACACCCTGGGCTCCAAAGCCTTCGACCCACGCAGCACCCAGTCCGCGGTCAACCTCAAGGTTCTGATCGAGCAGATGCGTGAACAAGTACAGAACATTGAGTAAGGCCACCCCGACCATGAATCACAGCAGCGGCACCCTTTATATCGTTTCCGCCCCGTCCGGCGCCGGCAAGACCAGCCTGGTCAAGGCCCTGATCGACGCCGACAACAGCATCCAGGTGTCGGTCTCGCACACCACCCGGGCCATGCGTCCAGGCGAAACGCACGGGGTGAACTACCACTTCGTCGAGCATGCCGAGTTCAAGCTGATGATCGAGCAAGGCGACTTCCTCGAGCAGGCCGAGGTCTTCGGGAATTTCTACGGGACTTCGCGCAGCGCCTTGCAGCAGACCCTCGACCAGGGTCACGACCTGATCCTCGAAATCGACTGGCAAGGTGCCCAGCAGGTACGCAAGCTGATGCCTGAGGCGCGTTCGATCTTCATCCTGCCGCCGACCCAGGAAGCCCTGCGTCAGCGCCTGACCAACCGTGGTCAGGACAGCGATGTGATCATTGAGGGACGGATGCGTGAAGCGGTCAGCGAGATGAGTCACTACGACGAGTATGACTTCGTCATCATCAACGATGACTTCGCCACTGCGCTGGAAGACCTCAAGGCGGTATTCCGCGCCAACCGCTTGCTGCAGGCTAACCAGCAGCAGCGTCATGGCCAGCTGCTCAAGCAATTGCTTGCCTGAGCAACCGGTCACTCCAGCCGCTTAGCGGCGGCTGGAGACAGTGGCGTGACGTTGCAGGGTCATGCCCAGGAAGAACGCCGGCGCCCGCAGGCGTGACAGCATCATCAGCCCCAGCCCCAGCAGTGTGATGATCATTGCGATCACGAACACCAGGCCCAGACCACCGACATGCGAACCGCTGCCAAACGATGGCGAAGCGCTGTCGTAGGCCGTCTGCAGGAAGATCACCGAGAGAATGCCACCACCGAGCAGCGGGCACAGGCCACGCAGCAGGAAGTGCCGCACGCTGTCGAACAGGCTGTGACGGAAGTACCAGACACAGGCAAAGGCGGTCAGCGAGTAGTAGAAGCAGATCATCATGCCCAGGGCCAGGATGGTGTCGTTCAGAACGTTGTTGCTCAGCACGCGCATCAGCGCGTAGAACCCTGCCGAAACACCGCCGGCACAGATGGTCGCGTAACGAGGGGTTTTCGAGCGCGGGCAGATGTTGGCGAACCGCTCCGGCACCGCACCGTAGTAACCCATGGCCAACAAGGTCCGCGCAGGCGAAACGAAGGTCGACTGCAGGGATGCTGCAGTACTGGCCAGCACTGCGATCGACATCAGGATCGCCAGCGGCCCCATGACTGGACCTGCCAGGTGAGCGAAGACGTTTTCCTGAATGCGCGGGTTGTTCAGACCCAGACCGACATCACTGATACCGGCAAACTGCAACGTGGCAATTGCCGTCACCAGGTACAGACCCAGAATCAGCAGGACCGTCAGGGTTGCCGCACGGCCAGGGGTGTCACCGCTGCCCACCGACTCTTCGCTGATGCTCAGGCAGACATCCCAGCCCCAGAAGATGAAGATCGACAGCGACAGCCCGGCGGTAAACGCCGAGAACGACTCAACGCCAAAGGGGTTGAACCAGTCGAAATCAAACTCCAGAGGCGGCATCGCCGAAGACTCGCCAAACGCGGCCATGGCGAAACCGATCAGCACCACCAGTTGCAGTGCCACCAGGCCGTACTGAACGGTCATGGTGGTGGTAATCCCGCGGCAGCAGATCCACACCGCCATGGCAATGAACACGCAACAGGTAACGACGTTGATCAACAGGTTATCGGCCAGCGCCGCCACCTCGTGGTTGCCGGTTATCTGCCCGAGGAACAGATAGAAGAAGTCGACTGCCACCCCCGCGAGGTTGGACAGCACAATGGTGGTGGCCGTGACCAACCCCCAACCGCCGATCCAGCCGATCATCGGGCCAAACGCCCGCGCCGACCAGGTAAAGGACGTACCGCTGTCAGGCTCGGCCGAGTTCAGCTCGCGGTAGCCCAGCGCTACCAGCAGCATGGGCAGAAAACCGACGATGAACACCGCTGGCAGGTGAGCACCGACTTCACGCACGGTTGGGCCAAGGGCGCCAGTGAGGGTGTAGACCGGTGCAATGGTGGAGATACCCAGGACAATGCTCGCCAGCAAGCCCCAGCCGACCTGCGTCGAGCCCTTTGGTTGCTTTCGATGCACCGCTTTCCTGAGTGCGAGCCTGTCCCATACCTGGGGACAGGCCTGCTTTGTATTCGCTCATGAGTAGTTGCCGCCGCTTTTACTATTGTTTTTCAGGACGCCTTGCAGCGCGTCCGCTTGCACTCATTGAAACCTGTTGCCTGTTGCTTCAGTTCCGGATCAACCGGATGACCTCATACGGTCTTCTCCCGGTGACGCTCGCCCCTTGCACGGGCCAGGCATGCCTCACGAAACGCCTGGAACAGACGCAACGAAACCGGGTTTTCGGCCAAGCGGTACTCGGGGTGCCATTGCACGCCGACCACAAAGCCCGGAGCGTCTTCCATGGATACCGCCTCGATCAACCCGTCCGGGGCCAGGGCCTCGGCACGCAGGCTGCCAGCCAGGCGATTGATGCCCTGGCTGTGAAGCGAATTGACCATGAAGCGCTGCTCCAGCCCAAGCCGTTCGAACAACCCGCCGGGCTGCACGGTAACGCTATGACGTGGGCTGTATTGCTCTTCCAGTGGCGCGTCCTGCGGCTCGCGGTGATCGAGGAAACCTGGCAGCTCCTGCACCCGCTGGTGCAGGGTGCCGCCCAAGGCAACGTTCAATTCCTGGAATCCACGGCAGATGCAGAACACCGGTACACCGGTGGCAATGGCGGCCTGCAGCAACGGCAGGGTCAAGCGGTCGCGAAACACATCGTGCTTCGTACCTTCCACGCTGGGGGCGCCATTGTAATGATGCGGCTCGACATTAGAAGGCGAACCGGTAAAAAGAATGCCATCGAGGCGCTCCAGCACGCGCTGCGGGTCACCCGGCTCGGCGCGTGCGGGAAGGATCAACGGGATGCCGGCAAAGCCTGCCGCTTCGACATACTTGTCGCCGACGGTGTGCGACGAGTTATTGCCCAACTGCTGACGACAGGCGGAAATGCCAATCAAAGGCGGCAGGTCATTGGTAGTTTGCATGGGTTCACCCTCCCTTACAGCTTGATCCAGGTCGCCTTGAGTTCGGTGTATTTATCAAAAGCGTGCAACGACTTGTCCCGGCCATTACCCGACTGTTTGAAGCCGCCAAAGGGCGCGGTCATGTCACCGCCGTCGTACTGGTTGACCCAGACGCTGCCGGCACGCAGGGCGCGGGCGGTCTTGTGGGCACGGGAAATGTCGTTGGTCCAGACCGCCGCGGCCAGGCCGAAGGGCGAATCGTTGGCAATGGCAACCGCCTCTTCGGCGCTGTCAAAGGTGATCACCGAAAGCACCGGCCCGAAGATTTCCTCGCGGGCAATGCGCATGGCGTTGGTCACGCCATCGAAGATCGCTGGCTGCAGGTAAACGCCGCAGGTGTCTTCCAGTACGCGCTCGCCACCGGTCAGCAACGTGGCGCCATCGGCCTTGCCAGCTTCGATGTAGCCGAGCACGGTATCCAGCTGGGTGCTGTCGACCAGGGCGCCGACACGGGTTTCGGGGTCAAGGGCGTGACCGGGTTTCCAGGTCTTGAGGGCCTCGACCACCATCGGCAGAAAACGCGCCTTGATGCTGCGCTCGACCAGCAAGCGCGAACCGGCAATGCACACTTCGCCCTGGTTGAAGGCAATCGCCGCCGCAGCGGCATCGGCGGCAGCCTGCAAGTCCGGAGCGTCAGCGAAGACGATGTTCGGGCTCTTGCCGCCGGCTTCCAGCCAGACGCGCTTCATGTTCGACTCGCCGGCATAGACCATCAGTTGCTTGGCAATACGCGTGGAGCCAGTGAACACCAGGGTATCGACGTCCATGTGCAAGGCCAGGGCCTTGCCGACAGTGTGACCGTAACCCGGCAGCACGTTCAGCACACCGGCCGGGATACCGGCTTCGAGCGCCAGCTGGGCGATACGGATCGCTGTCAGCGGTGACTTTTCGGACGGCTTGAGGATCACCGAGTTACCGGTGGCCAGGGCCGGGCCGAGCTTCCAGCAGGCCATCATCAGTGGGAAGTTCCACGGAACAATGGCCGCAACCACGCCGACCGGCTCGCGGGTGACCAGACCCAGCTGGTCGGACGCGGTTGCAGCAACTTCGTCATAAATCTTGTCGATGGCTTCGGCATGCCAGCGGATGGCATTGGCCGCAGCCGGAATATCGATGCTCAGGGAATCGGCAATCGGCTTGCCCATGTCCAGGGTTTCCAGCAACGCCAGCTCTTGCGCGTTGGCCAGCAGCAAGTCGGCGAAGGCAATCAGCACACGCTTGCGTTGCGCCGGTGCCTGCAATGCCCAGACGCCACTGTCGAAGCTGCGGCGGGCCGCGGCCACGGCAAGCTCCGCGTCGGCGCTGTCGCAACTGGCGATCTGCGCCAGCTGGCGGCCATCCACCGGGCTTGAACAATCGAAAGTGTCACCAGCAACACTGGTGCGATACTGCCCATCGATAAAGGCATGGCCTTCGATCTTCAGGGTCTGGAACAGCTGTTCCCAGTGTTCACGTGGTGCAATTGTCATTGTTGTTTTCTCCGGGCATCACACGGTATGCAGGTACCAGTTGTATTCGAGGTCGGAAATCGACACCTCGAACTCGGCCATTTCGCTTTCCTTGCAGGCGACAAAAATGTCGATGTAGTCGGGGCTGATGTATTTGTTCAGCACTTCGCTGTCATCGAGCTCACGCAACGCATCGCGCAGGTTGTTCGGCAGGCTCTGCTCCAGCTGCTCGTAGGAGTTGCCTTCAATCGGCGCGCCCGGCTCGATCTGGTTGGTCAGGCCGTGGTGGATGCCGGCCAGGATCGCCGCCATCATCAGGTACGGGTTGGCATCGGCGCCGGCAACACGGTGCTCGATACGCACGGAATCGCTGCTGCCAGTCGGCACACGGACCGCCACAGTGCGGTTATCCAGGCCCCAGCTAGGTGCGTTCGGTACATAGAACTGGGCACCGAAGCGACGGTAGGAGTTGATGTTCGGGCACAGAAAGGCCATCGATGCCGGCATGGTCTCCAGCACACCGCCGATGGCGTGACGCAGGGTCTCGCTCTGTTCGGGGTCATCGCTGGTGAAGATGTTCTTGCCGGTTTTCTTGTCCAGCAACGAGATATGCACATGCAGACCGTTGCCCGCCTGGCCCGGGTAAGGCTTGGCCATGAAGGTGGAGTCCATCTCATGGTCGTAGGCGATGTTCTTGATCAGGCGCTTGAGCAACACCGCGTAGTCACAGGCCTTGATCGCGTCGGCGACGTGATGCAGGTTGACCTCGAACTGCGCAGGCGCGCTTTCCTTGACGATGGCATCGGCGGGAATGCCTTGCTCTTTCGCCGCCTCGAGCATGTCCTGCAGGCAGTCGACGTACTCGTCGAGGTCGTCGATCAGGTACACCTGGGTCGACTGCGGACGCTTGCCGGAGATCGGCGAACGCGGAGGCTGCGGCCGGCCGTTGAGGTTGTCCTGGTCGATCAGGTAGAACTCCAGCTCGAACGCTGCGCAGATATCCAGGCCCAAGGCGTCGAATTTCTCCACCACACCACGCAGGACTTCCCGCGGGTCGGCGAAGAACGGCGCGCCGTCCAGTTCATGCATGGTCATCAGCAGCTGGGCGGTAGGACGCTTCTGCCAGGGTTCGTAGCTCAGGGTGCCGGGGATCGGGAAACAGATACGGTCGGCATCACCAATGTCCAAGCCCAGACCAGTGCTTTCCACGGTCGACCCGTTGATGTCCAGAGCGAACAGCGAAGCAGGCAGGTTGATACCTTTTTCGTAGACCTTGACCAGGCTCGCACGCTCGATGCGCTTGCCGCGTACCACGCCGTTCATGTCAGCAATCAACAGATCGACAAATTGCACCTCAGGGTGGGCCTTGAGAAATTCACCCATCTCGTCGAGAGGGATGGCGCGCGGGGAGACCGACGTCATGGCTAGGCATCCTTTGATTTTTTATCGAACGACTGTGGAGGAGGTACTGCGGCGCTAACGGGAGCGGCGATGGTTCATTTGTTCTTTTAAGTAGTCCCATCGTGGGGAACTGCAGAACGTTGTCATATAGGACTTTCGTTCCACATGCTGACAACGTCGCGAGTTGATTCACGACTGCTGCCTCACTATAGAATGGCCCTAGCGCAACAGACATTGGCATTTAGGCAAGCAAAGAGTGCACCCATGCAATATCAGATCAGTCACGCCGACCTCTCGCTGGTACTCGCCCTGGTACGCGGGCGCTCACTGGCAAAAGCCGCAGAGCTGCTGCGGGTGGATGTTTCGACGGTGTTCCGCTCGATTCGGCGCATGGAAGCTGCCCTCGGTACCGCGTTATTCGTGAAAAGCCGTAAAGGCTACATTCCCACCGGCACCGCCCAGGCCCTCGCCGAACAGGCCGAACGCGCCGAACAGGCGCTGGATGCCGCACGGGTGGCGCTGGAGCATGGCGAACAAGTGGTCAGCGGCACCGTCCGCCTGACCTGTACCGATGCCGTGCTGCACAGCCTGTTGCTGCCGGCGCTGGCGGAGTTCATGCCGGCCTATCCGGCCCTGTCGCTGGAGCTGGCGACCTCCAACACCTTCGCCAACCTGAGTCGTCGCGACGCCGACCTCGCCCTGCGCCTGACCAACTCGCCACCCGAACATCTGGTTGGCCGCTGCCTGGGCTCGGCCTCTTATGTGGTCTGTGGTCGCGAGGAATATCGGGAGAAACTCAAAGAAGCCCCGGCCAGCCTGCCCTGGATCGCCCCGGATGACGCTATGCAGGACCATCCCACGGTGGTCTGGCGCAGCGAGCATTTGCCCGGTGTGACGCCACGCTATCGCTGCAGCAGCATCTCGGCGATTGCCCAACTGGTGACCGCAGGGCTGGGCGTGGCGGCGTTGCCTGATTACATGGCGCACACCCTGCCAGGCGTTGAACCCTTGAGCGATGCGCTGCCCGGTTGCGACACCGAGGTCTGGCTGCTGACCCGCCCGGATTGCCGGGCGTTGCGCTCGGTGCAGACGCTGTTCGACGAGCTGACGCCGCGGCTGCGGGATGCCCTCGGCCGCCAGTAAAATCGCATCGTAGGAGCGGATTTATCCGCGATGGGCCGCAGCGCGGCCCCAAGAGTTGGGCCTGCTACGCAGTCCATCGCGGATAAATCCGCTCCTACAGGCGTTCCGACGACACGACAAACAGTTGTGCCAGAGCCTCGGAAGTGGTTATCGTCAGAAGTATGAAGGACCCGAACTGAAATCAAAGCTTCCCTAAAGGCTGGTGATTTTTTAAACTATCGAGTCCGCTCGCCCATTCGGGCTGAACACCGCATTTGCTACTTGAGGAAGACCATGGCCCGCGTAACCGTTGAAGACTGCCTAGAACACGTGGATAACCGTTTTGAGCTGGTCATGCTCTCTACCAAGCGTGCCCGTCAGCTGGCCACCGGCGGCAAAGAGCCGAAAGTGGCGTGGGAAAACGACAAACCTACCGTCGTTGCCCTGCGTGAAATCGCTGAAGGCATCTGCACCCCAGAATTCATCGCTGCCGAATCCATTGTCGAAGTCGAGCCTGCCTTTGCCTTCGGTAGTGAGGAAGAGGCCAACGAGGCCGTCTAAGCCTATGCCTGGTCGACGTAGTACGGCGCAGGTCCCCTTTCCTCGGCAGGAGGTAATCCTGTGCCGAGCATAGACGCCCTCGCCGATCGTCTGTCGGCCTACCTCGGCGCTGACCAGGTCAACCTGGTGCGCCGAGCGTACTTCTACGCCGAACAAGCCCACGACGGCCAACGCCGTCGTAGCGGTGAGCCTTACGTCACGCATCCGCTGGCGGTGGCCAGCATCCTTGCCGACATGCACATGGACCATCAGAGCCTGATGGCCGCCATGCTCCATGACGTGATCGAAGACACCGGTATCGCCAAGGAAGCCCTCAGCTCGCAATTTGGCGAGACCGTGGCCGAACTGGTCGATGGGGTCAGCAAGCTGACCCAGATGAACTTCGAGACCAAGGCCGAAGCCCAGGCGGAAAACTTCCAGAAAATGGCCATGGCCATGGCCCGGGATATCCGCGTCATTCTGGTCAAGCTGGCCGACCGCCTGCACAACATGCGCACGCTCGAGGTGCTGTCAGGCGAAAAACGCCGACGCATCGCCAAGGAAACCCTGGAAATCTACGCCCCCATCGCCAACCGCCTGGGGATGCACAGTGTGCGTGTGGAATTCGAAGACCTGGGCTTCAAGGCCATGCACCCGATGCGCTCCGCGCGCATCTACCAGGCGGTCAAGCGTGCCCGCGGCAACCGCAAGGAACTCGTCAACAAGATCGAAGAGTCGCTGGCCCATTGCCTTGCCGTCGACGGCATCGAAGGCGAAGTCAGCGGCCGGCAGAAACACCTCTATGGCATCTACAAGAAGATGCGCGGCAAGCGCCGGGCCTTCAACGAGATCATGGATGTCTATGCGTTTCGTATCATCGTCGACAAGGTAGACACCTGCTACCGCGTGCTCGGCGCCGTGCACAACCTGTACAAGCCGCTGCCTGGGCGCTTCAAGGATTACATCGCGATCCCCAAGGCCAACGGCTACCAATCGCTGCACACCACCCTGTTCGGCATGCACGGCGTGCCCATCGAGATCCAGATCCGCACCCGCGAAATGGAAGAGATGGCCAACAACGGCATCGCCGCCCACTGGCTGTACAAGTCCAGCGACGACGAACAGCCCAAGGGCACCCATGCCCGCGCCCGCCAGTGGGTCAAAGGCGTGCTGGAAATGCAGCAACGTGCGGGCAACTCCCTGGAATTCATCGAAAGCGTGAAGATCGACCTGTTCCCGGACGAGGTCTACGTGTTCACGCCCAAGGGCCGCATCATGGAGCTGCCCAAAGGCTCCACTGCGGTCGATTTCGCTTACGCGGTGCACACCGACGTCGGTAACAGCTGCATCGCCTGCCGGATCAATCGACGCCTGGCGCCACTGTCCGAGCCCCTGCAGAGCGGCTCGACGGTCGAGATCGTCAGCGCCCCGGGCGCACGCCCGAATCCTGCCTGGCTGAACTTCGTAGTCACCGGCAAGGCCCGTACGCATATCCGTCACGCCCTCAAGCTGCAGCGCCGCTCCGAATCCATCAGCCTCGGCGAACGCCTGCTGAACAAGGTGCTCAACGGCTTCGACAGCGCCCTGGAGAAGATTCCCCAGGAACGCATCCAGGCCATGCTCAGCGAGTACCGCCTGGAGCAGATCGAGGACATGCTCGAAGACATCGGCCTGGGCAATCGCATGGCCTATGTCGTTGCCCGCCGCCTGCTGTCCACCGAGGGCGAGCAATTGCCGACCCCCGAAGGCCCGCTGGCGATCCGCGGCACCGAAGGCTTGGTGCTCAGCTATGCCAAATGCTGTACACCGATCCCGGGCGATCCGATTGTCGGCCACCTGTCTGCCGGCAAGGGCATGGTCGTGCACCTGGAGAACTGCCGGAACATCAGTGAAATTCGCCACAACCCGGAAAAGTGCGTGCAGCTGTCCTGGGCCAAGGATGTCACCGGTGAGTTCAACGTCGAACTGCGCGTCGAGCTGGAACACCAGCGCGGCCTGATCGCCCTGCTGGCCAGCAGCGTCAACGCCGCCGATGGCAACATCGAAAAAATCAGCATGGACGAACGCGATGGTCGCATCAGCGTGGTCCAACTGGTGGTCAGCGTACACGACCGCGTGCATCTGGCTCGTGTGATCAAGAAACTGCGTGCCCTGACCGGGGTGATCCGCATCACCCGCATGCGCACGTAGCCCAATAACAGCAAGGAGTCATCATGACCAAGACCGTCATCACCAGTGACAAAGCCCCAGCCGCCATCGGCACCTACTCCCAGGCGATCAAGGCCGGTAACACGGTGTACATGTCCGGCCAGATCCCACTGGACCCGAAAACCATGGAACTGGTCGAAGGCTTCGAAGCCCAGACCGTTCAGGTCTTCGAAAACCTCAAGGCTGTTGCTGAAGCTGCTGGTGGTTCGTTCAAGGACATCGTCAAACTGAACATCTTCCTGACCGACCTGAGCCACTTCGCCAAGGTCAACGAGATCATGGGCAAGTACTTCGAACAGCCTTACCCAGCGCGCGCCGCCATCGGTGTTGCCGCCCTGCCACGTGGCTCGCAAGTTGAAATGGACGCGATTCTGGTCCTCGAGTAATACCCCGCGCGGCGAGCCGCCCGGCTCGCCCTCGCTCTGCCCCGGAAAGGACCCCGCTATGCGCCACGCGCTCGCCCTGACCCTGGCTGCCGCACTGCTGAGCGGATGCGCTAGCCACAAACCTGAAGATTACAACGGCATCTGGATCAACCAGAAAGCCATCGATACTGCCGCCAAAGGCGTCAGCCTGCGCCAGGCCTTGCAAGACAACGGCCCCAACTTCGAATGGAAGGTCAATGTCGCCGCTGCCCAGGCGAGCTTCACCAATGGCTTTGAAATTGGCGAAGGCCAACTCAAGGCTGGCGAGAAGCAGTATCAGGTTGAACTCACTGACAACCACGTCGAAACGCTTGTACTGGACGGTAACGAGCTGGTGCAGAACACCAGCGAATGGGCACCGCAGCAGAGTTTCGAGAAAGCCCGCACACCCGCGCCGATGGGCGCACGTACCGGCACCACCTTTGAACAGGCTCTGTACAGCGCCTACCTGGGTGGCGAGTGGAAGATCATCGAAGGCCCAGGCCAGGGTAACCTGGTGCATTTTCGCGACAATGGCGCCGTCGAAGGTTTGCCCAACCTCGACCGCTACGCGCTGTGCCTGGCTGGCGACTGCGCCGACATGAGCGGCGCAAACGACAGCCTGTGGCTGGAACGCAACCAGCAAGGCGCGCCCTTCATCTTCAAGCGCGACGGTGACCAGCTGGAAATTCTGCGCGCCCTCAACAGCGCTCAGCCCGATGAGAAGCCGCAGTTGAACCCCGGCCCTCGCCAGTGGCTGCTCGAGCGCGACTGATCACTTGTTGTCAGGCGCGCCCATCGAGGATCGCCGCATAGCCTTCCTTGTAACTCGGGTACTGTGGCTCCCAGCCCAGTGCCCGGGCACGCGCATTACTGCAGCGCTTGCTGCCAGTACGACGTACCCGATCCTGCTCCGACCACTGGGTGACACCCATGTACTGGCGTAGCCAGGCGACTACTTCGGCCAAGGGTGCCGGCGCGTCATCCACACCAATATAGCAATCCTCCAGCGCCTGCCCTTGAGCGTCGGCCTTGATCAGAAAGGCCAGCAAGCCAGCGGCATCTTCGGCATGAATACGGTTCGCATAAAGCGGTGGCTCTTCTGTGACCCGGTAGCCTTGGCGCACCTGGCTGAGCAACCACTCACGCCCCGGACCGTAGATGCCCGTCAGACGCACGATGGACGCCGGTATGCCGCAAGCCAGAGCCAGCTGCTCGGCCTCAAGCATTACCGAACCGGTGTAGTTTTTTGGCTCGGCGGCCGAGGATTCGTCGATCCACTCACCGTCCTGCTGGCCATACACACCGCTGCTGGAGACAAACAGCAATCGACGCGGTTTCTGGCCACGCTCGGCCAACCAGCTGAGAACATGCCGCAAACCGTCGACATAGGCAGCCCGATAGCCCGCCTCGTCATGCTGACTGGCGGCTGCGCTGTAGACCAGATAGTCCGGCGCAGCAAGCGGCCAGCTTGCCGGGCACTGCGCGTCGAACAGGTCGGCAGCAATTCCCGTCACCCCTGCCGGCAACTGCTCCACACTGCGGCGCAGGCCGCTCACCTGCCAGTCGCAAGCCAGCATTTGCTTGGCCAGCCGGCCACCGACATCACCACAACCAACGATCAAAACTGATGGCGCAGACATCCCGAAACTCCGTAAATCAAAGGCCCAGCCTATCCAAATAAATCGATAGGCGGCTAGCGATGATGGAAAAAAAGTAACTTTATTACTTCTGCTAACAAGAATTACTTGCAATAATGGCCGCCCAAATTTTGTTCTCGGCCCGTCTCGAGGCCTAGAAGGACATCCACCTCTTTCTTCTTCATCAGGTCCGGCCAGCATGACACGTATCCAACCTTCCGCTTCGCCAACCACGCCGCGCGTATGGCGCGCCATTGCCGCGCTGATGTTCAGCCTGGTAGTGGCTCCTGCCGCACTGGCTGATGAGCCGACCACTCCCGCCGCGACCCCGGCGGCTGCCGTAGCGCCTGCCGCCCCTGCTGCCAATCAGGCTGCGACCCCGGCTGACCCGGCTGCCGCCGCTCCGGCCGCTGCCGCTGCGCCAGTCGATGGCCAGGCGGTGACCGAAGCTGAAGAAGTCGAAGCACTGGTTGAAGACACCAGCCTGGGTATGGCCCACGACCTGTCCCCATGGGGCATGTACAAAAACGCCGACATCGTGGTCAAGATCGTCATGATCGGCCTGGCAATTGCCTCGATCATCACCTGGACCATCTGGATCGCCAAGGGCTTCGAGCTGATGGGCGCCAAGCGTCGTCTGCGCGGTGAAATCGCCCTGCTGAAGAAGTCCACCACCCTCAAGGAAGCCAGCGAAGGCGCCAACAAGGAGGGCACCCTGGCCCACTTGCTGGTCCATGATGCACTGGATGAAATGCGCCTGTCGGCCAATGCCCGTGAGAAAGAAGGCATCAAGGAACGTGTCAGCTTCCGTCTTGAGCGCCTGGTAGCCGCCAGCGGCCGCAACATGAGCAGCGGTACCGGCGTCCTGGCTACCATCGGCTCCACCGCCCCGTTCGTCGGTCTGTTCGGTACCGTGTGGGGTATCATGAACAGCTTCATCGGCATTGCCAAAACCCAGACCACCAACCTGGCTGTTGTCGCCCCAGGTATTGCCGAGGCCCTCCTGGCCACCGCGCTGGGCCTGGTTGCTGCAATCCCGGCCGTCGTCATCTACAACGTCTTCGCCCGCTCCATCGCCGGTTACAAGGCGCAGGTGTCGGACGCTTCGGCAGAAGTCCTGCTGCTGGTCAGCCGCGACCTGGACCACCAGCCAGTTGATCGCGCCACTGCACCACACATGGTGAAAGTGGGGTAATCCATGGGCCTGCATCTAAACGAAGGTGGCGACGACCTCGCCGAGAACCACGAAATCAACGTCACGCCGTTCATCGATGTGATGTTGGTCCTGCTGATCATCTTCATGGTGGCAGCGCCCCTGGCAACCGTCGATATCAAGGTTGACCTGCCCGCCTCGACCGCCAAGCCGGCGCCGAGGCCGGAGAAGCCGATATTCCTCAGCGTCAAGGCTGACCAGAATGTCTATGTCGGCGAAGAGCAGGTCCAGCGCGACCAGCTCGGTGCGGTACTCGACGCCAAGACCAAGGGCGACAAGGACACCACGATCTTCTTCCAGGCCGACAAAGGCGTGGATTACGGCGATCTGATGGAAGTCATGAATTCGCTGCGCGCGGCCGGTTACCTGAAAGTCGGTCTGGTCGGGCTTGAGACGGCAGCCAAGAAATGATCAAGACGCGGCATAAGCTCGCGCGTTACAGCAGTAGTCTGGCGATTGTGCTGGGTATCCATGCCATCGCCGTGCTGCTGACGCTCAATTGGTCGGTACCTCAAGCGATCGAGTTGCCGCCTGCGGCAATGATGATCGAGATGGCACCGATGCCCGTACCGGCGCCTCCGCCGCCGCCCAAGGTGGTGACCCCGCCACAGCCGCCAGCGCCGGTGGAAGAATTGCCGCTGCCGAAACTGGCCGAGGCACCGAAACCCAAGATCGCTGTCGCCAAACAGGTCAAGCCGAAGGCCAAACCGCAGCCGCCCAAGCCGGAGAAAAAGCCTGAGCCGCCGCAAGACAAGCCTACCGACGAGCAAGTGGTCGATACGCCGCCAAGCAACGCGCCCGCGCAGAAATCCGCAGCGCCTGCACCGAGCATCGCCACCAACAGCAATGCCCTGCCAACCTGGCAGAGCGATCTGTTGCGCCACCTGGCCAAGTACAAGCGCTATCCGGAAAACGCCCGGCGCATGCGCATGGAAGGCATCAACCGCCTGCGTTTCGTCGTCGATGCCGAGGGCAAGATTCTTTCTTACACCCTGGCAGGTGGATCGGGCAGCGCGGCACTGGACAGGGCGACCCTGGAGATGATCCGTCGGGCCCAGCCGGTTCCGGCGCCGCCCAAGGAATTGCTTACCAACGGCAGCATTGAAGTGATCGCGCCATTCGTCTACTCGCTGGACAAGCGCTAAGGCATTGTTTCTGTCACAAACAAGCAACTCTGATAACGTGCGTCTATCGATTGCACCCGCTATGCTGGGGCCGCAACTTCATGGACGCACGTTATGACCCTCACAGAATTGCGCTACATCGTCACCCTCGCTCAAGAGCAACACTTCGGCCATGCCGCCGAGCGCTGTCATGTCAGCCAGCCGACCCTGTCGGTCGGTGTGAAAAAGCTCGAGGACGAGCTGGGTGTACTGATCTTCGAGCGCAGCAAAAGCGCTGTACGCCTGACCCCGGTTGGCGAAGGAATCGTCGCCCAGGCCCAAAAGGTCCTCGAACAGGCCCAAGGTATCCGCGAGCTGGCCCAGGCCGGCAAGAACCAGCTGACCGCACCGCTGAAAGTCGGGGCGATCTACACGGTCGGTCCCTACCTGTTCCCGCACCTGATCCCGCAACTGCATCGGGTCGCCCCGCAGATGCCGTTGTACATCGAAGAAAACTTCACACACATTTTGCGCGACAAGTTGCGCAACGGTGAGCTGGACGCCGTGATCATCGCCCTGCCGTTCAACGAGGCTGATGTCCTGACCCTGCCGCTGTATGACGAACCCTTCTATGTGCTGATGCCCAGCGAACACCCCTGGACCAAGAAGCAGACCATCGACGCCAGCCTGCTCAACGACAAGAGCCTGCTGCTGCTCGGTGAAGGCCACTGCTTCCGCGACCAGGTGCTCGAAGCCTGCCCAACCCTGGCCAAAGGTAGCGATGGCGCCAAGCACACCACGGTTGAGTCCAGCTCGCTGGAGACCATCCGCCACATGGTGGCGTCGGGCCTTGGCGTGTCGATCCTGCCGTTGTCGGCAGTGCACAGTCATCACTACGCGCCCGGCGTTATTGAAGTGCGGCCATTGAGCCCGCCGGCACCGTTTCGCACCGTGGCGATCGCCTGGCGCGCCAGCTTCCCGCGGCCCAAGGCGATCGAGATCCTCGCCGACTCGGTGCGCCTGTGCTCGGTCGCCAAACCCGCCGCGAGTCAGTAGGAAAGCGCCATGCCGGAGTTGTCCCAGGTATCGGTGACCGCGCTCAAGGGCGTGGGCGAAGCCATGGCCGAAAAGCTCGCCAAGGTCGGCCTGGAGAATCTTCAGGACGTGCTCTTCCATCTGCCCCTACGCTATCAGGACCGCACCCGTGTGGTCCCGATCGGCGCCCTGCGCCCCGGCCAGGACGCGGTGATCGAAGGTGTGGTCAGTGGCACCGATGTGGTCATGGGCAAGCGCCGCAGCCTGCTGGTACGTCTGGGTGACGGCACCGGCGTGCTGAGCCTGCGCTTCTACCACTTCAGCAATGCGCAAAAGGAAGGCCTCAAACGCGGCACTCACCTGCGCTGCTACGGCGAAGCCCGTCCAGGCGCCTCGGGCCTGGAGATCTACCACCCGGAGTATCGCGCCCTGACCGGCGACGAGCCGGCTCCGGTGGAACAGACCCTGACACCGATCTACCCGACCACCGAAGGCCTGACCCAGCAACGCCTGCGTCAGCTGTGTCAACAGAGCCTGTCCATGCTCGGACCGCGCAGCCTGCCCGACTGGCTGCCGCTGGAGCTGGCCCGGGACTACCAGCTCGCACCGCTGGATGACGCCATCCGCTATCTGCATCACCCGCCGGCCGATGCTGACGTGGACGAACTTGCCGAAGGCCAGCACTGGGCCCAGCACCGTCTGGCCTTTGAAGAGCTGCTGACCCACCAGCTGTCGCAGCAGCGCCTGCGCGAAAGCCTGCGCGCGCAACGGGCTCCGGTGCTGCCCAAGGCTACGCGTTTGCCTCAGCAGTACCTGGCTAACCTCGGCTTTACGCCGACTGGCGCCCAGCAGCGGGTCGGCAACGAAATTGCCTACGACCTCAGCCAGCCGGAGCCGATGCTGCGTCTGGTGCAGGGCGACGTTGGCGCGGGCAAGACCGTGGTTGCTGCCCTGGCTGCCCTGCAAGCGCTTGAGGCCGGCTATCAAGTCGCGCTGATGGCCCCCACCGAGATTCTTGCCGAGCAACACTTCGTGACCTTCAAGCGCTGGCTGGAACCGCTGGGAATCGAAGTCGCCTGGCTGGCCGGCAAACTCAAGGGCAAGGCCCGCGCCAGCGCCCTGGAACAGATTGCAGGCGGTGCGCCGATGGTAGTCGGTACCCATGCGCTGTTTCAGGACGAGGTGAAGTTCCACAACCTGGCCCTGGCAATCATCGACGAACAGCACCGCTTTGGTGTGCAGCAGCGCCTGGCGCTGCGCCAGAAAGGCGTGGGCGGCCAGCTCTGTCCACATCAGCTGATCATGACCGCAACGCCAATCCCACGGACGCTGGCGATGAGCGCCTACGCCGACCTGGACACCTCGATCCTCGATGAACTGCCGCCCGGGCGCACGCCGGTCAACACCGTGCTGGTCGCTGACAGCCGCCGCTTCGAAGTGGTCGAACGGGTGCGCGCCGCATGCGCCGAGGGGCGTCAGGCCTATTGGGTCTGCACCCTGATCGAAGAGTCCGAGGAACTGACCTGCCAGGCCGCCGAAACCACTTTCGAAGAACTCGGCAGCGCCTTGGGCGAACTGCGTGTCGGCTTGATTCACGGGCGCATGAAGCCCGCCGAAAAAGCCGCAGTCATGGCCGAATTCAAACAAGGCCACCTGCAATTGCTGGTGGCAACCACGGTGATCGAAGTCGGTGTCGATGTACCCAACGCCAGCTTGATGATCATCGAGAACCCAGAGCGCCTGGGCCTTGCCCAACTGCACCAGCTGCGTGGCCGGGTCGGCCGCGGTAGCGCGGTGAGCCATTGTGTACTGCTCTACCATCCGCCGCTGTCGCAGATCGGTCGCCAGCGTCTGGGGATCATGCGTGAAACCAATGACGGCTTCATCATTGCCGAGAAAGACCTGGAGCTGCGCGGCCCCGGCGAGATGCTTGGCACCCGCCAGACCGGTCTGTTGCAGTTCAAGGTTGCCGACCTGATGCGCGACGCCGACCTGCTACCCGCCGTGCGCGATGCCGCGCAGGCGCTGCTCGCGCGCTGGCCGGAGCATGTCAGCCCGCTGCTGGAGCGCTGGCTGCGTCATGGCCAGCAATATGGACAGGTGTGACACCCGTCTCAGAATGGATCCAGCTGAAGGTCCAAGCTGGTTATACTCTTGCGATCGTAAAATTTCTGGATACAGACCATGACTGAAGTTGCCCTGGATACCGCAACCCCCCACGCTCCGTCTGTTATCCGGCTATTGCTGGAAAAGCTCGGCATTGCCTATCGTGAAGTGCTGGAGCACCCGAACTTGTCGAGCGAGCGCAAGGTCCAGGCGATCCTGCTCGACGACGCGGTCGGTGCCCTGATGGTGCTGTTCCCGCAAAACCAGCTGCTGGACCTCAACCGCCTCACCGAACTGACCGGGCGCAAGCTGGCCGCCGTGCCCCTGGATCGCCTCAAGCACATGCTGGACAAGCACGGTCTGAAAATCCTGCCCGGCATTCCGGCATTGACCAGCTCACCCTGCCTGTATGAAGAGAGCCTGCTCAAGCCAGAAAAACTGCTGATCCACTCCGGCGAAGCGGGTCTGCTGCTGGAAATCGAGCGCGACAACTTCAAGAAGATGCTGAGCAAAGCCAGCGCCGGCAATTTCGGCGAGCCGCTGAGCAGCATCCGGCCGAACCTCGATCGCCCGACCGATGACCGCGAAGAGATCACCCAGGCGGTCCAGGCCTTCACTGCCCGGCGTATCCAGCAGCGTCTGGAAAGTACCATCGAGATTCCGCCGCTGGCGGAAACCGCGCAAAAAATCATCAAGCTGCGCGTTGACCCCAACGCGACCATCGACGACATCACCGGCGTAGTCGAAACTGACCCGGCGCTGGCCGCTCAGGTCGTCAGCTGGGCCGCTTCGCCCTACTACGCCTCACCCGGCAAAATTCGCTCGGTGGAAGACGCCATCGTCCGCGTACTGGGCTTCGACCTGGTGATCAACCTGGCCTTGGGCCTGGCCCTGGGCAAGACCCTGAGTCTGCCCAAGGATCACCCACAGGACACCACGCCATACTGGCAGCAGTCGATCTACACTGCCGCCGTGATCGAAGGCCTGACCCGTGCCATGCCTCGTGCAGAGCGCCCGGAATCCGGCCTGACCTACCTCGCCGGGCTGCTGCACAACTTCGGCTACCTGCTGCTGGCGCATGTCTTCCCGCCGCACTTCTCGCTGATCTGCCGCCATCTTGAGGTCAACCCGCACCTGTGCCACAGCTATGTCGAACAACACCTGCTGGGTATCAGCCGCGAGCAGATCGGGGCCTGGCTGATGCGCTACTGGGATATGCCGGAAGAACTGTCCACCGCCCTGCGCTTCCAGCACGACCCACACTATGCCGGCGACCATGCCGCGTTCCCCAACCTGGTGTGCCTGGCCATCCGCCTGCTGCGTGCCCGCGGTATAGGTTCGGGGCCGGACGAATCAATCCCCGATGAACTGCTGGAGCGTCTGAACATCAGCCGCGAAAAAGCCGCAGATGTGGTGAACAAGGTGCTGGAGGCAGAAGTACTGCTACGCGAGCTGGCCTCGCAGTTCAATCAGCACTGAGCCAATGGCCTGCCCCAGCAGGGTCAGGCCTTTTTCTTCGGTTTCAGGTACTTCATCAGGCCCTGGAACCAGATCACCAGCGCCGGATTACCCTTGATCTGGATGCTCTTGTCCTGAATCCCCTGCATGAATGCCAGTTGCTTGTTCTTCGCTTGCATGGTGGCAAAGCCGAAGGCTGCATCCTTGAAGGCAATGGCAAACGCCGGCTGCGGATGCGTACCCGACTGACTGCTGATACGCATGTCCTTGACGATGAAATGACGCGCAACCTTGCCGTCGAGGGTCTGCAACTGGAAGACCAGATCCTTGTCGGCCAGCTGTTGCTGGAATGCCGGGTTCTTGCGACTGGCCTTGGCCATCAACAACCCCATGGCCCAAAGGAGAAAGCGAAACTTCATGTGCGCGCCTCGGCTAAAAAGTGACTGGCGAAGCAGTTTATAGTCTCGCTATAAAAACACCATACTTTGCCGCACATTTCGCGAAGATCATCGCCGTTTGCTCTGTAACCGGGTAATTCTCGACGTGCTGCCATTCCAACAGAGCAATAAAAAACGGGCACCGTGTCGGGTGCCCGTTTTCAATGCGATCAATCGGTGCGAGGCATCACGGATTGACGCTGTCCTTCAAGGATTTGCCTGGTTTGAACGCAACGGTGTTGCTGGCTTTGATTTTGACTGGCTCACCGGTTTGCGGGTTCTTGCCGGTGCGGGCCCCGCGATGACGTTGCAGGAAGGTACCGAATCCGACCAGCGTCACGCTGTCCTTGCGATGCAGGGCGCCGGTGATTTCTTCGAGCACGGCGTTGAGCACGCGATTGGCTTGCTCTTTGGTGAGGTCGGCCTTTTCAGCGATGGCTGCGGCGAGTTCTGGTTTGCGCATAGTGAAGCCTCTTAGACGGTTTTTTGTTGTTATGCCGTGCTGCTCTTCGAGAACAGCGCCCAAGGCACCGCAGGCTCTAAACTGCGGCAGACGGGAGTGAGGATGGCATGCCGTCAGGGGCCGCGCCAGTCTCTGGGCGGCCATTGTTAAGGCAAAGGCAGGGGAAATCCGACAGAACGCCGGTTATTTACGCCATAAGCGCTGGAAGTTGCCGATTTAGAGCCAGTTTCTCCATCACCGCCGCGCCCGTCAGGGCATATCCCAGCAGGTTTCCGTCTGCGTCATGGCAGAGCACTTTGAGGTCAATACCCTGGCCTTCGACTTGCCATGTGCCTTCGCGACCATGGGGCGGCGGCGAGACCACCAGCGGGCAGGCAGGGGTTTTCACCGTCACCGGCATAGGGCCGTAGGCAACTGCTGTCGAGTTGCCCGCCAGTGTCTGCGCCAGCGCACGCGCGCAGCTCATCAACGGCATGACATAGAGCAGATTGAGTCCGTCGACTTCGGCGCAGTCGCCCAGCGCGTAGATATTGGCATGCGAGGTACGCAGCTGCCGGTCGACCACAACACCGCGGTTCACCTGCAAGCCGGCTGCGGAAGCCAGATCGATGCGTGGACGCAGGCCCACCGCCGACACCACCAGATCGCAAGGAATCACCGTGCCGTCGGACAGGTGCGCCTCCAGCCCTTCGCCAACCCGCTGCAGGCGGGTCAGCACCGGCCCCAGATGAAAGCGTACGCCAAGCCCTTCCAGCCCAGTCTGCACGGCGGCTGCGGCAGCCGGGTGCAGCAGGGTCGGCATGACTTGCTCGCACGGTGCCACCAACTCGACCTGGAAACCTCCCAGGCTCATGTCATTGGCGAACTCGCAGCCGATCAGCCCGGCCCCCAGGATCAACACGCGCTGCTTGCCGACAGCTGCGGCTCGGAAACGGGCGTAGTCCTCCAGGTCGTTGATCGGGAAGATCGCCTCACCGGCATCGCCTTCAACCGGCACCTGCACGGTTTGCGCTCCCCAGGCCAGGATCAGGTCACGGTAGATCACCTGTTCCTCGCCGATCCACAGGCGCTTATGGCCAGGATCAATGCCGCTGATGCGGGTATGGGTACGCACTTCGGCCTTGAGTTGATCGGCCATGGCGCCGGGTTCTGCCATGCTCAGCCCGTCGGCATCCTTGCTCTTGGCGAATCCGGTGGAAAGCATCGGCTTGGAATAGGAACGGCCATCATCGGCGGTAATCAGCAGCAGCGGTGTTTCACCGTCGAGCTTGCGAAATTCGCGGGCCAGGTTGTAACCCGCCAACCCTGTACCGACAATTACCACTGGAGCCATCATGCCGTGCTTTCCTTGAATACTGATTAAAAGATGATCAGCCGATGGCGATCATTTCGAAGTCCATCTTGCCCACGCCGCAGTCCGGGCACAGCCAGTCTGCCGGGACATCCTCCCAACGGGTACCCGGGGCGATACCGTCATCCGGCCAACCTTCGGCCTCATCGTAGATCAGGCCGCAAACAATACACTGCCACTTCTTCATCACTTACTTCCTCAACAAACCCAGGCATTGGAGTGGCCGCTCTAGGGATAATTACACTGGCAACCATCTAAGGACGGGCTTTGTACTGGAGCCAGGTGCCAGCATGCAAGCCGGATCGGGCAATCATGCTAAGCTCGCGGTCTCTTTGGCCTGTTAATCCATACCATCGTGCCGTACGAAACATTGCAAGCGCCCGCTGCAGAATGGTTGCAGTACTCTCAGGTAGCAGACAGCACAACGCCTGCGCTTCTTGACTGGTTGTTCGATCAAGGATCATTGACCCGCCGCCT
The DNA here is from genome assembly GCA_036643775.1 of Pseudomonas sp. GTDB lineage: Bacteria > Pseudomonadota > Gammaproteobacteria > Pseudomonadales > Pseudomonadaceae > Aquipseudomonas. Next base: position 21,964 of record JAVXRI010000043.1, on the reverse strand, counting down.
GACTCGATTATCCGCCGATCACTTTTCTGTTACACCCCTTTACGAGGGCTGGCAGCCGCTGCGTGATGACGAATGCCAGGCCCTGGGGTTGCCGCTCCACAGCGAAGGCTGGGTACGCGAAGTGTATTTGCGTGGCCACGGCCAGGCCTGGGTATTTGCCCGCAGCGTCGCCGCGCGCAGCGCCCTGGAAAGCGGTGGGCTGGACATGGAAGCCCTGGGCAGCCGTTCCCTGGGGGAACTGTTGTTCTGCGATCAGGCTTTTACCCGCTGCGCCATTGAAGTCTGCCATTACCCCAGGGCCTGGTTGCCGGCCCTAGACGCCAGCAACACGCTCTGGGGGCGTCGCTCGCGCTTTGACCGTGGCGCACTGAGCATATTGGTTGCCGAAGTCTTCCTGCCGTCGCTGTGGCAGGCCGCCGAGATTGCCGGGGAGATCCGCTGATGTACGTGCAGTTGCTCAAGTCGCTCAACCGCCTGCATCCACGGGCCTGGGACTTCATCCAGCTGAGCCGCATGGACCGGCCGATCGGCATCTACCTGCTGTTGTGGCCAACGCTTTGCGCGGTATGGATTGCCGCCAAAGGCACGCCAACCCTGGCCAATGTGCTGATTTTCACCCTCGGTGTGGTGCTGATGCGCGCGGCCGGTTGCGCCATCAACGACTTCGCCGACCGCAAGGTCGATGGCCACGTCAAACGCACCGCCGACCGCCCGCTGGCGGCCGGGCGAATCAATGCCCGCGAAGCGCTGGTGCTGTTTGCCGTGCTGGTCGGTGCCAGTTTCCTGCTGGTGCTGTGTACCAACGCGACAACGGTGTGGCTGTCGTTCGGCGCGGTAGCCCTGGCCGCCTGTTATCCGTTCATGAAGCGTTACACCTATTACCCGCAGGTAGTGCTCGGGGCAGCCTATTCCTGGGGCATTCCCATGGCCTTCACCGCAGCCAACGGCGAACTGCCAGCCATTGCCTGGCTGCTGTACATCGCCAACGTGCTATGGACGGTGGGCTATGACACCTACTACGCCATGGTCGACCGCGACGACGATCTGAAGATCGGCGTGAAGTCTACAGCGATCCTGTTCGGTGAGGCCGACCGGGTAATCATCCTGACCTTGCAGGTGCTGTCGCTGGGCTGCCTGCTCCTGGCCGGTAACCGTTTCGAGCTGGGCGGCTGGTTCCACCTCGGGCTGGTGGCGGCCCTGGTGTGCTTCGTCTGGGAATTCTGGTCGACCCGCAAGCTGGATCGCGAATCGTGTTTCAAGGCCTTCCTGCACAATCATTGGGCCGGGTTGCTGATCTTCATCAGCATCGTTCTCGACTACGCGCTGCGCTGACTGCCCGAAGGCAGCCAGCGCAGGACAGGCCCTGTTACTTGATCACGTGCCAGACATCCTTCATGCCGTCACCGGTCATGTCACCGGCTTTCTTGTCCTTGACGAAGGTGTACACCGGCTTGCCCTTGTAGGCCCATTGCATCGAACCGTCGTCGCGCTTGATCTGGGTCCAGCCCTCTTCAGCCATGTCGCCGTCTTTGACCATCAAAGGCGGCCAGTTCTTGGCACACTCATCGTTGCACATGGACTTGCCGCCCGAATCCTTGTCGAAGGTATAGAGCGTCATGCCCGCGTGGTCGACCATCACACCGTCTTTCATCATGGCATGATGGGCCGACGCTATCCCTGGCAACGCCAGTACCACCGCAGCGAAAAGCGCCATCCAGTTCAGCGTATGTCGTGTCATTGGATCCACCGTGTTTCTCGGGAGAGGGAATTTAAGCCTAGCCCAGTAACCGAATGTTGCTGAAACCCCCACGACTTGTCACACGACTGCAATAATTCCGTTATCTAATGCGGGCCAAGACACCTGAATGGGAAGAGGTTTGAACATGGTTGGCAGAAACATTCTGATCGTTGACGACGAAGCGCCAATCCGCGAGATGATCGCCGTTGCGTTGGAAATGGCCGGCTATGACTGCCTGGAGGCAGAAAATTCCCAGCAGGCCCACGCCATCATCGTCGACCGCAAGCCCGACCTGATCCTGCTCGACTGGATGCTCCCGGGCACCTCGGGTATCGAGCTGGCACGACGCCTCAAGCGCGACGAACTGACCGGCGATATCCCGATCATCATGCTCACCGCCAAGGGTGAGGAAGACAACAAGATCCAGGGGCTTGAAGTCGGTGCCGATGACTACATCACCAAGCCCTTCTCGCCCCGCGAGCTGGTAGCCCGCCTTAAAGCTGTACTGCGCCGCGCAGGCCCAAGCGATGGCGAGGCGCCAATTGAAGTGGGCGGGCTGATGCTCGATCCCATCAGCCATCGGGTGACCATTGATGGCAAGCCGGCCGAAATGGGCCCTACCGAGTACCGCCTGCTGCAGTTCTTCATGACCCACCAGGAGCGCGCCTACACCCGCGGCCAGTTGCTCGATCAGGTCTGGGGCGGCAATGTCTATGTCGAAGAGCGCACTGTCGATGTGCATATCCGCCGCCTGCGCAAGGCGCTGGGTGAGGCCTACGAAAATCTGGTACAAACCGTGCGCGGTACCGGTTATCGCTTCTCGACCAAGAGCTGAACCGGTAATCAGGCCAAGGTATTGGAAAGGACGCGTCGTTAATTGAACCAGAACTGGCATGGCACCCTGATTCGCCACATGCTGCTACTGATCAGCGCCTGCCTGCTGGTCGGCCTGATCAGCGGCTATTACGGCTGGAGCCTGGCCCTGGGCCTGGCGCTCTACCTGGGCTGGACCCTCAAGCAATTGCTGCGCTTGCATGAGTGGCTGCGCCTGCACAAGTCCGATGAAGCGCCGCCTGATGGCTATGGCCTGTGGGGCGAGGTCTTCGACAGCATTTATCACCTGCAACGCCGCGACCAGCGTGTGCGTGGCCGTCTGCAGGCGGTCATCGACCGTGTGCAGGAGTCCACCGCTGCCCTCAAGGACGCGGTGATCATGCTCGACAGCGACGGCAACCTGGAATGGTGGAACCGCGCTGCGGAAACCCTGCTGGGCCTGAAAACTCCACAGGACAGCGGCCAGCCAGTGACCAACCTGGTGCGCCACCCGCGCTTCAAGGAGTACTTCGAGCAGGAGAACTATCTTGAGCCGCTGGAAATTCCGTCGCCGATCAACGACCGCCTGCGCGTGCAGCTGCATATCACCCGCTATGGCAACAACGAGCACCTGATGCTTGTTCGCGACGTGACTCGCATCCATCAGCTCGAACAGATGCGCAAGGATTTCGTTGCCAACGTATCCCATGAACTGCGCACGCCGTTGACGGTAATCGCCGGCTACCTGGAAACCCTGCTCGACAACGTCGAGGACGTGAATCCACGCTGGGTTCGCGCCTTGCAGCAGATGCAGCAACAGGGGCTACGCATGCAGACCCTGCTCAATGACCTGCTGTTGCTGGCCAAGCTGGAAGCCACTGACTACCCCTCGGACAACCAGCCAGTGACGGTCGATGCGCTGCTGCAAACGATCAAGAATGATGCCCAGGCCCTGTCCGGCCAGCGTAACCAGCGCATCACCCTCGAAGCCGTCCCGGGGATTCGCCTCAAGGGTAGCGAGGCGGAACTGCGCAGTGCCTTCTCCAACCTGGTGTTCAACGCAGTCAAGTACACCCCGGATGAAGGGCAGATCCGCATCCGCTGGTGGGCCGACGAGCAAGGCGCACACTTGAGTGTTCAGGACTCAGGGATTGGTATCGACGCCAAGCACCTGCCACGCCTGACCGAACGTTTCTACCGGGTCGACTCCAGCCGTGCGTCGAATACCGGTGGCACCGGCCTGGGCCTGGCGATCGTCAAGCACGTACTGTTGCGTCATCGTGCACGCCTGGAGATCAGCAGCGTACCTGGCCATGGCAGCACCTTTACCTGCCATTTCGCCCCCGTTCAGATTGCCCAGCGCATTGCCTCCTGAGGGTTCACCTCTAGGCAATCGCGCCCCCACCCGCTACATTGGCGGACTTGTGCCAGCAAATGCTGGCACCGCATTTCTCTCTTTTTTCAGATGACGGACCCCGTAAAACCCCATCATGGACCCTTCCCCTGGTATTAGCTTCGCCTCACTGTTTGCCGACTTCGGCATGATTCTTTTTGCTCTGCTACTGGTGCTGCTCAACGGTTTTTTCGTTGCTGCCGAGTTCGCCATGGTCAAATTGCGCTCGACCAAGGTCGAGTCGATTGCCAAGCAACATGGCTGGCGCGGGCAAATTCTGCGCACCGTACACAATCAGCTGGACGCCTACCTTTCGGCTTGCCAGCTAGGTATCACCCTCGCCTCCCTGGGCCTGGGCTGGGTCGGTGAACCGGCCTTCGCGCACCTGCTTGAACCCCTGCTGGGCGCAATCGGCGTAGAGTCGCCGGAAGTGATCAAGGCCGTGTCGTTCTTCAGCGCCTTCTTTGTGATTTCCTACCTGCACATCGTGGTTGGTGAGCTGGCGCCCAAGTCCTGGGCAATCCGCAAACCCGAACTGCTGTCGCTGTGGACCGCAGTGCCGCTGTACCTGTTCTACTGGCTGATGTACCCGGCCATCTACCTGCTCAATGCCAGCGCCAACGCCATTTTGCGTATCGCCGGCCAGGGTGAACCCGGACCGCACCACGAGCACCATTACAGCCGCGACGAACTGAAGCTGATCCTCCACTCCAGCCGTGGCCAGAACCCTAGCGATCAAGGCATGCGCGTGCTGGCGTCGGCAGTGGAGATGGGCGAACTGGAGGTGGTCGACTGGGCCAACTCCCGTGAAGACATGGTCTGCCTCGACGCGCATGCGCCGCTCAAGGAAATCCTGGCGATGTTCCGCCGGCATAAATTCAGTCGCTACCCGGTGTTCGATGCCGAGCGCGGTGAATTCATCGGCCTGCTGCACATCAAGGACCTGCTGTTGGAGCTGGCCGACCTCGACCATATCCCCGAATCCTTCAACCTCGCCGAGCTGACCCGGCCGCTGGAGCGTGTGTCTCGCCACATGCCCCTGTCCCACCTGCTGGAGCAGTTCCGTAAAGGTGGCGCGCACTTCGCCCTGGTTGAAGAAGCCGATGGCAAGGTCATTGGTTACCTGACCATGGAGGACGTGCTGGAAGTACTGGTGGGTGATATCCAGGACGAACACCGTAAAGCTGAACGCGGCATCCTCGCCTACCAGCCAGGCAAGCTGCTGGTGCGTGGCGACACGCCGTTGTTCAAGGTCGAGCGCCTGCTTGGCGTAGACCTGGACCATATCGAGGCAGAAACCCTCGCCGGCCTGGTCTACGAGACCCTCAAGCGGGTACCGGAAGAAGAAGAGCTGCTGGAGGTCGAAGGCCTGCGCATCATCATCAAGAAGATGAAAGGCCCGAAGATTGTCCTGGCCAAGGTGCTCAAGCTCGATTGAGCCGTCTCACGGGTTGCCGGCGGTAAAGTTCGGCAACCCACCGACAGGCTGATTGAACTGGTAGGGAATCGACTCCAGCGCCAGCCCGACGTTACGCTGCACGACAAAATGCAGATGCGGGCCGGTGCTGTTGCCGGTGTTGCCGGACTTTGCCAGCGCCGTCCCGTAGACCACCCGCTGGCCCTCACGCACCACCACGGAACCGCGCATCAGGTGCAGGTAGACCCCCATGGTGCCGTCATCATGCAGAATCCGCACGAAGTTACCGGCCGGGTTCGTCCCGCGCCCGTTCTGGCTGTTCTCGGTCTTGATCACCACGCCCGCCCGCGAGGCAATGATCGGCGTACCTTCGGGCATGGCGATGTCCATGGCATAGCGGCCTTTGGGACCGAAATGGCTGTAGCTGCCGTTTGCCCCCTGGGTCACGCGAAAAGGCCCGCCGCGCCATGGCAGCGGGTATTTATAGACCTGCTGGCGCTGTGCCGGGTTGCCCAGGGCGTAACTGAACTTCTCCTGATAACTCACCGGCTGGCCCGCCTGCCGCGCGTTGACCACCGTCAGCAGCACGGCTGAACGCGCTGGCACCACCCGCCGGACAAGCCGCGTTCCTTCGCCCTTGGCATTGCTCAGGCGCTCCAGGCGCAACTCTACTTCCACTGGCGCATAGGTATCGTTGCGGGCGCTGAAGCTTACACCGGTGGCGAACTTGATCGCGTGCAATCGCACCTGGTCCCGGTCGCGAAAGACCAAGACCTGCCCGCCAGGCAGCGGACGGTCGGAATACGACACCACACCATAGGCATCGGTGCTTTTGTAGAGGGTCGAGGCCAGAGCCGGGGCGCAAGCCACGAGCATGGCGCAGAGCAGCAGGGAGCGTGCTGGCATGGTAGTGGCTTTTTGACAGGTCAGGTCTGTCGAAGACTAGCAGGAGATTTTGCCAGGGAAATGCCGGGAGTGTTTCAACGATGTGCCAGCAGACGAGCGGTGAACGTAGGAGCGGATTTATCCGCGAAGGGGCGCATCGCGGCCCCAGAAGCCGGGTCTGCTACGCAGCCCTTCGCGGATAAATCCGCTCCTACAAATTCCGCGGATCAGGCCCCGGGCACGAAATGTTTCTGCGCCGTACCGCGGGCAATCAGCCGCGACAGGTAATCCAGCTTCTGCGCATCCTGATCGACAAACTTGAAGGTCAGTTGCAGCCAATCGCTGTCCGGCTTGGGCTCTAGCGCCGCAACGGCGTGCAGGTAACCATTGAGCCGGGCAATCTCGGCGTTCTCGCCCTGCTCCAGGTCGAGCACAGCGCCTTCGAGCACCTGTGGCAGGGTGTCACCACGGCGCACCACCAGCAACGCCTCCTTGAGGCTCAGGGCCTTGATAACGCAAGGCTGAACGCCGCTTGGCAGACGCAGTTGCCCTTGGCCACGACCCGCAAGGCTGGACGCGGCTGGCTGAGGCGCATTGATCAAGGGTTTGGCTGCCGCCACCGGGGCCACAGGAGCTGCCGCAGGCCGTACCGCTTCGGCACGCCCCCCCGTCAGTGCGCTTAGCGAATCGTTGGCAAAGGCCGAAGAGGCCCGCGTCGGTGCGCTGGCCAGCAAGGTGTCGAGCTTGCCGACCTTGGTCAGGGCCTTCTTCACCTTGGTCAGCAATTGCTCGTTGGTGAACGGTTTGCCGACAAAGTCGGAGACACCCGCCTGAATCGCCTGGACCACGTTTTCCTTGTCGCCGCGGCTGGTCACCATGATGAACGGCAAGGTCTTCATCGACTCCTGCTGGCGGCACCAGGTCAGCAACTCCAGTCCGGACATTTCCGGCATTTCCCAGTCGCACAGGACCAGGTCGAACGCTTGGCGCGACAGCAGCGTCTGGGCCTTGCGACCGTTGACGGCGTCTTCAATGACAATACCGGGGAAATAGTTGCGCAGACACTTCTTCACCAGGTCACGAATGAACGGCGCATCATCCACAACCAACACACTGACTTTACTCATCGCCACTCCTATTACATCCCGACTAGCATAACGCTGACTGATGGCCATTTGCCAAGTATTGGCTCACGCCGGGACTCGTGGTTTCGTTCGCGGCTGCCTTGAGGTGCTCGACCGCAAACGAAAACGCCCGGCCAGGGCCGGGCGTTCATTCTCGGGGCAGTCTTACTTATCGTCAGTTTCAGCCGGAACATTAGCCTTTTCGCTGACACCCTCGACCTCTTCTTTCATACGCTTGAGGCCCAGGTGACGCACGTCGGTACCGCGCACCAGGTAAATCACCAGCTCGGAGATGTTGCGTGCATGGTCGCCAATCCGCTCCAGCGAGCGCAGGGCCCAGATCACACTGAGTACCCGCGAAATCGAACGCGGATCTTCCATCATGTAGGTGACCAGCTCGCGCAGTGCGGTCTTGTACTCGCGGTCGATGGTCTTGTCGTACTGGGCGACCGACAGCGCCAGGTCGGCGTCGAAGCGAGCAAAGGCATCCAGAGCATCACGGACCATGTTACGCACCTGGTCGCCGATGTGCCGGACTTCGACATAGCCGCGTGGCGACTCGCCCTCTTCGCACAACTGGATCGCCCGGCGGGCAATCTTGGTCGACTCGTCACCAATGCGCTCCAGGTCGATCACCGACTTGGAGATGCTGATGATCAGGCGCAAGTCAGAAGCAGCCGGCTGGCGACGGGCGAGAATGCGCACGCATTCCTCGTCGATGTTGCGCTCCATCTGGTTGATCTGCTCATCGACTTCACGCACCTGCTGGGCCAGGCCCGAATCGGCCTCGATCAGCGCGGTAACTGCGTCATTGACCTGCTTCTCGACCAGGCCGCCCATCGCCAGGAGGTGGCTGCGGACCTCCTCGAGTTCGGCGTTGAACTGCTGGGAGATGTGGTGGGTAAGGCTGTCTTTATCGATCATGAGAAATCCTTGGAGCGTCCGGTAAGTGCTGTCAGGCGGCGTTCGATTGTTGAATCCTAGCCATACCGACCGGTGATGTAATCTTCGGTCTGCTTCTTCGCCGGGTTGGTGAACAGCGTGTCGGTATCACCGAACTCGATCAGTTTGCCCATGTACATGAAGGCGGTGTAGTCGGAAACCCGCGCCGCCTGTTGCATGTTGTGGGTAACGATGACGATCGTGTACTTGGACTTCAGCTCGTAGATCAGCTCTTCGACTTTCAGCGTCGAGATCGGGTCGAGTGCCGAGCACGGTTCGTCGAGCAACAGCACTTCGGGTTCCACAGCGATGGTCCGGGCAATCACCAGACGCTGCTGCTGACCACCGGATAGACCCAGTGCCGACTCGTGCAGGCGGTCTTTGACCTCATCCCACAGCGCCGCACCCTTGAGTGCCCATTCCACGGCTTCATCGAGCACGCGCTTTTTATTGATGCCCTGAATGCGCAGGCCATAGACCACGTTTTCATAGATGGTCTTGGGGAACGGGTTGGGCTTCTGGAACACCATGCCGACCCGGCGACGCAGCTCGGCCACGTCTTCGCCCTTGCGGTAGATGTTGTTGCCATACAGGTTGATCGCGCCATCGACACGGCAACCGTCAACCAGATCATTCATGCGGTTGAAAGTACGCAGTAAGGTGGACTTGCCGCAGCCGGACGGACCGATGAAGGCGGTTACGCGCTGCTTCGGAATGTTCATGCTGACGTCGAACAGGGCTTGCTTGTCGCCGTAGTACAGGCTCAGGCCAGGCACTTCAATGGCCACGGTTTCTTCAGCCAGCTGCAGGCTCTGCTTGGTGCGACCCAGGGCCGACATATCGATGCCGTGGGCGTGGGATTCATGCTGCATGGTCAGACTCCATACGCTATCAATTTCGTTTCATCGAACCGCCCGGCACAACACACGGGCGGCACTTGCAAAAAGGGTGTATCGATCAGCTGTCCAGCGCCTTGTACTTCTCGCGCAGGTGGTTACGAATCCACACCGCCGACAGGTTGAGCGTGGCGATCACCAGCACCAGCAGCAACGCGGTGGCGTAAACCAGTGGCCGCGCGGCCTCGACGTTAGGGCTCTGGAAGCCGACGTCGTAGATGTGGAAGCCCAGGTGCATGATCTTCTGGTCCAGGTGCAGGTACGGGTAGTTGCCGTCCACTGGCAGCGATGGCGCCAGCTTCACTACACCCACCAGCATCAGCGGTGCCACTTCACCGGCGGCACGGGCCACGGCGAGGATCATGCCGGTCATCATCGCCGGGCTGGCCATTGGCAGAACGATCTTCCACAGGGTTTCGGCCTTGGTTGCACCGAGGGCTAACGATCCTTCGCGAACCGTACGCGGAATACGCGCCAGGCCTTCTTCAGTGGCCACGATCACCACCGGTACCGCCAGCAGCGCCAGGGTCAACGACGCCCAGAGCAGGCCGGGAGTACCCAGGGTAGGCGCCGGCAATGCTTCGGGGAAGAACAGGCGGTCAAGCGAGCCACCCAGCACATAGACGAAGAAGCCCAGACCGAACACGCCGTAGACAATTGCCGGCACACCGGCCAGGTTGTTCACCGCGATACGGATCAGCCGAGTCACCGGCCCCTGGCGTGCATATTCACGCAGGTACACCGCTGCCAGCACGCCGAACGGGGTGACGATCACGGCCATGATCAGGGTCATCATCACGGTACCGAAGATTGCAGGAAAGATCCCGCCTTCGGTGTTGGCTTCACGCGGGTCGTCGCTAAGAAACTCCCAGACCTTGGCGAAGTACACACCCAATTTGGTGAAGTAGCCCATGGCGTTCGGCTGGTAAGCGTGGACCACCTTGCTCAGGTTGATCTCGACTTCACGGCCGTTGCCGTCCTTGGCCACCAGGCTGTCGCGGCCAAAGTCCTCATGGAGGTTGCCCAGACGCTCTTCGATGGCTTTGTAACGGTTGTTCAGCTCGGCACGTTCGGCGTCCATGTCAGCCTGGGCGGCGGCATCCAGTTTACCGTCGAGCTCCAGCTTGCGGGCCTGCAGACGCAGACGCTCAAGGCCGTAGTTGATGGCACCGATGTCCTTCTTCTCGAGCTTCTGCAGCTCGCCAGCCAGTTTGTCGGCACGCTTGAGGCGCGCTTGCAGCTCGGTCCAGGCCGCCTGGCCTTCGGCAACGACCTTGCCGTTTTCCTTGACGCTCACCAGGTAGCCGTAGAAGTTGCCCCATTCACGACGTTCCAGGGCAATCAGGTCGACCGGCGTCTGCAGGTCGGTCAGCCAATCGCCGACCACCCAGGTGAAGTCGCTGCCATTGAGGTCACGGTTGCCGACCTTGATCAGCTCACGGGTCATGAACTCCGGACCGTTGTCGGGTACCGGCAAGCCGGCCCCTTTCAAACGCGCCAGCGGCACTTCTTCTTTCTGCACCACTTCGCCGACGACGACGTGGTCAGCCTGGCCGGGCACCTTGTAGGTGCCCTGGACCAGATCAGCCGGCCAGAAGTGGCCCAGGCCGCGGACGGCGATCACCGAGAGCAGACCGATGGTCATGATCACCGCGATGGCTACTGCACCACCGCTGATCCAGACACCAGGGGCGCCGCTCTTGAACCAGCTTTTGAGGGAATCCTTTTTCACGGATCTCTACCTTTCTATCAAAGCGACGAGTATTTCTTGCGCAGACGCTGGCGAATCAGCTCGGCCAAGGTGTTCATCACGAAGGTGAACATCAGCAGCACCAGCGCGGCGAGGAACAGCACGCGGTAGTGGCTGCCACCGACTTCCGATTCCGGCATCTCCACCGCAACGTTGGCGGCCAGGGTACGCATGCCTTCGAACAGGTTCATTTCCATGACCGGGGTGTTGCCGGTAGCCATCAGTACGATCATGGTTTCACCCACCGCACGGCCCATACCGATCATCAGCGCCGAGAAGATACCCGGGCTGGCGGTGAGGATGACCACGCGGGTCAGGGTCTGCCATGGAGTTGCACCGAGCGCCAGGGAGCCCAGGGTCAGGCTGCGCGGCACGCTGAACACGGCGTCTTCGGCAATCGAGTAGATGTTCGGGATCACCGCGAAGCCCATGGCGATACCGACCACCAGGGCGTTGCGCTGGTCGTAGGTGATACCCAGATCATTGGTAATCCACAGGCGCATGTCGCCGCCGAAGAACCAGGTCTCCAGGAATGGGCTCATGTACAGGGCGAACCAACCGGTGAAAAGAATCACTGGAATCAGGATTGCAGCTTCCCAGCCATCCGGAACCCGCAGGCGAATCGACTCGGGCAGGCGGCTCCAGGTGAAGCCGGCCACCAGAATGCCAATCGGCATCAGCAGGAACAGGCTGAATACACCCGGCAGGTGCCCTTCCAGGTACGGCGCCAGGAACAGACCGGCGAAGAAGCCGAGGATCACCGTCGGCATCGCCTCCATCAGTTCGATCACCGGCTTGACCTTGCGGCGCATGCCAGGGGCCATGAAGTAGGCGGTGTAGATCGCTGCGGCAATGGCCAGCGGCGCCGCCAGGATCATGGCGTAGAACGCAGCCTTCAGGGTACCGAAGGTCAGCGGCGACAGGCTCAGCTTGGGTTCGAAGTCGGTGTTCGAGGCGGTGGACTGCCAGACGTACTTCGGCTCGTCATAGTTCTCGTACCAGACTTTGCTCCACAACGCGCTCCAGGACACTTCCGGGTGCGGGTTCTTCAGCGTCAATGGCAGCAGCTTGCCGCCCTCTTCGACGATGATGCGGTTGGCCCGTGGCGACAGCGCCAGAATGCCTGCGCCTTCGGCTACCGGCTCGACCAGCAGCGTACGGTGTGCAGTACTGTGGAACACGCCAAGCTTGCCGCTGGCATCGAGGGCAACGAAGCCCTTGCGGCGCTCTTCGGCATCGATCTGCACGATTGGCGCAGTGCCCATCTGGAATTCACGGATGCGCTTGAAGCGCTGCTCGCCGTCCGGATCGCGGGCCATGAACCACTGGGCCAGACCGCCTTTGGAGTCACCAATAATCAGCGAGATGCCGCCAACCAGCTGAGTACTGGCCGTGACTTCGGCATTACCGTCTTCGAGCAGTTTGTAACGACCATTGAGGCTCTTGTCACGCAGGCTGAAGACATCCGCCTGGGCCCGGCCATTGATGACGTAGAGCCACTGCTGACGCGGGTCGATAAAGATCGCTTTGACCGGCTCGCTCATCTGCGGCAGGTCAATGCGGTTCTGCTCGCTGGTGACCTCACCGGTCATCATGTTTTCTTCGCGGCTCAGCGATACCACTTGCAGGTGCGCGCCAGTGGAACCGGCAACCACCAGGGTTTCGCCGTTCACATTGAGGCTGACGTGCTCCAGCGCGCGGCCCTGCTCATCGAGCACGAACGGCTCCTGGCCATAGGGGAAATCGATGGCCGGGGTGATGGTTTTCTTGTTGTCCGGGTAGGTGATCTTGTAGCTATGGCTGAACGCCAGCGCTTGACCATTGGACAGCCCCAGTACTACCAACGGGTTGCCCGGCTGGTCGGCACCAATAGAGGTGACCTGGGTACCTGCCGGCACCGGCAGCTCCACGCGCTTGAGCTCGGCACCGGTCTTGGTGTCGAAGAACAGCGCCTGGCCCTTGTCGGAAACCCGCATACCCACCAGGTTCTGCTCTTCCAGGGCGATCATCAGCGGCTTGCCGGCATCCTGGCTCAACCAGGTCGGCTCCAGCGCTTTCTTGCTGGTCAGTGTGGCACCCTGGAACAGGGGCACTACCACATAGGCCAGGTAGAAGAAGATCAAGGTGATCGCTGCCAGCACGGCAAGCCCGCCGACCAGTACATACCAGCGGGTCAGGCGATCCTTGAGCGCACGCAAGCGACGCTTGCGTTGCAGTTCCGGCGTATTGAAATCAATCCGCAGGGGGGGAGAATTTTGGGTCATGGTGGAGTTGGCCAGATCATTCATGCGCACACCCTAGCGGTCCCGTATTACAAAAACATGACAATGCAGTGACGCAAAAAAGCCCGCCGCTCAGATGTCCCTGGCAGCGGACTCGCAATTTGCGGCAGGATCTGGTCATTTCCAGACCCTGCCTGGCTCACACTTAGTTTGCTGCTACGCCTTTGGCGTGGTCCAAGCCCAGGTCAGCCAGGGCTTTGGCAGCCACTTTGGCTGGCAGCGGGATGTAACCGTCTTTCACTACAACCTGCTGGCCTGCTTGCGACAGCACCAGTTTGACGAACTCGGCTTCCAGCGGGGCCAGAGGCTTGTTCGGCGCCTTGTTGACGTAGACGTAGAGGAAACGCGACAGCGGGTAGGTACCGTTCAGGGCGTTGGCTTCGTTGTCTTCAACGAATGCGCCACCGTCTTTCTTGGCCAGAGGCACGGTCTTGACGCTGGCAGTCTTGTAGCCGATGCCCGAGTAACCGATGCCGTTCAGCGAGCTGCTGATCGACTGCACGACCGAAGCCGAGCCAGGTTGTTCGTTAACGTTAGGCTTGAAGTCGCCTTTGCACAGGGCTTCTTCCTTGAAGTAGCCGTAGGTGCCGGATACCGAGTTACGACCGAACAGCTGGACTGGCTTGTTGGCCAGGTCGCCGGTCACGCCCAGGTCGCCCCAGGTTTTCACGTCGGCTTTGGCGCCACACAGACGGGTCGACGAGAAGATCGCATCGACCTGGGCCATGGTCAGGCCTTTGATCGGGTTGTCCTTGTGTACGAATACGGCCAGGGCATCGACGGCAACCGGGATAGCGGTTGGCTTGTAGCCGTACTTCTGCTCGAACGCCTGCAGCTCGACGTCCTTCATTTTGCGGCTCATCGGGCCGAGGTTGGCGGTGCCTTCAGTCAGCGCGGGTGGCGCAGTGGAGGAGCCGGCAGCCTGGATCTGGATGTTTACGTTCGGGTATTCCTTCTTGTAGGCCTCAGCCCACAGAGTCATAAGGTTCGCCAGGGTATCGGAACCGACGCTGGAGAGGTTGCCCGACACACCGGTGGTCTTGGTGTAGGTCGGAATAGCAGGGTCAACAGCGGCAACCGCATTGGCGGTGGCAACGCCAGCGGCGACGAAAGTCAGGGCCGCCATCAAACGCTTCAGTTTCATGCCTTGCTCCTAGCAGGAATTGGGGTGAGATGGATCGGGCCCAAGTATCTGCAGGCCGCATGAACACTTTATGAATCGAATGTGACAATTAGATGAAAGGCCATCACCGAATTGCGGTGATGGCCTTTTCAAAATGTTGCGAGGGTTGGGCTAGAGCGCTTTCAGCGTTTATTTACCAACAGATAAATACCCACCAGCAGACCAATGGCGCAGATTCCGGCCACGTAGTAGGCCGGTGCCATGGGGCTGAACTTGAGCAGTGCGGTCACCACCATCGGCGTCAGGCCGCCAAAGATTGCGTAAGCCATGTTGTAGGAGAAGGACAACCCGCTGAAACGCACTACCGGCGGGAAGGCCTTGACCATTACATACGGCACGGCACCGACGATGCCTACACACAGGCCCGTCAGGGCATAAAGCGGGAACATCCACTCTGGGTGGGTCGCCAGGCTGTGGTAAAAGGTCCAGGAAGTAATCAGCAGCAACAGGCTGCCGACGATGAAAACCCGGCCGGCTCCCAGACGATCAGCCAGGGCTCCGGTGCAGATACAACCCAGACTGAGCAGGACGATTGCCAGGCTGTTGGCCTTGAGCGAATCGGTCGGACTGACCTGGTACAGGCTCTGCAGCAAAGCTGGGGTCATCAGGATTACCACGACGATGCCGGCCGACAGCAGCCAAGTCAGCAGCATCGAGATGACGATGGCGCCACGGTGATCGCGCAATACCGCGCGCAGCGGTACTTCTTCGGCCAGCGCCTTGCGCGCCTGCATTTCGGCGAACACCGGGGTTTCGTGCAGCCAGCGGCGCAAGTACACCGCGAAGAAACCAAACACGCCGCCGAGCAGGAACGGAATACGCCAGGCGTAGTCAGCGACCTCCTCCGGGCTGTAGATGCTGTTGATCAGCGTGGCCACCAGCGAGCCAAGCAGGATCCCGGAGGTCAGCCCGGCCGTCAGGGTGCCGCAGGCATAGCCCGTATTGCGTGCGGGCACATGTTCGGAAACAAACACCCAGGCACCCGGAACCTCGCCACCAATCGCTGCCCCCTGGATGACCCGCATCAGTAACAGCAGGATCGGTGCCCACATGCCGATCTGCGCGTAGGTCGGCAGCAGGCCCATGATCAACGTCGGCACGGCCATCATGAAAATGCTCAGGGTGAACATTTTCTTGCGCCCCAGCAGGTCGCCGAAGTGGGCCATGACGATACCGCCCAGAGGTCTGGCCAGGTAACCCGCGGCAAAAATGCCAAACGTTTGCATCAAACGCAGCCATTCAGGCATGTCGGCAGGAAAGAACAGCTTGCCGACCACGGTGGCGAAAAACACAAAAATGATGAAATCGTAGAACTCCAGCGCACCGCCCAAGGCGGAAAGCGACAGGGTCTTGTAGTCACTGCGGGTGAGCGGCCTCGAAGGCTGCGCGATACTGCCGGGCACGGAGGTCATAGGTATCTCTTATTGGATTTTCTTTATTGAGACTGCAGGCCGCCTGCAACGCGGGTTTCGGCCTGGGAAGCTCCGAACGATAGCAAATTGCTGGAAAAAGCACATAGCAGTACAAAATCAATACAAGTATTCATGACTACATGGTCGTCGCTGCGCTTTTGGCTCTATATACTGGCCGCCTGTAGGAAGGGGTTGCGTCGTCTGAAGGATGTTGTGCGAAAACGCCGCTAGATGTGCTTAGTCGGTTTCGCAGAGTTTCCCTTCGCCGCCTGGCAAAGCGAAAGCAGCGTAGAATAGTTGTGCTGAATCGTTTTTCGAGGCGTCTTTCATAGCGCCAACCAACGAAGCGTCACGGGTCAGAGGCACCCCCGGCATGATTGAACTCGAACAAGAAGATCCTATCCCGCAAGGCGACCTGGCCTTGCAGATCACTGCATTGCCGCGTGAAACCAACGGTTTCGGCGATATTTTCGGTGGCTGGCTAGTCGCCCAGATGGACTTGGCCGGCACTGCCATGGCCAGCCGTGTTGCCGGCGGCCGCGTGGCCACCGTAGCCATCGACCGCATGGCCTTTTTGGTACCGGTCGCAGTAGGCGCACAGTTGTCCTTCTATACCCAGACCCTGGAAATCGGCCGCAGCTCGATCCAGATGATGGTCGAGGTGTGGAGCGACGATCCGCTGTCCAGCGAATGGCGTAAGGTCACCGAGGCGGTGTTCGTGTTCGTTGCCATCGATGGTAGCGGCCGCACCCGCTCGGTTCCTCCTCGTCGCTGACCCGGCTGCGCGGTAAACTCGAAAGTATGCAAGCGGTCCAAGACCGTACGGCAAACCAACGAGATCAAGCGCATGTCCACACCCAAGGTCGAATCCGAACAGCACGGCGAGCTCAATTGCTGGCGCATCACCAGCGATACTGCCGAACTGCTGGTTGCCCAGCAGGGCGCGCAGATCCTGAGTTATCAGCGACTCGGCGAACCGCCTTTGCTGTGGCTCAGCGAACAGGCCATCTTCAAACAGGGTAAATCCGTGCGCGCCGGGGTTCCGGTGTGCTGGCCCTGGTTTGGCAACCTCAAGCGTAATCCTCCCGCAGTACAGGCCATGTATGGCGCTGAAGACGGACCGGCCCATGGCCTGGTGCGTGGTCGCGACTGGCAATTGCTGAGTATCGACAGCAGCGACGGCAGTGTCCGGCTTGAATTCACCCTGCCCGAAACCCAGGGCGACCTCCCTGGCTGGCCGCACAATGTCGAGCTGAAGCTGAACATCGTCATGGCTGAGCAACTGAGCATCACCCTCTCCAGCTACAACCTCGACAACGTCCCCGTCACCATCAGCCAGGCGCTGCACAGCTACTTTGCGGTCAGCGATGTACGTGAGGTGAAAGTGGGCGGTGTTGATGGCCTGGGTTACATCGAGACCCTGGCGAACTGGGAGCAACGTACGCAACAGGGCGACCTGGGCTTTGCCGGAGAAACCGACCGCATCTACTTGCAGGCACCTGATCAATTGAGCATTGTCGACCCGGCCTGGAACCGGCGTATTCGCCTGACCAGCAGCGGTTCGCGCTCGGCGGTGATCTGGAACCCGTGGGTCGAGCGCGCCGCCGAACTGCAAGACATGGCCGACGATGGCTGGCAGCGCATGCTGTGTATCGAGACTGCGAACGTCTGGGACGACGTGGTGACGCTGGCGCCTGGGGCAACCCATTCGCTGAGCGTCAGCATTAGCAGCGAGAGTCTGTAGCCCCTGTAGGAGCCGGCCTTGCCGGCGATTGGGCCAGCACAGTCGGCGACCGCTTCGCGCTCGATCGCCGGCAAGGCCGGCTCCCACAGGAGTAGCGTTTACAGATCGGCGTCTTCCACCACACGTACTTTGGCCGCATCCATCGCATAGGCCGCATCTGCCAGGTCATTGTTGACCTTCTCGACCTTCAAGGTGCCGTTGACCCACAGCGGCGTATAGATATCGTCCAGCTTCAAGCCCTTGGGGTAACGCACCAGCACCAACTGATTCGGCGGCGGTGGCGGGACATGGATGCAGGCGCCCGGATAAGGCACGAGGAAGAACAGCGTGCTGTTGCCCTTGGCATCGGTTTCCAGCGGCACCGGATAGCCGCCCAGACGGATGTGCTTGCCGTTCATGGCAGCCACGGTCTTGGTCGAATACATCACCGCCGGCAAGCCCTTGGCCTGCTTCATCCCGCCCTTCTCGGTGAAGGTGCCGGTAGCTTCCGGGGAGGTGTGGTCGATTTCAGGCATGGCCTCGAGGGCCTTTTGATCCGACTTGGGCATCAATTCCAGCCAGTCGGTTTCCGGCAGCTCGGCGCGAGCCAGGCTACTGATGAGCAAAAGGGAAAGCAGCAATACACGGCGCATGAAAATGCTCGGCAACGGAAATTGCCGAGCATTCTAGCCTGTCGTCAGTTCTTTTTGACCATACCGTAGATCACCAGAAGCACCACCGCGCCCACCAGCGCGCCGAGGAAACCCGCGCCTTCTCCGGCCTGGTAGATGCCCAGCGCCTGGCCGCCGTAGGTCGCAGCGAGCGAACCGGCAATACCGAGGAGAATGGTCATGATCCAGCCCATGTTGTCGTCGCCGGGCTTGATGAAGCGTGCCAGCAGACCAACGATCAGGCCGATGAAGATGGTTCCGATGATACCCATGGCAATCCCTCTGAATGAAATGGCGCACGCCAAAGCCTAGTCAGCGCTTTGGCATCCCGCCATCAGAGGGACCGCGAAGGAGGAAGGTTCCCTTCAGCCCTGGATCAGGGCTTCGACCTGCTGGATCTTCTGTTCCAGGGTCGCCATGTCGTCACAACGCAGGGTGGCGTGACCAACCTTGCGCCCGACCTTGAAGGCCTTGCCGTAGTGATGCAGGTGGCAGTCGTCGATGGCAACCACCTTGTCTACCGCCGGCACTTCACCAATGAAGTTGAGCATGGCGCTTTCGCCGACTTTGGCGGTCGAACCCAGCGGCAGGCCAGCAACAGCGCGCAAGTGGTTTTCGAACTGGCTGCACTCGGCGCCTTCGATAGTCCAGTGCCCGGAGTTGTGCACGCGAGGGGCGATTTCATTGGCCTTCAGGCCACCGTCGACTTCGAAGAACTCGAAGGCCAGCACGCCGACATAATCGAGCTGCTTGAGCACGCGACCGGCGTAATCTTCGGCCAGGTTCTGCAGCATGTGGTCTTCACTGGCCACCGACAGGCGCAGGATGCCGTTCTCGTGGGTGTTGTGCACCAACGGATAGAAACGGGTTTCGCCATCGCGAGCACGCACGGCGATCAGCGAGACTTCGCCGGTGAACGACACGAAGCCTTCCAGCAGGCACGGCACGCTACCCAGTTCGGCGAAAGTGCCTGCAACATCCTCGGCAGTTCGCAGTACTTTCTGGCCTTTTCCGTCATAACCCAGGGTACGGGTCTTGAGCACCGCCGGCAGGCCGATGCTGGCTACCGCGGCGTCCAGGTCGGCTTGCGACTGGATGTCGGCGAACGACGGGGTCGGAATGCCCAGGTCCTTGAACATGCTCTTTTCGAACCAGCGATCGCGGGCGATGCGCAGCGATTCGGCACTCGGATAGACCGGTACGAACTGCGACAGGAAGGCCACGGTTTCAGCCGGCACGCTTTCGAACTCGAAGGTGACCAGGTCGACTTCGTCGGCCAACTGACGCAGGTGGTCCTGGTCGCCGTAATCGGCACGCAGGTGCTCGCCCAGTGGCGCGGCGCACGCATCCGGCGCAGGGTCGAGGAAGGCGAAGTTCATGCCCAGCGGGGTGCCTGCCAAGGCCAGCATGCGACCCAGCTGGCCGCCACCGATTACACCGATTTTCATGGGTTTGACCTCAAGCCTGGCGCGGATCTGGATTGTCCAGAACGTTGTCTGTCTGCTCAGCGCGGAACTGCTTCAGCACACTGTGGAACTGCGGGTGCTTGGCGCCCAGGATGCTCGCCGAGAGCAGCGCGGCGTTGATTGCACCGGCCTTGCCGATGGCCAGGGTGGCAACCGGAATACCGGCCGGCATCTGCACGATAGACAGCAGCGAGTCGACTCCGGAGAGCATCGCCGACTGCACCGGCACGCCCAGAACAGGCAGGTGGGTCTTGGCGGCGCACATGCCTGGCAAGTGGGCAGCGCCACCGGCTCCGGCGATGATCACCTCGATGCCACGGCCTTCAGCCTCTTCGGCATACTGGAACAGCAGGTCCGGGGTGCGGTGGGCGGAAACCACCTTGACCTCGTAGGGAATGCCGAGTTTTTCCAGCATATCGGCGGTGTGGCTAAGGGTGGACCAATCGGACTTGGAGCCCATGATCACGCCAACCAGTGCACTCATCGTCGAGCCTCTTCTCTTGGGCGCCCGCAGGCGCGTCAAAAAACAACAAGCCACGCGGGACACCCGGCGTGGCTTGTTATACGAATTAGGGTCGGGGGAAACCGACCGAAGGCCGCGCAGTATATCGCAAAGGCGCAGCTTTGATGCACCCTGACGACCAACTGTCGGCCCTATTTTTCGGGGCTTTGGCTGACTTTCGAGTCAAGCCGTCGCCGCCGGACCACCCTCCAGCTTGCGCCAGAGCAAGCGCACGTTGGCCTTGCGCACCAAGGCACAGCGATACAGGCGAATTTCCAGCGGCACGTGCCACTGGCTGCCGCCACAGATCACCAGTTCACCCCGCTCAAGCTCGGCGCGTGCCGACAGCCGCGGTACCCAGGCGATCCCCAGGCCTTCCAGGGCCATGCTCTTGAGGCTGTCGGCCATGGCGGTCTCGTACACGGTGGTAAATCGCAGATTGCGCTGGCGCAGCAGCAAATTCACCGAGCGCCCGAGGAATGCACCTGCACTGTAAGCAAGCAACGGCACACTGCCCTCGCCTTCCAGGTCGAACAACGGCTTGCCATCGGCGTCGGCGGCGCACACCGGGAGCATCTCGGTGTTGCCCATATGCAGCGACGGGAAAATTTCCGCGTCCATCTGCAGCGCGGCATCGGGATCGTAGAACGCCAGCATCAAATCGCAGCCACCTTCACGCAGCGCGTGCACCGCATCGCCGACGTTGGTGGCCACCAGCCGGGTCGCGATGTTCAGGCCATCGTTGCGTAGCTGGGCGATCCAGCGCGGAAAGAATCCCAAGGCCAGGGAGTGAGCGGCCGACACCTGAATCACCTCGCCCTGTCCACCTTCCAGATGATGCAGATGGCGCAAGACTTCACCCAGCTGATCGACAACGGTACGTGCCGTGACCAGGAACAACTGGCCTGCAGCCGTCAGCTCGATCGGGGTTCGCGAGCGGTTGACCAGGGTCAGCCCCAACGCCGCCTCAAGGCTGCGAATACGGCGGCTGAAGGCCGGCTGGGTCACAAAACGGCGCTCGGCCGCCTGGGAAAAGCTGCGGGTCGCCGCCAGGGCACTGAAGTCTTCCAGCCATTTGCTTTCGAGGTTCATCTGTCTCTCCAGGCGCGCACCAAAATGGCACACGCTCGAATGTCGGTTGGCGTCACATCAACCATTATGCCGTTTGCGCATAGGTTAGCGTGCAACAGCATTGGCCGCAAAATCGGCGCAGGCCTAGGATTAGCGCCATTCCGGCATGTGCCGGGCCAAACTCGAGATGATATTTATCATGTCCGCTGCTGCATCGTTCCGCGTCGAAAAAGACCTGCTTGGCACCCTTGAAGTCCCAGCTGATGCCTACTACGGCATCCAGACCCTGCGCGCTGCCAACAACTTCCACCTCTCCGGTGTTCCGCTGTCGCACTACCCTAAACTGGTTGTCGCCCTGGCGATGGTCAAGCAGGCTGCTGCCGACGCCAACCGCGAGCTGGGTCACCTGAGCGATGCCAAGCACGCTGCCATCAGCGAGGCCTGTGCCCGCCTGATCCGCGGTGACTTCCACGAGCAGTTCGTGGTCGACATGATTCAAGGCGGTGCTGGTACTTCTACCAACATGAACGCCAACGAAGTAATCGCCAACATCGCGCTGGAGGCCATGGGTCACCAGAAGGGCGAGTACAAGTACCTGCACCCGAACAACGACGTGAACATGGCGCAGTCGACCAACGACGCCTACCCGACCGCGATCCGTCTGGGTCTGCTGCTCGGTCACGACGCCCTGCTGGC
>JAVXRI010000042.1:0-45312 GCA_036643775.1 Pseudomonas sp. | reverse complement strand
TCTTGTTGCTCATAATGTCCTCAATTCGCCACACACAAGGGTGGCGCGATTCAAGTCAGAGTGGCCGGTATTCAACTGCAGGCAGCATGCGTTGATCGACTGCTGCAGGGGCCCAGGCCACTGGGTGTACGGTGTAAAAAGGCCAGCGAGACGTCGCTCTCGCGCCCCGCTGGCAGAGGTAAAGCCTTACGCTGCGATCAGATGCTGATGCACAGGTATTTGATTTCCAGGTAGTCCTCGATGCCGTACTTGGACCCTTCGCGGCCCAGGCCCGAGGCCTTGATACCGCCGAACGGCGAGACTTCGTTGGAGATCAGACCGGTGTTGATACCGACCATGCCGTACTCCAGCGCTTCAGCAACACGGAACACACGGCTCATGTCGCGGGCATAGAAGTACGAAGCCAGACCAAACTCGGTATCGTTGGACATGGCAATGACTTCAGCCTCGTCCTTGAAACGGAACAGTGGTGCCAGTGGGCCGAAGGTTTCTTCCTTGGCGACTGCAGCGTTGTTCGGCACGTTGATCAGTACGGTCGGCTCGAAGAAGTTGCCTTCGATCAGCTTGCCACCGGTCAGCACCTGAGCGCCTTTGCCGATAGCGTCAGCAATGTGCTCCTGGACCTTGGCTACCGCTTTCTCGTCGATCAGCGGGCCAGTGGTGGTGCCGTCTTCCAGGCCGTTACCGATCTTCAGCTTGGCCACAGCGGCCTTGAGCTTCTCGGCGAAGGCATCGTAGACACCGTCCTGAACGTAGATACGGTTGGCGCAGACGCAAGTCTGACCGTTGTTGCGGTACTTGGAGATGATCGCGCCTTCGACGGCCTTATCCAGGTCAGCGTCGTCGAACACGATGAACGGAGCGTTACCGCCCAGCTCCAGGGAAACCTTTTTGATGTCCTTGGCGCATTCGGCCATCAGCTGGCGACCGATTTCGGTCGAGCCGGTGAAGGACAGCTTGCGCACGATCGGGTTGCCGGTCAGCTCGCTGCCGATGTCGCCAGCGCTGCCAGTCACTACGCTCAGCACGCCAGCCGGGATACCGGCACGGTGAGCCAGCTCAACCAGGGCCAGAGCGGAATACGGCGTTTGCGAGGCTGGCTTGAGGACCATGGTGCAGCCAGCGGCCAGGGCCGGACCGGCTTTACGGGTGATCATCGCGGCCGGGAAGTTCCACGGGGTGATCGCGGCGGTCACACCGATTGGCTGCTTGATCACGATCAGGCGCTTGTCTGGCTGGTGGCCAGGAATGGTGTCGCCGTAAACGCGCTTGGCTTCTTCAGCGAACCACTCGATAAAGGAAGCGGCGTAGACGATCTCGCCCTTGGCTTCGGTCAGCGGCTTGCCCTGTTCGGTGGTCATCAGGCGGGCCAGGTCGTCCTGGTGCTCGATCATCAATTCGAACCAACGACGCAGCTTGCCAGCACGCTCTTTGGCGGTCAGTGCGCGCCAGGCCGGCAGCGCCTTGTCGGCGGCCTCGATGGCACGGCGGGTTTCGGCCGCGCCCATCTTCGGCACAGTGCCGATGATCTCGCCGGTGGCCGGGTTGTTGACCTTGATGGTCTGACCGTTGTCCGCATCCAACCACACGCCATCGATGAAGGCTTGCTGGCGGAACAACTGGGCGTCTTTAAGCTGCATGTCGGCTTCCTTAACGGCACCGTACAGACACGGCGCGAATTATTGATTGTAGAAAAAGGAGAGCGTTTGAAATCTCAAACGAATCCTAGGAGCAACGAGGAAAAAGGACAATAGGGTGTTCGAAAAAAAGAACAAAAAGCGCTATACGGCTGCCTTTTTCAGATCAGCGTCACCTCCAGGCCCCTGCGTGTGCAAAATCGAACACAGCCATTTGTGGCGATGGACGCCGCCAGTCTAGATGGGTATCATGGCGCCCGCGTTGCACTCGTAGCTCAGCTGGATAGAGTACTGCCCTCCGAAGGCAGGGGTCGTGGGTTCGAATCCCGCCGAGTGCGCCATATAGATGAAAAGGCTCAGGTGAAAACCTGGGCCTTTTTTTATGCCTGGCGGGTACCCGCAACCATCAGGCCTGCGGCTCGCCCTCAATCAAGTGGCCTTGCACCGGCGCTTTGCCATGGATCGCCGAATACCTCGCCAACTGCCCCAGGCGCCGCTCCAGCTCCTGTAACAGACGGTTGCGGGTGGTGGTCACTTCCGTTTTGTTGAACAGCCCGGGCTCTACCGTGTACAGGTTGAACATCCGGTTGATCTCGGCTGGCGAGGCAATGCTGAAGTTCGCTTCGGCGTTGTGGTTGTAGAGCGCGACCATCTTTCCGGTCTGGCTGTCGGAAGCGCGCGCAAACAGCATGCTGACGTACTGCCCTTCACGGATACGCACGTTGCTGTTGGAGAACTGGAAGCAGGCTTCCTTGCCATCCTGCAGCCGCACCCAGAACTCGTGCTCCTGAACGTTGTGGCTGCTGACGTGCATCGACGACGAGCTGCCGCCGACCGAACCGTAGCCATTGATCATGTAGCCACCACCGGAACTGTGCGAATGACTGGCGCTCATGTGCGTCTGGTTGCGCTTCTGGCTGTCGAGCACCTCGCCGCTGAGGACGAAAAAGCACAGCTGGCGGTCGTAGTGGTTGAACGGCTCGTCGATAAAGTTGGGGTCTTCGGCCGACAGACTGATGTCGTACATGGTGCGGATCATTTCATCGCGCGCGGCCTTGTCGTGCTTGGCGCGTTCCTTGAGTTCGGCGCGGCGCACCTTGGCGTCATCGATGGCCTTGAGTGCCTGGGCCTTGAGAATCGGGGTCTTCTCGTTGGCGTAGGCGGCGGCCTTCTCGCCGGCTTCCTTGAGTACCGGCGCAGCCTTCTGGCCGGCCTCGACCGCCAGCTCTTTGGCCTTGGTCAGTGCCTGGGCTGCCTTGGCAGCCAGTTCGGGGTTGGCGTCGACGGCTTTCTTTTTCAGGTCATCCCAGAGACTCATTCTCTATCCTCTCAACGCTTCATCAATGAACAGGCCGCGCACGGCGGTGCGTTGCGGAGTTTACCGTCAGTTCGGGGGATTTGGTCGAGCGCTGATGGCATAGAGAGCACTGTCGGGCGGCGATGGGGCGCGCAGCAGCCCCCGGAATATCACGCACCCAAACCCAGTAAGCGGACCTTGGCCTCACGGTTACCCTTGGCCGCCGCCTTGCGGTACCACTCGATGGCAGCCGCCTTGTTCTGCTCCACGCCCACCCCGTCCGCCAGCCGCTTGGCATAGGCCAGTTGTGCATCGATACGGCCTTTCTCAGCAGACCGGCGCAAGTAGTCAGTGGCACGCTGCGGGTCCGGCGTCAGGCCGTAATCACGCTCACCGGCATAGGCCAGCCCCAGCTCATACAGTGCATCAGATACATCATGCTCTGCCAGACGCTGCCAGTAGCTGAGCGCCAAGGCCCGGTCCTGCACGACATCTTCACCGCGGTAAAGCTTGCCGGCATAGGCGATGCTCGCCGTGCGGTCGCCCTGCTCGGCCGCAGTACGCAGCCAGTACAGCGCTTTCACCGGGTCTTGCTTGACCCCATACCCCTCACCTACCGAGTACGCCAGCCACAGGTTGACCTGGGCATCGGTGCTGCCCGCCTCGGCTTCAACCAGCCAGCGCTCGGTATCGCTGTCGGCCAGGCAGGCAGGCACCGGTTGCAACAACACCAGAGCAATCAGTGCAGACTTCCATTTGACTAGCATGAGTACGTTCCCAGAGCGGCATGAATGCCGATCTGACCGGCTCCGCAGCGTGCGGTTCCGCTCTGAAACGCCCGAAAAGCAACGCTCACAGCAGTGCGAAGGACAACTTTGCCAACCAATAGCAATTTGCCATCCATTTGAATTGACGCCCTCTGCGCTTGCCGTTAGTGTTGCTCAACATTTCGGGCGTCTCTCTCATAGAGGCGCCCGATGCTTATGGGAAGAGCTAATAAGGTAGAAGGGATGCGCGGAGTACTGCTACGCAGCGGTAAAAGTGAACAATTCACTGCGCTGGGGGAGACGGGTCAACCGGTCTACCGCGCTGCGTTACAACTTCGCGAAGCGATTCGGCGCAAGAATCCCGACCATCCCGAGCTGGTCGAGCACCTTGCCATCCCGCAAAGCGACGAGCTTGGCAGCACCATCGACTGGTACAGCGACCGTCCAGGCGACGTTATTCCCTGGAGCAGCGCCACCGAAGAAGAGCGCGCGCCCGCACGCGCGCAACTGGAAGTGCTGCAAAGCAAAATATCCGACCTGAGCAATGATCTGCTCGGCCTGGACGCCAATGGTCAGCCGCTGCCGGGCACTAAACCCGGCGCACAGGGCGATCGCACGGTGTTTGGCAAGTTGCTGACCTGTGTGGTGCCCTTTCCCGACGAAAACTTCGTTTATCTGGTCGATGGCAAACCGGTCCTGACCTTCTGGGGCTTTATTCACGCCGGCGCCGAACGTAGCCGCCAGCCTCTGCATTGCCTCTACCCCAGCACCCCGAAAGCCGCCGAACCAGTTGCCCCTGCACCCATCACGCCCGTAGCACCAACGCCACAGCCTGCACCGGTCATCACCGAAGTTGCCAAACGCCCCTGGTGGCGGCGCTGGTTGTGGCTGCTGCTCTTGCTGTTGCTGCTGGCCTTGCTGCTGTTTGGCCTGCGCAGTTGCTGGCCAGGCACGAACCTGGGTGTATTTCAGCTCGGTGATTTCAATAAGCCGGATATTCACCTCGACACCGGTCCGTCGACCACAACCCTGCCTACAGACGGCGGTTTCGGTCTGCCTACGACAGGCCAGGTAGTCGGTACAGGTGCTGGTGCTGGTGCTGGTGCTGGTGCTGGTGCGACCCTGCCACCAGGAGACTCGGCATCCGGCACGCAGCCCACTCCAGTTCCGACACCCGAGTCTGGCTCGCCAGGAACACCTGAGGCTAAAACCCCCGAGACCTCCGAGTTGCCAGTACCACCTGAAGTCCCTGGCGACCAGCAGCCACCTGCGCCCCCAGCACCGCCTGAGCTTCCACCAGAGCCGCAACAACAGGCGGGCCAGCTGACCATTCCAGCCGATGCGGGCAATGGCGCCGCTGATTTCCTCAACGGCAACTACAACGGTGCCGGCATCCAGGAAGTGGGCACTGGCAAACCGCTGCGTCTGAAGTACGACTTCCAGAACGGCAAGGGCCAGGCCACCGTCAGCCGCTCCGACGGGGTGCGTTGCAACGCCCCGGTGGCCGCTGCAATGGATGGCGGCACACTGTCGATCAATAGCGATGGCCAGGCGGCCTGTGCCGACGGCAGCAGCTACGAACTCCCCCAAGTGAATTGCAAACCAGGCGCTCAAAGCATCGCCGACTGCACCGGTAGTTACGGTGCGGACGCGTTCCCGATGCTGATGAAACAAGCCGGCCAATAACACGAGAAGCGCAGAAGATGTTGCCTGAAATCACTCAGTTCGAAGAAACGGTCACGCTGGTCAGCGATACCGGCATTCAGTTTATGGATTTCGCCCTGCGCCTGGGCCCCGATGGCGAGCAGGCCGGCAAGTTCGTACAGCTCAACAACGGCATGGTTCCGACCCGGCTGCTGTGGTCGAAGGAGTACAAGGACTTCTACGAACCCGAGCCGGACAAAGTGGTTCAGGTGGAGTTCGACTCCAGCGAAGACAACCACTTCCGCCTGAGCATGGAAGAGAGCCTGAAGCTGTTCGACGGCGTCTGGCTGCCGATCCCGTTCCTGCGTTTCATGCCGCCGTACCGTTTCGACGAGGGGCCGAACAACTGGTCGCGGATGCGTCTGGTCAAGCTGCCTGAAGCCGATATCGACGGCAACACTCACCGCCTCACCCTGGCGTTCGACAGTCGCATCATGGCGACCGTTGCCGGTGCTGCCTACCTGGCCCCGAACGAAGACGACGTGCGCTCCGGGGTAGCCTTCAAGATTGCCTGCAGCGCCCGCGAATACGGCTGGTTCCTGACCCAGAGCTGGATCCGCGAATGGGTGACCGAGCTGTACACCGAGGCCCGTGCGGAGTGGACCCGTGAGCGCCTTGACCGTGACCTGCAGGGTAATCGCCATCTGGGCCACTACCTGAACTTGCTGAGCCTGTTGCGCCGCCCGGTGCCGGCCGAGCAGAGCACTGAAAAGCCAAAAGTCGAAATCCCCGAAATCCGCGTAGTCGCCAACGACGCCCAGGGCGTGGTGCGGCCGATCCCGGTCGACCTGGTGCTGGACGTCGGCAACTCCCGTACCTGCGGCATTCTGATCGAAGATCATGGTCAGGCGGGCGCCGGCATGGGCCACAACTATGTGCTGGAGCTGCGCGACCTGAGCGAGCCGCAACACATCTACAACCAGGCCTTCGAAAGCCGTGTCGAGTTCGCTCAGGCCTACTTCGGTAAAGACCATTGCTCGACCAAGAGCGGCCGTCACGACGCGTTCCGCTGGCCGACCATCGCCCGCGTCGGCGGTGAGGCCGGACGCCTGGCCAGCCGCCGCCGCGGCACCGAAGGCTCGACCGGGCTGTCCAGCCCGAAACGCTACTTGTGGGACGAGAAAGCCTACGGCCACGGCTGGCGGTTCAACACCTCCTACGTGAAGACCGACAAGGAGCCGCTGGCGACTGCGGCGCCCTTCTCGAACCTGATCAACGACCTCGGCCAGGCCCTGTACCTGCCGCCGAAGAACGATATGCCGGTGTTCACCCCGCACTATTCGCGCAGCAACCTGATGACCTTCATGCTCGCTGAAGTGGTCACCCAGGCGCTGTCGCAAATCAACAGCCCGGCGCAACGCTCGCGCCAGGGCCACGCCCGGGTGCCGCGCCAGCTCAACAGCATCACCCTGACCGTGCCGCCAGGCATGCCCCAGGCCGAGCGCAGCATCCTCAGCAATCGCATGTTCGAAGCTGTCGGCCTGGTGTGGAAAAGCCTTGGCTGGCACGAAGGCGAAAGCAACCCGTTCAAGGACAAGAGCGTCAAGCCACGCACGCCGATGCCAAGCATCCGTGTGGAGTGGGACGAGGCCAGCTGCGGCCAGTTGGTGTACCTGTACAACGAAGTCAGCGAGAACTTCGCCGGCCACCCGGAAGAGTTCTTTGCAACCCTGGCGCGCCCGGACAAGACCGAGGCCGAGCAGATCACCCTGGCAACCATCGACATCGGTGGCGGCACCACCGACCTGGTGATCACCGACTACCGCCTGGACCGGGGTAACAACGGTGGTTACGGCGCCAACGCGCACATCGTGCCGGAGCAACGCTTCCGCGATGGCTTCAAGATTGCCGGCGACGACATCCTCCTCGACGTGATCCGCCAGTTCATCCTGCCGTCGTTCAAGCGAGCCCTGCAGCAAGCCGGTGTCCAGGCCCCGGATGCGCTGATGTCACGCTTGTGCGGCAACGGCGAAGCCAGCGCCCAGGAACGCATCCTGCGCCAGCAGCTCAACCTGCAGGTGTTCGTACCACTGGGCCTGGCCCTGCTCAAAGCTTACGAACAATACGACCCCGAAGCAGCGCTGCCGGTGGTCGAGCAAAGCTGGCAGCAACTGCTGGGTGATGCAACGGTCAATGACAGCGTGTTCGAGTACGTCAATGCCGCCGTGCGCCGCGAAGTCGGCCGCGATGGCACCCTGGATCTGCTCAGCACGCCGCTGGCGCTGGACCTTGAGCAGGTGCACAACGCTTTCATCGGCGGCCAGATCAACATCACCAAAGTGCTCAGCGAACTGTGCGAGGTCATCGCCCACTACGCCTGTGACGCGTTGCTGCTGACCGGGCGGCCGTCGCGCCTGCCGGGCATCCAGGCCTTCATCCGCCAGCGCCTGCCGTTGCCACCAGGGCGCATTCTGCCGTTGCAGAACTACCGCACCGGCGGCTGGTACCCGTTCCACAAGAACGGCCTGATCGACGACCCGAAAAGTACCGCCTCGGTCGGCGCCATGATCTGCCTGCTGTGCGCCAAGCACAGCGTGCCGAACTTCTACTTCCGCACGGCGGCGCTCAAGCCGTACTCGACCATCAAGCACTTCGGTCAGATCGACAACGCCGGCACCATCAAGCATGGCGACGTGCTCTATCACAACCTGACTTCCGACAAGGGCCGCATCGAGCTGCCTATCGTCGGTGAAGGTGAAGAGCGTGGCACGCCTTGGCTGGAGATGCGTGGCGACATGCACCTGGGCTACCGCCAACTGGCTGCCGAACGCTGGTCGGCGTCGCCGCTCTACACCCTGCGTTTCACCTCTCAGGGCAGTCGCAATTTCTCCAGCGCCATTGGCAAGGGCGGCGAAGCACCGGTGCTGCGCATTCGCTTGGCGGTCGATGAGCCGTCGGACCTTCTGCTCGAGCAAGGACTGATCAGCGACAAGCTGATCATTTCTGATCTGAAATCGAACATTCAGGATGCCGACTTCGACTTCGAACGGGATCTTGAGCTCTCACTCAACACCATGCCTACCGGCAACCTGAGTGACAGTGACTATTGGCTCGACAGCGGGAACGTCAAAGGAAAATGAGCAATCTAACGCCAAAGCAGCAACAACTGATGGGCGCTTGGGGCGCCGTTCATGCCGGTGCGGACCAGGCCCTGACGTGGCTTGAGCAGGTACGTGGCAATGCCGCCAGTGTCGACGCCGAGGCCGATGGCCTGAGCCTGCGCCTGCACCGCGCACGCAACCGCGCCAAAGACCTGCAGCGCGCCGCAGCAACGCCGATGGTGATCGGCTTCTTCGGTCTCTCCCAGGCTGGCAAGTCGTACCTGATTTCCGCCCTGGCGGCCGATACCAGTGGCCGCCTGGAAACCGATTTCGGTGGCAAGACCCTCGACTTCATCGAGCACGTCAACCCCACTGGCCTGGGTAAAGAAGCCACCGGCCTGGTCACCCGCTTCAGCCGCTGGGCGCAGCCAAGCCCCGATGCCAACTTCCCGGTCGAGCTGAAGCTGTTCAGCGAAATCGAAGTCGCGAAAATCCTCTCCAATGCCTGGTTCGAGGACTTCGATCAGGAGAAGCTCGACTACGCCTTCACCGACGAGCGCATCCAGTCAGTGCTCAAATCGTTCGAAGGGCGCGAGGTCGAAAACCTGCAGCCTGGCGTCAGTGCCGATGACGTGGTCGCCCTGTGGGACTACCTCAAAGGCAACTACGAGAAGTCGGTACGCAAACTGGCCGAGGTGTACTGGCCGCGGGTGATGAAACTGGCCCCGCGCCTGAACTACCGCCAGCGCGCCAAGCTGTTCTCGATCCTCTGGGGCGAGCAGGATGGCCTGACCGAAGTTTATGAGCAGTTGGTCGGCGGCCTGCAGAAAATGGGCTACCCGGACACCGTGTTCGCCCCGTTGAGCGTTCTGGTCAAAGACGAAAACGGCGTCTACACCCAAGCCAACAGCATCATGAACGTGGACATCCTCGGGCGTCTGGGCACTGGCCGTGATCTGCCGGTCAATGTCCTGCCGGTACGTGATGGTAAAGCGCAAGCCAGCACCGGCCTGACTGTCGCGCAACTCGCGGCATTGACCGCCGAGATGACCTTCCGCTTGAGCAACCAGCCCAAGGATCCGGTGGTGGAAGAGGTCGACCTGCTCGACTTCCCCGGCTACCGCACTCGCCAGAAGCTGTTGCGCATCGAGGATGCCGCCGATCCGAACGCGGCCGAGGAAATCAACCCGGTCTCGACCCTGATCCTGCGTGGCAAAGTCGCTTACCTGTTCGAGCGCTACACCGACTCGCAGCAGATGAATGCTCTGGTGCTGTGCACCAGTTCGTTCAAGCAGAGTGAAGTGGTCAGCGTAGGTCCGGTGCTTACGCGCTGGATTCACAAGACCCAGGGCGCTACCTCGAAAGAGCGCGGCCAGCGCACGCCGGGCCTGATCTGGGCCCTGACCATGCTCGACGGGTTCATCAGCAACACCCTCGGCCTGAGCGAAGGGCAACTGCCCGAAGGCTGCGAGAACATGATGAAGCTGACCATGATCGAGCGCTTCGGCGCCCAGGAGTGGATGAAGGACTGGTCGGGTGTGCCGTTCAACAACACCTACCTGGTGCGCAAACCACGCCTGGACACCGCGTTCATCGAACGTGATGCCAACAGCGGCGAAGAAAATGAATTCACCGAGCGCCATGTTCAGCGCCTGAACCAGCTCAAGCAATGCTTTGCCGCCAGCCCTTCGGTCCAGCGCCATGTCGGCGATCCTCAGGATGCCTGGCAAGCGATGCTCGAACTCAACGACGGCGGCATCAGTCGCTTCAGCCGCAGCTTCAAGGGTGTGGCCAATATCGATTTCAAGCTGACCCGTATCGAAGAGCAACTGCAGCAGTGCCGTACCGACCTGCTGGAGCACGGGCTGCATGTATGGCGTGAAGAAGACTTCGAGAAAGTCCTGGACAAGAAGCGCCAGAAAACCCAGTACCTGCTCGATAATCTGGGTGCCGACCCGGATGTCATCAGTGAACTGATCCATGAGTTGCAACTGCCGCTTGAACAGCTGCGCGACCTGTACCTCGGCGGTGTGTACGACATTGACGGCCTGGACGCGGAAGCGCCGCCAGAGCCGGAGCAAGCCGTCAGGGCCCCGGCCAACCAAGCGCCGGCAATCAACTTCGGCAACCTGTTCGCCAGCTCTCAGGCCGCACCTGCCGCAGCAACGCCGCCGCCACTGGTCCAGCGCCTGACCTCCGAGCAGCGCTTTGCCCGCGCCGCACTCAAGGCCTGGATCAAACACATGCGCGATCTGGGTACCCGCACGCTACTGCTCAACAGCCTGCGCCTGAACAAGGACGTGGTCGACGCCCTCACCGAAGAGCTGATCAGCGCGGTGCGTAGCAAGGCCTTCATGGGCGAGCTGGATCAGGCAGTAACCCGTCGTATGCAAGGCGGTATCCACCGCGATCAGATGGTGCAGCGTCAGGTGCTGGCGGTGCAGTTGGTCATGCGCGACTTCCTGTCCTGGTTCGGCCTGCTGGCCAAGCCTGTAGCCGAGCGCCCCAACAGCTTGTTGGGCGACCGTGCGCCACTGTTCAGCTTCTACAGTTCGGTGCCTTCTGGCGAATTGCCGAACCTGCCCGAGCAGCCCTCACATCAAGAGCAACGCTATCTGGTGGATTGGCTGTCGGGTATGGCCTGGCTGACCCAGGAGAACGCCAAAAGTGGCGCCGACCCAGAAATTACCACTGAGCAACGACGCCAATTGGCAGTCCTGCTGAACACATTCGAAGCGAGTTGATTGCATGGGTATCCGAGTTGATGTGCTGCCGTTGAGCGAAAACACCCCTGGCCAGGGGCGGTTGCGGATCAGTGGCTGGAGCGGGGCAAGCGAAGGCCTGGCGTTCTCCGTGCAAAGCAGCCAGACCCACGAGTTCCTGCAGCACGGGATGCAATGGAGCAATGTTGCCCATTGGTTCACCCTGGCAGATCTGGTTCACGCCGAAGATGCACAGGCGCTGGAATCACGCGTCGGCCCCGATCTGATCGATCCATTGCTGGCCGCCAGCGGCAGCGCCAACTTCCGTTTCGAGCTGAGCAACGCTGGCATGGGCCAGAGTGACATGGGCATGGTGCGCCTCGACAAGAATCTGATTGCGTCGACTGCCTGGACTGGCGAGACCAAAGCCGCCCCTGCGCCAGCACCTGCACCTGCACCTGCACCACCGGTGGTGCAGGCACCTGAACCTGTGGCAAAAGTGGAAGAGCCGGCGCCGATCGTCGAAGCACCCGTCGTCCCGGATTCCGAACCCGTAGCCGAGCAACCCCTGGCGCCACCGCCTGCGGCACCCGCGAAGAAAAATCGCTGGCTGCTGCCATTGTTATTGCTCGTACTGCTGGCGATTGCTGCCGGCGTCTGGTGGTTTATGCAACAGCCGAAACCAGCCGTTGTCGACGAACCGTCCACACCACCGCCTACAACCCCGGCCCCTGAGCCTGTAGCCGAGGCCCAACCATGCACGCTGGAAAGCATGCAGAGCCAACCTGAACTGGCGTTCGTCCAGGGCTGCATCCAGAAGGCGCCGGGCAGCGCTGCCCTGCTGGAAGTGATCAACCTGGCCAAGGCCAATAACCAGTGTGCGGTCGCTCAGCGTCTGTACGCCAACCGTGCGCAAAGTGGCGACATCCAGATCGCCACCGCCTACGCCCACGAGTACGACCCCAAGTACCACCAGCCAAGCGAGTGCTTCAAAACCCCTGACACCGCCACCGCCGCATACTGGTACGAGACCATTCTGGGCTTCGACGAGAATAACGCCGACGCCAAACAGCGCTTCGAGGAGCTCAAGCCATGAGTCTGCAACTGCGCGGCCTGGCCGCTGCCTTGTTGGCGATCAGCCTGAGCCCGGCACTGCAAGCCGCCGATCAGCCGCTGCTGCAAGCGGGCAAGAAGACCCTGTTCCAGCGCGTGCTGACCACGCCGACCTGCAAACTGGGTAACGCTGCAGGCGATGCTGCCGGTACGGCGCAACCCGCGTTCAGCCGCTTTTACGTGTATGAGCGCAGCACCGCCGGTACACAGGAATGGCTGCGGGTCGGCCCCGACACCCAAGGCAAGAGCATCGGCTGGTTGCCGGCTGATTGCACTGTCGAATGGAAAATGCAGCTGACCCTGGCCTTCACCAACCCGGCCAACCGCGACCGGCTGATGTTCTTCAAGGACCGCAGCCAGCTGGAGGGCATTCTCGACGCACCGGATCCGGTCAGTCAGGTTGCCCCGCTGCGGGCCAAGCTCAAGCAGGGCAGCGATGCACCCGGCGTACTGGCCCAGGAGCCGGAATACTTCGTCGATCTGCAGAAGAACTTCTACCTGCTGCCGGTACTCAGCGGTGAAGAGGTGATGACTGAAGAGGGTTTCCGTACCCGCATCCTCAACGTCGCCTCGGTGAGCAAGGCCGACGCAGCCAGCGTCACTGCTCCGGCTGCAACCACGCCTGCCGCAGCCAAGACGCAGATGAAAGCCTTCAGTGCGGCGGTGGTGTTCGTGATCGACTCGACCATCTCCATGGACCCGTACATCGATCGTACCCGCGAGGCGATCAAGCGGGTGTATGCGCAGATCGAGAAGGAGAACCTCGGCAAACAGGTCAAATTCGGCCTGGTTGCCTACCGCTCCAGCACCAAGGCCGTGCCAGGGCTTGAGTACGTCAGCAAGATGTACGCCGACCCCAACACCGTCAAGGACGGCGCCGACTTCATGGCCAAGGTCGCAGACCTCAAGCAGGCCAAGGTCTCCAGCAGCACCTTCGATGAAGATGCCTATGCTGGCGTCATGCACGCCGTGGACAAGGTCGACTGGAGCCAGTTCGGCGCCCGTTATGTGGTGCTGATCACCGACGCCGGTGCCATCGACGGCACCGACAAGCTGTCGGGCACAGGCCTTGGGGCAGAGCAGGTCAAGATCGAAGCCAGCAACCCTGGCGTCGCGCTCTACACCCTGCACCTGAAAACCCCGAGCGGCATGAAGAACCACAGCAGTGCCGAAGCCCAGTACCGGACCCTGTCGAACTACCCGGGCACCAACACCTCGCTCTACTACCCGGTCAATGCCGGCGACGTGGAAGCCTTCGGCCGCAAGGTCGATGGCCTGGCGGCCGCCATCACCCAACAGGTGAAGTCGGCGTACCTGGGCGAAGACGCCATCGGCAGCGCGACCAATGCCAAGGCTGATCCGGCCGAGCAGAAGATGCTCGAAGACGCCGCGCTGATCGGCCATGCCATGCAGCTGGCCTACCTCGGCAAGACCACCGGTACCCAGGCGCCACCGGTGTTCCAGGCCTGGATCAGCGACCGTGACCTGATCAAGCAGAACCTGCCGACCACCGATGTACGCGTACTGCTGACCAAGGCCCAGCTCAGTGACCTCAGCGATGTGCTCAAGCAGATCGTCGATGCCGCCAACGAAGGCATGATTTCGCCAAGCGAGATGTTCACCCGCCTGCGTTCGGTAGCCGCCACCATGGGTGCCGACCCGAACCAGCTCAAGCAGGGCTCGACCACACGTGTCGCCGATCTGGGCGTGCTCGGCGAGTACCTGGAAGACCTGCCTTACCAGAGTGAAGTGCTCAATCTGGACGAAGAAACCTGGAAAGGCCTGGATGGCCTGGCTCAGGAAAAATTCATCCGCAACCTGAGCACCAAGCTGCGCCATTACCAGCGCTACAACGCTGATGTGGATCGCTGGGTGGCACTGGCTCCGGGCAGCGACAGCCGCGACAACGTTTACCCCGTTCCGCTTGAAATGATGCCCTGATCCCCATGCTGGATATCAAAGGACTGCTGGTGGTGCGCGGGCAAGGCCCGCAAGCCCACCGGGTGCGGCTCGACACACTGCAGCTGCGTCAGGGAGAGATCTGCGCGATCACCGGCGAAAGCGGTTGCGGCAAAAGCACGCTGCTGGAAGCCATCGGCCTGCTGTTGGCGCCACAGGCGCTGGGCCGCTACCACCTCGGACCGGACGCTCTGGACGTAGCGCAGTTGCTGGCCGAAGACCGTCAACCGGACCTGGCGGCAGTGCGCTCGCGGCAGTTGGGTTTCGTCCTGCAAAACGGCGGCCTGCTGCCGTTTCTCAATGTGCGCGACAACATCCACTTGCCGCGGCGGATGCTTGGGCTCTGCGCTCGCAGTCATGCCGTAGACATGGCTATCGATGCCTTGCGCCTTGGCCCCCTGCTCGACAAGTTGCCCCAGGCCCTGTCCATCGGTGAGCGTCAGCGCGTCGCCTGTGTACGGGCAATCGCCCACGAGCCGCGCCTGTTGCTGGCCGATGAACCCACCGCAGCCCTCGATCCGAACAACGCCCGGCGCCTGTTCGAGCTGTTGCTCAACCTGGTCAGCGAACTGGGCCTCAGCGCCCTGGTGGTGTCACACGACTGGGCCTTGATCGAGAGTTTCGGCCTGCCGCGCCTGGGTGCGGTCAATGGCGAAGGAGAAACGCGCTTTGAACCCCTGGCATAAGCGTCTCGGTTTGCTGATGCAACTGTCGCTGGCCGACCTCTGGCACGACCGCAAGGTAACCCTGTGCATGGCCGCCTCGCTGGTGGCGGTGATCGCCCCGCTACTGCTGTTGTTCGGCCTCAAGCATGGTGTGGTCAGTCAGCTGCAGGAGGAACTGCTGAGCGACCCGCGCAATCTCGAGATCAAGATGCTCAGTAGCGGCCACTACGACCGCGAATGGATTGAACAGCTGCGCCAACAGCCGCAGGTGGCTTTCGCCATTGGCCAGACCCGCTCGCTGAATACCCAGGCCGACCTGCTGGGTGAGCGCGGACGGTTCGCCGACAACGTCGAAGTCATTCCCACCCAGGCCGACGACCCGTTGCTCAAGTCGCCCCTGAGTGCCCTCCAGGGCGATCAGGTGATTCTCAGTGCCCGCGCGGCCGAGCGCCTGAACGCCAAGGCCGGCGATAGCGTGCGCCTGCGCGTCGCCCGGCGCATGGACGGCGTCAATGAGCGCGGCGAACGTACCCTGCAGGTGCAGGCAGTACTGGAACCTGCGCGCTTCGCCCGCCCCGCCGCGTTTGTCAGCCCTGAACTGCTGCTTGAGCTCGAGTATTACCGTGATGGTTACCAGGTCGCGAGCCTCGGTGGCGTCACCGGTAAAGGTCTGGACGGGGTGAAGGTCGGCTATGCCCGCGCACGCCTCTATGCCCGCGATATCGATAGCGTCGAGCCGCTGGAACGCTGGCTCAACGCGCAACGCATCGAGACCAGCAGCCGCTTGGCCGAAATCGACAACGTCAAGGCGATCAACCATGTGCTGGGGCTGATC
Source organism: Pseudomonas sp. (assembly GCA_036643775.1). Taxonomy (GTDB): domain Bacteria; phylum Pseudomonadota; class Gammaproteobacteria; order Pseudomonadales; family Pseudomonadaceae; genus Aquipseudomonas. Next base: position 29,592 of record JAVXRI010000042.1, on the reverse strand, counting down.
TTCGGGGTGATTGCCGGCGCTGCGCTGATCGGCTGCATCGCCTCGCTGGTCGGCGCCTTCCTGGCCAACATCGATCGTAAGCGGCGCAATCTTGCCGTGCTGCGCCTGCTCGGTTTCGGCAGCGCGGCGGTGGCCAGCTATGTGGTGCTGCAAGCGTTGCTGTTGAGCATCGTCGGCTACCTCGGCGGGCTCGGCAGCTACTTCGTCGGCAGCCTGCTGTTCGACCAGTTGCTGGGCAGCAGTCAGGTCACCGGCACGTTCATTTGTCACATCACTGTCTGGCATGGCCTGGTGGCCTTGTTCCTAGCCTTCCTGGTCGCTGCCCTGGTCGCCTTGATCGGTGCCCTGCGAGCGATAAGGATTCAACCTGCGGAGAGTTTGCGTGAGCTTTAAAGCCTGCTGCCGTCTACTGTTTGTACCTCTGAGTTTCGGCTACCTGCTTAACGCTTCAGCCGCGGCCTGGGAAGAAAAGCATTACAACCCGATGCCCGACGCCGATGACGTCGTGCTGCCCATGCCCTGCGACGGCTCGATGGTGTTTCGCAAGGTGCTGATCCCGTTGGCCGGCCCTCTGGATGACTTCCCGATCAACATTGGTCAGGACAGCGCCGAGTGGGGCTATGTGGAACAGACCCGGCCAGCCTTCATCGCCGGCAGTTTCACCACCGCCAAAGGCGACAAGTCTCGTTACTACTTGATGGCCAAGTACGAGATGACCCAGCTTCAGTACCAGGCCCTGACCGACGAGAACTGCCCCACGCCGTCCAACAAGCTGCGCCTGCCGGTGGTATCGATCAGCTGGCTGGATGCCTTGCAGGCTGCCGACAAGTACAACCGCTGGTTGCGTGCCAATGCCGCCGCCAAACTGCCGAGCGAAGACGGCGCCCAGGGCTTCCTGCGCCTGCCCACCGAAACCGAGTGGGAGTTTGCCGCCCGTGGTGGCCTGCAGGTAAGCACTGCCGAATTCCGTGACGGCCGCTACCCGATGCCCGAGGGCTTGAATGCCTACGAATGGTTCGCCGGTGCGCAATCGGCCAACGGCAAGTTGCAGCTCAGCGGCCTGCTCAAGCCAAACCCGCTGGGCCTGCACGACATGCTCGGCAACGCCAGCGAGATGATGTTCGAACCCTTCCGCCTGAACAAACTCGACCGCCAGCACGGTCAGGCCGGTGGCTATGTCGTACGTGGCGGCAACTACCTGACGGCCGAGGGCCAGTTGCGCACAGCGTTGCGCCAGGAAGAGCCCTATTACAACGCCCAGGGCCCGGTGACCAAGAAAACCAACGGCCTGCGCCTGGCACTGGTATCGCCGACCCTCACGTCTCGCGAGCGTGTCAGCAGTATCGAGAAAAGCTGGAGCAAGCTGGGCAGCGATCAGCCGTCGACCGATCCGAAGGACAAAGGCACCGTCAAAGCCCTTGAAGACCTGGCTTCCAGCGTCGAAGACCAGGGCCTCAAGGACCAGCTCAAGACCGTTGAAAACCAGCTGCGCGCAAGCAACCAGCAACAGCAGGAAGCCCGCGACCAGGCAATCCGCGCCAGCCTCAACCTGGGCGCCTTCCTCTGCACCAAGATGCTTGATGACGGCCAGTACCTGGACTTTTTGCAGAAAAACTATGCCGCCAACTGCAAGGCCGGTGAGGAAGACCCTACCTGCGGCATGCGCAAGACCAAGCTGGATGAACAGAGCGACCGCCTGCACAAGCTCAGCCGTTATTACGCAAGCTCGCTGGTGGACTCGGCCTCGCTCTATGGCCAACCACTGCTCGAAGCCCAGATTCCGGTGCTCGAAGGCGTGCTGACGGCCAACAAGAATCTTTCGGAACTGACGCCTTACCTGCGTACCCACTGGAGCAACCAGGCGGCGTTCCTCAAGACCCAGAAAATCGATGTCAACGCCTGGCTCAAGAGCTGCAAGGCCGTTACTCACTAATTAACCGCAAACAAGGAAAGCTGACGTGAACACGAACAAGCCAGGTATTACTCGGATGTGGATGGGCCTGATGATGGCGTTCAGCCTGGTGCTGAGCGGTTGTGCCAGCACAGGAAGTTCGCTGCTGGGTGACAGCACCCCGGGCACCGCCGACCCGCGCCTGACTACAGGCAACGACGCCAAGTTCTTCAGTACTTCTGGCTATCAAGCCTGCGCCGTTGCAGCCGCCGGTGGTGTGCTGGCCTGCACCCTGTCCAACTCAAGCAACAAGGCAGTCTGCGCAGTCGCTGCCGGCCTGGCCGCCTGTGGCGTGGCCATGGGTGCCAACTACTACCTGGATGACCGTCGTGCCAAATACGCCGACACCACCCAGCGCCTCAATGTGATGAGCGCGGATGTGCAGAAAGAAACCGCGAAAGTGGCCGAGCGCACCAACACCCTGCAGCGCGTGATCAACGACGACAAACAGCAGATCGCTGCTATCCAGCGCGATATCAAGGCCAAGACCGTCGATAAGGCCAAGGCTCAGGAAAACATCGCCAGCATCGACAAGAACCTGACCTTGATGCGCAAAGATGTGAAGAACATGCAGACGCGTATCACCGAGTTCCAGAGCGTGGCCAAACTCGAGCGTGAAAGCGGCTCCAGCCAGGCCGAAGTGCAGAAGGTCGAGGCCGAAATCAGCAAGATGAACAACAAGGTCGCCTCGCTGCAGCAAGAGGTCGATGGCCTCTACAACCAGCGCTCGGCAATCACTCTGGGCTGAGGATAAAACATGTTCGTACGAATCGCTCTCTGCGCGCTGCTGCTGTCCACCCTGGCCGGCTGCGCGACCACCGCATCGCAGTGCAGCGCCTCCGACAGCAGCGCCAGCCTGATCAGTAAACTCAACTGCGATTACGGCGGCGGCTATGCCGAGCAAGTGCGCAACAGTGAACAGGAACTGGTTGCGGCCCGCGAGCAGAATCGCCAGTTCAACCAGGTGTATGACCAGCTCAGCGCGCTGCAGGCCTCGACCCGCCAGGACCTGGCCAGCCAGCAACGCCAGCAGGCCAGCCTGGAGAAGTCGCTCAACGGTTTGTTGAGCACCCTCAAGGCCCGGCATGGCAACAAGAGCGATGTGCAGCAGCAGATCGCCGGGCTGGAAAAGCAGCTCAAGGCAGGCCAGAGTGCACCGGCGAAGAATGCCAGCAGCGCTCAGGTTGAAGCCCGCAAGCAAGAACTCAAAGCCCTCCAGCAGCAGGTCAGCCGCCTGCAGTTGAGCCTGGGTTACGAGTAAGCCCCCTCGGCAGCTTCGGCTGCCGATCTTTTTCAGGATTCCATCATGCAGCGGGTTACCCGTGATGCCGGGCCGGACCACTCGGGCCTGGCCGATCTCGTACAGACAGTCGCGATCATCACCAAGCACTTTCCACCCAGCGTCGCCCAGCTCTACGCCATCCCGCGCACTGGCAAGGATGGCGCCCGGGAATGGTGGTCTGAGCTGGAGGGACAGCCACGGCTGTATCGCGAGCTCAATGCCGAGCAGCAAGCGAGTTTGTTGGGCCTCTACGAACAGCGTCAGGACGCTATCCGTCAGTTGGCCACTGAACTGGAACAACGCGGGCAGGCCAGCGAAGCCGCGGCGTTGCGTCGCCTGATCGGCCCGGCAGATCTGGACAACCTCTACAGCGTCAATGGCTACCCGTTGCTGGTGCGTTGGGGCGAGCCTGTTGCTGCGCCAGCAGCGCCGCCACCGCCACCTGTTGTCCACCCTGTGGCCAGCAAGCGCCGCTGGTGGATCTGGCTGCCCTGGTTCCTGCTGCCACTGCTGGGATTGCTGGCACTGCTGGCGGCGCTGTGGTTCGGCTGGCCGTACCTGCAACGCTGGTTTGAGAGCGAACCGGCAAAGCCGTTCGCGTGCCTCAAGGACCCCAAGGTGCAACCACCTGAACTGTCCGTGGTGCTTGATACCTCAGGTTCCATGCGACTCAGTGTCGATGCCACGCTGGAAGATGAGAAATGGTTCTTCGAGAACCAGGACAACCCCTCCCCCGACCTGGAGCGCTGGGCCCGAATCACCCGTGCCCCGCTGCGCATGGACGTGGCCAGGCAATCCCTGACGCAGATGGTCAATGAACTGCACCCGGCCATCGACATGCGCCTGGTGACCTTCGACGGTTGCCGTACACCGGTGGACCATGGCCTGTTCAACCTGGCCCAACGCCCGGCATTGATCCAGGGGATCCAGGGCCTGGTCGCCGACGATGGCACCGCGCTCAGCGCCAGCCTGGAGACTGCCGCACGCAACATGAACGGGCGTGACCGTGATGGCGTGATCGTGATGTTCGTCGACGGTGCCGACGGCTGCGGCCAGAACGTGTGCGAAGTGGCGCAACGCATCGCCCGCGAACAGCCACGGCTGAAGGTCAACCTGATCAACATCAGCAACAACAGCCTGGCCGACTGCATCGCCGACAGCACCGGTGGTCAGGTCTACTCGGCGAACGATGCTGCGCAGCTGGCGGTGGCCCTTGAAGCGGCCAGCCAGGACGTTTCCAGCAAAGCCACCTGCGACTAGAGAGCCGAACGTATGCAACGAGTACTACGCGATACCCAGGCCAACCAGGAAGCAGCCTCGGTGCTGGAGCAGACTGTAGCGCTGATACGTCAGCACTTTCCGCCGAGCATCGCCCACCTGTATGCAATACCGCGTCAGGGCCGTGACGGTGTGCTGGAGTGGTGGTCGGAGCTTGAAGGCCAGCCGCACCTCTATGCCAGCCTTGATCGTGAGCAACAGGCGCTACTGCTCAAGCGCTATGAGGAGCGCCAGGGAGCGGTTCAACAGCTGGCCCAGGAGCTCGATCGCCGTGGTCAGGCGGGGGCGGCCCAAGCGTTGAACAAGTTGATCAACGCGCCGGACCTGAACAACCTGTACAGCATCAATGGTGAGCCCCTGGTGGTACGTTGGGGCCAGCCACAACCGGTGCTCGCGCCGCCAGTGGCACCAGCGCCTCCGGTGGCGGCAGCCAAGCCTGCCCCACCCCCGCCGCGTCCGCCGCAACCGGCGCCGCGCCGTCGGCCCCTGGTGTTATGGCCCTGGCTGTTGGGCCTGTTGCTGCTCGCTGCGCTGTATTGGTTGTACCTGTACTGGCCGTCAGTGCGCCAATACTGGCAAACGACAACGTCGCCAGCCGTCTGCACGCCAGGCGGCACCTTCCAGCCCTCCGAGTTTGCCGTGGTGCTCGACACCTCCGGCTCCATGGATGAGCGGATTCGAATCAAACGCGAGGGCGAGCAGTGGTACATCAGTCTGCTGCGCAAGGTGCCGTTGCTGGAAGAGTTGTTGCCCTACGACAGCAAGCAGCGAATCTCGCGGATGGATGTCGCCAAAAGCTCGCTCAACACCGTGATCCAGAACCTGGACAAGGGCATCGATATGCGCCTGGTCACCTTCGATGGCTGTCGCGCACCGCTCGATCATGGCGTGTTCGATCCGCCACGGCGCGGCGACCTGATCTCCCGGATCAACCAGTTGCAGCCACAGGGTGGAACAGCGCTGGGTATCAGCCTGGAAGCTGCGGCCAGCCAAATGAACGGCCGCGATCGCGACGGCGTGATCATCATGTTCGTTGACGGTAGCGACAGTTGCGGACAAAGCGTGTGCGCCGTTTCGCGGCAGATTGCCGAGCAACAACCGCGGCTGCGCATCAACATCGTCAACATCAGCGCCAGCACTGGCTCCAACTGCGCCGCCGAAAATACCGGTGGCCGGGTCTATACCGCCAATGATGCGGCCGCTGTGGCAACAGCGTTGCAGGAGGCCAGCCAGGAGGTTTCAAGCGCATCGGGCTGCAATTGAGAAAGATGGGGCCGCTGCGCGGCCCATCACAGGCAATGCCAGCGCCTGCACAGAGTGGTTACGGGCACTCTTTGACCCGCCAATGACGTTTTTCAATCACATCGATGCCGCTTTCTCTCTTGCTCTGCGGCCATCTGTACACGATTCTGTAGGTATCTGCCGTCATCAACTTCCAGCATTGCAGAGGCCTCTATGAAAACTGTGGCACAGCTCCTGAAAACCAAAGCCGAGAAGCATCACCAGGTGCACACCATCGCGCCGGATCAGATGGTGCTCGATGCACTGAGGTTGATGGCCGACAAGAACGTCGGCGCCTTGCCGGTGGTCGAGGGGGGGCAAGTGGTGGGGATCGTCAGTGAGCGCGACTACGCACGCAAGATGGTGCTCAAGGGCCGCTCGTCTGTAGGCACCCCGGTCAGCGCAATCATGAGCGCACCGGTGATCACCGTGGATCCGCACCAGAACATCGATTACTGCATGAACATGATGACCAACAGCCATCTGCGTCACCTGCCGGTGGTGGAGAACGGCGAGCTGCTGGGCCTGCTGTCGATCGGTGACCTGGTCAAAGAAGCCATTGCCGAGCAGGCGAACATGATCCAGCAACTGGAACAATACATTCGCGGCGATTGACTCGCCGCGCCAGCCCTTAACGGTATTCGCCCTCCAGCTCATCGAGCTGGTGGTCGAAGCTGCGCAAGCGCGCCGACCAGGTGTACACCAGTACTTCCAGATCGCGGTTGAGCACTGCGGCGCCCCTGCCGCTGCTCTGCTGTGAATCGCACAGGTCCAGTTGATAGCGCTCACGGGCCATGGCAGTGGCCACGGTGGAGAGTTCACGGGCGTTGTCCAGCCAGTGACGACGCAGGTCGTGGGTTTCTTTGTCCAGCTCGCGGCACTGACGCTTCAGGGCTTCCAGGCTTTGCTCCAGAGGCGTGCCTTCAAGCTCGCCCATGACTTCCTGAAAGGTCCGCCCCGGCTGCCAGTAGCTGCCCCAGAAATAGCGGTCGAAGACGGTTTCGACCCGACGCAAGGCAACCTTGGTGTTCCAGATAGCCACCAGTGTGCGGCCCTGAGCCAACTGGCGTTTGCTCACCCGCAACTGCTGCCAGGCAATCCAGGCCAGCGCCGACAACGCCAACGCCCCGATCACCCCCCCGGCGGCGTAGAGAAACACCAGGGCCTGGTGCAGTTGATGGGTTTCTTTGATGCCATAGAAATAACCGACGGTCAGCAGGCCCAGAGCAGTCACGGAACACCAGAAACCGACGGCATAGGGATCTTTCATTGCGCTATCCCCTGTTGTTTTTTTCTGAGCATAGCAACGCCGAACGCCGGTATCGGTGCCGCTCAGCGTTTATTTCGCAACGCCTCATTGAGCTGGTCGAACATCAGTGCCCAGTCGGCATCCTCTTCGATACTGTCCTTGAGAAAGGTCCTTTGTGCGTCCGTCCAGAAGGGCGCATCGACCAGTTTTATCTCGTTCTTGAGCGGCGAGTGACTGGTGATGAACTGGTCAATACCGACGGGATCGTCGGCCAGTCCCAGCTGTTTGAACAACTCTGAAAACTTGTGATTGGGTGCTTCCATGGGTCACTCCTTGAGCCAGACCGGTCGTCCACGACGCCAGCCTGGCAGTGGGTTGATCATCAGCAAACCTCACGCACTTCGGCGTTAGGCACCAGTTTCAGGTACTGCGTCATGTTCATGTGGATCAGGTGGTCGTGATCGCCGGCCTCGACATAGATATCACCCTGGCGAGTCAGCGTCGGGTCGACCAGCATCTTGATCGAGTAAGCATCGCCCAGCGCCGGGATGGCGCCACGTTCACAGTCACCGAACAGGTGAGGCAAATTACTTTCAGAGGTCATGTGCCACTGACCGGTAGTCTGTACCTTGCTCATGTCCAGATGACGGTTGGCCGGCAGTACAGCCATCAGGTAGTTGCCATGACGGTCGTCGAGCATGACCGACTTGGCCACCCGTTCGGCCGGCACCCCGGCCATGCGCGCCGACTCAAGGCTGGTGGATGAGTGCGCGTGAGGAACGATGTCGTAATCGCAGCCGGCCTTGTCCAGGCACTGCTGCAGGGTTTTTGCCATACGCATGATGCACCTCCGGAGATAGCCCCCCACTTCTGAAGTTTAGGCCGTGCTGCCGCGGGCAGCCGACTAAACTTATTGGACACGCACAAACCGGGTGAATTCAGGTGATCGCTCGCTGGTGTCGGCATCTGCTCTTGCTGCTCTTGCTCGGCACGCTGCCTGGTGGCCAGGCAGCGCCCGGCCAATCAGTGCTGGTGCTGAGTATTAACGACGCGATCGGTCCGGCCAGTGCCGATTATCTGATTCGTGGCCTGCACCAGGCCGAAACCGACCAGGCACAGCTGGTAGTGATCCGCCTCGACACTCCGGGCGGGCTGGACAGCTCGATGCGCGAGATTATCAAGGCGATCCTTGCCAGCCCGATCCCGGTGGCCACTTTCGTCGCCCCCGGTGGCGCCCGGGCGGCCAGCGCCGGCACCTACATCCTCTACGCCAGTCACGTCGCAGCCATGGCTCCGGGCACCAACCTGGGCGCTGCCACTCCGGTGCAGATCGGCGGCCTGCCCGGCACACCGAAAGACCCTGGCGCTCCGCCGCCAGCACCGACTGGCGACAAACAACCCGCACCGAGCGAACAGGACACCTTGACCCGCAAACAGGTCAATGACGCCGCAGCCTATATCCGCAGTCTGGCGCAATTGCGTGGACGCAATGCCGACTGGGCCGAACAGGCCGTGCGTGAATCCGTCAGCCTGCCGGCCAGTGAGGCGCTGCGCCTGAAGGTGATCGACCTGGTCGCCAATGACTTGCCCGATTTACTTCGCCAACTCGACGGCAAGTCCCTCGAAGCCGCAGGTAAAACCCTGCAATTGCAGACCGCCGCAGCGCCAGTGATAGAACGCCAGCCGGACTGGCGCACGCGCTTGCTGGCGGTGATCACCAACCCCAGCGTCGCGCTGATCCTGATCATGATCGGTGTCTACGGCCTGATGTTCGAATTCATGAGCCCCGGCTCCGGTGTCGGCGGGGTAATCGGCGGCATCTGCCTGTTGCTGGCCCTGTATGCCTTACAGCTGTTGCCGGTGAGCTACGCCGGGGCGGCACTGATTCTGCTCGGCATGGCCTTCATGATTGCCGAGGCGTTCATGCCCAGCTTCGGCGTGGTTGGCTTTGGCGGCATCGTCGCTTTTGTCGTGGGCGCGGTGATCCTGATGGACACCGATGTCCCCGGTTTCGGCATTCCGCTGCCGCTGATCCTGTTCCTCGCGTTGTTCTCGGCATTAATGCTCGGTGGTGTGCTGGGCATGGCCATGAAAGCGCGCAAGCGCGCGCTGGTCAGTGGCGATGCCGGGCTGGTCGGCAGCCTGGCGACAGTCATGGCGGTCAACGACAGCGATCCGTACATCGGCTCAGTGCAAGTGCAAGGTGAACAGTGGCAGGCGCAGAGCCAGACGCCACTGCGGGTGGGGCAACACGTCCGGGTGATCTCACGCAAGGGCGTACTACTGGACGTCAGCGCGGCGGCCGACGCTGTAGCGCAAGGAGACTGAACATGTTTTTCGAACTGGGTATTGGCGCGCTGCTGGCATTTGCTGCCGTGCTGTTACTGTCGGCGTTTCGCATCCTGCGCGAGTACGAACGTGGCGTTGTGTTCCAGCTCGGGCGCTTCTGGCGGGTCAAGGGGCCGGGGCTGGTGTTACTGATTCCCGGAGTCCAGCAGATGGTCCGGGTCGACCTGCGCACTGTGGTGCTTGATGTACCGCCCCAGGACGTGATCACCCGTGACAACGTCTCGGTGAAGGTCAATGCGGTGCTGTATTTTCGCGTACTTGATCCACAGAAGGCGATCATCCAGGTCGAAGACTTTCTCATGGCCACCAGCCAGCTGGCCCAGACCACCTTGCGTGCGGTGCTGGGCAAGCATGAGCTGGATGAATTGCTGGCCGAACGCGAACGTTTGAACCTGGATATCCGCCAGGTGCTGGACGCGCAAACCGACGCCTGGGGCATCAAAGTGGCCAACGTCGAGATCAAGCATGTCGACCTCAACGAGTCGATGATCCGCGCCATTGCCCGTCAGGCTGAAGCCGAGCGCGAACGGCGGGCCAAGGTGATTCATGCCGAAGGCGAGTTGCAGGCCTCTGAGAAACTCATGCAGGCTGCGGAAATGCTCGGGCGTCAGCCGGGGGCCATGCAGCTGAGGTATATGCAGACCTTGGGCAGCATTGCTGGGGACAAGTCGTCGACTATCGTCTTTCCGTTGCCGATCGAAATGCTCAAGGGGTTTGTGGACAAGTAGGAGCGGATTTATCCGCGATGGACTGCGCAGCAGTCCCATCTTTTGGGGCCGCTACGCGCCCCATCGCGGCGGTCCGGCGTCCCGGTGAATCCGCTCCTACAGGTCTACCAGCCGCCACCTAGCGCGAGGAATAGACCGATCTGCCCCATCGCCACCAATTGCGCGCACATATCGGTATAGCTCCGCGTTGATCAACCACCTGCTGCTCCGAATGCGCTGCCTGGCATTTCTACCAGTTGAGGCCATCCCTGAAGAGCCCCACGCTTAAGGCCGACTACCATCTTTGGCCAAAGAGTGATCGGTGATGAAAAAAAATGAGCGCTCAGCCTTGTACTTTTATCAAGGCGAACAGCTGAGCATGTCGCTTCTGGGTACCGAGAGCCGCAGGGTTTCTCGTGGCACTAAACAACCACTAGCCGAACGGGTACGTGGAGGTGGCAGAGACGGTGCGCGAATGTTGGCTACTGATGCCCATAGTTCCGTACTTGAACTGCATACAACGCAATATGCGCAGTCGCTGTGCTATAGCGCCTATGGATACAGCGCTGAAAATGGATTGTGGTTGTTACTTCGATTCAATGGCGAGCGCCATGATTCGCTGACGGGATGCTACTTTCTCGGAAATGGTCATCGTGTATTCAGCCCGGCACTGATGCGTTTCTATTCCCCGGATATTAAGAGCCCTTTTTCCAGCGGAGGTCCGCATAGCTATGCCTATTGCGCAGGGGACCCCGTTAACTTGATCGATCCCAGCGGAAATACACCAGTAAGGCCATTAGCACCCGTTAATCACTTGCGAAAACTAAGACCTCCAAGCAGTCGTAGAGAGGCCCGTAGAGCGGCTCGAGAGTTACACATTGATGCCGGAATTAGTCGTGAACAAGAACACGCGATGCGAAGTGCGGCAGAGCGTGAGCGAGCAAGTGCGACGGATGCTCAAAACTCTGTGACCCGAGATGTTCACCTGGCCCATGCCGAACATTATGAACAGGAAGCAATCGAATATGCAGCAGACAGGCGCCGTTATACCACTCAAACCAACAGCTATCTCAACTTGGCAGGAGTGAATCCGAACCAGGAAGAAAACCGAATTCCGAGCCGCACCAGGACTGTTGCAACTCAACCTGCTACGACCGCGCCATCCCAGGACATGCGAGCAATTCGCCAGGACCTACTGCGTCGCAGGTGAGGGGTAATTATCACTGACCGCGCGCCATCGCCCATGCCCCAGCCGGGGCCATGCAGCTGCGCTATATGCAGACCTTGGGCAGTATTGCCGGGGACAAGTCGTCGACTATCGATCGAGATGCTCAAGGGGTTTGTGGACAAGTAGGAGCGGATTTATCCGCGATGGACTGCGCAGCAGTCCCATCTTTTGGGGCCGCTACGCGCCCCATCGCGGCGGTCCGGCGTCCCGGTGAATCCGCTCCTACAGGTCTACCAGCCGCCACCCAGCGCGAGGAATAGACCGATCTGCCCCATCGCCACCTGGGTATTGGCCATCGCCAATTGCGCACGCATGTCGGTATAAGTCCGCGTCGCCTGCAAATCAGCCAGGAACGACTCGCGCCCAGCCTGGTAGAAACGATGCGTCTGATCGGCCGCCTGCTGCGCCGAACGCTCAGCCTCCGCCAGGGCGTCACGTCGCTGCAGCAACGCGCTGTACTGAGCCAGGCTGGTCTGGGTTTCGCGGATGGCGTTAAGCACCACCCCGTCAAAATGCGCCAGCGCGGCCTGGGTCGAGGCCTCGGCCCCACGGATGCGCGCGCGCGAGCCGTTGGTCGGCACGGTCCAGGACAGCAGCGGACCAAAGCCCCAGCGATTGGTCGCCGGTTCACCGAGGTTTTCCAGAATACCAATGGTGCCCACCTGGGCGCCGATGCTGATGTCCGGATAGAGCTGACCCGTGGCCACGCCGATGGTCGCAGTGGCCGCTGCCAGGCTGCGCTCGGCCTGACGGATATCCGGGCGGCGCTTGAGCAGCGCGGCCCCATCTCCCACAGGCAACACCTGAGCGATATGCGGCAGCTCGGCACAATCCGCAGTGCCCGCAGGCAACTGCGCCACCGGCTTGGCCAGCAACATCGACAGGCTGTACAGACCCGCCTCGCGGGCCGCCTGATAGCGCGGCAACTCGGCGCGCAGCGACTTGAACTGGGTCTGCGAACGGGTCACCTGGGTTTCGTCACCACGCCCGGCGTCGCGCAGACGCTGGGTCAAGGCCACACTCTGCTCCTGCAGGTCGAGCGACTCACGGGCAATGTGGTACTCCTCATTCGCCGCGCACACCTGGGTGTAGGCGCGCACCACGTCGGCGACCACGGTAATACGTGCAGTGTCGGCAGCGGCCTGAGTGGCATCGGCATTCGCCTGCGCCGCTTCGACGCCACGTTTGAGGGTGCCCCAGAGGTCGAACTGGTAGGACGCACTGATGATCGCCTCACCAATGTTTGCGACCGGTACTTTCTCCGGCAGCAGGAACGCCTCGCCAGACTCCTGCAAACGCTGAGCACCGAGCTTCACACCACCGTTAAGCCCGCCCTGGGCTTGCGCTTCCTCCACCTGGGCACGGGCACGGCCAATGTTGGCGGCGGCGACGCGCAGTTCGGTATTGGCCGCCAGGGCTTGATTGACCAACGTGTTGAGCCGCTGATCGTGATACAGGTGCCACCAGTTTTGCGGCACCGGCGCAGATACCACGCTGTTGGGATCCTGACGCAAATCACCTTGCAGATCGGCACTCTGGATTGCCCCGTTCTTGGGCAACTGATAATCCGGCCCGACTATCTGGCAGGCCGACAGCACCAGGCTCAGGCCAAGCAGCGATAGACGTTTCATTGGCGAATACCGTCGATGATCGACACCGTCGCCGTACGTCCGGCGATCATGCGAAAGTCCGCCGGCACGTCATCGAAAGCGATCCGCACTGGAATCCGCTGGGCCAGGCGTACCCAGCTGAAGGCCGGGTTAACGTTGGGCAACAGGTTCGCGCCGCTGCTACGGTCACGGTCTTCGATACCGGCCGCAAAGCTTTGCACATGCCCTCGCAGACGGGCGTTGTCACCCATTACGCGGATATCCACAGCTTGGCCGATCTGGATGCCGCCCAGTTTGGTTTCTTCAAAATAACCATCGACGTGGTAGGACGCGCTATCAACCACCGCCAGCACCGGCTTGCCAGCGCTGACAAACTCATGGGCACGCGGCGCACGGTCGTTCAGGTAACCATCCACCGGGCTGCGCACCACCGAGCGATCAAGGTTGAGCTGGGCGGCGTCCACCGCCACCTGGGCTTCAGCCAGCGCCGACTGCGCCCGCGCCTCGCGGGACTGGCTTTCTTCCAGTTGCTCTTGCGCCACCAGGTTGCCCAAACCACGGTTACGCCGCGCCTCGCGCTGGGCCTGGGCCAGGGTTTCCTTGCGCTCGGCGAGTGTCGCCTGGGCGTGGCGCAGGGCCAGTTTGAAACGGTCCTGGTCGATGGTGAACAGCACGTCGCCGCGCTTGATCACCTGATTGTCACGCACGTCGACCTGTTGGATCAGACCGGACACGTCCGGCGCGATCTGGATCACATCGGCGCGGATATGCCCGTCCCGCGTCCACGGCGCGAACATGTAGTACATGACCATCTGCCAGACCAGTACGGTCGCCAGCGTCACTACCAGCAGGGTCAGGACCACACGGCCCAGGGTCAACAATGGTTTTTTCATGGCAGCATCAGGTTTCGGCAAAAGTGGTCGACCGTGCCGAGCAGCACGGCGTAGAGCGCAACGTTGAACAACGCCCGGTGCCAGACCAGACGGTAAAAATGCACACGGGTAAGCACGGCGTGCACCCCAAGGAACAACAGGTAGGTGAGCACCATCATCACCAGCAGCGTGGGCAGGAAGACCCCGCTGATATCCAGTTCACCGATCACAGCGGGGCTCCATCGATGCCGTAAGGCAGTTGCGGCTGATCATCGGACGGCTCCAGCACCACCTCGACGCCTGGCAGCAGCGCCAGGCGCAGGCCGCTCAAGGCGTGCAGCAAGTGCACCCGGGCTTCGGCGCTGTCGGCCAGGTCGTTCAGGTTCAAGGCGCGACGGGCGCGCTCCATGCTCTGCAGCAGCACTTCGGGCGCATGCAGGCGGCGGCGGGCATCGAGGCACGCCTGAAAGTGTTCCCCCACCTCTTCCACCACCCGTTCCAGCAACTGCCGAGGGCGGGCACCGACGCGCGGCATATAGGCCAGCAAGTCGAGCAGGTTCAGGCCCACACGCAGATCGCGCAGGGCGGTACCGGTGTCCTGGCCGGTCTGGGTCAGACGTGGCAGGTGCTGCATCAGGCGGTCGAGCATCTGCACGCCGAGGTGACGGTGTTCGGCCAGGGTCGCCGGTCGGGTCATGCCGACGATGTCGCGCCAGCTGAAGCGCGTTAGCCGTTTCGCCGCCAGCTCCACGCCGAACGGGCGCATCACCAGAGTCCAGATAAAGGCGAACAACAGCCCTACAGGCCCGGCCAGGTTGGAATTGATGAAGGTGAGGAAGTTGGCATCGTAGGCACCCTGGATACTGATGAACGAGGCCGTGTTGACGATGGTCAGCAAGGTCCCAAGGTAGAACTGTGGCTGTACGGTCAGGGTGCCGACGCAGATGAACGGCACGGCAAAGGCCAGCACCAGCATCGGGAAGTCATGCAGGTTGGGCAGCACCAGGAACAGGTAGAGGCTGGCAAACACCACCGACACGGCAGTCCAGAAGAAGAACCGGTAAATCTGCGGTGCCGGATCGTCCATCGCGGCGAAGAAGCTGCAGGCCACGGCCGCAAGAATCACCGCACTGCCGCCGTCGTTCCACCCCGAGAGGATCCACAGGGTGGTGGCGGCGATGATGGCGGTAACGGTGGAAAACACCGAATACAGCATCAGCCCGCGGTCGAAGAACGGCGTCAGGCGTCCCAGGCGCCAGTGCCGGTACACGGCACGCCAGGGCGACAGGTCTTCGTTGCGAATGGCGTGCTGCAGGCTGCAGCAGTCCTGCCACAGGTCGACCCATTCGGCCAGGCGGTAGAGGGCGTTGGACAACAGCAATGCGCCGCGCTCATCAAGGGCCACGGCGCTGGGCTGCAGGTGTTCAAGTTGTGCCTTGAGGGCCGACCAGCGGCTCGTTGCGGCATCGCCGGCGGTGCTTTTCAACCACTCGCGGGCCTGCTCCAGCAGCGGCTGCAACTGGCTCGCTTGTAGCGGTGCTCGGGCCTCGAGGGCCAGCAAGGCATCGTCCAGAGCGTCAACCACGGGCAACAGGTGGATCATGCGGCCACGCAGCTCGCGGGCATTTTTCACCGTCTGAGGGCGCGCGCCCTCATGGGACAGTTGGCCAATCATCAGCTCCAGGGAGTTGAAGGTGGCAACCATCGAAGCGCGCGAGGCGCCGACGGTTTCGGCCGATGCGCTGCGGGCCAGAAAGGTGTCGCTGTAGCGGATCGCCTCGTTGAACCAGTTGCCGGTGGCCCCGACCAGCACCGGGGTCAGGCGACGGGGCCAGAAAATGGCCCCGACCACTGCGGCACAGACAATGCCCAGACAGATTTCCTGGGCCCGGGACGAGGCGATATCGAACACCCGCAACGGGTCGTCGACAACCGGCAGGGCAATCATCGGCAAGGTGTAGCCTGCCAGCATCAGGGCATAACTGTTGGCGGTGCGCAGGTGCAGCGAAAGAAACAGCAAGGTGCCAGTCCACAAGGCAATGGCCACGGTCAGCAGCCCCGGGGTCTGTACCAGCAAGGGCACCATGAACACGGCGCCCGCCGCGCCCAGCAAAGTGCCCAGGGCACGGTACAGTGCCTTGGAGCTGGTCGGACCGACAAAGGGACTGGAGACGATGTAGACGGTGGCCATGGCCCAGTAAGGCCGCGGTAATTGCATGAGCAAGGCGATGTACAGGGCGATCATTGATGCCGCGAAGGTACGCACGCCGTAGAACCAGTCACGCGCAGGCGGCATGGAACTGAAGAATCCCTTCACGCAGGCACTCCCGGAGTGCGTTGCGCGGCCTGTTCGAAGGCACGCAGCACACGCAGGGTGGCCAGCAGATCGGCCTCGTCGATGCCCTCCAGCACCTCCCGGCGCAGACGCACCAGTTCGCCCTCAATGGTTTCTGCCAGCACGCGGCCACTGCTGGTCAGGCTCAAGGCCTTGGCGCGGCGATCCACAGGATCCTCGCTGCGGCAGACGAATCCGGCATTGCACAGTTGATCGAGCAGGCGCACCAACGACGGGCTTTCCAGGCCGGCAGCCTGGGCAACCGCAACCTGGTGCACACCATCGCCCAGGCGCACGATCATCAGCAACGGCATGGCACAGGCCTCGGAAATACCGTAGCCGGCCAGGGTCGCCTGGCAGATCCGCCGCCAGTGCCGACCGGCCACCACCATACCGCTGCTGATGTTCAGTTGCAGTGCATCGAGAGTCATGAAGGGAGGATCATCGCTATATTCATAGTTTGCTAACTATCTATATTCTTCGATCCACGCCCCCGGCGTCAAGCGCGGCTGACGGACGCCACCTTCAGGGTTGCAGTTGATCGTCCAGCTTCATGGTCAGGGCCAGCGAGCTGCCCATGGCAATGGCCTGGTCACGCCAGAACAGGTAGCGCAAAGCGTTGTGGGATACGCTGAAGTGCACCGCCAGCTCTTCAGCCGCTTGCAGCACCCCCGCCACTGCCGCCAGTTCCAGCCAGTACACGCCGGCCTTCTGGTCAGCTACCACGTTCTGCCCGTGCAACAGCCGATAGCCCACTTCGAACCGGCAGCGCGCTTCGCCGCGCTGGGCGCCACGCAGGAACCAGTGGTAGGCCACTTGCAGGTCGACAGTCCACTCCTGCGCCTCGCTGTCACAGATTTCTTCCTCGTAAAGGTCACCCAGGGCCGCGGCCGCCTGCTCCAGGCCGCGCTCGAACGCATGCTGGTAGTACTCGGCCGCGCTGGCATAAGCGACCTCCACACCCTTACCGAAATAGTACTGCTGGCCGAGGTTGAACCAGGCCGCCGCACTACCCTGCAACGCCGCCATGCGCAGCAGGTGCCCGGCCAGCGTCGGGTCGGCGCGCCAGTATTTGCCATTGAGCCAGATCCAGCCCAGGTCGTTGAGCGCCGCGACGCTGCCGCCCAATGCCTGGTCGCGCAGGTCGGCGTACAGCGCTTGCAGGTCTGTGGCCTCTTCCAGGCGGCTGATGAGGATGAAGCTTTCCCCCAATGCCGCTCGCTGGCTGGGCATACCCACACCGGCATACAACCGCTCCAGTTGGTTGGAGCGGCCAGGCACCGGAATGATGCGCTCGGGAAGCAGACGCTCGAGCAGTGGGTAAATGTTGCTGGCAGCTGACATGTTCATCCTCATTGAACAACCCTCCGAACCGAAGGCGGGTGTAATGAGGCGTGATTCTGCGCAACGTCACGACAAAACCTGTCGCGAACGATTCGGTTGAGGCAAATCAACAGCTTCATCCTTGATTTGATAGATAAATGGCCAATTGCCATATCTTTCCGCTAGGAACATGCTACAACCGCAAGCCTAGACAAGGACGCCACACTTTGCCCTCCGCCACGACCCGCGCCACGCTCAGCCGTCAATGGGAGTTGCTGCGCCAACTGCCCAGCCGCTCACCCGGCACTACCAGTGCCGAGCTGGTAGCTCGCCTGAAAGACGCCGGCTTTACCATCAGCAAACGGACCATCGAGCGCGACTTGAACGAGCTGTCGCTGATTTTCCCGCTGGAGCGCAACGACAAGAGCATTCCCTATGGCTGGTACTGGGCGGCCAATGCCGGCTTTCACCAGCTACGCGTGCTCAATAACGCCACCGAGGGCCTGCGCGACTTCGATCTGCAGGCCTATCTGCGCAGCGATGCCCCGCAGTTTGGCGATACCGACAAGATCGAGCTGCAGGCCTGGATCAGCGATAACCTGGCGCGGCTGGTGCGGGAAACACCACTGTCGGCGGACATGCAACTCACACAGTTGGAGCACGGGCACTGCTTGCGTGCGACAGTGAGCAACAGCTGGCAATTGCGCTGGTGGTTACTGAGTCAGGGTGACGGCTTGATCGTCGAACAGCCTCCGGATCTGCGCCAGCAGATTGCTGCAACCCTGAAAAACGCTGCGGCGCAGTACCAGACTGCCTGAGTCGCTCAGCGCTGCATGCCCCAGCGGCGCACGGTAATGCGCTCCAGGTTGTTGAACACCAGGCTTTCCACCAGCAAGCCGATCAGGATCACCACGGCCAGCCCGGCGAAGACTTTGTCGGTGTAAAGCTCGTTGCGGTTCTGGAAGATGTACCAACCCAGCCCGCCTTTGCCACTGGTGGCGCCGAACACCAGCTCGGCAGCAATCAGGGTACGCCAGGCAAAAGCCCAGCCGATTTTCAGACCGGAGAGAATCGACGGCAGCGCTGCCGGGATCAGGATATGCAGCACCAACCGCAAGCCGCGCAGGCCATAGTTGCGCCCGGCCATACGCAGGGTTTCCGACACGCCAAGAAATCCCGCATAGGTATTCAGGGCCAGGGCCCAGAGCACCGAATGCACCAGGACGAAGATCAGGCTGTTGTCGCCCAGGCCGAACCAGAGCAACGCCAGCGGTAGCAGGGCAATGGCTGGCAACGGGTTGAACATCGAGGTCAGGCTGCTGAGCAAGTCGCGGCCGAACTGAGTCGAGACGGCCAGACTGGTCAAGCCAAACGCCAGCACGATACCCAGCAGATATCCCTTGAGCAGCACCACCAGGGAAACGCCGACCTTGGCCGGCAACTCACCACTGAGCAAACCGTCATACAAGGCTGCCGCCGTTTGCAAAAAGCTGGGCAGCAACAGGTCGTTGCCCTGATAGCGGGCAATGGCTTCCCACGCCGCCGCCAGCAGCACCAGGATCAGCCCCTTGCGCAGCCAGGCCTGTTGCCACAGGCGTTGGCCCAGAGGCAGTTCACGCTCAAGCGGAACACTGAGCAGCGGTTCGAGGACAACTTCGTATTCCTGACGCGGCGTAGCAGATGTAGTCATGGCAAAGTTCCCGCTCAGTAGGCGATACGAATGTCGGCAAAACCCCATGCCGGGTCGTGCCCGGTTTGAGCGTCATCGTTGAACAGCAAGCGATGGATGCGCCGCGCCGAGGCCTGGAAATCACTGGCACCGAGGCTTTGCAGGTCGTACTGATGACTGTGGATCTCAGCCCGTACCCGGCCCGGATGGGGGGACAGCAGGAGGATGCGATTACCCACCACCAGCGCTTCTTCGATCGAGTGGGTGACGAACAGCAAGGTGAAGCGCACCTCTTCCCACAGCAGCAGCAATTCTTCCTGCATCTTGCGCCGGGTCAGCGCGTCGAGCGCGGCGAAGGGTTCGTCCATCAGCAGGATTTTCGGCTGCATGGCCAACGCCCGGGCAATCGCGACCCTGGCTTTCATGCCGCCGGACAAGGTATGTGGGTAGGCATCGGCAAAGCCGCCCAGGCCGACTTTTTCCAGGTAGTGCAACGCGCGCACTTCGGCGTCCTTGCGCTTGAGCGTTCCCGAAGCCAGCAACGGGAACATCACATTCTGTTTGACGGTTTTCCACGGCGGCAGCTGGTCGAATTCCTGGAACACCACGATGCGGTCCGGTCCCGGGCCATGTACCGCCTGGCCTTGCAGGCGGATTTGCCCTTCCTGCGGTTCGATAAAGCCGGCCACCGCCTTGAGCAAGGTCGACTTGCCGCAACCGGAGGGGCCGAGCAGGACAAAGCGATCCGCCTTGTCCACCTCGAAACTGACCTGGTGAGTGGCCCGCACCACGCGCTGCGCGGTGCGGTATTCCAGGCTGACGTTGTCCACCTGCAGCAGCGGCGGCGTGGCGACGCTGCTCAACTTGCTGACCGTGTGGCCTTGCAATGGGGTGTTCATGCGGTTCAGCTCCCTTGCAGCGGTTTCTCATCCTGGAAGAAGTAGTCTTTCCAGGATTCGGGTTTGTGCTTGATCGCGCCCACGCGGTAGAGGAACTCAGCCAACGGGTAGGTGTTTTTCGGCGTAACACTGAACTCGTATTGCGGGTTGTCGATGATCTTGAGCAGCGCTTCGCGGTCGATCTTGGCCTTGGTCACACGGATGTAGGTGTCGGCTGCGGCCGCCTTGTCGTTCTGGGCGAAGTCCGCAGCCTCGGCCAGGGCATCGACAAAGGCCTTGTAGGTCTTCGGGTTGTCCTTGCGGAATTTCTCGGTGGCGAACAACACGGTTGGCGAGTTCGGCCCAAGCAGGTCGTAGGTGTTGAGCACTACGTGCACGTCTTTGTTGGCCAGTGCCTGGTCCTGGAACGGCGGGTTGGAGAAGTGTGCGTTCAGCTCGGTGCCACCGGCCAGCAAGGCGGCGGTAGCGTCAGGGTGGGGAACCGCCAGGGTGTACTTGTCGAGACGGTTGTACTCCTTGTCGCCCCACTGCTTGGCGGCGGCATACTGGAGGAAGCGCGATTGCACCGAAACACCGACGGCCGGCAGCGCAATGCGGTCCTTCTCACTGAAGTCGGCGATGGTCTTTACCTTGGGATTGTTACTGACCAGGTAGTAGGGAAAGTTGCCCAGCGAAGCCACGGCCTTGACGTTCTGCCGGCCCTGGGTGCGGTCCCAGATCGTCAGCAACGGCCCGACCCCGGCGCCGGCGATGTCAATCGAGCCGGACAGCAAGGCATCGTTGATTGCCGCGCCGCCGGACAGTTGCGTCCAGTCGACCTTGATGTCGATACCCTGCTCCTTGCCGTGTTTTTCGATCAGGCTCTGATCGCGCACCACATTGAGCAACAGGTAAACAATGCCGAACTGCTCGGCGATGCGGATTTCACCTTCGGCCTGGGCTGCCGCCGGGGCTACCAGGCTGCCGGCGAGCAGGCTGACACCCAGACCGATACTGGCCGCCAGGCGGCTGATTGACTTGCGCATGCTGTACTCCTCGAATCGTGTCAGAACGGGGCATCGCCCTGGATGGTGGTGCGGTACAGCTTGCGGCGCAGGTGCGCGGGGCAGCCGGCCGCCAGGTGGATCAGCGAGCGGTTGTCCCAGAACACCAGGTCACGGGGCTGCCACTGGTGGCGGTAGATGTTCTGCTCCAGCACGCTGTGGGCTTGAAGCTCGGCGAGAATCTGCCGGCTTTCGTCTTCGGGCAGGCCAACGATGCGGGTGGTGAAGCCTTCACTGACGAACAAGGCCTTGCGGCCGTTCTCCGGGTGCGTGCGCACCACCGGGTGAATCACTTCCTGCACCTGGGCCAGTTGCTCGGCAGTCAGCGTCGGGCGCCAATTGCCTGCGAATCTGCTTTCGCTGTAACGCGCGGTGTAGGAGTGCGCCGCGCTACGGTCTTGCACGGCAGCGCGCAGCGCTTCAGGCAGCCCATCCCACGCCTTGTGCATATCGGCAAACAGGGTGTCGCCGCCTTCGCTCGGCAGCTCCTGGGCATGCAGCATCGAACCCAGGCTCGGCAGCTCCTTGTACGACAGGTCCGAATGCCAGAACTTGCCGGCATCGCCCAGGCCGATGTTCTGGCCGTTCTCGACAATGTTGGAGACGATCAGGATTTCCGGGTGACCGGCCAGCAGAAACTGTTTGAGCACATGGATCTGCAGCACGCCGAAGCGGCGGCTGAAGGCTATCTGTTGTTCGGGGGTGATGTGCTGGTCGCGAAAGACCAGGACATGGTGGTCGAGGTGGGCTTGGTGAATCCGGGTGAAGTCCTCGGCATTGACTGCACGGGACAGGTCCAGACCGATGATTTCAGCACCGACGGCACCGGAGAAAGGACGAATTTCAAAGCGTTGTTGTTGTGCGCTGTCGACAGACGACAAGGCGCTGGAGGCCGCTGACATGATTCACTCCCACGCAGAGCGCGCCCAAAGGTGCGCGCATCGATCAGAAACTCACGGGGTTCCGTGTTGGTTCGGTCGTGCGGCGCGCCGATTGGTCGGCAGGTACGCAGGGAAGTGACTATAAAGTCATAAGAGAGATAATTTAAATATCTTTATTGAATAAGCATAGGCGATCCCACGGGGCTTGTAGGAGCGGATTCATCCGCGATGGCCTGCACAGCAGGCCTATTTAGGGCCGCGTTGCAGCCCATCGCGGATGAATCCGCTCCAACAAATTGCGCTTAACGCTCGCGCAAGGCCTCGGCCCTGGCACGAATGATCGGCTTGAGCAGGTAGCTCAGCACGCTCTTCTTGCCGGTAATGATATCCACCGAAGCAACCATGCCCGGGATGATCAGCAACGGGTTCTCGTCGGTGCCCAGGTGGCTGCGATCGGTACGCAGCTTGATCACGTAGAAGGTGTTGTTGTCTTCATCAGTAATGGTGTCGGCACCAATCTGTTCCAGCTTGGCTTTCAGGCCACCGTAGATGGTGAAGTCATAGGCGGTGAATTTGACCATGGCCTCCTGGCCCGGATGCAGGAAGGCGATGTCCTGCGGACGGATACGCGCTTCGACCAGCAGGGTGTCATCCAGCGGCACGATTTCGACCAGGTCACTGCCCGGCTGAATCACGCCGCCAACAGTATTGACCAGCAACTGCTTGACGATACCACGTACCGGAGAGGTCACCAGGGTCCGGTTGACCCGGTCATCCAGGGCTTTGCCGGTGGCCTGGGCCTTGCTCAGGTCGGTGCGAGCCTCGTTGAGCTGAGTCAGGGCTTCGCTGCGGAACTTGCCGCGCGTCTCATCGATCTTGCGCTCAACTTCCTTGATCGCCGACTCGGCACGCGGGATGGCCAACGACGTGGCATCGAGCTGGCCACGGTTTTCCACCTCGGCACGCTTGAGGCGCAGGACTTCAACCTGGGAGATCGCGCCCTGGGCCACCAGCGGCTCGGACATGCTGATTTCCTGGCGCAGCAACTGCAGACTGTTGCGGTACTGCCCCTGCTTGGAACTGAACTCGCGCAGCTCCTGCTGACGCTGCACCAGCTGCTCCTGCAGGCCGCCGATTTCGCTTTGCAGTTGCTGACGGCGGCTCTGATACAGCGACTCTTCGTTGGCCGTCTGACTTGGTGCAGCCTTGCGAATCTCTTCGTCGATCTTCAGCGGACGGTCTTCGACTTCAGCGCTCAAGCGCTCCACCCGCAGGGCCATGGCCAGGCGATCGGCTTCGGTCTCGCCGACGTTGGAAACAAAGCGGGTATCATCCAGACGCAGCAATGGGGCGCCAATTTCGACGATCTGCCCTTCTTTGGCGTAGATCTGTGCAACGATCCCACCTTCCAGGTTCTGGATCTTCTGCAGCTTGGACGACGGGATTGCCTTGCCTTCACCGCGGGTGACTTCGTCGATGATCGCGAAGTTGGCCCACAACCCCAGGAACAGGAAGAAGGCGATCACGCCCCAGATCGTCAGGCGCACAATGCGCGGCGCATCCTCGATCAGTGCCTTGTTGACCTCGGGCAGCGGCTGGCCGCTAAGGGATTCCGAGCCTTTGAAGTATTTGCGCAGGCTTTCCTTGAACTGCCCCATATCCATCTTATGCAACACTGATCTGCCCCTTCTTCAGCGCATCCATGACGGCGGCTTTCGGGCCATCCGCAACAATCTGTCCCCGATCGACGACGATCAAGCGATCGACCAGCGACAACAACGATGCCCGGTGGGTGACCAGGACTACGGTCTTGCTCTCGATGAAAGCCTGCAGACGTTGTTTAAGACGCTCTTCGCCAGTGTTGTCCATGGCGCTGGTGGGCTCGTCGAGCAGCAGGATCTGTGGATTGAGCAGCAGCGCCCGGCTCAGGGCGACGTTCTGGCGCTGACCGCCGGACAGGTTCTGGCCGCGCTCACCGACCTGCAACTCATAACCTTGCGGATGCAGGCGGGCAAATTCATGGACGCCAGACAGCTCTGCTGCCTGCAGGACCAGCTCGTCCTCGACGTAACGCGCGCCGCTGACCAGGTTGTCACGCAGGGTGCCGGCCATCAGTTGAATGTCCTGAGGCACGTAGCCGATGTTGTGGCGCAGCTCACTGACATCGATCTGGCGGATGTCCACACCGTCGACCAACAGCGAACCTTTGTCAGCCTCATAAAGACCGACGATCAACTTGGCCAACGAACTCTTGCCCGAGCCGCTACGGCCGATAATGCCGATCTTCTCACCCGGACGGATGGTCAGGTTGACACCTTTGAGCGCCTGGTTCTGCTGGTTCGGATAGGTGAAGTCGACACCGCGAAACTCGATGGCGCCCTGCAGCACCTGACGGCTCAGCGGACGCTCTTCGAAGTTGCGCTCTTGCGGCAGCTCCATCATCTGGTCGGTGGACACCATGGTGACCTTGGCCTGCTGGTAGCGGGTCAGCAAGCCGGACAGTTGCCCCAGCGGGCCGAGGGCACGGCCACTGAGCATGTAGCAGGCGATCAGGCCACCCATGCTGAGGTTGCCGGCAATGATCTGGTAGACACCGGCACAAATCAGCGCCACACCTGCCAGTTGCTGGATCAGCAGGGTGATGTTCATCGCCAGACCCGACAGCACCTTGACCCGCAGTTCCAGGCGGCTGAGGGTGCCGATGGTCTGCTCCCACATGTACTGGCGCTCGCTCTCGGCGTTGTTGACCTTGACCGCATCGAGCCCGGCCAGCGTCTCGATCAGGCTCGACTGGCGCTCGGAGGCCAGGGCCATGGTCTGCTCCAGCGTCGCCATCAGCGGCTTCTGCAGGGCGTAGCCGATACCCAGGGCCAGCGGGAAGGCAATGATCGGGATCCACACCAGGTGCCCGCCGATAATGGCGATCACCAACAGGATCAGCAGCGTGAACGGCAGGTCGATCAGGCTGGTCAGGGTCAGCGAAGCGAGGAAGTCGCGCAGCCCCTGGAATTCGTGAATGTTCTGGGCAAAGCTGCCGACCCGCGCCGGGCGGTACTTCATCGCCATGCCGACGATGCGCTCGAACAGGGTTGCAGAGATGATCAGATCGGTCTTTTTCCCGGCAAGGTCAAGGCACAGGCTACGCAGGCCCTTGAGGATCAGGTCGAATATATAGGCGCCGCCAATGCCGATAGCCAGCACCCACAGGGTCGAGGTCGCCTGGTTGGGTACGACGCGATCGTAGACGTTCATGACGAACAGCGGCGCGGCCAGGGCGATCAGGTTGATCACCAGGCTTGCAGCTATGGCATCGATGTACAGCCAGCGACTGCGCTTGAGGGTGTCGCGGAACCACGAGCGCGCCCGGGGAATCAGGTTGCCGTGATTGACGTCGAACTTGTGCTGCGGCTGCGCGAAGAAAACCCGGCCGCTGTAGTCAGCCAGCAGTGCCTCACGGCTGACATGCACCTCGCCGCCGTCGCTCTCGCTGAGCAGCAGCCGCGCGGTGTCGTCATTTTCCCAACCGAGCAACACCGTGCTGCGACCGTCCTTGAGCAGCAACATGGCCGGCATGGCAATGCTCGGAATCTGCTCAAGCTTGCGTTGCAACAAGCGACCCTGCAGGCCGGCACGGGCTGCCGCACGTGGCAGCAGTTCCGGGCTCAGGCGCTGGGCCGGCAACGGCAGGCCGGTGGTCAGCATCGCCCGGCTGGCGGGCTTCTGATGCAGCACACACAGAGACAGCAGGCTATCCAGCAACGGATCATCGTGCTGGCTGCGTGGATCATGGCTGAGTTGAACTCGACTGACTTCTGATTCCACGCGGCTTCTCTTGATGGTGGCGGTTGGGGTTTAGCGTGAGCCTCAGTTCATCCCTGGCAGGCTCACTTTCGGTTTCAAATCGTTCTGCACCACAGTTGCCATTGGCGCTACAACACCCTGGCTCTTGAGCAGCTGACCAATGGTCGCCTTGATTCGATATTGAGTAAACACTTGAATGTACTTCACCTCGGTCAGACGACGCTGGGCGGTGAAGAGTTCGTTCTCACTATCGAGCAAGTCGAGCAAAGTCCGCTCGCCCAGGCTGAATTGCTTCTGGTAGGCGGTACGCACATTGTTGCTGTAGTCGACATATTGCTGGGCAATAGGCAATTGCGCGTTGGCGTTGTCCATAGCATTCCATGCCAGGCCTAATTCCTCATTGAGCTGACGCAAGGCATTGTTACGAATGTCCAGCGCCTGATTGGTCAGGTACGACTTGGACTCCAGATCTGCCTTGTTGCTGCCGCCGTTGTACAGGTTGTAGCTCATACGTAGCATAGCCTGCCATTCGTTATTGTGGCCGTTCATGCCATCAATATCGTTATCGGCCGTCCGTCCGAGTTCTGCATCGAAGCGTGGATAGAACGTAGACTTTGCCGCCTCATATTGCTTTTCCGCCGCCGCGATATCGGACTCAGCCGAGCGCAGGATCGGGCTGCTTTCGACCATTTGCTGGCGGGCTTCGTCGAGATTGGCCGGCAACAAGTCGATAAACGGTGCAGGAGCGCTTAACTCTTCAGGCATTTGTCCAACCACGCTCAGGTAGTTGGTCTTGGCGTCTGCCAGATTGGTCTGCTCGGTGATCAGGTTGTTACGGGCCTGGGCCAAGCGCGCTTCGGCCTGGTCAAGGTCAGCCAGACGACCCACGCCGCGGGAAGTACGCAGCTTGATCTGATCGAAAATACGTTCGTGGCTGCGCAGGTTGTCTTCAGCCAGACGCACCATTTCGCGGCGGGTGAGGACGTCCAGGTAAACCTGAGCTACGGTCAGTGCGGTGCGCTCGGAGGTGCCCAGCAAGGAGTAGGCACGGGCATTGACGGTGGCTTGTTGACGCCCTACTTCACTGGAAGTGGCAAAACCGTCAAAAACCATTTGCCGCAGGCGCACGCTGGATTCACCCCGGTTGAGCGTCTCCCAACGGTTGCCGGTGCTCGGGCTGTCGGTCCCTTCGCGGCCGTAGCCTGCCAGTACATCGACCTTCGGCAGATAGCCGCCCTTGGCAGCACGCAGCTGGTAGTCGGCAGCGATACGGCTGTTGACCCCGGCCTGGATTTCCGGGTGCACCTCGAGGGCTTTTTGCATGGCCTCAGGCAGGCTTTGTGCTTGAACGAAACTGGCAGCGAGGGCGAAAGGAAGAGCGGTGAACAATAACGCGCGCATTAGACTTTTTTCCTAGGGACCTCTTGTCCCAGATCACAGCAAAAGGACGTTGCTGCATTCGAAAATGGCAACCAGTTTGACGTTCTGTCGGAAACTTCCGAATGGGTACTCGAGCGTACGTAGGAAGGGTGGCAGCCGCTTAAATATCAATGTGACATTACGGTGTTGATTGTTTAGGATGACAACAGGAAGGTCAATAGTTTGGCATAAAGTTAATAGCCAAAAATTATAGCCAAATATTTGACGAATTAAGCGTCAAAATAACATATGAATATTCCACAGTAGGCGGCATTGCTCGCCGGCATGGAAGCCAACTGAACGGGTAGTCCGGAGAGTCCAATGAGCAGTGTTGTTGCCATCGTCAAAAGCATTGTTGGTCAAGTCATCGCCGTATCCCCTGAAGGGGCGCGGCGCGTACTCATCGAAGGTGACCGCCTGTTCGCTGGCGATCAGGTGTTGACCGGCCTTGCAGGCGCGGTGACCCTGGAGCTGGCTGACGGCCGCACCCTGGACCTGGGCCGCGACACCCAATGGAGCGCCGAAACGCCGGACAGCAGCACCGACCTGGCCGCGGCCACGGCTCAGGCTGCGCCTTCGGTTGAAGAGCTGCAGCAGGCCATCGCCGCCGGCGCTGACCCGACGACCGAACTCGAAGCCACTGCTGCAGGCCCTTCGGCCGCAGGTGCTGGCGGTGCCGCCGGTGGTGGTCATAGCTTCGTCATGCTCGATGCCACGGCGGGCTCGGTCGCTCCGACCATCGGTTTCCCGACTGGCCCCATCGGCTTTGCCACGGGTAACGAGCGCGAGGAGCTGGGCCGCCTGGACACCAGCAACAACCCGTTGCTGCCTACTGCGGACGTCGAAACCGGGCTGACCTTGAGTGCAACGCCCTCGATCACTGAAGCAGGCGGGGTGATTATTTACACCGCCACCATCGGTCAGCCGCCGCTGACTGACTTGACCGTGACCCTGTCCAACGGCCAGATCATCGTCATCAGCGCTGGCCAGACCACCGGCAGCGTCAGCGTGACCATTCCGCCGAACGATACCGTTTACCTGGATGGCACCGAGATCTCCGCCACCATCACCGGCACCACCGGTGGTGGCGGTCTGATTGTCACCCCGGACTCCACCCCGGCGGTCACCCAGATCACAGATACCATCGACACCACCACGGTCACCCTGACCGCGAACCCGAGTGTCACCGAAGGTGGCGTGATCACGTACACCGCCACTCTGACCAACCCGGCGCAGACGCCGGTGACCGTCACCCTGTCCAACGGCACCACCATCACCATCGGCGCGGGCCAGACCACCGGCACCGTCGATGTACAGACGCCCCCGAACGACGTCTACAACAACGGCAGCAGCGTCAGCGCGACCATCACCGGTGCCACGGGTGGCAACTTCGAAAACCTGGTGCCGAACCCGAACCCGGCCGTCACCACCATCACCGACTCGATCAACAACACCGGCCTGAGCCTGACCGCCACCGGTACCGTCGCTGAAGGCGGCCAGATCACCTATACCGCAACCCTGACCAACCCGGCCGGCACGGCGATGACCGTGACCCTGAGCAACGGCGCGGTGATCACCATTGCCGCCGGCCAGACCGAAGGCAGCGTCAGCGTGGCGGCGCCTGGCGACGACGTGTACATCGATGCCGGCAGTGTTGGCGTGACCATTGGCAGTGTCGATGGCGGCAACTTTGAAAACCTGGTGGTCAGCGAAGTACCAGCGGTGACCGAAGTTACCGATACCATCGACACCTCGACCGTAACCCTCACCGCGACCCCGAGCGTTACTGAAGGCGGCGTGGTGACCTACACCGCTTCGGTCACTGCACCGGTTACCGGCTCGGCCCTGGTCATCACCCTGGCCAATGGTCAGCAGATCACCATTCCTGTCGGTCAGAGCACCGGCTCGGTCGAATTCGTTGCACCCGACAACGTTCACACCAGCAACCCGGACCTGACCAACAGCATCACCGGCACCACAGGCGGTAACTACGAGAAGCTGGAAACCGCTGGCAACCCGGTGACCACCGTCACTGATGGTCCGGATACCAACGCTTCTACCGGTCTGTCCCTGACCGCGACGCCATCGGTCGACGAAGGCGGTCAGATCACCTACACCGCGACGCTGACCAATCCGACCGGCACCGCGATGACCGTGACCCTGAGCAACGGCGCGGTGATCAGCATTGCCGCTGGTGCAACCACTGGCTCCGTCACCGTTGATGCGCCGGGTGATGACGTTTACGTCGACGCCGGCAAAGTTGAAGTGACCATCGAAGGCACCGATGGCGGCGACTTCGAGAAACTGGCGGTGGATAACACCCCAGCCGTTACCGATGTTGCTGACACCATCGATACGTCGACCGTGAAGTTGACTGCCGATGTCGGCACGATCGGCGAAGGTGGCGTGGTCACC
>JAVXRI010000041.1:407-45349 GCA_036643775.1 Pseudomonas sp. | reverse complement strand
ATATTCCACTTTAGAAATAAAGCCCTGATCGAGTAAACGTTTTTTTCTTTGAACCATGCTTTTTGCAAGATTGGCTTGGGCTTGAGTTGATGCAAGATTGGCTTGAGCTTGGGCAAGACGCGCAGCATTATCTTGATTATTCAATCGAACCAGTACTTGTCTTTGTCGAACACCACCAGCACCACTTCGGTGTGGCCGGTCAGGCCCGAGCAGACTTCTTCGTAGGTCGGGTTCGGGGTAAAGCCGCCGGCATAACCGACCACGGTGCTGACCACGCCTTCACGCTGCCAGAAACGCCGCTCGGCACCCCAGAAGCAACCCAGGCCGAAGATCGCAAAGTCGACGTTCTCGAAGAACGGGCCCAACAGCGGGGTGTCTTTGAAGACAAAATGCTTCTCGGGCAGGGACATCGGGGTTTCGCGGCCAGGCAGGGCCTGTTCCGCGGTAGGCAGGACGTTTTTGTTCACCAGGATTTCCGAGCGCAGGACCATGAACCCATTCCTCTTCAAGATAGGACGATAAGGGATAGAGTCGTAGTGTGCCCGAGTGTTACGCCGCTGTCAGGCGCTCGGACCACGCGGATAGCGCTTGAGCTTGTTGACCAGCTCGGCCCCCGGAATCGGGCGGTCGAACAGGTAACCCTGGCCGACGTCGCAGCGGTGGCGACGAAGGAACGCCAGTTGCTCGGCGGTCTCGATGCCTTCGGCGACCACCTTGAGCTTGAGGTTGTGGGCCATGGCCACCACTGCCGAGGTAATTTCCATGTCGTCCTGATTGTCGGGGATTTCATGGATGAAGCTGCGGTCGATCTTGATGATGTCGATCGGGAACTTCTTCAGGTAGCTGAGCGAGGAGTAACCGGTGCCGAAATCGTCCATGGCCAGGGTCAGGCCCAGTTGCTTGAGCTGGTCGAGCTGGCGGTGGGTGTCGTCGGTGGCTTCGAGCAGCAGGCCTTCGGTCAGCTCCAGCTCCAGCAGGTGCGGTGGCAGGGCTTCTTCTTTGAGGATTTTGGCAATCGAGGCGACCAGGTCGGGATCGGAAAACTGCTTGGGCGACAGGTTGATTGCCACCTGCAGGCTGCCGAGCCCTTCGGTACGCAGGTGCTGGCTCATGCGGCAGGCCTGGCGGGCGATCCATTTACCGATAGGAATGATCAAGCCGGTTTCTTCGGCGACGCTGATGAACTGGTCGGGGCGGATCATGCCCTTGTCCGGATGGTTCCAGCGCAGCAGCGCTTCCAGACCCAGCAGACGGCCGCTGCGCAAGCACAGCTTGGGCTGGTAGAAGACATCCAGTTCGTTCTGGGTCAGGGCCCGGCGCAGGTTGTTC
Source organism: Pseudomonas sp. (assembly GCA_036643775.1). Taxonomy (GTDB): domain Bacteria; phylum Pseudomonadota; class Gammaproteobacteria; order Pseudomonadales; family Pseudomonadaceae; genus Aquipseudomonas. Next base: position 44,020 of record JAVXRI010000041.1, on the reverse strand, counting down.
TCGACGAACAGCTTGTAGCTGGCTTCGGCATTCAGGGCTTCGGTGAACACCTGGGCCTGGTGTTTGCCGTTGGCCTTGGCCTTGTGCAGGGCCAGGCCTGCGTTTTTCATCAGGGTCTGCGGGTCGCGGCCATGCAGCGGCGCACAGGCCAGGCCTACGGAGCCGGTGACGCTGATCAGCTGGTTGTCGACGAACATCGGTTTGTCGAGGGTGCGCAGCAGTTGCTGGGCAATCTGCTGGCCGCTCTGCAGGTCGGTGTCTTCAAGCAGCACGGCGAATTCGTTACTGGCAAAGCGCGCCAGGCTGCCACCCGCGCTGAGGCTGTTGCGCAGGCGCCGGGCCAGGCTGATCAGCAGCTTGTCGCCGGTCTGGTGACCGAGGCTGTCGTTGATCCGCTTGAAGTTGTCGATGTCCACCAGCAGCAGACAGATCGGGCTGTCGCTGTCGCGGGCGAAGCGCTCGTCGAGGTTGCGGATGAACGCCGGGCGGTTGCCCAGGCTGGTCAGGTTGTCGGTGTAGGCCAGGCGCTCGATACGCTGCTGGGCCAGCTTGGTCTGGGTGATGTCTTCGTAGATGCCGATGTAGTGGGTCAGTTCGCGGTTGTCGCCGTAGACCTTGGAAATCGACAACTGGCCCCAGTAAGGCTCGAGGTTCTTGCGTCGGCTCTTGAACTCGCCTTGCCAGCTGTTGCCCATGGCCAGGCTTGAAGGGGCGTCGAACAACAGTTCGCTGAGATTCTCCAGGGCCGGCAACTCCGATAGCCGGTTGCCGTGAACCTCGTCAGTGCTGTACTGGGTGATCGCGGTGAAACTCGGGTTGACGTACTCGACCACACCATCGCAGTTGACCAGCAAAAAGGCGTTGGCGCTTTGTTCCACTGCCCGCTGGAACAGGTGCAGGGCACTGGTGGCGGTGCGCCGGTTGTGGTTGTTGATGACCTGGGCGAACTGGTCGGCCAGCTCACCGGCAAACGCGATTTCATCCGACTGCCAGGCCCGTGGTGAGCCGGTCTGCTCCAGGCAGAGTACGCCGACTACCTGGCCGTCGATGCGAATGCTGGCGTCGAGCATGGCATTGATATCGCGCGGGCGCAGGCTTTCGGCCATTTCCCGGGTACGCGGGTCGTGGCTGGCGTTGTGGGCGTCGATGGCACGGCTGGTGTGCAGCGCGTCGAGGTAGTCGGGAAAGCGGCTGGCGTCGATCGCGTCGGGCAGCACGTGCTCCTGGGTGGCACGGTAGTACGCGGAAATCGGCTCCAGGCGCTGGCCTTCCAGATACCAGATGCTCGCGCAGTCGATCTTGTAGATCTCGCAGGCGCTGCGGGTGATCAGCTCGGCGGCTTCGAGCAGCGAATTGCTGGCGCTGTAGCGGTGGCGGGCAAGGTGCAGGATCAGGTCCTGCTGGGCACGTACCCGCTCAAGATGTTCGAGCTGTTCCTGCTGGGCCTGCTGATTGAGTTGCAGGGCGATCTGCAGGCGGTTGTTGCGGGTTTCCAGGTCGGCAGCACTGAGGTCCGGGCCATCACCTGGCTGGGTGTCGACCACCATCAGGTAACCGCGCAACAGCTGGCGATTGCGCTGCTTGTAGGCTTCGCCCAGTTCCAGCAGGTGCAACGGCCCTTGCGCGGTGTGCAGGGTATAGCGCACCAGGTAGTGCGGGCGCTGGCTCAGTTGCAGCTGGATCGCATCATGGAGTTTGTAGCGCGCCTCAGGCTCCATCAGGCTGGCATAGGGCGAGCCGACCAATGCGCAGAGTTCGACCGCGGCCAGGCCGAACTGGCGCTCGCAGGCGGGGTCGAGGTACAGCAGCGCCCAGCTGGCTTCATTCAGCCGTTCGAAACGCAGCATGCCGAGCCGCGAAGGCACGGGCAGTTGCGTCACGACCTCGGCCACCATACGGCTGGCGGCATCGGGTTGGCTTTTCATGGAGAGCTCGCTTCAAGGAGGCTGATCGCGAAGGACGCGCAATCTGCTACTACGTATTCTGGCAAGGTTGCATCATGCGCTGGAGGCTGACAAGTCTGTATGTACTGTGTCGGCATTGCAGCCGAGATCTTGACCCCGCCGGGCGCGCAGGCAAAAAAAAGCCCCGCCAAAGTGACGGGGTTGAGGTACGAGCGTGGCAGCTCGAAAAGGGAGCCTGTCTCCCTCGGCAGAGGGAGACAGGAAACAGCATTACAGCAGCATGGTGCGGATGTCGGTCAGCAGGTCGCCCAGACGCTTGGTGAAGCGCGCAGCAGCTGCACCGTTGATCACGCGGTGATCGTAGGACAGCGACAGCGGCAGCATCAGCTTCGGCTGGAAGGCTTTACCGTCCCAGACTGGCTGGATGGTGGCCTTGGAAACACCCAGGATCGCCACTTCCGGCGCGTTGACGATCGGCGTGAAGCCGGTGCCGCCAATGTGGCCGAGGCTGGAGATGGTGAAGCAAGCGCCTTGCATGTCATCAGCCGAGAGCTTCTTGGTCCGGGCTTTTTCAGCCAGGGCCGCCGCTTCGCCAGCCAGTTGCAGCAGGCTCTTCTGGTCGACGTTCTTGATTACCGGTACCAGCAGACCATCCGGGGTGTCGACGGCGAAACCGACGTTGACGTACTTCTTGCGGATGATCGCTTTGCCGCTAGGCGCCAGCGAACTGTTGAAGTCCGGCAGTTCCTTGAGCAGGTGAGCACAGGCCTTGAGCAGCAGCGGCAGTACGGTCAGCTTGACGCCGGCCTTTTCTGCAACGGCTTTCTGCGCAACGCGGAAGGCTTCCAGCTCAGTGATGTCGGCGCTGTCGAACTGGGTAACGTGAGGCACGTTCAGCCAGCTGCGATGCAGGTTGGTAGCACCCATCTGCATCAGGCGGGTCATCGGCACTTCTTCGATTTCGCCGAAGCGGCTGAAATCGACTTCCGGGATCGGCGGGATGCCTGCACCACCGGTTGCACCGGCGGCTGGAGCTTCCTTGGCCTTCTGCATCATGGCCTTGACGTAAACCTGCACGTCTTCCTTGAGGATACGACCGTGCGGGCCGGTGGCCGCTACGGCGTTCAGCTCGACGCCGAACTCGCGGGCCAGCTGACGCACGGCAGGGCCGGCGTGAACCTTGGCACCGTTGGCCGCAGCAGGGGCTGCAACCGGTGCGGCAGCGGGGGCAGCGGCTGCAGGAGCAGCGGCCGGTGCAGCTTCAGCCTTGGCTGGCGCCGGGGCGGCAGCGGCAGGTGCTGGAGCGGCAGCCGGGGCGGCGCCGGCCACTTTCAACTTGATGATCAGGTCGCCGGTACCGACTTCGTCGTCCAGCTTGGCAATCACGGCTTCGACCACGCCAGCGGCTGGAGACGGGATCTCCATCGAGGCTTTGTCCGATTCCAGGGTGATCAACGACTGGTCGGCTTCGACGGTGTCGCCGACCTTGACCAGTACTTCGATGATCTTGGCCTTGCCCGAAGAGCCGATGTCCGGAACGTGGATGTCCTGAACAGTGGCGGCAGCAGGGGCAGCTGCCGGAGCAGGGGCAGCCTCTGCAGCCGGAGCGGCAGCAGGTGCAGCCGCAGCCGGTGCCGCGGCCGGAGCCTCAGGCGCCGCAGCGGCGCCCTCGACTTCCAGTTCCATCAGCTCGTCGCCTTCTTTCAGGCGGTCGCCCAGCTTGACCTTCAGCGACTTGATCACACCGGCCTTGGGGGCCGGGATCTCCATGGAGGCCTTGTCGGACTCCAGGGTCAGCAGGCTCTGGTCAGCCTCGATGCGGTCGCCGACTTTGACGAACAGCTCAATGATTTCACCTTCACCGCTGCCGATGTCAGGTACGCGAATGAGTTCGCTCACTTAAAAATACTCCTCAGCAGTCCAGTGGGTTGCGTTTGTCCGGGTCGATACCGAACTTGGCGATGGCGTCGGCCACAACCTTGGGTTCGATCTCGCCACGGTCAGCCAATGCTTCCAGGGCAGCCAGCACCACGAAGTGACGGTCGACTTCGAAGAAGTGACGCAGCTTCTTGCGGCTGTCGCTGCGACCGTAGCCATCGGTACCCAGGACTTTGAATTCTTTGCTCGGCACCCACTGACGGATCTGCTCGGCGAACAGTTTCATGTAGTCGGTAGAGGCAATGACCGGACCTTTGCGACCGTTCAGGCACTGCTCGACGTAAGTCTGCTGTGGCTTCTGGCCAGGCTTGAGGCGGTTGCTGCGCTCTACGGCCAGGCCGTCGCGACGCAGTTCGTTGAAGCTGGTGACGCTCCACACGTCGGCGCCGACGTTGAACTCTTCACGCAGGATCTTCGCCGCTTCACGCACTTCACGCAGGATGGTGCCGGAGCCCATCAGCTGTACGTGGTGTGCCGCTTCGCGGGTGTCTTCCTCGAGCAGGTACATGCCCTTGATGATGCCTTCCTCGGCGCCAGCAGGGATCGCAGGCTGGGTGTAGGCTTCGTTCATCACGGTGATGTAGTAGAAGACGTCCTGTTGCTCTTCGGTCATCTTCTTCATGCCGTCCTGAATGATCACCGCCAGCTCGTAGCCGTAGGTCGGATCATAGGTGCGGCAGTTCGGGATGGTCGCGGCCAGCATGTGGCTGTGACCGTCTTCGTGCTGCAGGCCTTCACCGTTGAGGGTGGTACGGCCGGCGGTACCGCCGATCAGGAAGCCACGGGTGCGGCTGTCGCCAGCGGCCCAGGCCAGGTCACCGATACGCTGGAAGCCGAACATCGAGTAGAAGATGTAGAACGGCAGCATCGGCTGGTTGTGGCTGGAGTACGAAGTACCGGCAGCGATGAAGGAGCACATGGCGCCCGCTTCGTTGATGCCTTCTTCGAGGATCTGGCCCTTCTTGTCTTCCTGGTAGAACATCACCTGGTCTTTATCGACTGGCTCGTAGAGCTGGCCGACGGACGAGTAGATGCCCAACTGGCGGAACATGCCTTCCATACCGAAGGTACGGGCTTCGTCCACCAGGATTGGCACCACGCGGGGACCGATGTTCTTGTCGCGCAGCAGCTGCGTCAGGAAACGCACATAAGCCTGGGTCGTGGAGATTTCGCGGTCGCCCGAGCCGTCCAGGATCGCCTTGAGGGTTTCCAGCGGCGGCGTCGGGATGCTGAAGCTCTTGGCCCGGCGCTGAGGCACGAAACCGCCCAGGGCGTTGCGGCGCTCGGCCAGGTAACGGGCTTCGGCGCTGCCTTCTTCAGGTTTGAAGAACGGCAGGTTTTCCAGCTCTTCGTCCTTGACCGGGATGTCGAAGCGGTCACGGAAGTGACGCAGGCTGTCGACGTCGACCTTCTTGGTGTTGTGCGCGGTGTTCTTGGCTTCGCCAGCACCGGTGCCGTAACCCTTGATGGTCTTGGCCAGGATCACGGTAGGCTGGTCTTTGTGGTTGACCGCCTGGTGGTACGCCGCGTAGACCTTGTACGGGTCGTGGCCACCACGGTTGAGCTTCCAGATCTCGTCGTCGGACAGGTCTTCGACCATGGCCTTGAGTTCCGGGGTGTTGAAGAAGTGCTCACGGACGAACGCGCCGTCCTTGGCCTTGTAGTTCTGGTACTCGCCGTCGATGACTTCGTCCATGCGACGCTGCAGGATACCGTCGACGTCTTTGGCCAGCAGTGGGTCCCAGAAACGGCCCCAGACCACTTTGTTGACGTTCCAGCCACCGCCACGGAACACGCCTTCGAGTTCCTGGATGATCTTGCCGTTGCCGCGAACCGGGCCGTCGAGGCGCTGCAGGTTGCAGTTGATGACGAAGATCAGGTTGTCCAGCTTCTCGCGGCCAGCCAGGGAGATTGCGCCCAGGGATTCCGGCTCGTCACACTCGCCGTCGCCCATGAAGCACCAGATCTTCTGCTTGCCAGCAGGGATGTAGCCACGGCTTTCCATGTACTTCATGAAACGCGCCTGGTAGATCGCCTGGATCGGGCCCAGACCCATGGAAACGGTCGGGAACTGCCAGAAGTCAGGCATCAGCCATGGGTGTGGGTAGGACGACAGGCCCTTGCCATCAACTTCCTGACGGAAGTTGTTCATCTGGTCTTCGGTGATCCGGCCTTCCATGAACGCACGGGCGTAGACGCCTGGCGAAGCGTGACCCTGGAAGTAGATCAGGTCGCCGCCGTGCTCGTCGGTCGGGGCCTGGAAGAAGTAGTTGAAGCCGATGTCATACAGGGTGGCGCTGGAGGCGAAGCTGGAGATGTGGCCGCCCAGGTCCGAGTCTTTCAGGTTGGTGCGCATTACCATTGCCAGCGCGTTCCAACGGACCAACGAGCGAATGCGGCGTTCCATGAACAGGTCGCCAGGCATGCGTGCTTCGTGGGTAACAGGGATGGTGTTGCGGTATGGCGTGGTGATGGCATATGGCAGCTGGGAGCCACTGCGGGTGGCCAGCTCGCCCATACGGGTCATCAGATAGTGAGCGCGGTCTTCGCCTTCTTTGTCGAGAACCGACTCCAGGGCGTCCAGCCATTCCTGGGTTTCGACGGGATCGAGGTCTTGCATGGCTTGCTCCAGGGCGGAAAGGCTTCCAGAATCGGTTGCCTGAGTTTGCGACTGGCCTTTTGGGCAGACGACATGAAATTCTTGGATTACCGGAGAGTGTACCGGCGTTGTGTAGTTTTACTACAAATGAATCACCATTTCATGCTTTTGAAGTGAAGAAGCAGTAGTAAAACTACAGAAAAATGGCTCGTGGCCGCTGTTCGGGTTGTGGGAAAAAACGATACCGGTAGTTAAAAACAAGTTACGAAAAGGTTTGCTGCGATGGTTTCTGCCAGAGAATCTGATTTTTCAGCTATTTCTAACTTTTGTACGACAGTCCAACCGTGGTCAGGGTTCCCTCGTCCGCTCGCTGCCAATCTTTTCTCGCCGATCAAGGATAGACCATGAGCCTGCCATTGCTGGCCGCTGTGCCCGCCACCCTTGCGCCGTTTGTCAGTCGCAGTGAGCAATCGTTGCGTGACGCGGTTGCCCAGACACCTTCTTTATCGCTCGATAGCTGGACGCTAGAGCGTTGGGCGCAGTTCGCTCGGGTCACCGCAGCCAGCGATTTTGTCTTCGAACAAGCACTGCGTGATCCGGCCATGCTCCTCGATCTGGCCGCCAGCGGCGAACTCGACCGCAGCTTCGCGCCGGGCGAGTTGTGCGCGCAGATTGCCGCTGCCACTCAGGCTGCCGAAAGCGAAGACGAGCTGGCGCGCAACCTGCGACGTCAGCGCAGTCGCCAGCAGGTGCGGATCATCTGGCGGGACCTGAACCGCCAGGCCGACCTGGTGCAGACCTGCCGAGATCTGTCGGACCTGGCAGACGCTTGTATCGATCAGGCCTACCAATGGCTGTACCCGCGTCATTGCCAGCAGTTCGGTACCCCCATCGGCCATCGCAGCGGCCTGGCACAGCATATGGTGGTGCTGGGCATGGGTAAGCTTGGCGCGGTGGAACTGAACCTGTCGTCGGACATCGACCTGATCTTCGCCTTCCCTGAAGGCGGCGAGACCGAGGGGGTCAAGCGCTCGCTGGATAACCAGGAGTTCTTCACCCGTCTGGGCCAGCGCCTGATCAAGGCCCTGGACCCGGTCACCGTCGATGGCTTCGTGTTCCGCGTCGACATGCGCCTGCGCCCTTACGGTTCCGCCGGCGCGTTGGCGCTCAGCTTCAATGCGCTGGAGCAGTACTACCAGGACCAGGGCCGCGATTGGGAACGCTACGCGATGATCAAGGCGCGGGTGGTGGCCGGTGACCAGCAGGCCGGAGCACAGTTGCTGAATGTGCTGCGACCGTTCGTTTACCGGCGCTACCTGGACTTTTCCGCGATCGAAGCGCTGCGCACCATGAAGCAGCTGATCCAGCAGGAAGTGCGGCGCAAGGGCATGGCCGACAATATCAAGCTGGGGGCCGGTGGCATTCGCGAGGTCGAGTTCATCGCCCAGGCATTCCAGTTGATCCATGGTGGACGCGACCTGAGCTTGCAGCAGCGACCATTGCTTAAAGTCCTGGCGACCCTTGAGGGGCAGGGTTACCTGCCGCCTGCAGTGGTTGCCGAGCTGCGCGAAGGCTATGAATTCCTGCGTTACACCGAGCACGCGATCCAGGCGATTGCTGACCGGCAGACCCAGATGTTGCCGGATGATGAGCTGGACCGCGTGCGTATTGCCTTTATGCTCGGTTTCAGCAACTGGGCGAGCTTCCGTGACCAGTTGATGCATTGGCGCGGGCGGATCGACTGGCACTTCCGTCAGGTCATCGCCGATCCGGACGAAGAAGAAGGCGAAGAGGGTGAAGAGGGTGAAGAGATTGTCGGTGGTGAATGGCTGCCGCTGTGGGAAGAGGTCCAGAATGAAGAGGCTGCTTGCCGTCAGTTGCAAGACGCTGGCTTCGCCGATCCGCGCAAGGCACTCAAGCAGCTTGCCGGGCTGCGCGCCAGTCCGCAGCTACGGGCCATGCAGCGTCTGGGTCGCGAGCGCCTCGACGCCTTTATTCCACGCTTGCTGGCCCAGGCGGTAGAGCATGCCGACCCGGACCTGGTGCTGGAGCGCGTATTGCCACTGGTCGAGGCGGTGGCCCGACGTTCGGCCTATCTGGTGCTGCTGACCGAGAACCCGGGGGCGCTGCGTCGCTTGCTGACCTTGTGCGCCGCCAGCCCGTGGATCGCCGAACAGATCACCCGCTTCCCGCTGCTGCTCGATGAGCTGCTTAACGAAGGCCGCTTGTTCAGCCCGCCGCTGGCGCCGGAGCTGGCGGCCGAGCTGCGCGAGCGGCTGACGCGGATTCCCGAGGACGATCTTGAGCAGCAGATGGAAGCGCTGCGCCACTTCAAACTGGCGCACAACCTGCGCGTTGCTGCGTCGGAGATCGCCGGTAACCTGCCACTGATGAAGGTCAGCGATTACCTCACCTGGCTGGCCGAAGCCATCCTCAATGAGGTGCTGGCCCTGGCCTGGCGCCAGACCGTGGCGCGTCATGGCCAGCCCAAACGCAGCGACGGCAGCCTGTGTGATCCGGGTTTCATCATTATCGGTTATGGCAAGGTCGGTGGTATCGAGCTTGGGCATGGCTCGGACCTTGATCTGGTGTTCATCCATGATGGCGATCCACAGGCCGAAACCGACGGTGCCAAACCGATCGACAGCGCCCAGTTCTTCACCCGTCTGGGGCAAAGGATCATTCACCTGCTGACCACTCAGACCAACTCCGGGCAGCTTTACGACGTGGATATGCGTCTGCGTCCTTCCGGCGCATCGGGCCTGCTGGTCAGTTCGCTGGGGGCCTTCGAGCGCTATCAACAGAACGAGGCCTGGACCTGGGAACATCAGGCGCTGGTACGTGCGCGGGTGCTGGTCGGTTGTCCGCAGGTGGGCACGGCCTTCGAAGCGGTGCGTGCGCGGGTGCTCGGCAAGGCCCGCGATCTGGCCAAGCTGCAGGCCGAGGTCAGCGAGATGCGCGCCAAGATGCGCGACAACCTGGGCACCCGGATCAGCACTGCCGGCACCGGTGCCAATGCTTTCGAGGCCGGTGTGCCCTTCGATATCAAGCAGGATGCCGGTGGTATCGTCGATATCGAATTTATGGTGCAATACGCCGCTTTGGCCTGGTCTCACGACCATCCGGAACTGCTGCGCTGGACCGACAACATCCGCATCCTCGAAGAGCTTGAGCAGGCCGGGCTGATGCCCGCCAGCGACGCTGTGCTGCTGCGCGAGGTGTACAAGGCATTCCGCTCGGCGGCGCACCGTCAGGCCCTGCAGAAACAGGCCGGGGTGATCGATGCCTCGCAGTTTGTGCAGGAACGTCGTGAAGTGCGGCGCATCTGGGCTGAACTGGGACTCACATGAGCTGTTGAACCAGGCGAATCAGGCGGCAGGAAGCCTGCCAGGACCACACTACAGCCCGAGTGGCGTACACTGGTCGTTATATAGCCTGAATATAAAGAGGGGAGGCCAGGCTGTTCGCGGACAGGCTGCAGCCTCCCTGATCGTTTCTGGATAAAGCATGAGAATTTTGATCATTGGCCCCAGCTGGGTGGGCGACATGGTAATGGCGCAAACCCTGTTCCATTGCCTGAAGCAGCAACATCCGGCGTGTGTGATCGACGTGCTGGCCCCCGAGTGGAGCCGGCCGATCCTCGAACGCATGCCTGAAGTTCGCCAGGCCTTGAGCTTTCCGCTCGGTCATGGCGCGCTGGAACTGGCGACACGGCGGCGCATCGGCAAGTCCCTGGCCGGTCAGTATGACCAGGCGATCCTGCTGCCCAACTCGCTGAAGTCGGCGCTGGTGCCGTTCTTTGCCGGTATTCCCAAACGTACCGGCTGGCGTGGCGAGCTGCGTTTCGGCCTGCTCAATGATGTGCGCAAGCTGGACAAGGCGCGTTACCCGCTGATGATCGAGCGCTTCATGGCGCTGGCCTATCCGGCGGGTGCCGAGCTGCCCAAACCCTATCCGCGCCCCAATCTGCAGATCGAGGCCTCCAGCCGCGTTGCCGCCCTGGCCAAGTTCGGCCTGAGCCTGGACCGCCCGGTGCTAGCGTTGTGTCCGGGTGCGGAGTTTGGCGAAGCCAAGCGCTGGCCGTCGGAGCATTACGCCAAGGTGGCCGAAGCCAAGATCCGTGAGGGCTGGCAGGTCTGGCTGTTCGGTTCGAAGAACGACCATGCGGTGGGCGAGTCGATTCGCGACCGGCTGATTCCCGGACTGCGCGAAGAGGCGAGTAATCTCAGCGGCGAAACCTCGCTGGCCGAAGCTATCGACCTGCTGTCGTGCAGCGATGCCGTGGTGTCCAACGATTCCGGTCTGATGCATGTCGCTGCCGCCCTCAACCGGCCGCTGGTGGCGGTCTACGGATCGACTTCGCCAGGCTTCACCCCGCCGCTGGCCGATCAGGTCGAAGTGGTGCGCCTGGGCCTGGAGTGCAGTCCCTGTTTCGACCGTACCTGCCGTTTCGGCCATTACAACTGCTTGCGTCAGCTCGAACCCGAGGCTGTGGTGGCTGCATTGCAGCGCCTCAACGGGCCGAACCTGATCGATGTCATGGCCGAGGTCGACTAAGTGCGGGTACTGCTGATCAAGACCTCTTCCCTGGGGGATGTGATTCATGCGCTGCCAGCGCTGACCGATGCGGCCCGGGCGATTCCCGGGATTCGCTTCGATTGGGTGGTTGAGGAAGGTTTTGCCGAGATCCCCAGCTGGCACCCGGCGGTGGACAAGGTTATCCCGGTGGCGATCCGCCGCTGGCGCAAGAACCTCTGGCAGACCTTCAAGAATGGCGAATGGCGCCAGTTCAAGCAGCGTTTGCGCGAGACCAAGTATGACCTGGTGATCGACGCCCAGGGCCTGGTCAAGTCCGCGTGGCTGACGCGTTACGTCAAGGCGCCTGTGGCCGGGCTCGACCGCTACTCAGCACGTGAAGGGCTGTCCAGTCGCTTCTACGACCGGCGCTTTTCGGTGCAGCGTGGGCAGCACGCGGTAGAACGGGTGCGCCAGCTGTTTGCCCTGGCGTTGGGTTACGACCTGCCTGCCGGCCTGGGTGACTACGGCCTGGATCTCAATCGCCTGCAGTTGCCGCCGGCAGCGCCGTTCGTGGTGTTCCTGCATGGCACCACCTGGGCCACCAAACACTGGCCGGAGGCCTACTGGCGGCAGTTGGCCGAGCGCCTCGGCCAGCAAGGCCTTGAGGTGCGCCTGCCGTGGGGCAACCCGGCAGAGAAGGCGCGTGCCGAGCGCATCGCCAAGGGCTTGAACAACTGTCAGGTACTGCCCAAGTTGAACCTGGCTGGCGTTGCTCGCGTGCTGGCCGCCGCCAAAGCCTGTGTGGCGGTGGATACCGGCCTTGGCCACCTGGCGGCGGCACTGGATGTGCCGACCCTGTCGCTGTTCGGCCCGACCAACCCCGGGCTGACCGGTGCCTACGGCAAGTCACAGGTGCACCTGGCCAGCGACTTTGCCTGCGCGCCGTGCCTGCAGAAGAAATGTACGTATAAACCGAGCGCTGACGATCAGCGCCGGTTCGATCTCAAACGCGAGTGGCCGTTGTGCTTCACTCGCCTGAATCCCGAGCGTGTGGCGAGCCAATTGCGCGCGTTGCTGCTGGCTGAGGATGTTCGTTAATGCAACTGGCTTTTGTGCTGTACAAATATTTCCCCTTCGGCGGCCTGCAGCGCGACTTCATGCGCATTGCCCTGGAGTGCCAGCGCCGTGGCCACCAGATCCGCGTTTACACGCTGATCTGGGAAGGCGATGTGCCTGAAGGTTTCGAAGTGCTGGTCGCGCCGGTCAAGGCGCTGTTCAACCATCGGCGCAACGAGAAACTCAGTGCCTGGATGGAGGCAGACCTTGCCACGCGCCCGGTAGACCGTCTGATCGGCTTCAACAAGATGCCCGGGCTGGACGTCTACTACGCCGCCGATGGCTGCTTTGAAGACAAGGCACAAACCCTGCGCAACTCGCTGTACCGGCGTTGGGGCCGCTACCGGCACTTTGCCGAGTACGAGCGGGCGGTGTTTGCCAAGGACGCCAAGACCGAGATCCTGATGATCTCGGAAGTCCAGCAGCCATTGTTCATCAAGCATTACGACACACCGCTGGAGCGTTTCCACTTGCTGCCACCGGGCATTTCCCAGGACCGTCGTGCGCCGGCCAATGCCGCCGAGATTCGCGCCGAGTTTCGCCGTGAGTTCGATCTTAAGGACGACCAACTGCTGATGGTGCAGATCGGCTCCGGGTTCAAGACCAAGGGCGTCGACCGTAGCCTCAAAGCCCTGGCAGCCTTGCCGTCGGCACTGCGTAAGCGCACGCGGCTGATGGTGATCGGCCAGGATGATCCCAAGGTGTTCCAGCTGCAAAGCGCAACCCTCGGCTTGTCCGATCAGGTGCAGTTCCTCAAGGGACGCAGCGATATCCCGCGCTTCCTGCTCGGTGCCGACCTGTTGATTCACCCGGCCTACAACGAGAACACCGGCACGGTGTTGCTCGAAGCGCTGGTTGCCGGCTTGCCGGTGCTGGTCTCGGCAGTCTGTGGCTATGCCCATTACATTGCCGAGGCCGACAGCGGCCTGGTGCTCGATGAGCCGTTCGAACAGGAACAGCTCAACCAGTACCTGCAACGCATGCTTGAAGACGACACGGCGCGTGCCAACTGGGCGCGTAACGGGCTGTCTTTTGCCGACAGCGCCGACCTCTACAGCATGCCCGAGCATGCCGCCGATGTGATCCTGGGGCAGGAGTCTGCATGAAGCTGATACTGGCCGAACCGTTCAAGCGCCTGTGGGCCGGGCGTGATGCCTTCGATGCCGTAGAAGCGCTGCAAGGCGAGGTCTATCGCGAGCTGGAAGGGCGTCGCACGCTGCGTACCGTGGTGGAGGGCGAGGGTTTCTTCGTCAAGATCCACCGCGGCATCGGCTGGGGCGAGATCTTCAAGAACCTGTTCACCGCCAAGCTGCCGGTGCTCGGTGCCGGTCAGGAGTGGCAGGCGGTGCAGCGTCTGCATGAGGTCGGGGTGCCGACCATGACTGCCGTTGCCTACGGCGAGCGTGGCAGCAATCCGGCTGCGCAGCATTCGTTCATCGTTACCGAAGAACTGGCGCCGACTATCAGCCTCGAAGACTTCAGTATCGACTGGGTCAAGCAACCGCCTGCGCCGCGCCTCAAGCGCGCGCTGATTGCCGAGGTGGCGCGCATGACCGGGATGATGCACCGCGCCGGGGTCAATCACCGTGACTGCTACATCTGCCACTTCCTGCTGCACACCGATCGTGAGGTGACGGCTGAAGATTTCAAGCTGTCGGTTATCGACCTGCACCGCGCACAGACCCGGGCGACCATCTCCCGGCGCTGGCGCAACAAGGACCTGGCTGCGCTGTATTTCTCGGCGTTGGATATCGGTCTGACCCGGCGCGACAAACTGCGCTTCCTGCGCGGTTACTTCCAGCAACCGCTGCGTCAGATTCTTGCTGATGAGGCCGCGCTGCTGCGCTGGCTGGAAGGCAAGGCCCAGAAGCTCTACGAGCGTAAACAACGATACGGGGATGCGCTCTGATGGCGGGTTGGACACTGGAGCCTGATTACCAGGCACTGGCGGCGGACTTTGGCAGTATCGATGCGGTGTTTGCCTTGCAGGGCGAACGCCTGACCCACGACCCGCTGAGCGAAGTGATCCGTGTTCAGCGCGACGGGGTCAACTATTACGTCAAACGCTACACCGGTGCCGGCAAAGGCTTGCGCCGTTACCTGGGGCGCCCGCGGATCAAGGCTGAATGGCAGAACCTCAAGCAGTTCGCCAAGTGGGACATTCCCACCGCCGAAGTAATCGCCTGGGGCCTGGAACGTAATGGCCTGGCCTTTGGCCGCGGGGCGATGATCACCCGCGAGCTGCCGCGTACCGAAGACCTTTCGGCGCTGGCTGAACGCAAGGACGCACGCCTGGCTGATCGCGGCTGGGTCGATCACATCAGCCGCCAGTTGGCCCGGCATACCCGGGTCATGCATGATCACCACTTCACCCATAATGATCTGAAGTGGCGCAACCTGCTGGTCGATGACCAGGCCAGTCTATTCTTGATCGATTGCCCGACCGGCGACTTCTGGTGGGGCTTCATGCTGCGCTACCGGATCACCAAGGACTTGGCATGCCTGGACAAAGTGGCCAAGTATCACTTGTCGGCCACCCAGCGTTTGCGCTTCTACTTGCAGTATCGCGGGCGCGAGCGCCTGAATGCCGCGGACAAGCGCCGCATCCGGCATGTCGTGACGTTTTTCGAGGGACGCGAATGACTGATTTCCTCGCCAGTGCCGAGATGGCACTGCTTGAGCGCCATGGCCTGAATGGTTTCGACCAGCTCTGGGCGCTGCAGCTTGATGCGGTGGATGAACCCAATACCGGCCGCGGTGGCTGGAGCAGCGTTTATCGCCTGGAGCTGGAGGGCAAGGGCTACTACCTCAAGCGCCAGAGCGACTACCTGACCCGCACCCTGCACCGGCCCTTCGGTGAGCCGACCTTTGCCCGCGAGTTTCGCAATATCAGCCGCTACCAGAAGCTGGGGATTCCAGCGCTGCAGGCCGTTTATTACGGTGAACGCAAGATCGACGGCGAACGCCGGGCGATCCTGCTGACCCGCGCGCTGGACGAGTGGAGCGACCTGGACGGCCTACTCGGGCAATGGCCGACGCTCGACATCGGCCAGCGTCAGGGCATCCTGCGTGCCTGCGGCCTGTTGGCGCGTACGCTGCACGCGGCCGGCCAGGTGCATGGCTGTTTCTACCCCAAGCACATCTTCTTGCGTGAGCGCAGCGATGGCTGGCTGGCGCAACTGATTGACCTGGAGAAAACCCGGCCGCTGCTGCTGGGCATGCGTGACCGGCTCAAGGACCTTGAGCCGTTGTTGCGCCGTGCACCGAACTGGAGCGAAGCTGAAGTGCGTCTGCTGCTGGCCAGTTACCTGGACCAGGCCACCGACAGCCCCCTGGTCGACAACTGGCTGCAGCGCCTGACGCGCCGCCGCCGTGAGAAAGAGGCTCGCTGATGCGTTTGTCCGAACTCAAGGATGCCGGGCGTCACCCGGATCTGCCCCTGAGCATTAGCCTGGCCGACGCCGCTGGCAGTGCCGAGCTGCAACTGCTCAGCCTGCTGCGGGTACTGCCCGGGCAGCGCTATGTGGGTGCCGGTATCTGGCGCGGTAAGCCGGTGCTGGCAAAGCTGCTGGTGGGCGGCAGCGCTTCCCGGCATTTTCAGCGCGAGCTTGAAGGCGCGCGCCTGCTGGCGGCGCAAGGGCTGACGACGCCGTTGTTGCTGGCCGATGGTCTTCGCGAAGGCGAAGGCGGCTGGTTGCTGTTCGAGTTTCTCGAAGATGCGCAGAGCCTGGCCGATGCCTGGGCAGAAGTCGAAGCCTTGCCGCCACTGGCAGACGAACAGCAGCTGGTGCTCGGTGAAGCGTTGGCAGCAGTGGGGCAGATGCACGCCAAGGGCCTGTGGCAGGAAGACCTGCACCTGGACAACCTGTTGCGCCATGGCGGCCAGCTGTACCTGATCGATGGCGCAGGGATCAAAGCGGAAACCCTGGGCAAGCCTCTGTCTCGGCCACAAGTGCTGCAGAACCTTGGCGTACTTTTCGCCCAACTGCCCAAGCGCCTGGAGCCGTTCATCGAAGAACTGCTGGTGCATTACCTGCTGGCCAACGCCGAGCATGCGCTGCCACTGGAAGCCCTGCAGAAGCAGATCGACAAGGTGCGCAGCTGGCGTTTGAAGGATTACCTGGAGAAGGCCGGACGCGAGTGCACGCTATTCAGCGTTGAGCGTGGCCTCTCCGGCTTGCGTTCGATTCGCCGCAACGAACTGGCGGCCTTGCTGCCGGTGCTGGAGCAGGCCGACACGTTGATCGACCAGGGCCACCTGTACAAGACCGGTGGGGCTGCCAGTGTCGCGCGGGTTGAAGTGAACGGGCGGCCATTGGTGCTCAAACGCTACAACATCAAGAACACCGCGCACTGGTTCAAGCGCTTCTGGCGTCCGAGCCGGGCCTGGCACTCGTGGATCGAAGGACACCGCCTGGAATTTCTCGGTATCGCCACGCCGCGGCCACTGGCGGTGCTGGAGCAGCGGATGATGGGCCTGCGCAGCCGCGCTTATCTGGTGACCGAGTACGCCGACGGGCCGGACCTGATCGAGTGCTTCGCGCCCTATGTCGACAGCGGTGATGTGCCTGAGGCGCAGCTTCAGGCCTTGCAGGCGCTGTTGAAGCAGTTGATCCACGAGCGCATCAGCCATGGCGACATGAAGGGACACAACCTGTTCTGGCAGAACGGTCAGTGGTCACTGATCGATCTCGATGCCATGTGCCAGCATGCCACTCAGCTCAGTTTCGCCCCGGCCTACGCCCGTGACCGGGCGCGGCTGTTGCGCAACTGGCCGAGTGCCAGTGCGTTGCACAAGCGGCTGGATGAGTGCTTGCCGAAACTGACTGACTGAGCACTAGCGCGGGGCTGAGCAAAAGCCCCGCAGGCTGTACCAGGCGGGCAAGCCCAGTCCTGCCCAGGCCAGCGCATCCCACCAGCCATCCCCCAGCAAGGCGGCAAACAGGCCCGCTGCCCCGAGCAAAGCGATCAACGCGGGCATGCCGAACACCGTCCACAGGCTTGCTTGTTTGCGCTTCATCCTGTCACCTCCGTCCGGGCGGCCGACACTGTCGCAGTGGCTCGACGGCGCACGACCCAGAGGTATACGCCACTGCCCAGGACGATGATCGTCAGCACGTCGAGCACGGCCCAGAGGATCTGCATCGGCCGGCCGCCGTAGTCACCGAAGTGCAGCGGCTGCGACAGTCCCATCGCGTCCATGTACCAGGGCCGATCGCCGACAGCGGTCACTGCCAGGGTTGTCGCGTCGATCAGTACCGGTGTGAGCAAATGCGCAGTCAGGTGAGTGCCGCCTTTCATGAACACGGCGTAATGATGTTCGCTGGAAAAGCGTGTGCCCGGGAAGGCGATAAAGTCCGGCACCATCCCCGGTGCGGCCTCGGCAGCGATATCCAGTACCCGGCTGACGGGCGCCAGTTCGGTCAGAGGCGGGGCATCGCGGTAGGGCGCTACCATCGCGCTCAAGCTGTCGTTGCGCCACGCCGCGATGACCAGGTCGGAGAGGGCGCTGATCACCCCGGTCACGCCTACCACCAGGGCCCAGCTCAGGGTGACGATGCCGATCAGGTTGTGCAGGTCGAGCCAGCGCAGGCGCCGCGACTTCTCATGACGCACCGTGGCGAACTTCAGGCGGCGCATGAACGGTGCATAAAGCACCACGCCGGAAATGATCGCCACCACGAACAGCAAGCCCATGAACGCCAGCAGCAGCTTGCCGGGCAGGCCGGCAAACATGTCGACGTGCAGGCGCAGCATGGTCATCATGAAACCGCCGTTGGCCGAGGGCATTTCCACCGCTTCACCGGTGCGGCCATCGAGCATGAAGGTATGCGACGAATTCGGCTCGGTGCCCGCAGTGGCTGCCATGATCGCGATCACGCCATTGCTGTCGTCCTCATCCCAACCAAAGTACTGCATGACCTCACCCGGGCGATGAGCCTGGGCTTTGAGCACCAACTGCTGCAGGTCGAGCTTCGGGGTGTCGGCCGGCATCTCCTTCAATTCCGGAGCATCGCCCAGCAAGTGGTCGATCTCGTGGTGAAAGATCAGCGGCAAGCCGGTCACTGCCAGCATCAGCAGGAACAGGGTGCAGATCAGGCTGGTCCAGGTATGGACGAAGGACCAGCGGCGTATGGTCTGGCTTTTCATTTACGGCCTTAGAACTTGTAGTTCACGCTGGCAACCACGTTGCGCTCGTCACCGTAGTAGCACCAGTAGCCGTCGCAGTTGGCCAGGTAGTCCTTGTTCAGCAGGTTCTTGGCTTCGACGGCGACGGTCATGCCCTTGAGCGTGCTCACCTTGCGGCCGAGGTCGTAATGCACCGACGCATCGTAAACGGTGTAGGAGCCAACATAACCCAGATCGGTGTTGGTGGTGTTGCCGTAGTTGTCGCCTACATAACGCACGCCACCGCCGACACCGAAGCCGTCGAGCAAGCCGTTGTGCCAGGTGTAGTCAGCCCACAGGGTCGCCTGATTGCGTGGGATCAAGGCCATGCGATTGCCTTGCTCGTTGGCTGCGCCCTTGAGAATCTCGGTGTCGGTGTAGGTATAGGAACCGATCAGTTTGAGGTTATTGGTCACCTGGGTAGTCGCTTCCAGTTCGACACCGCGAACCTGCAGCTCGCCAACCTGAGTGGTGATATTGCCTTCGGTAACCTTCACGTTTTCCTGGCGCAGGTCGTACACGGCGGCGGTGTACAGGTTTTTGCTGCCCACCGGCTGATACTTCACGCCCACTTCATACTGACGGCCCTCGGTCGGTTTGAACGACTCAGTGGCCGCGACAGCCGCGCCGGTGCTCGGCTGGAACGACTCGGTGTAGGAAATGTACGGAGTCACGCCATTGTCGAAGACGTAGCTCAGGCCGACGTTACCGGTGAAGGCCTTGTCGCGCTCGGTGCTGGTGGCATCGTTCTGATTGTGGAAGGTGGTGCCGGTGTGCACCCAGTCTTCACGACCTCCGACTGTCAGGCGCCAGTTGTCCAGGGCAATCTGGTCCTGGACGTAGAAGCCGGTCTGGCGGGTCTTCTGGCCATAGTCGTACATAGTGAAGTACTGCACCTTGGAGAAATCCTGGCCGTACGGTGGGTTGATCACGTTACCGGGCGGTACGCTGAAACTCAGGCCGTAGTCCCATCGATAGTTGGTGTTCGAGCGCTGGTGGTCGAGGCCGATCAGCAGGGTGTGGCTCAGCACACCGGTCTGGAAGTCGGCCTGGAAGTTGTTATCCACGGCGAACTGGCTGATGTCTTCGTTGACGATGCCGGTTTCGCGCGGAACCGTGCCGTCAGGTTCGACAAAGCCGTTGTTCATGGTTGCGACGTTGATGCCCTGGAACGACAGGTCGCTCTTGGTGTAGCGCAGGTTCTGGCGGAACTGCCAGACATCGTTGAGGCGATGTTCGAAGGCGTAACCAAGCGCGTAGTAGGTGCGGTCGTAGAACTCCCAGTCTGGATCACCCAGGTTTTTGTGGTGGGAGATGTCGCCGGCCGGCGAGTCCAGTTTGGTGCCTTGCAGCGGCAAGAACTGCCCGGAGATACCGGTGTCGTCACGGGTGAACTGGGTGATGAAGGTCAGGCTGGTGTCTTCATCCATGTTCCAGGTCAGGCTCGGCGCAAGGTTGTAGCGCTTGTCCGGAACATGGTCGGTTGGCGCACCACTGTCGCGCACTACACCGCTGACGCGGTAGAGGAACTGGCCCTCATCATCGATTTTGCCGGTGCTGTCGAAGTTGATCTGGCGGTGGTTGTTGCTGCCAACCTGCGCTTCGATCTGGTGGGCGCTTTCGGCTTGCGGGCGACGGCTGACCATGTCGAGCATGCCGCCTGGCGGGGTCTGACCGTAAACGGACGAGGCCGGGCCGCGCAGTACGGCGATGCGCTCAAGGTTCCACGGCTCGACTTTCGGGTTGGCAAACGAACCCTTGGGCAGTGGCAGACCGTCGAGGAACTGGGTCGGGTCGAAGCCGCGCACGCGCAGCCAGTCGGCGCGGGTGTCGGACGCGTAGCCGCTGCTCTGCACGCCAGCGGTGTAGCGCAGGGCATCGTTGAGGTTGAGGACCTGACGATCATCCAGTTGCTCGCGGGTGATGACGGTCATCGAACGCGGAACTTCGACGATCGGGGTGTCGGTCTTGGTTCCCGCAGCGGTACGGGTGGCCGTGAACCCGGTAGCCGGGCCCCAGGCGCTTTCAAAATCACCGGTGGCGTTGATGCTGGTTTCCGGCAGAGACATGACACCTTCCGGGTTCACTACCAGGCTGTAGGTGCCGGCGCTGCTTTGCTGCAGCTGCAGGCCGGTGCCACGCAGTGCCGCCTGCAGGGCGCCGACGCCGCTGTACTGGCCGCTGACTGGTGCCGAGGTGCGGCCGCTGGCCAGGCTCGGGTCCAGGCTCAGGGCGATACCGGCCTGGCTGGCGATCTGGGTCAGGGTGCTCGACAGCGGTGCGGCCGGCAGGTTGTAGCTGCGCAGGCTGGATTGCTCGGCGGCAACCAGCGCGCTGCTCACCAGCGGGGCGGACAGGGCAATGGCCATGGCCAGCAGGCTGGGACGCAGGAAACTTTCAAAGACACGGGTCATGCAGCGGCTCCTCGACGGATAAGTGCTAACTAGCTTCCTTGCCGAGTGAGTTGAGAAAAGTGTCAGGGGGTAGTGAAAATTATTTTGATTTATATTCCAGAGGGGCTGTTGGCGCAGCCCATCGCCGGCAAGGATGGGTGCATGCAGTACCTGTAGGAGCCGGCCTTGCCGGCGATGAGGCCCTCAAGGCGTATCGCGCTTCGCCACCACTGTCACCCACCAGGGTGTGTGCTGCTCGATCTGCACCGGCAGGGTCGGCAGCAATGAGGTCAGGGCCAGGTTGGTGTCGTTGAGCGGGAAGCTGCCGGTAATGCGCAGATCGGCCACTTCCGGCGCAACCCCCAGGTGGCCGCTGCGGTAGCGGCCAAGCTCGTCGACCAGCTCGCTCAGGCGCACGTTGTCGACCACCAGCATGCCGCGGGTCCAGGCGTCGGCACCGATGTTCAGGCCGGCAATCTGGCCGAGCCGGTCATGGCTCATCAGCACCTGTTGGCCTTCGTGCAGAATCTGTTCGTCGCCACTGTCTTGCGGTCTGGCCGCCACGGCCGACTGCAAGACGCTCAGGCGCGTGCCCTGATCCTCCACTTTGACCAGGAAGCGCGTGCCCAGTGCGCGCATGCGTCCGTCTTCGGTGGCGACCACAAAGGGACGATCATCCTTGTGTCCGGTTTCGATGGAGATCTCGCCTTCGTGCAGGACAATCAGGCGCTCCTTTTCATCGAAGCGGATGTCCACCGCCGAATGGGTATTGAGGCTGATCAGGGTGCCGTCGGTCAGGCGCAGGCTGCGTTGCTCACCGGTGGCGGTACGCTGGTCCGCCAGCCAGTAGCCCAACGACTGATAGGCGCTGACCCAACTCAGCAAGCCAGCCACCAGCACCAGGCTGGCCAGGCCACTGCCGACCTTGCGTATGCGCTGGCGCAGGCCTGCGCGCGATTGCAGCAAGGCCTGGCGCGCCGGCCCGGCTGCGGCGCTGAAACGTTGGTCGAGCATGCCCAACTGCATCCAGGCGCGCGCATGTTCTTCACTGGCGGCATGCCAGCGAGCGAACTCGGCACGTTCGTCAGCGCTGCCGCTGCCCGAGTCCAGGCACAGCTGCCAGGCAATTGCGGCGTCCAGCACGCGGGCGCTGACGGGTTTGCTGTTCATGTCGGCTCGCCATACAGGGCGATGTAGCACTGGCGCATGCCTTGAGCCAGGTACTGGCGCACACGCGAGACGGAAACACCGAGGCGTTCGGCAATCTGCGCATGGTTGAGGCCGTCCAGGCGGTTATAGAGGAACGCCGCGCGGGATTTGCTCGACAACTTGCCGAGCAGACGGTCGATGGCTTTGAGGTCTTCGAGAATCAGGTGTTGTTCTTCCGGGGAGGGTTGTTCGGCTTCGGGGATCAGCATCAGCTCGGCCAGGTAGGCCTGCTCCAGTGCCGCGCGGCGAAAGTGATCGAACAGCAGCCCCCTGGCGATCGACAGGAGAAAGGCTCGGGGTTCACGCGGTGCGGGCAACTGGTCGCGACCGAGCAGGCGCACGAAAGTGTCCTGGCTGAGGTCTTCGGCACGCTCGGCGCAGGCGATATTACGCCTTAGCCAGCCGAGTAGCCAACTGCGATGGTCGCGGTAGAGCGTACCGACCAGCTCACTGTGTGGGCTCTGTACGGACGACAAGGCGTTCCCCGAAAAAGATGTGTTAACTAACGAGAATTATTCGCGATTGTTACAGAATCTTCTTGTGCAACGCAATTGACGCTCATCGGATGAGCCTAGAAACCGTGACTCTGTTGCTGCCGGCGCCGCCAACGCTGCAGGT
Source organism: Pseudomonas sp. (assembly GCA_036643775.1). Taxonomy (GTDB): domain Bacteria; phylum Pseudomonadota; class Gammaproteobacteria; order Pseudomonadales; family Pseudomonadaceae; genus Aquipseudomonas. The sequence goes on along the minus strand of JAVXRI010000041.1, from coordinate 21,557 downwards.
GCTGGTCGAGTTGCGCCGGGCTGTCCAGATGCTGGCGCCGGGCCTGGCTGAAGAGGATCAGGGCCAGTTCGGCGGTGACCATGGCATCGGCACTGGCATTGTGCCGCTCAATGGCCTCCAGCCCGAAACAGGCTGTCCAGTCATCCAGCCCGGCTTCGCGCAGAGTGATCTGCGGGTTTAATAGCGGTGCCAGCTCGGCTACATCGATGAAAGGGTGCTGCAGGCGATAGCCCAGGTGGTCTTTCAAGGCGCGCGTGAGCATGCGCTGGTCGAAGGGGGCGTGGAAGGCCAGCACCGGACTGTCGCCGATAAAGGCCATCAGCTCGAGCAGTGCCTCGGCTGGATCGCAGCCAGCGGCGATGGCGCTGGGGCCCAGGCCATGAATCAGCACACTGGAGGTCAGTTTGTGGTCGCGTTGGTAGAGGGTGCGCTCGTACTGCTGGCTAAAGTCGATGGCGCCGTCTTCAATGACCACCGCACCTATCGACAGTACCTGGTCGCGTTGGGTATTCAGGCCGCTGGTTTCCAGGTCCAGTACGACCCAACGCTGGTTGCGCAGGGGGTGGTCACTGAGCGCGGCCGCCGGGGTCAACTGAGCGGCCCGTTGGCGTAGTTGGTCGTCGATTTGTCGAGGTCGCAGCCAGGCGAACAGGCTCACAGCTGATACCTCAGGGCCAGGCTGCTCTGCAGGCGTTGGGCCTGGCGCAGGGACTCGCGCAGGATGCGCCGGTCCAGGTGATTGAGGCTGTCCGGGTCGACACGGTTGGAGTAGGGCAGGTTCTGCCGGCTCTGCAACTGGTGTTGCTGCATGCGGGTTTGCTGGATGAAGTGGTAGGCCTCTTCATAGGCGGCGCCGTCGAGGGGGTCGATCACTTCGCGGGTCACCAGCTCACGCAAACGTTCCTGGGTGTTGTTGGCGCTGACGCCGTTGGCCAGGGCCAGCAGGCGGGCGCCGTCGACGAAGGGGGTCAGGCCCTGGACCTTGAGGTCCAGGGTGGCGGCCTTGTCACTGCCCTGGCGGGTCAGCACGAATTCACGGAAACGGCCTACCGGTGGCCGCTGACGCAAGGCGTTGTCGGCCATCATGCGTTGAAACAGGCGGTTATCGGCTACCTGCGCAAGAATGCTCTGGCGCAATTGTTCACAGGCAGTCTCGTCGCCCCAGACCACCCGCAGGTCAAAATAGATACTGGAGGCCAGCAGGTTCTCCGGCGTGGCTTCACGAATGAAGGCGGCGAAGCGCCGCGCCCATTCGGCACGGGACAGGCACAGCTCGGGATTGCCGGCCATGATGTTGCCCTTGCACAGGGTAAAGCCGCATTGGGCCAGGCCCTGGTTGATGTGCTGGGCCAACGGCAGCAGGCGGCCGCGGATCTCGGCCGCGTGGGCGGCATCGCGGGCCTCGAAAAGAATACCGTTGTCCTGGTCGGTGTGCAGGGTCTGCTCGCGCCGGCCTTCACTGCCAAAACACAGCCAGCTGAACGGCACGCCCGGATCGCCCTTGTCCTGGATTGCCAGCTCGATCACCCGGCAGACGGTGTGGTCGTTGAGCAGGGTGATGATCTGGGTGATCTGCGTGGAAGACGCGCCGTGGGCCAGCATGCGCTCGACCAGCTGGCCGATCTCGCCGCGCAGCGACACCAGGCTTTCGATCCGCGTGGCATGGCGGATGGTGCGCGCCAGGTGGACCAGATCGACACGCTGCAGGGAGAACAGGTCGCGTTCGGAGACCACGCCGCACAGGCGCTTGTCCTCGACCAGGCAAACATGCGCAATGTGTCGTTCGGTCATGGCAATGGCCGCGTCGAAAGCACTGGCCTGGGGGCTCAGGTAGAAAGGATCGGGGGTCATGTGGGCGGCGATCGGCTGGGCAAAATCGGCGCTGGCATTGGCAACCACCTGGCGCAGATCGCGCAGGGTGAAGATCCCAACCGGAGAGCGTTGCTGGTCGACGATGACAATGCTGCCGACCTGCTGTTCGTGCATCAGGGCCACGGCCTGGCGCAAGGGTGTGTGCCGCTCGCAGACTACCGGGTGACGCATGGCCAGTTCACCCAGGCGGGTGTTGAGCGAGTACTGAGTGCCGAGGGTTTCCACGGCACGGCGCTGGACCTGTTGATTGACCTGATCGAGCAGGCTGCTGACGCCGCGCAGGGCGAAGTCGCGAAAGACTTCGGAGAGGGCGAACAGACGAATGAAGGCCGCCTTGTTCAGTTGCAGGCAAAAGGTGTCTTCGCCGGCCAGGTGTTCCGTGCGGGTGGCACGTTCGCCGAGCAAGGCGGCAAGGGGAAAGCACTCGCCCGTGGTGATCTCGAAGGTGGTTTCAGTACCCGGACGGGACACGTGCTGGCGTTCACCGACCACCCGACCCTGCTTGACGATATAGAAGTGCTCGACCGGTCCGTCGTCGGGTTTGATGATGCTGTCATTGGCCGCATAGAAACGCAGCTGGCACTGTTCGACGAGAAACGCCAGGTGGGCGTTCTCCATCTGGTTGAACGGTGGAAAGCGTTGCAGGAACTGCAGGGTTCCCTGGATGTTCTGCATGACTGCAGTTTTTCCGGCCTGGGTGAAGGCGTCCATTTTGCTCATGAGCATTACCGCGTATCTATGTCGAGCTGTGCACATCGACCTTGTTGTTTTCGACCTTCATGGTCGGTCGCGGGGGAGCCAGTGCCCATTGGACGTAAGTCTAAACAGTGCGACGGGCAGGGTGAGAAACACGACGGGTGTCAAATAGCCGACAAAGGCGGGTTGCAAGGCGATCAAAAGCCGTCTGAACTTGATTCAAGGGATATTTTTTGGGTCATTGACGATGAGACAGCCATGCTCGACCAAGACGACATATTGAGTGACGACGAGCGTGAAGCTTTGGCTTCGGTGACGGCGCCGTCGGCTGCGCCACTGAAAGTGTTGATCGTCGATGACAACCAACTGGCTCGCGAAGCATTGGCCAGCTACCTGAAAGCCAAGGGTATCAGGTGCGTGACGGCGGAAAATGCCAAGCGGGCGCTGGCCTACCTGAAGGGCGAGCGGGGGATCGGTCTGTTGATTACTGACCTGCGTATGGAGCCGTTCGATGGCCTGGAGCTGATCCGGCAGATTCGCGAATCGGAGAAAGCGGCCTTGCCGATCATCATCGTGTCCGGTGATGCCGACGTACCTGACGCCATTGCGGCGATGCATTTGAGTGTCGTCGACTTTCTGCTCAAGCCGATCGATCTGGACAAATTGATAGGTTTGGTACGCAAGGAGTTGGGCATTTCTTAGCCAGGTCTGGCCCCATCGCCGGCAAGGCCAGCTCCCACAGAGGTGTCATGCACTGATCCTGTGGGAGCCGGCCTTGCCGGCGATGGGCTGCAAAGCAGCCCTTGAGGGGTTACAGACCGTTCCTGGCCTTGAACTCACGACGACGACGATGCAGTACCGGCTCGGTGTAGCCGTTCGGCTGCCTGGTGCCTTCTACCACCAGTTCGACCGCCGCCTGGAAGGCGATGTTGCTGTCGAAGTCCGGTGCCAGTGGGCGGTACAGCGGGTCGTTGGCGTTCTGCTTGTCGACCACCGGCGCCATGCGCTTGAGGCTTTCCAGCACCTGGTCCTCGGTGACGATGCCGTGGCGCAGCCAGTTGGCCAGAAGTTGCGCGGAAATCCGCAGGGTGGCACGGTCTTCCATCAGGCCGACATCGTTGATGTCCGGCACTTTCGAGCAGCCCACGCCCTGATCGATCCAGCGCACAACGTAGCCGAGGATGCCCTGGGCGTTGTTGTCCAGCTCGTTGCGGTTTTCTTCTTCCGACCAGTTGGTGTCTGGTGCCAGCGGGATGGTCAGGATGTCATCGACCGAAGCCGGTGCACGCTTGGCCAGTTCCGCCTGACGGGCAAACACGTCGACCTTGTGGTAGTGCAGCGCATGCAGTGCAGCGGCGGTCGGCGAAGGTACCCAGGCGGTGTTGGCACCAGCCAGCGGGTGAGCGATCTTCTGTTCGAGCATGTCGGCCATCAGGTCCGGCATGGCCCACATGCCTTTACCGATCTGGGCACGGCCTTGCAGACCAGTAGCCAGGCCGATATCGACGTTGGAGTTCTCGTAGGCGCCGATCCACTTCTGGGTTTTCATGGCGCCCTTGCGTACTACTGCGCCGGCTTCCATGGAGGTGTGGATTTCGTCGCCGGTGCGGTCGAGGAAGCCGGTGTTGATGAACACCACGCGTTCCTTGGCCGCTTCGATACAGGCCTTGAGGTTGACCGTGGTACGGCGCTCCTCGTCCATGATGCCGACCTTCAGCGTATTACGCTTCATACCCAGCAGGTCTTCGATGCGACCGAACAGCTCGTTGGTGAACGCTGCTTCTTCAGGGCCGTGCATCTTCGGTTTGACGATGTACACGGAGCCGGTGCGGCTGTTCTTGCGGCTGGTGTTGCCGTTGAGGTTGTGGATCGCGGCCAGGTTGGTGACCAGACCGTCGAGAATGCCCTCTGGCACTTCGTTGCCGTCCTTGTCGAGGATGGCGTCGATGGTCATCAGGTGACCGACGTTACGTACGAACAGCAGTGAACGGCCGTGCAGGGTCACCGAGCCACCGTTCGGGGCGGTGTACTCGCGATCCGGGTTCATCGTCCGGGTGAAGGTCTGGCCGCCTTTGCTCACACTTTCCGACAGATCGCCTTTCATCAGGCCGAGCCAGTTGCGGTAGATCACCACCTTGTCATCAGCATCAACTGCGGCAACCGAGTCTTCGCAGTCCATGATGGTGGTCAGGGCGGCTTCCATCAGCACGTCTTTCAGACCCGCGGCGTCGGTCTGGCCGACCGGGGTGCTGGCATCGATCTGGATTTCGAAATGCAGGCCATTGTGCTTGAGCAGAATGGAGGTCGGCGCCGCAGCGTCGCCCAGGTAGCCGATCAGCTGTGCGTCATCGCGCAGGCCACTGTTGCTGCCACCCTTGAGGGCAACGACCAGCTTGCCGCCTTCGATGCGGTAAGCGGTGGAATCGACATGGGAGCCGGCAGCCAGCGGTGCCGACTCATCGAGGAAGGCGCGCGCGAAGGCAATCACCTTGTCACCGCGAACCTTGTTGTAGCCTTTGCCTTTTTCCGCACCACCGGCTTCGCTGATTGCGTCGGTGCCGTACAAGGCATCGTACAGCGAACCCCAGCGGGCGTTGGAAGCGTTCAGGGCGAAGCGCGCATTCATCACTGGTACAACCAGTTGCGGGCCGGCCATGCGGGCAATTTCATCATCGACGTTCTGGGTCGAGGCTTGGAAGTCTGCAGCTTCTGGCAGCAGGTAACCGATGTCCTGGAGGAAGGCTTTGTAAGCCACGGCATCATGAGCCTGGCCTTTGCGCGCCTGGTGCCAGGCGTCGATCTGTGCCTGCAGTGCGTCACGTTTGGCCAGCAGGGCTTTGTTCTTTGGAGCGAGGTCGTTGATGATCTTTTCCGCCCCGACCCAGAACTGCTCGGCGTTGACGCCGGTTCCGGGAATGGCTTCGTTGTTCACGAAGTCGAACAGGACTTTGGCGACCTGAAGGCCACCGACTTGAACGTGTTCAGTCATTGCTTGCCTCACTCTGCTCAGCTATTGCTCTTCTATTTAGGCCTTGCGCGCTTCTCTAAACACGGCACCAGAACATGCCCGATGGGCGGCTGGGTGCGGCCAGCCAGACAGGCTGGCGAGCGGTTGCGTATTTTCACAGGCGCCTTGGCAGACATCGATTTGACGTTTTGTAGTCCGCGCCGCGGCATACTACATGATGCGCTGCGGTTGTGAAAATCAGACTAAATACGTCGTTCTGCGACCATTTGCTCGCAGAAGGTCACGCTGGGAGACAGTATGTTCTCAAAAAAGTGGCAGATTGTTCCAGATAAATCTTGAAACAGTACACGATTAGTCTTCAAAGGCTGCTGCGGCAGGTTGCCGCGCCTTGCCTATACTTTCTCCGCGCCCTTTGATTTCAGGGGCTGAACCTTTAAAAGCAGAGGGTTACCGCGTGGATCATCTCGTACTCACAGTGATCGCTCCCGACAAAGCCGGTCAGGTCGAACGTATCGCTGAATGCATTGCCGAGCATAACGGTAACTGGTTGGAGAGCCGCATGTCGCGCATGGCCGGGCAGTTTGCCGGGATCCTCAAGGTAGCGGTGCCAGCGGAGTCCTACGATGAACTGGTCGATGCCCTGCAAGCCTTGGGCAAACATGACATTCGCGTGCTGATTGCCAAGAGCGGCATTGATCCGTCCTGCACCTGGAAGCCGATTGCCATGGAATTGGTGGGCAATGATCGTCCCGGCATCGTGCGGGACATTACCCGCTTGCTGGCCGATCAGGGCGTCAACGTCGAACGTCTTACTACCGAAGTGCGCCCAGCGCCCATGAGCAGCGAGCCGCTGTTTCATGCTGAAGCACTGCTGGCGGTGCCGCTGACACTGTCTCTGGATGTGTTGCAGGGCAAGCTTGAAGCGCTGGCTGATGACTTGATGGTGGAATTGAACCTGCGCCCCGAAGATTAGTTATCCCGGTTTGCCGGGGACCTGCCTGTGGATAAGCTGGGGGAAGCCTGCTCCAGCCCAGGCGGGCCGTGGCTTTGCTGAAGTTGAGCAAAAAACCACCAATAATCAGTGGCTTGTGCACAAAGCACGGGGATGAGGGTGTGGATAACCTTGGGAGAGGTTGCTGCAGGCCACGAACGGCGTGGCCTGCAGGTATTTGTATGTTTTTTGATCAGCTGCGCCGGCGCAGGCTTAGCCAGGCATCGACGCTGTAGAGGGCAAGACCGGCCCAGATAAACATGAACGCAACCAGTGTGCTGCTCGACAGGTGCTCACCAAACAGCAGCACGGCCTGCAGCAGCACCAGCGTCGGCGCCAGGTATTGCAGGAAGCCCAGCGTGGTGTAGGGCAGGTGCCGGGCTGCGGCGTTGAAACACACCAGTGGCACCAGGGTCACCGGGCCGGCGGCGATCAGCCAGAGCGCTTCACTGCTGGTGTAAAAGCTCGCTTGCGCGCTGTGGGCCATGGGATTGAGCAGCAGCCAACCGATGGCCAGTGGCACCAGCATCCAGGTTTCCACCACCAACCCCGGCAAGGCCGCGACCGGTGCCTGTTTGCGGATCAGGCCGTAGAAACCGAAACTCAGCGCCAGCGCCAGCGACACCCAGGGCAGGCTACCGACTTGCCAGACCTGTTGGGCCACACCGAGTGCCGCCAGGCCTACCGCAACCCACTGCAGGCGTCGCAGACGCTCACCCAGCAGCAACATGCCCAGCAGCACGTTGACCAGCGGGTTGATGTAGTAGCCCAGACTGGCTTCGAGCATGCGGCCGTTGTTCACCGACCAGACGTAGGTCAGCCAGTTGCCGGCAATCAGTGAACCACTGAGGGCCAGGATCGCCAGGCGTTTGGGGTTGTCACGCAGTTCGCGCCACCAGCCCGGATGCTTCCAGACCAGCAACAGCAGCGAGCCGAACAGCGCTGACCAGAGCACGCGGTGAACGATGATTTCCACCGCTGGCACGCTTTGCAGCGCTTTGAAGTAGAGCGGGAACAAACCCCAGATGATGTAGGCAGTTAACCCCAGGATGTACCCGCGGCGCGGGTTGGCAGCGTGCATGCAGATTCCTTGCTTAGGCAGCTATCTAAAAGCAGCGCTATTGTAGACAGACTTGCACGCGCATCAGAACAATTTCAGCGGCTCTTCATCCAGAGCTGCCATTTGCTCGCGCAGGGCGAGAATCTGGTCGCCCCAGTAACGCTCCTGGCCAAACCAGGGGAAGCTGCGTGGAAACGCCGGGTCGTCCCAGCGCCGGGCCAGCCAGGCACTGTAGTGCAGCAGGCGCAGGGCGCGCAGGGGTTCGATCAGGGCAAGCTCGCGCGGGTCGAAGTCGTGGAACTCGTTGTAGCCATCCATCAGTTCGGCCAATTGGCCCAGGCGTTCATGACGGTCACCGGCAAGCATCATCCACAGGTCCTGAACGGCGGGGCCCATGCGGCAGTCGTCGAGGTCGACGATGTGGAAGACTTCATCGCGGCACATCATGTTGCCGGGGTGGCAGTCACCATGCAGGCGGATGGTTTTGTGCGGGGTGCTGGCATAGATGGCTTCGACCCGTTTGAGCAGGTCGCGGGCCACTGACTCGAACGCCGGCAGCAGGCTTTTGGGCACGAAATTGCCTTCCAGCAGCGTGGCCAGCGAGGCGTGGCCAAAGTTATCCACTGCCAGGGCTTCACGGTGTTCGAACGGGCGGGTGGCGCCGACCGCATGCAGGCGCCCGAGCAGTTGGCCCAGGCGATAGAGCTGGTCCAGATTGCCCGGCTCCGGGGCGCGGCCACCGCGACGGGGGAACAGGGTGAAGCGAAAGCCGCTGTGCTCGAACAGGGTCTCACCCTTGTGGACAAGGGGTGCTACCACGGGTACTTCACATTCGGCCAGTTCGGCGGTGAAGGTGTGTTCTTCGAGGATTGCTGCGTTGGTCCAGCGGTCGGGGCGATAGAATTTGGCGATCAGCGGTTCGGAATCTTCGATACCTACCTGATAGACGCGGTTCTCGTAGCTGTTGAGCGCCAGAACGCGGGCATCGCTGAGAAAGCCGATGCTCTCCACGGCGTCGAGGACCAGGTCGGGGGTGAGGGTTTCGAAGGGGTGCGACATGTCTGCTCCTGCTGTGCGGTTCCCTGCATGGTATCGCACATTGTCGCGCCCTGTAGGAGCGGATTCATCCGCGAAGAGCTCCAGCGCGGCCCCAAAAAATTGGGCCTGCTGCGCAGTCCATCGCGGCGGTCCGGCGTCCCGGTGAATCCGCTCCTACAGGGTTGCGTGAATCAGGTTCCGACGATCCCGCCATCCTCCCGGCTGATGGCCATTACCGATGAGCGCGGCTTGCCATTGGGTAGATGCTCAGGGAAGGTCGAGCCACCCGTTTCACCCGGATGCTGAATCCCCACGAACAAGGTGCGTTGGTCCGGCGCAAAAGCGATACCGGTTACCTCACAGGCCACCGGCCCGACCATGAAGCGACGGATCTCGCCACTGACCGGATCGGCGCAAAGCATCTGGTTGTTACCCATGCCGGCAAAGTCACCGGCATTGCTGTAATCGCCATCGGTGAGGATCCACAACCGACCATCAGGGTCGAAGCCTAGCCCATCCGGGCTGTTGAACATATTCTGCGGGGTGATGTTGCTCGAACCGCCCTTGGCATCGTCCGGGTGCACCGAAGGGTTGCCGGCGACCACGAACAGGTCCCAGTCGAAGCTCATGGCGCCGTGGTCATCAGCGGTTTCCCGCCAGCGCAGGATCTGCCCGTAGAGGTTCTTTTCACGAGGGTTGGGGCCGCCCGCCGGCTGGCCTTCTTCACCCCGTTTGACGTTATTGGTCAGGGTGCAATAGACCTGGCCATCCTTGGGACTGACCACGATCCACTCCGGGCGGTCCATGCGCGTGGCCTTGAGCTGGCTGGCGGCCAGGCGCGCATGGATCAGTACCTGTGCCTGGCTGGCAAAGCCGTTGGCGGCGATCAGGCCATTCTTGCCGTGGGTCAGTTCCAGCCACTGGCCTTTGCCACGCGGGTGGTCGGCGTTCTGGTCGCCATCGTCGAAGCGCGCCACATAAAGGGTGCCGTGATCGAGCAGGCTACGGTTGGCGCTTGGCGTCTTGTGATCGATGCGGTCGCGGCTGATGAACTTGTAGATGAACTCGCCACGTTCGTCGTCGCCCATATAGACCACTGCGCGGCCATCGCGGGTTTCACCGAGGGCGGCGTTTTCGTGCTTGAAGCGGCCCAGGGCGGTGCGCTTGATGGGGGTCGAATCCGGGTTGAACGGGTCGATCTCGACAACCCAGCCGTGACGGTTCAGCTCATTGGGATTCTTCGCCAGATCGAAGCGCGGGTCGTGCGGGTGCCAGCCGATTTCCTTGCTGCTGACGGAGGCCCCGTAGCGCTTCTGGCCCGGGTCAAATACCTGGGCCGGATCGCTGCTGCCGAAGCAGTCGGTAAAGTTCTCTTCACAGGTCAGGTAGGTGCCCCAGGGCGTCTTGCCGTTGGCGCAGTTCTGGAATGTACCCAGCACCTTGCGACCGCTGTTGTCTGCCGTGGTCTTCATCCATGCATCGCCTGCTGCCGGGCCGCTGACGCGGATCGGTGAGTTGCCGTGGATGCGGCGGTTGTAGGGCGAGCCCTGAACGAACTGCCACTGGCCATTGCTGCGCTTGACTTCAATGACCGACACGCCTTCGGCAGCCTGGGCCTTGTGTACCTCTTCAGCGGAGGTTGGTTGCCCGCCGTGGGGGTACAGATAGCGGTAGTTGGTGTACTCGTTGTTGATGGCCATCAACGCCCGGTTGTCATCACCGGGAAAGGCGAACAGGCTCATGCCGTCGTTGTTGTCACCGAACTGCAGTTCCTGCGCCTTGGCAGTGCCCTGGCCGGAGACGTCGAAGGCCGGGGCGTCGGCGTGCAGCGGTTGGCCCCAGCTGATCAGTACCGAGGCCTTGTAGCCGGGCGGGAGACTGATGCTGTCGGCGGTGGCACTGGGGATGCTGGTAAAGCCGAGCAGGCTGCTATTGGCAGCGCTGACGCTGGCGGCCATTACGCTGCGGCTGAGCAGATTGCCACTCAGAAACAGGGCAGCGCCACACAAGGCACCGGCTCCGATGAAACGACGGCGACTCAGGCTGACCAGCTGTTCGAGGTCGGTAGGCTGGTGTTCTTCTAATAGGTTCATGACAGGCTTCCTGCGGGTTTGGCAGTCACCTTAGTCAGCGCTTATGACGGTTTTGTGTCTGTTTTACAAAGGTGTTCCGATAAGGACGTAGGACGGTTGAAACTGAACGCGTAAGTCGCTTCCCGCGACCACGGCATGGGTGTTGAGCCAGGCGGGTTCTGCAAAGGTGCACAAGGTCTGCCCGTTGCTCAACGTCAGGCGAACTTCGGTCGGCCCCTGAGGCTCGTCGAGTAACTCCTCGACCCTCGCTTGCAGGCAGTTGTAGCCCGGCTGTGGGTGCTCTTGAGGGCTGAGCAGGGTCAACCAGCCGGCCTTGATCAAGGCCACCACCGTGGTCCCCGGGGTCAGCTCCAGGCGCTGGGTACTGTCGCGGGTGATCAGTGCGTCGATGCTCAGGTCGCCGGCCAGGGCCAGGCTGATCCGGTCGTAATGTCCTTCTGCCTGGATGGCAGCGACCCGGCCTTGCAACTGGTTGCGGGCGCTGGTGCGCAGCATCAGGCGACCCAGCAGGTCGAGGTCGCTGGCGTCTTCGGCGGCATCCAGAATCTGTGCCTGCAGTACCTGCAGGCGTTGGTACAGACGCAGCACCCGCAGGCCTTCCTGCGACAGCTTGGCGCCACCGCCACCGCGCCCACCGACACTGCGCTCCACCAGCGGGCTGGCGGCCAGATTATTGAGTTCATCAATGGCATCCCAAGCCGCCTTGTAACTCATGCCGGCGCTCTTTGCCGCGCGGGTGATCGAGCCTTGCTCGGCGATGTGCTGCAGCAAGGCGATGCGTTGGGGACGGCGAACGATGTGTTGGGTAAGCAGGGCTGGCAAGGACATGTGCGGGCACGGGCTGAGGACGGTATCAGCCACGAAAGTGCCCGCACCCTGGCGGCAAGTCAAGCGCTGCCGGGCTTGGCCGTGCGTGCCAGGCAATAGACATCGACCCGCCGGGCACCGGCCTTGAGCAACAGGCTGGCCAGCGCTTGTGCGGTGGCACCGGTGGTCAAGACATCGTCGACGAGCGCCAGGTGCCGGCCTTCAAGGGCCGCGGCATTTTCCACGGCAAAGGCCTGGCGCAAGTTGCGCATGCGTTCCCGGGCCTTGAGACCTTGCTGTGCTGGCGTATCGATCAGGCGCTTGAGGGCTCGCTCATGGCAGGCGATGCCAGTGTGCGCGGCCAGCCAGCCAGCGAGCATCGCTGCCTGGTTGTAGCCGCGCTGGCGCAAGCGTCGACGGCTCAGGGGCACGGGCAGCAGCAACGCCGGACGCGGCAGACCGTCGTTGAAGCGATGAGTCAGCCAGCGGCCCAGCAACTGTGCCAGCAAACGTCCCAGCGGCCATTGACTGTGGTACTTGAACCGACTGATCAGTGCATCCAGCGGGAAGCCGTAGTGCCAGGGTGCCTCGACCCGGTAATAGGCCGGTGCCCGGCGGCTGCATTGGGCGCAGGTCATGCCTTGCATCGCCAGGGGCAGGGCGCAGACCTGGCAGCCGTCTTCCAGCCACGGCAGTTCGACCTCGCAGGCTACGCAAAGGGGGTAGGGCTGTTCGCTGGTTTCATTGCAGAGTAAACATGCCTGGTTATTATTTGCACACTTGTAAACCATGCTTTTTAGTTGCGGTTGACAGCGCATCGGGCTTCCTTAACTATGCGGGTTATCCGTGATGCGCTGGCGGCATTCTTGTACCGGCGCCAGACAAAGCCTAAACAAGGAGCCGCCGATGAGCGCCAGCACAACTGCAACAACACGTCACGACTGGACCCTGGCCGAGGTCAAGGCGTTGTTCCAGCAACCGTTCAATGACTTGCTGTTCCAGGCGCAGACCGTGCACCGCGCGCACTTCGACGCCAACCGCGTGCAGGTATCGACCCTGCTGTCGATCAAGACCGGCGCCTGCCCGGAAGATTGCAAATATTGTCCACAGTCCGGTCACTACAACACCGGGCTGGAAAAGCAGAAGCTGATGGAAGTGCAGAAAGTCCTCGAAGAGGCCGCCCGCGCCAAGGCCATTGGTTCTACCCGTTTCTGCATGGGAGCGGCCTGGAAGCACCCGTCGGCCAAAGACATGCCTTACGTGCTGCAGATGGTCCAGGGGGTCAAGGCCATGGGCCTGGAAACCTGCATGACCCTGGGCAAGCTCGACCAGGAACAGACCCAGGCGCTGGCCGAAGCGGGCCTGGACTACTACAACCACAACCTCGACACCTCGCCGGAGTTCTACGGCAGCATCATCACCACCCGCACCTACAGCGAGCGTCTGCAGACACTGTCGTATGTGCGTGATGCCGGGATGAAGATCTGCTCGGGCGGGATCCTGGGCATGGGCGAGTCGCTGGACGACCGCGCCGGTCTGTTGATCCAGTTGGCCAACCTGCCGGAGCACCCGGAATCGGTGCCGATCAACATGCTGGTAAAAGTCGCCGGTACACCGCTGGAAAACGCCGAAGAGGTCGATCCGTTCGACTTTATCCGCATGCTCGCGGTGGCGCGGATCCTGATGCCGAAATCCCATGTACGGCTGTCGGCCGGCCGCGAGGCGATGAACGAGCAGATGCAGGCCCTGGCCTTCTTCGCTGGCGCCAACTCGATTTTCTATGGCGAGAAACTGCTGACCACCGCCAACCCGCAAGCCGACAAGGACATGCAGCTGTTCGCCCGCCTGGGCATCCAGCCCGAAGCCCGCGAAGAACATGCTGACGAAGTGCACCAGGCGGCCATCGAACAGGCGCTGGTCGAACAGAAGAGCAGCGAGCTGTTCTACAACGCCGCCTCGGCCTGAGGCGGTCATGGCTTTTGACCTTCGCGCGCGACTGGAACAACGTCGCGCCGCCGACCTGTATCGGCAGCGCCCTTTACTGCAAAGTCCGCAAGGCCCGGAAGTGCTGGTCGATGGCCAGCCGCTGCTGGCTTTTTGCAGCAACGACTACCTGGGCCTGGCCAATCATCCCGAGGTGATTGCCGCCTGGCGCGCCGGTGCCGAGCGCTGGGGCGTCGGCGGTGGCGCTTCGCACCTGGTGATCGGCCACAGCACCCCGCATCACGAAGTGGAAGAGGCGCTGGCCGAGCTTACTGGCCGCCCGCGCGCGTTGCTGTTTTCCACAGGCTACATGGCCAACCTTGGCGCCTTGACGGCGCTGGTGGGCCAGGGTGACACGGTACTGCAAGACCGTCTCAACCACGCTTCGCTGCTCGATGCCGGGCTGCTCAGTGGCGCGCGCTTCAACCGTTACCTGCACAACGATGCGACAAGCCTGGCCAGCCGCCTGGACAAGGCGGTGGGCAATACCCTGGTTGTCACTGATGGGGTGTTCAGCATGGATGGCGACATTGCCGACCTGCCGGCCCTGGCCGCCACAGCGAAAACCCGCGACGCCTGGCTGATGGTCGATGATGCCCATGGCTTCGGTACGCTGGGTCGCAACGGCGGCGGGATTGTCGAGCATTTCGGCTTGAGCACCGAGCAGGTGCCGGTGCTGATCGGTACGCTGGGCAAGGCGTGCGGTACGGCGGGCGCTTTTGTTGCCGGTAGCGAGGAACTGATCGAATGCCTGATCCAGTTCGCCCGCCCTTACATCTATACCACCAGCCAGCCACCTGCTTTGGCATGCGCGACCTTGCGCAGCCTGCAACTGCTGCGCAGCGAGCACTGGCGACGCGAGCATCTGGCGGCGTTGATCCAGCAGTTTCGCGGTGGCGCCGAGCAGATCGGCTTGCAGTTGATGGACAGCTTCACTGCGATCCAGCCGATTCTGATCGGTGACAGTGCGCGTGCCTTGCGTCTCTCCCAGATGCTGCGCGAGCGCGGCCTGCTGGTGACTGCGATCCGCCCACCGACGGTGCCAGCGGGCGGCGCGCGACTGCGGGTAACCTTGAGCGCGGCGCACAGTGCGGCTCAGGTACAGCTATTGTTGGAGGCATTGGCCGACTGTTATCCGCTGCTGGAGCCTGCTGATGCGTAACCGACTGGTACTACTGCCGGGCTGGGGCCTGGGGCGTTCTGCACTGCAACCTCTGGTGGCGACGTTGCGCGCCATCGACACTGGCTTGCAGGTCGAAATCCAGGACTTGCCCAGCCTGGTGTCGAGTGATCCGCAGGACTGGCTCGACAAGCTCGACCGGCAATTGCCACGCAATGCCTGGCTCGGCGGCTGGTCACTGGGCGGCATGCTGGCTGCCGAACTGGCCGCTCGCCGTGGTGATGACTGCTGTGGGCTGATCACCCTGGGCAGTAACCTCAGCTTTGTCAGCCGCCCTGACTGGCCGCACGGCATGGCCGTGGATACCTTCCAGACGTTTCTCGAGGGCTGCCGTTACCACACCCAGGTCACCCTGAAACGCTTCATTTCGCTGTGTTCACAAGGCGCGCAAGAGCCACGCAGCCTGGCACGTTTGCTCAGCGCCAGCCTGCCGGAACCTGCCCCTGAGCAGTTGGTGGCGGGGCTTGAAGTGCTCGGTCAGCTCGACACCCGCGCAGCGCTGCAGGCCTACGGCGGCCCGCAGTTGCACCTGTTTGCCGGCTGTGATGCGTTGGTACCGGCCGAAGTTGCCGGGTTGTTGCTTGAGGAGTTGCCGGACGTGGAAGTCGGGCTGCTTGAAGACAGTGCTCATGGTTTTGTGATGGAGACACCTCATGAGCTGGCGGCGGCAATAAAGGCCTTTGTACATGAGAGTGGCGATGACTGATCTTTCCCGCCCGGGCTTGCCCGGAGCCTTGCCTGACAAGCGCCAGGTTGCGGCCTCGTTCTCGCGCGCAGCTGCCAGCTACGACAGCGTTGCCGAATTGCAACGCGCGGTAGGCAGCGCGTTGCTTGAACAATTGCCGATCGGCTTTGAGCCACAACGCTGGCTGGACCTGGGCAGTGGCACCGGTCACTTCAGTCGCGCCTTGCGCCACCGTTTCCCGCAGGCCGCGGGCGTTGCCGTGGATATCGCCGAAGGCATGCTCCAGCATGCACGCGTGCAGGGCGGGGCGCATTACCATGTGGCCGGCGATGCCGAGCGATTGCCGCTGCAGGACGCCAGCGTTGAGCTGATCTTTACCAGCCTCGCGGTGCAATGGTGTGGCGATTTTCGCGCCGTGCTCGATGAAGCCCGGCGAGTCCTGCAGCCCGGCGGCGTGCTGGCCTTTGCCAGCCTCTGTGCCGGCACCCTGCATGAACTGCGCGAAAGCTGGCAGGCGGTCGACGGCCTGGCCCATGTCAATCGCTTCCGCCGGCTTGAGGACTACCAGCGTTTGTGCGCGGGGAGTGATCTGCAGGTGCTCGGCCTGGAGGCTCGCCCGCATGTGTTGTACTACCCCGATGTACGTGGTCTGACGCACGAACTAAAGGCCCTTGGCGCGCACAACATCAACCCGGGGCGACCCGCAGGGCTGACCGGACGGGCGCGGATGCAGGGGCTTTTGCAGGCCTATGAGCAATTTCGTCAAGCACAAGGCCTGCCAGCTACCTATCAGGTGGTCTACGGTGTACTGCAAAAGCCGTTGATTGAAGGGGAGTGATAATGAGCCCAGCCTATTTCATCGCAGGCACCGATACCGATGTCGGCAAGACCACCGTGGCAGGCGGATTGTTGCATGCCGCACAGTTGGCGGGCTTGAGCACCTTGGGCGCCAAACCGGTCGCGTCCGGATGCACCGCCACTGCTAAGGGGTTGCGCAATGACGATGCCCTGGCGTTGATTGCGCAGAGCTCGATCAAGCTGCCTTACGAACAGGTCAATCCCTTTGCTTTCGAGCCGGCCATTGCTCCGCATCTGGCGGCCCGTGAGGCCGGGGTGGTGCTGAGCGTACAGGGGCTGCTGGAACCGATGCGCCAGATTCTGAATCAGGGGGCTGACTTCACCCTGATCGAAGGCGCTGGTGGCTGGCGTGTGCCGCTGTCTGATCAAGCCAACCTGTCGGACCTGGCCATCGCCTTGAAGCTGCCGGTGATTCTGGTGGTCGGCGTACGTCTGGGCTGTATCAACCATGCGTTGCTCAGCGCCGAAGCCATTGCCCGTGATGGACTGCAACTGGCTGGCTGGGTTGCGAACATCGTCGATCCCCGCACCTCGCGCCTTGAAGAGAACCTCGCCAGCCTGGCCGAGCGTTTGCCTGCACCGTGCCTGGGGCGGGTGCCAAAACTCAAGCTGGTCAGCGCTGAGGCGGTGGCAGAGCACTTGCAACTGGACTTGCTGGACTAGACGGGGTCTATTGTATGGCAACGTGCCATTAGTGATTTCAACGGGCCTTTTGCCAGCAGGTCTGCTTCAATAGCAGCTGTTCGCCTTCAGCGTTACGGAGTTTCGACATGGAAATCTCAGGCAACTCGGCATTCTACGCCGGCCTCGGTGCGATCCAGGCTGGGCAGGGCCGCGTCGATCAGGCTGCCAGCCAGATCGCCAACACCAGCGTTGAACGCGCAGCCACCAGCCAGTCCAGTGACTATCAGGCCGAGCGCTTGCGCGCGGTCGATCGCAGCCAGCAGATGGACCTGGCCACCAACACGGTAGAAATGGCCTTGGGCAAGCACCAGGTCGAATTGGGTGTCAAATTGGCCAAAGCATCGGACGAAATGCTCGGCACGCTGATCGACACCTACGCCTGACCCTCCCGCCGCGCGAGCTGCGCGTCTTCAACTAATCTTTGAGTATCAGCGCCTTGGCCTGGCCGGGAGGCGCGCGGCTGCGTGTTTGTACGGCTTTTTCGCCGGCAGATCGCGCAGTCTTGCATGACCGAACTGCCCTCGGCTTGATGCTTGACAAGTTTTCGGCGTAAACGTATGTTTCAAACAACTGTTTGACCGAATACCAACAACAACGGGTCGGTCGTGGTCTCTCTATCCAGGATTCATCAGCAGAGGTTCATCGCTATGCCTGATTACAAAGCCCCCTTGCGTGATATTCGCTTCGTTCGTGACGAGCTGCTGGGTTACGAAGCGCATTATCAGAGCCTGCCGGCTTGCCAGGACGCCACTCCAGACATGGTTGATGCCATCCTTGAGGAAGGCGCCAAGTTTTGTGAACAGGTACTGGCCCCGCTGAACCGTGTTGGTGACCTGGAAGGCTGCACCTGGAGCGAATCGGGTGTGAAGACCCCGAGCGGTTTCAAGGAAGCCTACAACCAGTTCGTCGAAGGCGGCTGGCCGAGCCTGGCCCATGACGTCGAGCACGGCGGTCAGGGTCTGCCTGAATCGCTGGGCCTGGCGATCAGCGAAATGGTCGGTGAGTCGAACTGGTCGTGGGGCATGTACCCTGGCCTGTCGCACGGCGCGATGAACACCATCTCCGAGCACGGTACTCCCGAGCAGCAAGAGACCTACCTGACCAAGCTGGTGTCCGGCGAGTGGACCGGCACCATGTGCCTGACCGAGCCTCACTGCGGTACCGACCTGGGCATGCTGCGCACCAAGGCCGAACCTCAGGCCGATGGTTCCTACAAAGTCACCGGCACCAAGATCTTCATCTCGGCCGGTGAGCACGACATGGCCGGTAACATCGTCCACATCGTTCTGGCCCGCCTGCCTGACGCACCGGCTGGCACCAAAGGTATCTCGCTGTTCATCGTGCCGAAGTTCCTGCCAACCGCAGAAGGCTCCGTCGGTGAGCGCAACGCCGTATCCTGTGGCTCCATCGAGCACAAGATGGGTATCCACGGTAACGCCACCTGCGTGATGAACTTCGACGCGGCTACCGGTTACCTGATCGGCCCGGCCAACAAAGGCCTGAACTGCATGTTCACTTTCATGAACACTGCTCGCCTGGGTACCGCGCTGCAAGGCCTGGCCCACGCTGAAGTGGCGTTCCAGGGCGGCCTGAAATACGCTCGCGACCGTCTGCAAATGCGTTCGCTGACTGGCCCGAAAGCGCCGGACAAAGCCGCTGACCCGATCATCGTTCACCCTGATGTACGTCGCATGCTGCTGACCATGAAGGCCTTCGCTGAAGGTAACCGCGCCATGGTCTACTTCACTGCCAAGCAGGTCGACATCGTCAAGTACAGCCAGGACGAAGAAGAGAAGAAGAAAGCCGATGCACTGCTGGCGTTCATGACTCCAATCGCCAAGGCGTTCATGACCGAAGTCGGCTTCGAAGCAGCCAACCATGGCGTGCAGATCTATGGCGGCCACGGCTTCATCGCCGAGTGGGGCATGGAGCAGAACGTTCGCGACAGCCGTATCTCCATGCTGTACGAAGGCACCACCGGTATTCAGGCGCTGGACCTGCTCGGCCGTAAAGTGCTGATGACCCAGGGCGAAGCGCTCAAGGGCTTCACCAAGATCGTGCACAAGTTCTGTCAGAACAATGAAGGCAACCAGGCCATTGGCGAGTTCGTTGCACCGCTGGCCCAACTGAACAAAGAGTGGGGCGAGCTGACCATGAAGGTCGGTATGGCAGCGATGAAAGATCGCGAAGAAGTCGGTGCTGCTTCGGTGGACTACCTGATGTACTCCGGTTACGCCTGCCTGGCCTACTTCTGGGCCGACATGGCGCGCCTGGCCGCCGAGAAACTGGCTGCCGGTACCAGCGAAGAAGCCTTCTACACCGCCAAGCTGCAGACCGCGCGCTTCTACTTCCAGCGCATCCTGCCGCGTACCCGCACTCACGTTGCCACCATGCTGTCGGGCGCCAACAACCTGATGGACATGAAAGAAGAGGACTTCGGTCTCTCCTACTGAGTCATCTGCTGTAACGAAAAACGCCTGCCCTAACCGGCAGGCGTTTTTGTTTGAGCGGACTTGTCCCGCAGATTCTGTGCTTGCTGCCTTACTGTGGGAGCCAGCCTTGCTGGCGATGGAATCGGCGCGATGTCAGCTGCTGCGCGGTGAATCGCTGGCAACGCCAGCTCCCACAAACAATACAATGCAGTTCTCCCACAAAGTAAGTGCTGGAGAAGACTCCGACCAAGCGCATTCATCTATTCATGTGCGCTGCCGATACAATAAAGGCACAATGCCATTATTGATCTGCCGGGTCGGAGATTACCCTTGTTTCGTTTATCCGCTGTACGCCCGAGCCACTTTCTACCATCAGTCTGTCTGCTGGTTTCCGGGCTCGCCGCCGCTTATGTGAGAGACCTCAGCGTCTTCTTCACGTCGCTGTTCAATGTCCTGCCTACGTTGGTGCTGTTGCTGGGTGGCGCCTACTGCGCCGTGTATCGCCGCCAGCGCGAACTGTTTCTGATGCTCACGGTGTACATCGCCTATTTCCTGCTTGATACCCAGACCGATTTCTATCGTGACAATGGCCGTGTCCGAGAAGATGCGGCGGTGGTGTTCCATCTGGTCTGTCTGCTATTGCCGCTGATGTTTGCCCTGTACGGTGCCTGGCAGGAGCGCACGCACCTGTTCCGCGACATGGTCGCGCGATTCGCCGTGTTGCTGGCTGTCGGCAGCGTCGCCCTGGGCCTGGAGCAAAGTTTTCCACAGGCGTTACTGAGCTGGTTGGCAGAGATTCGCTGGCCGTCGCTGCACGGCCAGTGGATGAGTTTGATCCAGCTGGCTTATCCGGTGTTCCTCATAGCCTTCATCCTGCTTGTGGTGCAGTACCTGCGTCAGCCCAGACCTTTGCATGCCGCGCAGATCATCGGTCTGATCGGGGTGTTCTGGATGTTGCCGCAGACCTTCATCCTGCCCTTCACCCTGAACATCATGTGCAGCCAGGTGATGCTGATGATCGCGGCGGCGGTTTCCCACGAGGCCTATCAGATGGCCTTTCGTGATGAGCTGACCGGCTTGCCCGGGCGCCGGGCGCTCAACGAGCGCATGCAGCGGCTGGGGCGCAACTATGTATTGGCAATGACGGATGTCGATCACTTCAAGAAATTCAACGATACCCATGGCCACGATGTCGGTGACCAGGTACTGCGCCTGGTGGCGAGCAAGCTGTCGAAAGTAACCGGTGGCGGTCGGGCCTATCGTTACGGCGGCGAGGAATTCGCCCTGGTGTTTGCCGCCAAGAGCATCGAGGAATGCATGCCGCACCTGGAGGCGGTGCGCGAGGTGATCGCCAACTACAACATCCAGTTGCGCAACCAGGACAACCGTCCCCAGGACGATCAACAAGGCCGGCAGCGCCGCGGGGCGTCGGCGGCGTCCAGTGTGTCGGTGACCATCAGTATTGGTGTGAGTGAGCGCCTGAGCGATCACCGCTCACCCGACGAAGTGCTCAAGTCGGCGGATCAGGCGCTCTACAGCGCCAAGGGTGCCGGGCGTAACTGCGTCGTGGCCTACGGTCATCAAGCCAGGCGAGGGGCCGTGCGCACGGCGTGACTAAAGTTGACTGTGCGGTCGCCAGATGACCCTATGTCTCGCAAAAGTTGTTCGGTTACACTGCTCGCATAACAGTGAAGAGGTCCTGCAGGACCGTCCCCGACTCAAGTGTGAGAGGTTGCCATGGCTGACTATAAAGCGCCCCTGCGTGATATGCGCTTCGTCCTCAATGAAGTCTTCGAAGTCGCC
>JAVXRI010000041.1:0-397 GCA_036643775.1 Pseudomonas sp. | reverse complement strand
GATGAAGAGACCGCCCTGGCGGTGCTGGAGGAGGCCGGCAAGGTCACTGGCAAGAGCATCGCGCCGCTGAGTCGCAGTGGCGATGAAGAAGGTTGCCATTGGGACAACGGTGCGGTGCGCACGCCAGCCGGTTTCATTGATGCCTACAAGACCTACGCTGAAGGTGGCTGGGTGGGCGTGGGTGGTGATCCTGCCTACGGCGGCATGGGCATGCCCAAGGTGATCTCGGCTCAGGTCGAGGAAATGGTCAACTCCTCGAGCCTGGCGTTCGGCCTGTACCCGATGCTGACCGCTGGTGCCTGCCTGTCGATCAACGCCCACGCCAGCGACGAGCTCAAGGAAACCTACCTGCCGAACATGTACGCCGGTATCTGGGCAGGCTCCATGTGCCTGACCG
>JAVXRI010000040.1:0-47254 GCA_036643775.1 Pseudomonas sp. | reverse complement strand
GACCAGGTCCTGGCCGATGCTGTCGTGCTTGTTCAGGTTCAGCGCCAGGCGCAGCTTGGTGCCGACACCGTCGGTACCGGAAACCAGAACCGGTTGTTTGTAGCCGGCCGGGATTTCACAGAGGGCGCCAAAACCGCCCAGGCCGCCCATGACTTCCGGGCGCGCCGTGCGCTTGGCAACGCCTTTGATGCGTTCGACCAATGCTTCACCGGCGTCGATGTCTACACCGGCGTCCTTGTAGCTCAGGGAGGGTTGCTTGCTCATGATCCAGGCCTTTAGGGGGGAGGGATTCAGGGGAATCGACCGTTACCTGCCAGGCACTGCGGAGGGTAATCCGGCTGCCTGACCGTCACCGGTCTGCGAAGGCGCGCGATTTTATCAGGGTTGCCCGGTAGCGGCCATCCTCAGGCCGACGGGCAGGGCCCTGATCGGCTAAAAAAATAGGCTTTGACAGTGTCTGACTGGTTGCCAGGGCGCAGGCTGTATAAGGTATAGCAAAGGCGATGAGATGAAATTGACCGTATTGGCTGAATGTTTTGCGCGCTGCAACGGTCATATCGGCATTTGTTTATATGCATCGCTTCTTTATTACCAGGACAGGAATCCTCCATGCGTTTGCGTAATTACCTGGCCGTTGGCTGTCTTGCCGTGTTTGCACTGTCGGCTCAGGCCGAAACCGTCTCCGGCCTTTATCAGGTCCGTGAGCCGGTCGAAGGGCAGGGCGCCGAAGCCCGAGCTCAGGCCACCGGCAAAGCCCTTGAAACCCTCGTGCTGCGCCTGACCGGCGACCCCAAGGCGGTGCAGAGCCCAGCCCTGGCAGGGCTGCGCAAGGATCCGCAGCAGATTATCAGCCAGTTCGGTTTCGAGGCCGGAACGCCGGAAACCGTTTTGGTGGACTTCGACCCGGGCAGCACCGAACGCACCTTGCGCAAGGCTGGTCTGGCGCTGTGGGGCAACAACCGGCCGTCGATCCTCGGCTGGTGGTTGAATGACAGCCCCGAAGGCTCAAGCCTGGTCGGCGATGGCCAGGGAAGTGCTCAGCCACTGCGCCGTGCCGCCCAGCATCGTGGCCTGCCATTGCGTCTGCCGCTGGCTGACCTCAATGAGCAACTGGTGGCGACGGCAAAAAATCTTGAAGGCGCGGATCCTGCGCCCTTGCGCGAGGCATCCGAGCGTTATGGCGCTGATGCGCTGTTGGCGGTGCATGCCAGCGAAGCCGACGGCAAGTGGCAGGGCACCTGGCGCCTGTGGTTGGGTGAGCAGCGCGAGCAAGGCAAAGTGGAAGCGGCCGACCAGGCAGCGCTGGCCGATGCCGTGATGCTGGCGGTCAGCAGTCGCCTGGCGCCGCGCTTCGTGGCTCGCCCGGGTGCCAGCAGTGTAATGCAGGTGCAGGTGCAGGGCATGAACCTGGCGCGCTATGCCGAACTGGGCAGGGTGCTGGAACCCTATGGGGCGCGTCTGAACAGGGTTGAAGGCGATACCCTGACCTACCAGGTGACCGGCAATGGCGATCAGTTGCGTGCGCAGTTGGGCCTGGCCAAATTGCAGGAGTTGCCGGCCGAGGCGCCGGTACCGCAACCTGCTGTTGATCCGGCCAACCCGGCAGCGACTCAGGCGGCTGCCCCGAAACCTTTCACCGGCCTGCGTTTTCGTTGGTAAACCCTGACCTGGCCTGGAGCCGTTCATGACTGATATGCGTCGCTGGGTATGGCTCGGCGTAACGTTGCTGTGTGCCGCGTTGCTGTACTGGCTGCACCCGATTCTTTCGCCGTTTCTGGTGGGCATCATGCTGGCCTACCTGGCCGACCCGCTGGTTGATCGCCTGGAGCGTGCCGGGTTGTCGCGCACCTGGGGCGTGGTGGTGGTCTTCACCCTGTTTACCTTGCTGCTGACCCTGCTGTTGCTGGTGCTGGTGCCGATGCTGGCCAGGCAGCTGGTGCGGCTCTACGAGCTGGCACCGCAAATGCTCGACTGGTTGCAGCACGACGCCTTGCCGTGGGTGCAGGTGCGTCTCGGACTGGCCGATGGCTTCTGGAAGTTCGACAAGATCAAGGCGGCCATCAGCAGTCATATGGGGCAGACCAGCGACATTGTCGGGGTCATTCTGTCTCAGGCCACCGCCTCGGGGCTGGCCCTGTTGGGCTGGTTGGCCAACCTGGTGCTGATCCCGGTGGTGAGTTTCTATCTGCTGCGCGACTGGGACCTGATGATGGCCAAGATCCGCAGGCTGTTGCCACGCCAGCGCGAGGAACGGGTGGTGGCGCTGGCCGGAGAGTGCCACGAAGTGCTCGGCGCTTTCGTCCGCGGGCAGTTGCTGGTGATGCTCGCGCTGGGGGTGATCTATGCCTCTGGCCTGATGCTGGTGGGGCTTGAGCTCGGCCTGTTGATCGGCCTGTTGGCAGGGCTGGCGGCCATCGTCCCGTACATGGGCTTCATTATAGGTATCGGCGCGGCGATGATTGCCGGGTTGTTCCAGTTCGGCGGTGATCCTTATCCGCTGCTTGGCATTGCTGCGGTATTCATGGTCGGTCAGGCGCTCGAAGGCATGGTGCTGACGCCCATGCTGGTCGGTGATCGCATCGGCCTGCACCCGGTGGCGG
Source organism: Pseudomonas sp. (assembly GCA_036643775.1). Taxonomy (GTDB): domain Bacteria; phylum Pseudomonadota; class Gammaproteobacteria; order Pseudomonadales; family Pseudomonadaceae; genus Aquipseudomonas. The sequence goes on along the minus strand of JAVXRI010000040.1, from coordinate 44,654 downwards.
TGATCTTTGCCATTCTCGCCGGGGGAGAACTGTTCGGATTTACCGGTGTTTTGCTGGCGCTGCCGGTGGCGGCGGTGATCATGGTGCTGCTGCGGCATGTCCACGATCTCTATAAAGAGTCGGATATGTACGCGGGTGAAATCGATCCGGATCTCTAGCTTAATGGCCATAGGCTTGCATCGATTGCCAGGCATAGATGCAAGCCTTTGATTTTACTTGTGGTCCGCGCTGATTGTGCGACCGGCGCCACGGGTATAAACTTTGCAGACTTTTCAAAAAAGGCCCCTTGCGGTTCTTCGGAAGCGCCCAGCCAGCATGAAACCGATCCAGTTGCCCTTGGGTGTGCGTCTGCGAGACGACGCCACCTTCATCAACTATTACCCGGGTGCCAACGCCGCCGCATTGGGCTACGTCGAGCGACTCTGCGAAGCCGACGCCGGCTGGACCGAAAGCCTGATCTACCTGTGGGGCAAACAGGGCGTCGGGCGTACTCATTTGCTGCAAGCCGCCTGCCTGCGTTTCGAGCAATTGGGCGAACCCGCCGTCTACCTGCCATTGGCGCAACTGCTCGACCGCGGTGTCGAGTTGCTGGATAACCTCGAACAGTACGAACTGGTGTGCCTGGACGACCTGCATGTAATTGCCGGCAAGCCAGAGTGGGAAGAGGCCATGTTCCACCTGTTCAACCGCCTGCGTGACAGCGGTCGCCGCCTGCTGCTGGCAGCGTCCAGTTCGCCTCGGGAGCTGCCGATCAAGCTGGCGGACCTCAAGTCGCGTCTGACCCTGGCGCTGATCTTCCAGATGCGTGCGCTGTCCGATGAAGACAAACTGCGCGCCTTGCAACTGCGCGCCTCGCGCCGCGGCCTGCAACTTTCCGATGAGGTCGGGCACTTCATCCTCACCCGCGGCACCCGCAGCATGAGTGCGTTGTTCGATCTGCTCGAGCGTCTTGATCAGGCCTCTTTGCAGGCTCAACGCAAGCTCACCATCCCGTTTTTGAAAGAAACTTTGGGCTGGTAACGCAGGCGCCAGAGCCTCAGCACATAAAAGTCACATTTTTTTCGATTGAATTTGCAAATCGACCCGATAGAAGGCATAGTTTCCCCCTCTATAAATTCCAGACACGGTCGTGCCCATGCTAAAGCGCTTCGCACCCCTCGTGCCCCTCGCACTTGTGACCCTGCTTTTTGGCTGCGCGGCGCATAGCCCTGTTTCGCAGCAGCAGGTTCAACAATCGGTTTCCGCTCAAATTTTGCCCAAGTCCTCCGTCTCATCGGTGTTCGAGGAAGAGTTGGCCACCGAAGAAGAGCTGCAGGATTTTGCCAGCAGCAAGCCTTACCAACTGCCAGCCCTGGCCGACAACATTCTCGAACGCGGCATGTCCCTGATCGGTACCCGTTACCGTTTTGGCGGCACCTCCGAGAACACCGGCTTTGATTGCAGCGGCTTCATCGGCTACCTGTTCCGCGAAGAAGCCGGCCTCAACCTGCCGCGCTCGACCCGCGAAATGATCAACGTGAAGGCCCCGCTGGTTGCACGTAACAACCTCAAACCGGGTGACTTGCTGTTCTTCAGCACCAACGGTCGCGGTCGTGTCAGTCACGCCGGGATCTACCTCGGTGACGACCAGTTCATTCATTCCAGCAGCCGCCGCAGCGGTGGTGTGCGCATCGACAAGCTCGGTGATCGTTACTGGAGCAAGACCTTTATCGAAGCCAAACGCGCATTGGCCATGGCCCCGACCGCGACCACCATCTCGCGCAACTGATCATGCCTCTTGCGGTATCACGGCGACGTAGCTGAAAAGCTCGTCGCCGTGCGTGTTTACAGAAAGCGTCTAATCTAAATTCTCACCTATTTCCGGCCTCGTTTCCGGACGGCTTCAGACAGGATGTTCTGACCATGGCGATCAAGGCGCGCTTCGCTCTGTTTTCCCTGCTGGCACTGCTCGGTGCCTGCTCCAGCCATGCCCCGACCCCGCCCAGGGTGGTCGAGCCAGTCGTCATGGCGCCTCAGGTATATTTCTCTCCAGTTGCCGAAGATGTGCTGTTCCGGGCCTTGGGTCTGGTCGGGACGCCCTATCGCTGGGGTGGCAACACGCCGGATGCGGGCTTTGATTGCAGTGGCCTGATCGGCTACGTCTATCGCGACGCCGCCGGCATTGCCCTGCCGCGCACGACCCGTGAAATGATCGGCGTCCGTGCCCCCACTATCGACCGCGGCGCCCTGCAATCGGGGGATCTGGTGTTCTTCGCCACCAATGGCGGCTCTCAGGTCAGCCATGCCGGTATCTACGTCGGCGAAGGCCGTTTCGTGCATGCCCCGTCCGCTGGCGGAACCGTGCGTCTGGACTACCTGTCCAACAGCTACTGGAACAAGACCTACCTCAACGCCAAACGGGTCCTGGCACCGACTCACCTGGCGCGTAACCCCTGACCTTGCGAGGTAGGCGATGACAGCGCAAACGCTCTACCTCGACGATGCTCTCTACCACTACCTGCAAGCGGTTTCTCTGCGCGAGACGCCGTTGCTGGCGCGTTTGCGCGGCGAAACCCAGGCGTTGCCCGAGGCGCGCTGGCAAGTGGCGCCGGAGCAGGGGCAGTTACTGGCATTACTGGTGCGCCTGATCGGGGCGCAACGGGTGATCGAAGTGGGCACGTTCACAGGTTATAGCGCGCTGTGCATGGCTCAGGCCATCGAGCAGGGACAGTTGTTGTGCTGTGATCTGGAGGGTAACTACAACGCAATTGCCTGGCGCTACTGGCAGGAGGCGGGGGTGGCGGAGCGTATCGAGTTGCGTCTGGCGCCGGCTTTGCAGACGCTGGCGACATTGCCGTCTGAGCGTTACGACCTGATATTCATTGATGCCGACAAGGCCAATTACCCACTTTATCTGGAAGAGTCCCTGCGCTTGCTGCGCACGGGTGGGTTGCTGCTGTTCGATAACACACTGTGGAGCGGGCGGGTGTTGCAGGAGCAGCCGGACAGTGAGGATACACGGGCGATCCAGGCGCTGAATCTTGCACTCAAGGACGATCCGCGGGTGGATCTGTCGATGTTGCCCATAGGGGATGGCTTGACGCTCTGTCGCAAGCGGTGAACTGATCGTGTAGGAGCGGATTCACCGGGACGCCGGACCGCCGCGATGGGCTGCGTAGCGGCCCCAAAAAATGGGCCTGCTGCGCAGTCCATCGCGGATGAATCCGCTCCTACAAGGGCTATTTCGCCTTGGTTACCCGCCAGATCTTGTTGCCCACATCGTCGGCCACCAGCAAACCACCGCGTTGATCATTGATCACGCCCACCGGCCGCCCCATGGCCTTGCCTTCGTCATTGAGAAAGCCCGTCAGCAGGTCGATCGGCTTGCCGACCGGTTTACCGGCGGTGCTGAACGGCACGAAAATCACCTTGTAGCCACTGTGCGGCTTGCGGTTCCAGGAACCGTGCTGACCGATGAATGCGCCTTGCTCGAAGGGTGGTGGCAATACACCGCGTGCAGCAAAGGCCAGGCCCAGTGAGGCGGTGTGTGGCCCTACCGCGTAATCAGGCGCAATGGCTTTGGCGACCAGCTGTGGATCCTGCGGGCTGACCCGTTCATCGACGTGTTGGCCGTAATAGCTGTAGGGCCAACCGTAGAACCCACCGTCCTTGACCGAGGTAATGTAGTCGGGCACCAGATCGCTGCCGATCTCGTCCCGTTCGTTGACCGCAGTCCACAGCTGTCCGGTATGCGGCTCCCAGGCCATGCCATTGGGATTGCGCAGGCCCGTGGCGAACAGGCGCTGCTGGCCGCTGGCCGGATCGACTTCCCAGATGGCGGCGCGACCTTTTTCCTGGTCCATGCCGTTCTCACCGACATTGCTGTTGGAGCCGACAGTGACGTAGAGCTTTTTGCCGTCGCGGCTGGCGATGACATTCTTGGTCCAGTGATGATTCAGCGGGCCGCCGGGCAATTCGGCCACCTGCGTGCCAGACGAGGTAATCGCGGTAGCCCCGGGCGGGTAGCGAAAGCGCAGGAGGCGGTCGGTATCGGCCACATAGAAATCGTTGCCGATCAAGGTCATGCCAAACGGGGAATTGAGGTTTTCGATAAAAGTGGTGCGGGTTTCGGCCACACCGTCATGGTCGCTGTCGCGCAGCAGGCTGATACGGTTGGCGCTGGGCACGCCGGCACCGGCGCGATTCATCACCTTGCCCATCACCCAGCCACGAATGCCCTTGCCGTCTTCGGGCTTGGGCGGGGCGTTGGTTTCAGCCACCAGTACATCGCCATTGGGCAATACATACAGCCAGCGCGGGTGATCCAGGCCCTCGGCGAAGGCGGCCACCCGAGTGCCAGGCGCGGCCACAGGCTTCGCGCCTTGGGGCCAGCCAATGGCCGGGGCGATGTTGACGGTGGGGATAAGGGTCTTGTTCGGTTCGGGCAGTTGTGGCGATGGCCCGAATCCGTCACTGACTTCCAGGCGGGCGGTCTCGCCACAGCCGCTCATGCCTGCAGCCACCACCAGCAGCCAGGCTATCCGGGTCATGTCCATGGCGTTGCCCTCGCAAAGTTGGCCTCTGTTCAAAGTAGAGGTGCTCAACACGTGCGAGGTTCCGTTGTTCAGGCCTGCTTGAGCAGCAGAGCGACTCCCGGATGGTATTGCCCGGCTTCGTTGTGCAGCTTGCGATAGGCGTAAGGGAAGTACCAGGCAATCGCACAGGCCGTATGTTTTTGCAGGTCGTCGACCAGATCCTGGAGTTCTTCGGGGCTGGCATGTTGCCCGGCCTTCCACGGGCTGGCGAACAGGGCGGCGACCTTGAGCTGACTGGGTGCAGCCACCTGGCGGGCGGCGAAGGTGGTTTCCTGCAGGGCGTTGTGCAGGTCCAGGCGGGCGATGCGCGGCCAGCGCTGGCTGGCTTGCAGGTAGGCGGCTTCTTCACGGTTGCTGATGTACAGATCGCAGTGGCCTTCACGCTCGCCTTCGTCGCGCTGCTTTTTGCTCTGATGATGTTGCAGGGTTACCAGTTCCGCTTGCCAGGCCGCGGCTGAGAGCAGGCCCAGGTTGGCCTGGGCACCGTGCCAGTAAGGTGCTTCGCCGTCCCCCAGCGTCTGGTTGAAACGGTCGATGCATTCGACCCAGCGTTCCAGGGCCGGGCGCAGAAACTCCAGGCGCGGGTTATTTATGATCAGACCTTGCATGCCGCTCTCTCCTTTATAGTTGTAATCGAGATAGCCAGATTATGGCTATTTGATATCACTGATATCAGGGTGGCACAAGATGACAAAGACGCCATTGATCCAGGCCAGTGCTGCGCCTTTCATTGACGCTCCGGGTGCAACCCTCTAACCTTCGCGAATTGTTTCAGGTGCTCTGTGGGCTATGGCCTGGCAGGGTGAAACAGGGAAGCCGGTGGGTGCGCTAATGCGTGCGAGTCCGGCGCTGCCCCCGCAACGGTAGGTGAGTCAAGGCCGCGCATGGCCACTGGGTGATAGCACCCGGGAAGGCGCGCGACCCTGGGTGTTCATGGCCCCGCTCACAAGCCCGGAGACCGGCCTGCAACAGCCAACGGCATCACGGAGGGTGATGCGCGTACCCTTCGGCCTGTGCCGTAGCCCTGCGCGTTTCTCCGTCTGCCTTATCCATTCATCTGTTGCCATCTGTTTGCCGCGAACGCTGTGCAGCCCCGTGCTGCCAGGCACGTTGCGAACGGATTGACAGTGCTATGCGGAGACTTCGATGACTGAATCCACCGAGCGTGACGAACGCCACCTGGCACGTATGCTGCGCAAGAAGGCGGTAATCGACGAGCGTATTGCCAACTCCCCCAACGAATGTGGCTTGCTGCTGGTGCTCACTGGCAATGGCAAGGGCAAGAGCAGCTCCGCCTTCGGCATGCTCGCCCGGGCCATGGGTCATGGTATGCAGTGCGGCGTGGTGCAGTTCATCAAAGGCCGCAACAGCACAGGCGAAGAGTTGTTCTTCCGGCGTTTTCCCGAGCAGGTGCGCTATCACGTGATGGGCGAGGGCTTCACCTGGGAAACTCAGGATCGCCAGCGTGATATCGCTGCCGCCGAGGCCGCCTGGGCGGTGTCGCGCCAATTGCTTCAGGACCCGGCGATCACCTTCGTGGTGCTCGACGAACTGAACATCGCCCTCAAGCACGGTTACCTCGACCTGGAGCAAGTGCTCAGCGACCTGCAGGCACGTCCACCGATGCAGCACGTGATTGTCACCGGTCGAGGCGCCAAGGATGAAATGATCGAACTGGCCGACACCGTCACCGAAATGGGCATGATCAAACACGCCTTCCAGGCCGGCATCCGTGCCCAGAAGGGCGTTGAACTATGAGTGACACGCGCCACTGCCCGGCGGTCACAGTGGTCTTGCCCTGGCGCGGCTGCACCGCAATCTTGGGCGCAAGGTGCGGGTGTTCAAATGCGGCCCTGACTTTCTTGACCCGATGATCCTCGAGCGGGCCAGCGGTGCCCCGGTGTACCAGCTCGATTTGTGGATGGTCGGTGAGCAGGAAAGTCGGCGGCTGCTCTGGGAAGCGGCGGGCGACGCCGATCTGATCCTGATCGAAGGGGTCATGGGTCTGTTCGACGGTACGCCGTCGAGCGCTGATCTTGCTCGTCACTTCAATGTACCGGTGCTGGCGGTGATCGACGGCACCGCCATGGCGCAGACCTTCGGCGCCCTGGCTTTGGGCCTGGCGCGTTATCAGCCGGACTTGCCGTTTGCCGGTGTACTGGCCAACCGGGTCGGCACCTTGCGGCATGCGCAGTTGCTTGAGGGCAGCCTGACTGAAGGGTTGCGCTGGTACGGCGGCCTGTCGCGGGAAACCGGGATTGAATTGCCGAGCCGGCACCTGGGCCTGGTCCAGGCCAGCGAGCTCAATGATCTGGATGTTCGTCTGGATGCTGCAGCCGCAGCCCTGGGTGCCAGTTGCGAGTCGTCATTGCCCCCTGCAGTGGCCTTCGCAGCGCCGACTCCGCAGGTCATCGAACCCTTGCTCGACGGGGTAACGATTGCCGTGGCCCGGGATGAAGCCTTCGCCTTTACCTATGGCGCCAACCTCGACCTGCTGCGCGGCATGGGTGCCGAGCTGAAGTTCTTTTCGCCGCTGCATGAGCAAACGCTGCCGCAGGCTGACAGTCTCTATCTGCCGGGCGGTTATCCGGAACTGCACCACCAGGCGTTGGCTGCCAACACCTCGATGCTCAGCGCGATTCGCAGCCATCATCAGGCGGGCAAGCCTGTGCTCGCTGAGTGTGGCGGCATGCTCTACCTGCTTGATGCCCTGACCGATGTTGCCGGGGAGCGAGCCGAGTTGCTGGGGTTGCTGGAGGGCGAGGCGGTGATGCAGAAGCGTCTGGCCGCCCTGGCGCTGCAAGCGGTGGAACTGCCCGAGGGCACCTTGCGCGGGCATACCTACCATCACTCGCTGACCACTACCGCGCTTGAGCCGATTGCCCGCGGTCATAGCCCCAACGGTGGTCGTGGCGCCGAGGCGGTCTACCGCTGCGGTCGGTTGACCGCGTCCTACGTGCATTTCTACTTTGCCTCCAACCCGCAGGCAGCGGCGGCGCTGTTGGCACCATGAGCGACCAGTCTTTCACTGACGCCGAGCGCGCGGCGGTTTACCGGGCGATCGGCGAGCGCCGCGACATGCGTCACTTCATCAAAGGCGAGGTGGCACCTGAACTGCTGACGCGCCTGCTTGGCGCGGCGCATCAGGCACCCAGTGTTGGCCTTATGCAGCCCTGGCGCTTTATCCGGATTACCGACCGCGACCTGCGCCAGCGCATCCAGGGGCTGGTGGAAGCGGAGCGCGTACGTACTGCCGAAGCGCTGGGTGAACGTTCGGATGAATTCATGAAACTCAAGGTCGAAGGTATCAGCGACTGCGCCGAAGTGCTGGTGGCGGCCTTGATGGATGACCGCGAGAAACACATTTTCGGCCGCCGCACCTTGCCGGAGATGGACCTGGCCTCGTTGTCATGCGCGATTCAGAACCTCTGGCTGGCAGCGCGCGCCGAAGGTTTGGGCATGGGCTGGGTATCGCTGTTCGAGCCACAGGCGCTGGCCGAGCTGCTGGGTATGCCGATGGGTGCCAAGCCGCTGGCGATTCTCTGCCTGGGCCCGGTGCAGACGTTTTATCCGGCACCGATGCTGGTGCTGGAGGGCTGGACCACGGCGCGGCCGTTGAGCGACATGCTGTTTGAAAATCAGTGGGGAGAGTCTTGATGAGTGTGGCGTTGCTGACTGTTGCCGGCGTGGCGCTGGATGCGCTGTTGGGGGAGCCTCAGCGTCGGCATCCGCTGGTTGCCTTCGGCCGCCTGGCCGGCCGCCTGGAGCAGCGTTTCAATGCCGCGGGCCGTGGCTGGCGCAGCCATGGTGTAACCGCCTGGTTCCTGGCGGTGATTCCCCTGACCTTGCTGGCTACCTTGCTGTCCTGGCTGCCCTATATCGGCTGGTTGGTGGAAGTGCTGGCGTTGTATTGCGCCTTGGGCCTGCGCAGCCTGGGTGAGCACGTGACGCCGGTGGCCGATGCCTTGCGACGTGGTGACCTGGATGAAGCGCGCCGTCGCGTGGGCTTTCTGGTCAGCCGCGAAACCCGCGAACTGGACGACACCGCCGTGGCCCGCGCAGCCACCGAATCGGTGCTGGAGAACGGCAGCGATGCGGTGTTCGCCGCGCTATTCTGGTTTGTCGTGGCGGGCGCGCCCGGTGTGGTGCTCTATCGCCTGAGCAATACCCTGGACGCTATGTGGGGCTACCGCAATGAACGCTTCGAGCGTTTCGGCTGGGCTGCCGCGCGTATCGATGACCTGCTCAACTATATTCCTGCCCGGCTGGTGGCGCTGACCTACGCGTTGCTTGGCAAGACCCGCCTGGCCTTGTCGTGCTGGCGCCGTCAGGCACCGCTGTGGGACAGCCCCAATGCCGGCCCGGTGATGGCCGCCGGTGCGGGTGCCCTGGGCGTAGAGCTGGGTGGCCCGGCGGTGTATCACGGCGAGCTGCACGAACGTGCGCAACTGGGCGAAGGCCCGGTGGCCGATGCCGACGCTATCGAGCGCGGCTGGCGTCTGGTGTGCCAGGGCGTATGGTTGTGGTTGCTGCTGTTGTGCCTGGGGGCTGAATTCTATGCTTGAGCACGGTGGACGCCTGCAGCGTGCAGTGCAGCACTACGGTATCGCTCGGGAGCACTGGCTGGATCTGTCCAGCGGTATTGCGCCCTGGTCCTACGCCATTCCAGAGATTCCGCTGCGTGCCTGGGCGCGCCTGCCGGAAACCGACGACGGCCTGGAGCAGGCCGCGGTCGAGTATTACCGCGTCAACCAGGTGCTCCCGGTAGCAGGCTCACAGGCTGCGATCCAGGCCTTGCCGCAACTGCGCGCGCGCGGCACGGTGGGCGTACTGTCGCCGTGTTACGCCGAACATGCTGAAGGCTGGCGGCGTGCCGGGCATCAGGTGCTTGAGCTGCAAGACGAGCAGGTGGACGGCTTGCTCGACAGCCTTGATGTGCTGGTCGTGGTCAACCCGAACAATCCCACCGGCTGCTTGCTCAGGGCTGAGCAGTTGCTGGGCTGGCATGCCCGCCTGGCAAAGCGCGGTGGCTGGTTGCTGGTCGACGAAGCCTTTATGGACAACACCCCGCAGCACAGCATTGGCGCCCAGGCAGAACGTCCGGGGCTGATCGTGCTGCGCTCGTTTGGCAAGTTTTTCGGCCTGGCAGGTGTGCGGCTGGGTTTTGTCCTGGCTGAACCGGCGCTGTTGCAGCGCCTCGCTGAACTGCTGGGGCCCTGGACCGTCAGCGGGCCAACACGCATTCTCGGCCAGGCTTGCCTGCTCGACAGCACCGCCCATCAGCGCCAGATTGCTCGCTGTGCGACAGCCAGTCAGCAGCTGGAAGCTGTGATGAGTGCTGCAGGCTTTGCCCCCACAGGTGGCTGCGACCTGTTCCAGTATGTGCTCACCGATCAGGCCGAGCAGTTGCATGAGTTCATGGCCCAGCGCGGTATTTTGCTGCGTCTGTTCAACCAGCCTGCCAGCCTGCGCTTTGGCCTGCCGGCCACAGAAGCGGACTTTCAGCGTCTGCAACAGGCATTCAACGATTATCGCAAGGAACAGCCATGAGTACCCTGATGGTGCAGGGCACCACCTCCGATGCCGGCAAGAGCACCCTGGTTACCGCGCTGTGTCGCTGGCTCTTGCGCCAGGGCGTTGCGGTGGTGCCGTTCAAGCCGCAGAACATGGCGCTCAACAGTGCCGTGACCGCCGACGGTGGCGAAATCGGCCGGGCCCAGGCAGTCCAGGCGCAGGCCGCCGGACTGGCGCCGCACACCGACATGAACCCGGTGCTGCTCAAGCCCAACAGCGACACCGGTGCCCAGGTGATCGTCCATGGCCGTGCGGTTACCAGCATGAACGCGGTGGCGTATCACGATTACAAGGTCATCGCCATGCAGGCGGTACTGGATTCACACCAGCGCCTGCTTACGCAGTACCCGGTGGTGATGGTCGAGGGCGCGGGCTCGCCTGCGGAGATCAACCTGCGGGCCGGCGATATTGCCAACATGGGTTTTGCCGAAGCGGTCGACTGTCCGGTGATCCTGATTGCCGACATCAATCGAGGTGGGGTTTTCGCTCATCTGGTCGGTACCCTGGAATTGCTTTCTGCCAGTGAACAGGCACGGGTCAAAGGGTTTGTCATCAACCGCTTTCGCGGTGACATCGCTTTACTGCAACCGGGCCTGGATTGGCTCGAGGCGCGCACCGGCAAGCCGGTATTGGGCGTGTTGCCCTATGTGATGGACCTGCACCTGGAAGCCGAAGACGGCATCGACCAGCGCCAGGGTGACAAGGCCGCGCGCGCACTCAAAGTGATCGTGCCGGTGCTGCCGCGCATCAGCAACCACACCGATTTCGACCCGCTGCGCCTGCACCCGCAAGTCGACCTGCAGTTCATCGGCCCGGGCGATCCCATTCCACCGGCGGACCTGATCATCCTGCCCGGCTCCAAGAGCGTGCGCGGCGATCTGGCGCAGTTGCGTGCCCGAGGCTGGGACCAGGCCATCAGTCGCCATCTGCGTTATGGCGGCAAGGTACTGGGCATTTGTGGCGGTCTGCAGATGCTCGGTCAGCGGGTGGAAGATCCGTTGGGGCTGGAAGGGGCGGCCGGTAGCAGTGACGGACTCGGCCTGCTCGACTTCGTCACCGTGCTGGAGGCGCATAAGCAATTGCGCAACGTCGCCGGTACCTTGCAACTGGAGCAGGCGCCGATCAGTGGCTATGAAATCCATGCTGGCGTGACGCATGGCGCGGCGCTGGAGCGTCCTGCGGTGCAGTTGGCGGATGGGCGCAGCGACGGTGCAGTCAGTGCCGACGGACAGATCCTCGCCACTTACCTGCATGGCCTGTTCGAGAGCCCGCAATCCTGCGCGGCGCTGTTGCGCTGGGCGGGCTTGCACGAGGTCGAACACGTCGATTACCAGGCGTTGCGCGAGCGTGACATCGAGCGCCTGGCCGACCTGGTCGAGCAGCACCTGGATACCACGCGCCTTCGCCAACTGTGCGGACTGAACTGACATGCTCAACCTGATCCTTGGTGGTGCCCGTTCCGGCAAGAGCCGTCTGGCCGAACAACTGGCCGAACGCAGCGGCTTGCCCGTTACCTACATCGCCACCAGCGAACCGCTGGATGGTGAGATGAATGCCCGGGTGCAATTGCACCGCGAGCGCCGACCCTCCAGTTGGGGACTGATTGAAGAACCTCTGGCCCTGGCTCAGGTCCTGCGCGCCAATGCCAGCACCGAGCGCTGCCTGTTGGTGGATTGCCTGACCCTGTGGCTGACCAATCTGCTGATGCTGGACAACCCCGAGCGACTGCTGGCCGAACGCACCGCGCTGTTTGAGTGCCTGGCCGAGTTGCCCGGCGAGATCATTCTGGTCAGCAACGAGACCGGCCTTGGGGTCGTGCCATTGGGCGAACTGACCCGCCGCTACGTCGATGAAGCCGGTTGGTTGCACCAGGCCATTGCCGAGCGTTGCCAGCGCGTGGTGCTCACTGTCGCTGGCCTACCTCTTACCTTGAAAGGAACTGCACCATGAGTCAGAACTGGTGGCTTGATGCCTGCCGTGCCGTCGACCTGGCTGCCTGCGAGCAGGCCTTGGCGCGTCAACTGCAATTGACCAAACCGGCCGGCTCGCTGGGGCGGCTGGAGCTGATCGCGGTGCAGCTGGCTGGCTTGCAGGGGCAACTAAAACCTAACCTGGACCAGGTCAGTATCGCGATCTTCGCGGGCGATCATGGGGTGGTTGCTGAAGGTATTTCGGCCTATCCGCAGGCAGTGACCGGGCAGATGCTGCAGAATTTTGTCGGCGGTGGCGCAGCAATCAGCGTGCTGGCGCGGCAGTTGAATGCGCAGTTGGAGGTCGTCGACCTGGGTACCGTCGATCCGCAGTTGAACCTGCCGGGGGTGCGTCACCTGCGCGTCGGCCCTGGCACCGCGAACTTTGCCCAGGCCCCGGCAATGACCCGCGCGCAAGGTCTGCAAGCGCTGCAGGGTGGACGTGAGAGTGCCTTGCGCGCCGCCGCCAGCGGTGCCCAGCTGTTCATTGGCGGCGAGATGGGGATCGGCAACACCACCGCCGCCAGTGCCCTGGCGTGCGCCTTGCTCAAGTGTCCGGCCATCGAGCTCAGCGGACCTGGTACAGGTCTGGATGCCGCGGGTGTACGGCACAAGGCTGAAGTCATCGAACGTGCTTTGGCGCTGCATGGAGACCTCTCGGCAGATCCGATGCAGTTGTTGTTCTGCTTTGGCGGGTTTGAGATTGCCGCATTGGTCGGTGCTTACCTGGGCTGTGCCCAGGCGGGCGTCGCAGTACTGATTGATGGGTTTATCTGTACCGTTGCGGCGTTGGTCGCGGTGAGGATCAATCCTGGCTGCCGTGACTGGCTGTTGTTCGCTCACCGTGGCGCTGAACCGGGTCACCATCGGGTGCTGGCCGAACTGGATGCCGAGCCTGTTCTGGAGCTTGGTTTGCGCCTGGGCGAGGGCAGTGGCGCAGCGCTGGCGGTGCCGGTGCTGCGTCTGGCCTGTGACCTGCATGGGCAGATGGCGACCTTCGCCGAAGCCGCTGTAGCAGACCGTCCGGCATGATCATCGACCTCCTGCGTCATGGTCAAACCGAACTCGGCGGTGGCCTGCGCGGCAGTCTGGATGATGCGCTGACGGCCAAGGGCTGGGCACAGATGCAGGCGGCCGTGGCGACTGCCGGACCTTGGCAGGCCCTGGTCAGTTCACCCTTGCAGCGCTGTGCACGGTTTGCCGAGACACTGAGCGAGCAGTCGCGCCTGCCATTGCAACTCGTCCCGGGATTACAGGAACTGCATTTTGGTGAGTGGGAAGGGCGCAGTGCCGCCGAGCTGATGCTTACTCATGAACAGCAACTGGGGCAGTTCTGGGCTGATCCCTATGCCTTCACCCCTCCCGGTGGCGAAGCGGTGATCGACTTCTCCAGGCGAGTGCTGTCCGCCATTGCCGACCTGCACCGGGAACACACTGGCAAGCACCTGTTGCTGGTTACCCATGGGGGCGTGATGCGTCTGTTGCTGGCACGGGCCAGAGGGCTGCCCCGTGAGCAGTTGCTGCAGGTCGAGGTCGGCCATGGCGCCTTGTGCCGCCTTGAGGTGCTGGCCGACGGCAGCCTGCGGGAAGTGCACTGAAATGCTGGCGTTCTGGATTGCCTTGCAGTTTCTCAGCAGCTTGCCGGTGCGCCTGCCGGGAATGCCGACACCTGAGCAAATGGGCCGTTCCCTGCTGTTCTATCCGGCGGTAGGGGTGCTGTTTGGGCTGCTGCTCTGGGGCCTGAACGCTTTGCTCGATGGCAGCCCGTTGCTGCTGCACGCGGCCTTGCTGCTTAGCGCCTGGGTCGTGCTGAGCGGCGGCCTGCACCTGGATGGCCTGGCCGACAGTGCCGATGCCTGGCTGGGTGGTTTCGGTGACCGCGAGCGTACTCTCACGATCATGAAAGACCCACGCAGCGGACCGATTGCCGTGGTGACGCTGATACTGGTGCTGCTGCTCAAGTTCTGCGCGTTGCTGGTGCTGGTTGAGCGTGGTCAGGGCCTGCTGCTGATACTGGCGCCATTGCTGGGGCGGGCGGCCTTGTTGGGGCTGTTTCTGTCCACCCCGTATGTGCGCGCAGGGGGACTGGGCCAGGCCTTGGCCGATCACTTGCCACGCCGCAGCGGCGGCTGGGTGCTGTTTGCCAGTTGCCTCCTGTGTCTGTGTCTGGCGGGCCTGCAAGGGTTGTATGTTTTGGCTGTCGCGGCTGTGGTCTTTTTCTGGCTTCGTCGAGTGATGATTGCACGATTGGGGGGCGCAACGGGTGACACTGCCGGCGCGCTCCTGGAATTGCTGGAGCTGGCGGTTTTGCTCAGTCTGGCGCTGTAATTTCTGGCATTCATGGGGCCCTTTCCCCGGGCGGTGTGAGGCGTATGCTGCGCCTTCTTTGTCTGGGGAGTTCGGCTGCATGCGGCGCTTGCCCGGCTGCCGAAACTATCTTGAGGATGTGCTGGGCACCCTTGAGCGGGCGAACCTGCACTGGGCCTTTTACAGCTTTCGTGAGGACAGCTGGGACGGCAGGGACTACGAAATGGGCAGCACCAAAGTGCCCTGGGCGTATTGGCAAGCCATAGAGAACGGGCGTCCAGATCCGGTAAAGCGTCAGGCTGGCGCTGAGTTTGAGCCTATTCGCAAACGCCTGCAGCCATAGGCTGACGAGGAAATGCTTGATCTGGGGATTATGCGGGTATATACACGTAATCATGTTGACCAGTGAATGCATCTGTACCCATCTGCGTCGTGCTGCCCGTGGGGTTAGCCGACACTATGACGAGGCCCTTGAAGGCTTCGGGATCAATGTCGCGCAGTTTTCCCTGTTGCGCCATTTACGTCGCCTCGACCAGCCGAGTATTTCGACCCTGGCCGAGGCCATGGGCCTTGATCGCAGTACCCTGGGGCGCAACCTGCGGGTGCTGGAAGCTGAAGGGCTGGTGGCCCTGGCGGAAGGCCGTGATCTGCGCAATCGTCTGGTGCTGCTGACCGAGCAGGGCCGCGAGCGTTTACGGGTGGCGGAGCCCGCATGGGAGAAAGCCCAGGCAAGCCTGGTCGATACCCTGGGTGAAGGTCAGCGCGATGAACTGGTACGCCTGCTCGAGCTACTTGCCTGAGCTGTATCCGACTCGAAACGGGTATATACCCGTATAACCTTGCGGCGTTGTGGAGAAAACAATAATGACATCGGTATGGCGGACCAGTGGTTGGATTCTCCTGGGGGCTGCATTGATCCTCGCCCTCTCGCTGGGAGTGCGGCACGGCTTTGGCCTGTTCCTCGCCCCTATGAGCGCGGACTTTGGCTGGGGGCGTGAGGTCTTCGCCTTCGCCATTGCCTTGCAGAACCTGATCTGGGGCCTGGCGCAACCCTTCGCGGGAGCCCTGGCCGACCGTTTGGGGGCGGCAAAAGTGGTGATGGTCGGCGGCATCCTCTATGCCGTAGGTCTGGTGCTGATGGGGATGTCGGATTCGGCGCTGACCCTGTCGTTGAGTGCAGGCCTGCTGATCGGCATTGGCCTGTCCGGCACCTCGTTCTCGGTCATCCTTGGTGTGGTCGGCCGAGCCGTGCCCGCAGAAAAACGCAGCATGGCCATGGGTATTGCCAGTGCTGCAGGTTCCTTCGGTCAGTTCGCCATGCTGCCAGGCACCCTTGGCCTGATTGGTTGGCTTGGCTGGTCGGCAGCCTTGCTGGTGCTGGGTTTGGCGGTGGCATTCATCGTGCCGCTGGTTGGCTTGTTGAAGGATCGGCCGCTGCCTAGCCATGGTGCCGAACAGACACTAGGCCAGGCGCTGCGTGAAGCCTGCTCGCATTCCGGCTTCTGGTTGCTGGCGCTGGGCTTTTTCGTCTGTGGTTTCCAGGTAGTGTTCATTGGCGTGCATTTGCCGGCTTACCTGGTTGACCAGCATCTGCCGGCAACCATTGGTACCACGGTGTTGGCGCTGGTGGGACTGTTCAATATTGTCGGTACTTATACGGCTGGCTGGTTAGGCGGGCGGATGTCCAAGCCGCGTTTGCTGACGGCGCTCTATCTGTTGCGCGCGGTGGTGATCGTGTTGTTCCTGTGGGCACCGGTCACGCAGTTCAGTGCCTACCTGTTCGGCATCGCCATGGGCTTGCTGTGGCTGTCGACGGTGCCGCTGACCAATGGCACGGTGGCGACCCTGTTCGGGGTGCGCAACCTGTCGATGCTTGGCGGCATCGTGTTCCTGTTCCACCAGCTGGGTGCGTTCCTGGGCGGCTGGCTGGGTGGTGTGGTGTACGACAAGACCGGCAATTACGACCTGGTCTGGCAGATCTCGATCCTGCTCAGCCTGCTGGCAGCGGCACTCAACTGGCCGGTGCGTGAGCGTCCTGTGGCGCGCCTGCAGGCGCAAGCGGCATGAGCCGCTTTGCACAGCGCGGGCTACTGGCCCTGGCCGCGCTACTGCTGCTGGCCCTTGTCTGGTGGGGCTGGCATGAGGGTGGCCTGGCGCTGATGCAGTTGGGCATGGGCGTGTGCTAAGCGTATTCTGAGGGCTGAATGCTGGCTCAAAGGAGAAACGATGATGCGCACACGCTGGATGTTGGTTCCACTGTTCACCCTGATGGCGGCGGCAACGGCGCAGGCGGCCGATTGCCCGGCGCTGCTTGAGCAGCAGGGCAGCCTGCCGGAGCTGCGTGGCAAGGAGCAGATCGATTTGTGCGAGCGTTTCGCCGGCAAGCCGCTGGTGGTGGTCAACACCGCC
The DNA here is from genome assembly GCA_036643775.1 of Pseudomonas sp. GTDB lineage: Bacteria > Pseudomonadota > Gammaproteobacteria > Pseudomonadales > Pseudomonadaceae > Aquipseudomonas. The sequence goes on along the minus strand of JAVXRI010000040.1, from coordinate 27,820 downwards.
AGCTACTGCGGCTTCGCCCCCCAGTTCGAGGGGCTTGAAAGCGTCTACAAGACCTACCACGGGCAAGGCCTGGAAATGCTCGGAGTGCCGTCCAACGACTTCAAGCAGGAGGATGCCGACATCGAGAAGACTGCCAAGGTCTGCTACGCCAACTACGGTGTCACCTTCACCATGACCAAGCCGCAACCGGTGCGGGGCGACGATGTCATTGCGTTGTTCAAGGGCCTGGCCGAGCAAAGTGGCGCACCCAAGTGGAACTTCTACAAGTATGTAGTCGATCGCCAAGGCAAGGTCATCGCCAGTTTCCCCAGCCTGACCAAGCCGGATGATCCCAAGTTCACAGCCGCAATCGAGAAGGCCATCGCTTCGCAGCCGTGAAAGGCAGCGTCAGTGGCTTGGGTGGACGGTCCAGGCCACCAGCTTCAGCACGATCGGGCGTACTACCAGGACGCAGGCAAACGCGACCGGCATGGCCAACTGATAGGCCTTGAGCACATTGCTCAGGTAGTGTTCGTCGATGTCGGCGTTGGCAGCGGTGATCACGAAGCACATCAGCAAGGCCATGATTGCTGACATGTAGAAGGCAAACACATAAGGGGTGGCGCGAACGCCAAGTTTGCGTCGGCTTCGGGCAGCTTGCTGTGTCGTCATGGGGGCTCCTTGTGTGGTGTTGAGGGCGCAGCCTAGCAACCGCGACAGGGTTTCAGGTAGACGCGTCCGGCTTAGGTCTTTATAAAGAGATTCTTACGAATGCCGGACTTATCTGCATGAATCTGCTGGGCTCGATCAAGAGTTTCATCAAGGTGGTCGAAGCTGGCAGCATTGCCGGCGGCGCCAGGACCCTGGGCTTGAGTGCGGCGGCGGTCAGCCAGAACATTGCCCGGCTGGAAGCCCATCTCGAGGTGCGATTGCTATCGCGGACCACGCGCAGCATGGCGTTGACCGCCAATGGCACGCTCTACTACGAGAAAGTCAAACACATCGAGCGTGATCTCGAACTGGCACACCTGGCGGTCACGACGCCTGATTGCGAGCCAAAGGGGCGTTTGTGTATCGCTTCGTCTTCGGCCTTCGGACGTCATGTCCTGGCGCCGTTGATTCCGGCCTTCAGTGCCCGCTATCCGCAGCTTTCGATTGAACTGGTTACGAATGATCGACGGGTCAATCATGCCCAGGAAGGCGTCGACGTCAGCATCCGGATCAAGCCGCAGCTCGAAGACGGCCTGTTGGCGCGGCGCATTGCCCAGGTGCCGTTCATCTGCTGTGCCTCCCCTGACTACCTGGCCCAGGCGGGATGGCCAGGCGCCCCGGAGCAGCTCAAGCAGCATCGTTGCCTGGTGTTTCGCTACCCGGTGGATGGGCGCTTTCTGCGTTGGGGGTTTGTTCGCGACGGGCTGCGTTTCGATGCCGAATTTGCTGAGGTGCTGATCAGTGACGATATTGATGTGCTCACCCAGATGGCCGTCAACCATGGTGGCATCGCACGGCTTGCCGAGTTCGTCGCCCGGCCGTTTATCGAGCGAGGGCAGCTGGTGGCCTTGTTTGAATACTCGCAACCCACCCAGGCTTATGCCCAGACCGAGCCGATGGACATCTATCTATGCGTCGCTGATCGCTTTGCCATGACCCCCAAGGTGCGAGTGTTCATGGACTATCTCAGGGAGAACCTGGGGCAGCTCTGGTTCACTGAGCAGCCATGAAAAAACCGCCGAATTCGGCGGTTTTTTGTGTTACCGGTGTTGAATCAGAAGCGGTAGGTGAGCGACGCACCGATACCGTGAGCGCTGTTTTCGTACTTGGCGTTGTACGCAAGCTTGGTCGGGCTGTTCAGGTTGACCTTGGTGTCTTCTTCCCACAGATAGGAGTAGGCCAGGTCGATGGTCATGTCGTCGTTCGGGCTCCAGCCTGCGCCCAGGCTGAACACCTTGCGGTCGCCAGTCGGGATGCGCGGCGAACGGTCATGGTTGTTGGTCGGCGACTGGTCGACGGTGAAGCCGGTACGCAGTACCCACTCTTTGTTCAGCTTGTACGAAGCACCGATGGCGTGAGCCCAGGTGTCGTGCCAGTTCTGGTCTTCGTTGATGGTGCCGAACTGACCGGCCAGTGGTGCAGGCACTTCGTTCTGTACGGTGATCGCTTCCAGGCGGCTCCAGCGGGTCCAGGTGCTGCCCGCGTAGAGGGTCCACTGGTCATCCAGTTCGTGGGTAACCGAGAAGTCTACGGATTCCGGGGTCTTGATCTTCAGTTCGGCGTCAAACTTGCTGCCGCTGAACGGGCCGATCAGGGCGTTGTTGATCTTGGTGTTGCCTTCGAGCTTGTAGTCGACCATCGAGTGGTAGGTCAGGCCCAGGCGGGTCTTGTCGGTGGCCTGAACCAGGACGCCAATGTTGTAGCCGACCGCAGTGTCGTCACCTTTGATCTTCACTTCACCGTCATTGGTTCCCGGGGTGAACCGGTTGATGGTGTTCGAGCTCAATTCGCCCTTGATGCGGTTAAAGGTCGGGCCGAAACCGATCGAGACCTTGTCGTTGAAGGCGTAGCTGACAGTAGGCTGGAAGGTGATGACTTCGACGTAGCTTTTCTTGCCCCAGTAACGGCTGGCCGCTTCGTCTTCGTATTCGGTTACCAGGCCGAAAGGGGCGTAAACACCGAAACCAACACTCCAGTGCTCATCGATAGGCTTGACATAGAAGCCCATGGGAACACCAACGAACGGGACCATGTCGCCATCGGTAGATCCACCCAAGGTGCCACTACCGGAAATATCGGACTTGGCGATGACTGCTGCAGCACCCACAGTGATCTGCTCACGTTTCAGGCGCGACATACCGGCAGGGTTGCCGAATACGGTGCTGGCATCATCGGCAGAGGAAGAGCGACCCGCAAAACCTGTGCCCATGCCACTGACGCTCTGTTCGTTGAGGGCAAAGCCGCTGGCGAACAATTGAGTCGAGGCGAGAGTGACGGCGAGGCTGAGAGAGGTTTTGAGCATTACTTTTTTCATTATTAGAACTCCTTGGGATCTCCGGGGCGAAAATTACCAACATTTCGCCCGCAGCGCTATAGGCTGTATCGCAGGAGATAGAGCGGTTTTGTAGGACAATCCGACCAGATTGGTGGGAGTTTTCCGAATATGGAATTCAGTGACTGTCAGCAGGCTTGAAGAGTCACAGGCGCGATGCAGGTTTGCCAGGCGCAAGTGAAGTCGCGCAGGCGTCCCTGGGGTTGGAAGGTCTGGCGCCAGATGCGGGCCAGGCCAAGTAGATCGTCGGCAGCAGGAAGTTCGGGGGCTTGTTCTTCAATGAGCATCCAGGCGATGGCAGTGGCGTAGCGCAGGTTGACGGTCAGTTCCAGGTGCGGGCCGCTGAGGAAGGCGTGCTGGCTGGCCAGGCCACGGACCAGGCTGGCCAGTTCCGGGTCACGGGCGAGGAACTGGTCCCAGATGCTTTGGTGGCGTAGTTCGCCGATACGGTAGAGGCCATGGCCGCGACGATCATGCAGGGCGGAGCCGAGTGCGGACTGGCTGGCGGCAACACCCAGCAACAATGCTTCGGCGCTTGCGCAGTGGCGGCCCAGGTAAATCAGGGTCGGGCGGATGACAAATTGGCTCAACTCGCTCGCGGCGATACCCATAACACCCTCGAACTCGAATTTGGCCGGCGGACGCTGGAGCTTGGCAGCTGGTGAGTCGGTCAGGCCCGCCGGAAGCGGCCTATGCCGCTTGAGTTGAAGTGTAGTGTCAGATTCGGGGTGTAAAGGACTGTTTTTAAAACATTTGCGGCTTTTGGTTATAAATCATATGCCGTGGAGTGATTAGGCCTGCCGGTATCCACGGGCATAAAAAAGCCCCGCGAGAGGGCGGGGCTTGAGCTGTTGCAGCGACGCGGGTCAGGCGATCAGGGCCTGACGGGTGCGCTCGATGACCGCTTGAAGCGGCTCGGATTCGCTGTACTGCTCGGGGTACAGGCGCTCGCTGTGACGGGCAATGCCGTGCTCGTTGACCAGGGTGAAGCTGAAGCCGCCTTTGCGCGACGCCAGGATCAGACAGTTCAAAGGGGCAAATGCCTGGGAAAGGGTGCGAATCGCAGCCTGAGTATGGATAGAGTGAGTCATAGTTATTAGATGTTCCTGCAATAGACACGGTTTCGATCCGTGCACACTTAAAACGTTCCAGTAACGCCGGGATTTAGTCTGGGCGGAGAACCTGACTGGAACAGGGCAGCCAGTTTTGGGCGCATTTATCATGTGGCGCTGGGGCTGACTGGTAGGTACGTCAGAGGACAGGCAACACACCGGGTCGAGGTTCTATGCCACGGGGTGAAGATCCTGATCAATCTGCAGGTTGGTTCGGTCAGAGTAAGAAGTGATTTACCTGGGAACCATCAAGTGGGCCGGTCCTTGTTTCAACAGGCGCTGTTCCAAGGTGGAGCAGGGCGCTGTAAGGACTGCTTTGGCCAGAATTGACTTTCAGCTTGGTACTAACGGCGGCAAGACTACAGCACAAGCGCAGGTTTGGCAAGTGTTGATGGTTTTTCATCAGGGGAGCCGATCAGTATCTCGTGTTTTTACCGTTCTGTGAAGGGCCGCTAGAGGCGGATAACGTCGAGAACGTGCCAAATTCGTGCAACGAACTGCCTCGCTTTAGGGCGGTTGTACACACTTGGAGCAGTCGATGTTACAGCGCTGCAACAGCGGTGGATGAGCTGGCCAATGACTTGACCGAGAACTTAAGTCAATGAAAAAAAACACTTATTTTAGCTGGTGAAAAAATCGTCAGTTTGAGCCAAGGCCCCATTCTACCGGGGTTTGCGGGGTCCTGAAGGGGGTTGTCCACCGAGTTATCCACAGCTTCTGTGGATTGTCCCGAGCGCTTGCTCTAGGACGGGCGTGCCAGGTTTTTCCGATGTGTCCGACAATCCTCGCTCAGTGTTCTGGCATGAGAAATTTCCTCAGCCAGCGTCAAGAAAAGAACGCAGAAATATTTTGAAAAAAGTATCGGGTTGGCTCGGCTACTGGCGAAAAAAAGGAGTAGAGTGGCGCGCCTCTCGAGTTGCCTTCGCTGTTGGTTATGAAGTTTCGCGCCAAAATTCCTGCAATTTCTTCCCCGCTGCCACCTGAGTCCGAGCCTAAGCGCTTCTCCTTGAAGGTTGCTTTGTGGCTGCTCGACAATCCGCGGCTGGGCGACAATCCCAACATCAAGCACTTTGCCGGACGCTTGCTCAAGCAGCCGGCACGTCAAGGCGTTGTCGTTGCACAAAGCCGCCTGGGGCAAATGCTTTGCCGTGATTGCGGCAATGCCCGCGACCGGCGTATCGGCCACGACCTGCTGCGTCAGGCCGCCCGTGCCGGGGACCGGCGTGCTCAACTTGAATACGGCCGCCTGTGCGCCCAAGCGCAGATCAATGAGCCCGAACAGGCCCGCTACTGGCTGGAGCTGGCGTCGTCCCAGGGCTCGCAGGAAGCCCGGCGCTTGCTCAAGCAACTGCCAGACGCTTGACTGCAGTACAGCGGCAAGGCTGATAAGCTCAGCCGTTGATTTCAGGTGGGGGTGTTCGGGTGGTGATGGCGTTGGATCTGACCAGCATCGTGCTGGGTATCATGGTGGCGGCCGTGCCCTGTCTGGGCTGGGTGTTCCAGCAGCAACGGCGGCTGGCCGCCCGTGAGGCGCAGGCCGCGCTGCTTGAGGAGCGTCTGGGCAGTGCGCAGATGGCCCAGGAAGGCTTGCTCGCCCAGCTCGATGCCAGCCGCGACGAAATCAGTGACCTGAGCCAGGCCAATGCGGCCAAGCAGGCGACGCTGGCGGCTCAGACCCGTGAGCTGGAGTTGCTGCAGATCGACCGTGACAATGCCCGCGATGCCGCCCATGCCTGGCAGATCGAACGTGGCGCCCGTGAGGCTGAATTGCGTCGCCTGGATGCCCACAGCGCGGCCCTGGGCGCCGAGCTGCGTGAACAGCAGGAAAGCCATCAGCAACGTCTGGACGACCTTCAGGGCTCTCGTGATGAGCTGCGCGCCCAGTTCGCCGAGATGGCGACGAAGATCTTTGACGAGCGAGAACAGCGTTTTGCCCAGACCAGCCACCAACATCTAGGCCAGTTGCTGGACCCGCTCAAAGAACGTATCCAGGCGTTCGAGAAGCGCGTTGAAGACAGCTACCAGCAGGAGGCCCGCGAGCGTTTTTCCCTGGCCAAGGAGCTTGAGCGCCTGCAGCAACTCAACCTGCGCCTCAGCGATGAGGCCACCAACCTGACTCAGGCGCTGAAAGGCCAGAAAACCCAGGGTAACTGGGGGGAACTGATCCTGGAGCGGGTGCTGGAACATGCGGGGCTGGAAAAGGGTCGCGAATACCAGACTCAGGTCAGTCTCAAGAGCGCCGACGGTGAACGCTTCCAACCGGATGTGCTGATCATGTTGCCTGGCGACAAGCAGGTGGTGGTCGATTCCAAGGTCAGCCTGACGGCGTATCAGCAGTATGTTGCCGCTGACGACAGCGAGATCGCCCAGGCGGCGCTCAAACAGCATGTGCTGTCGTTGCGCAATCATGTCAAAGGTTTGTCGGGCAAGGATTACAATCGCCTGGAAGGCTTGCACAGCCTGGATTTCGTCCTGCTCTTCGTACCGATCGAAGCGGCATTTTCTGCGGCCCTGCAGGCTGAGTCGAACCTGTTCCAGGAAGCGTTTGACCGGCAGATCGTGATTGTCAGCCCGACCACCTTGCTGGCGACCCTGCGGGTAATCGACAGCCTGTGGAAGCAGGAGCGTCAGAGCCAGAATGCCCGGGAAATTGCCGAGCGTGCCGGCTGGCTGTACGACAAGTTCGTGTTGTTCATCCAGGACCTGGATGAACTGGGCAATCGTCTGCAACAGGTAGACAAGGCTTACAGTGCTGCGCGCAACAAACTCTGCGAAGGCCGTGGCAACCTGATCAGCCGCAGCGAACAGCTCAAGTTGCTCGGTGCCCGCGCCAGCAAGAGTCTGCCGGCGGATCTGCTTGAGCGCGCCATGAGCGAGGGCGACCCTTTGGCCGCCAGTGCCCTTACTGGACCAGGCTCAGATGCCGATTGAGCAGGGCGCGCAAGGCGGCCGGCTTGACCGGTTTGGCCAGATAGTCCAGACCGGCGGCATGTACCTGGGCCACGGTCTCGCTGCGCCCGTCGGCACTGATCACCACCCCGGGAACAGGCTCGCCCAGGCGCGTACGTAGCCAGGCCATCAGCTCAGTGCCGGTGTCGCCTTCGTCCAGGTGATAGTCGACCAGCGCCAGGTGCGGGCGCAAACCCTCATCGAGCAGCACACTGCACTCCTGGCGGCTACGCGCGGTCCAGACCTGGCAACCCCAGCGGCTGAGCAGGCTGTTCATGCCGATCAGGATGCTGTCTTCGTTGTCGATGCACAGTACCTGCAAGCCGGCCAGTGGCTGGCCGGCTTGTTCGGTGGGAGTGACGACGGCAGCAGCCGGAGCGGTGGCCAGTGGCACGCTGACCCGGAAGACACTGCCCTTGCCGGGCCAGGAGCGCACTTCCAGGGGGTGGCCGAGCACGCGGCACAGGCCGTCGGCAATCGCCAGGCCCAGGCCCAGGCCTTTTTCGGCACGGGTCTGGTGACTGTCCAGGCGTTTGAATTCCTCGAAGATCACTTGCAGCTTGTCGTCGGCGATGCCCGGGCCGCGGTCCCAGACCTCCAGCCACAGCTTGCCGCTGTGCCGGCGCACGCCGAGCAGGATCGGGCTTTTGCCATAGCGGAAGGCATTGGTGAGGAAGTTCTGCAGGATCCGCCGCAGCAGTTTCATATCGCTGTGTACCCGCAGGCGGCTGCCGCGCAGGCGGAAGTCCAGGCCCTGTTGCTGGGCCAGTACCTTGAATTCGGCGCCGAGGGTGTCGAACAGTTCATTGAGTGCAAACGGTTTGGGATCGGGGGTGATCTTGCCGTTTTCCAGGCGTGAAATGTCGAGCAGGTCGCTGATCAGCTCCTCGGCCGAACGCAGCGAACTGTCCAGGTGCTGGACCAGTTGCTGGGCGTCTGTGGAGAGTCCGTCGCCCTGGTGCGAGAGGGCGGCGGAGAACAGCCGCGCAGCGTTCAATGGTTGCATCAGGTCGTGGCTGACAGCGGCCAGGAAGCGGGTCTTTGACTGGTTGGCGTACTCGGCGTGACTCTTGGCTTCGGACAGTGCCTGGTTCAATTGCGACAGTTCCTGGGTGCGTTCGCTGACCCGTTGCTCCAGGCCCTCGTTGGCATCCTTGAGCGCTTGTTCGGCTTCGCGGAACGGGGTGATGTCAGTGAAACTCATGACGAAACCGCCACCGGGCATCGGGTTGCCGATCAGCTCGATGACCCGGCCGTTGGGGAACAGGCGCTCGGAGGTGTGTGCCCGGCCCTGGCGCATCCAGTGCAGGCGGCGGGCCACGTGAACCTGGGCTTCACCGGGACCGCACAGGCCGCGCTCGGCGTTGTAGCGGATGATGTCGGCAATCGGTCGGCCGACACTGATCAATCCGTCGGGGTAGTTGAACAGCTCCAGGTAGCGGCGGTTCCAGGCCACCAGCAGCAGGTTCTGGTCGACCACGCTGATGCCCTGGCTGATGTTCTCGATCGCGCCTTGCAACAGCGCGCGGTTGAACTGCAGCACCTCCGAGGCTTCGTCGGCAATGCGTACCACGTCCTCAAGTTGCATGTCGCGGCCTTCGATGGCCGCCTTTACCACTGCGCGGGTCGAGGAGGTGCCGAGCACCCCGGCGAGCAAGCGTTCGGTGTGCTCGATCCAGTCGCCGTCGGCGTTCTGGTTGGGGTTGAAGCCTTTGCCCTGGCGGTAGGCAAAGCGGATAAAGCTTTGCCGCGCACGTTCTTCGCCGACAAAGCGTGCCGCCAGTTCCAGCAAGTCGGCGATCTGCACGGCCAGCAACGAGCGGCTGTTGGGGCGCGCGCTGGTTTGCTGGCCGATGAAACGACCGGCCTGCCAGTGCTCGGACACACGGGTACGCGAAAGGATCGAGACCCAGGCAAAGACGGTGAAGTTGCCCGCCAGCGACAGCACTACGCCTTGGGTCAGCGGGGTGATCGGCAGGTTCAGCGGGTTGCCGTGCAGCCAGGCCAGGCCGGGGAACAGCTCCAGCGACCAGCCGACACTGTGGGCGGCAATCGGCAGGACCAGGGTGTAGAACCAGAGGAAGATCCCTGTCGCCAGACCGGCGAACACGCCACGGCGGTTGGCCTGTTTCCAGTACAGGGCGCCGAGCATCGCCGGCGCCAGTTGGGTCACCGCGGCAAAGGCCACCTGGCCGATGGTCGCCAGGCTGGCGGTAGAGCCCAGCAGGCGGTAGCTGACATAGGCCAGCAAGAGGATGACGACAATGGTCACCCGGCGTACCGACAGCATCCAGTGACGGAACACTTCGAAGGGGCGCTCGGCGTTGTTGCGGCGCAGCAGCCAGGGCAGCAGCATGTCGTTGGAGACCATGGTCGACAGCGCCACCGCTTCGACGATCACCATACCGGTGGCGGCCGAGGCACCGCCGATGAACGCCAGCAGTGCCAGTGCCGGATGCGCTTCGGCCAGCGGCAGACTGATGACGTAGGAATCGGGTATCACCCCCGGCAGCAGCATCTGTCCGGCCAGGGCAATCGGCACTACGAACAGCGCGGCGAGGATCAGGTAAGTCGGAAACACCCAGCGGGCCAGGCGCATGTCCTGCGGCTCGATGTTCTCGACCACGGTGACATGGAACTGACGCGGCAGGCAGATGATCGCCATCATCGCCACGCCGGTCTGGACGATCATCGACGGCCAGTTGATGGTCTCGTTCCAGAAACCTTCCAGGCGTGGGGCCAGTTGCGCCTTGCTGAACAGGTCGTCGAAACCGTTGTACAGGCCGAAGGTAACGAACGCGCCGACGGCCAGGAACGCCAACAGCTTGACCATCGATTCGAAGGCAATAGCCAAAACCATGCCGCGGTGGTGTTCGGTGACATCCAGGCTGCGGGTACCGAACACGATGGAGAACAGCGCCAGCACCAGCGAGACCACCAGCGCGGTGTCCTGCACGCGGCTGCCGGTGGCGTCGGCGCTGGCACCGATCAGCAGGTTGACGCCGAGCACGATGCCTTTGAGCTGCAAGGCGATATAGGGCAACACGCCGACCAGGCAGATCAGCGCCACCACCACCGCCAGGGATTGCGACTTGCCGTAGCGGGCGGCGATGAAGTCGGCAATCGAGGTGATGTTTTCCTGTTTGCTGATCAGCACCATCTTCTGCAGCACCCAGGGTGCAAACAGCAGCAACAGCACCGGGCCGAGGTAAATCGGCAGGAACGCCCAGAGTTGCTCGGCGGACTGGCCGACGGCGCCGAAGAAGGTCCAGCTGGTGCAGTACACCGCCAGCGACAGGCTGTACACCCAGGCACGCAAGCGCGGTGGTAGCGGCGTTTTGCGGCGGTCACCATAGAATGCGATAGCGAACATGATGGCCATATAGGCCAGGGCGACCACGGCGATCAGCCCACTGGACAGCGACATGACTACTCCGAAACAAAAAATGCAGCAGCCGTCGGCGTAACGGCGAGCCTCGATCAATCAGTCTGGCACGCCGTTGGCGCTTCGTCAGCGCCGACCATGGTAGCAGTGGCAGAGCGTCGCAGGTCTCAGTCGGGCAGGGCCAGGTCAAGCAGGCGGTAGAGCTGTTCCAGTGTCGGCGGGGCTTCGGCGAACAAGGTGCGGTAGACGGTCGGCGCGACGATCAGGTCAAGCAGGCGTTCGATGTCTGGCAAGGCCTCGCCGCGCGCTTGGGCACGATCGACAATGACCTGCAGCTGCCCGCGCAGGATGTTGGTGCAATAGCCGGGGCAAGCGCTGCTGAGCACGTCGCGCATCAGGTTGCGCCCCGGCTCGGAGGTGATTTCGTCGAGGTATTGCTCGGTCCAGGCGCGCAGGTCTGCGCGCAGTTCACCCGTGTCGAGTGGTGCAACGTCGGGCAACACGCGCTCTACGGCGACATCGGCGAGCAAGGCTGCCAGTTCGCCCCAGCGGCGGTAGATGGTCGACGGGGTGACCCCGGCGCGGGCGGCAATCAGCGGCACAGTCAGGCTCGCGCGGTCCTGCTCCTTGAGCAGGGCGCGTACCGCAGCATGAACCGATGCCTGCACACGGGCGCTGCGCCCACCCGTGCGGATACCTTCTTTAATAGCCATCAGTCGACCTTAACACAAAGGGTTTGCGTTAAGGAATGAACGCGCGCAGACTGCACAAAAGCTAAATAATTGCTTTAGCGGAGTTCTGATCATGCTTGCGTTCTTCAAAGCCCCGGCCACGCGGCGTTTTCGTCTGGCGTTCCTGGCCATTGCCCTGCTTGGTTTTCTTGCTGCTTCGAGCACGCCGACGCCTCTGTATCACTTGTATCAGGAGGCTTGGCAGTTCTCGGCGGTAACCTTGACGCTGATCTTCGCCGTATATGCCCTGAGCCTGCTGGCGGCGCTGCTGACGGTGGGTTCGCTGTCCGATTACCTGGGGCGGCGACCGTTGATCTTCACCGCACTGGTGCTGGAAAGCTTCGCCATGCTGCTGTTCCTGCAGGCGGACAGCGTCAGTTGGTTGATCGCTGCACGGATGCTGCAGGGTTTTGCCACCGGTATGGCCACCAGTGTGCTGGGGGCGGCATTGCTGGATATCGACCGCGAGCAGGGGCCGTTGGTCAACAGCCTGACGCCATTGCTGGGCATGGCCAGCGGTGCCCTGGGTACCGGTTTGCTGGTGGAGTTTGCACCGTGGCCGTTGCGTCTGGCGTACTGGATATTGCTCGCTCTGTTTGTGGCGCAGGCGTTGCTGGTATGGCGCTTGCCGGAGAGTGTCAGCCGCCAGCCGGGCGCACTGGCATCGTTGCGGCCAGCCCTGCATGTGCCGCCTCAGGCGCGGGCAGCGGTGTGGCGGATGTTACCGGTGAATGTGGCGGGGTGGGCGCTGGGCGGGTTCTTTCTGTCACTGGCGCCATCACTGGTGCGTGAGGCGACCGGGGTGACGTCGAATCTTGTTGGCGGTGGGCTGGTGGCCGCGTTGACAGTGACCGGCGCCGTGGCGATCTATAGCCTGCGGTTGCGCCCGGCGGGGCAGATTCTGCGCCTGGGAACGGCGGTTTTGCCGGCCGGAATGCTATTGATCCTGCTGGCCTTGCACCGCGGCGAGCTGGGTCTGTTTTTCATGGCCACGGTGGTTACCGGTGTCGGCTTTGGCGCCAGTTTCCTTGGCGCGTTGCGTAGCATTATGCCGCTGGCGCAAGCGCATGAACGCGCCGGGTTGATGGCGACGTTCTATGTGTTGAGCTATCTGGCGTTCTGTGTGCCGGCCATGCTGGCCGGATGGATGGTGCGCAGCTTCGGCCTGGTACCGACCGGAGAGGTCTATGCACTCGGGGTGATCGGGCTGTGTGGGGTGGCGGCGCTCCTGAGCCTGCCGGCGATGCAGGCGGCGCGTAGGGCCTGACACCCGGTCGATGCCATCGCCGGCAAGGCCGGCTCACACAAAGTGAACTGCACCCTAGAGGTTGGATCAGTGTCCAAGCCCACCCCTGTGGGAGCTGGCCTTGCCAGCGATGGGGTGCGGAGCACCCCCAAGTCAGTGTCGAGCCCCAAGGTAATAAAACAGCGCCGCCAGCAGCACCGAGGCAATCAACAGATAGAACGTGGCTACCGGCACCAGATGGGCGAGGGCAAAGCCGCAGATCACCGGACCCAGCGCGGCGCCAAGGTTGGACAGGTTCTGCGCGCCGTAATACACCCCGCGCAGGTGCTCGGGGGCAATGCTGTCGATGAACATGTACTCGGCCGGGATGACAATGATCTCGCCCAGGGTGAACACCAGCATCGCCAGGCACCAGACCAGCAGCGACTGCGCCAGCGAGAAACCAAGCAAGCCGACCAGGAACAGCGCCATGCCGGCCATCAGCCAGGGCATCAGCTGGCGACTGTTGATGCGCCTGCCGATTACGTATTGCAGGGCGATGACGGTGACGGCGTTGGTGGCGACCAGGTAGCTGATGTAGCGCGCCGCCTCGCTGGCATTGCTGGTGACGACCAGGTACTGCGACAGGTAGGCGGTGAACTGGCCGAAAACCACGGCACTCAGTGCACCACCCAGGGTAAAGCAGATCAGCCGGCGGTCCTTGAGGAGTTGCCCGCCAACGCTGAGAAAGCCGGCCTGGGGGCCGTTGTCCAGCTGCGCCCGTGCCGAGCGCTCGCCCCAGCGCCGGTAGCACAGGCACATGACCAGGCCGAGCAGCGCCGAAAAGACAAACGGCAGGTGATCATCGAGCATGATCAGGCCGACGCCAACAAAAGGCCCGACGGCGTAGGCGACGTTGCTCAAGGTGTATTTGATCGAGAACACCTCGGACCGTTCTTCCACCGGCAATAACGCACAGAATCCGGCTTTGGCGGCAATGTCGACCACCGCCAGGCTCAGGTTGATCAGCACCAGGCTGGTGAAGAACAGGCTGAGTTCGCGGCTGGTCACGGCGGCAATAAAGGCCAGGGCGAACACCAGGGTCGAGACGATGATCACGGTGTAGCTGCGCAGGGTATCGATCAGGTAACCGCCGTACAGGCTTAGCAGCGAAGCGACAATCAACGCGCCGCCAATCATCAGGCCGATGCCACTGATATCCAGAGCAAAGTTTTCTGCAAGGTAGACCACCAGATAGGGCAGGGTGATCGCCCGCGCCAGGGTCAGGACAAAGGTGGTCGCCAGCAGCAGGCGTACTTGCGGGTTGTAGCGTCTTACGGCATCGAGCATGGCACGTCCTTGTTGTTATTGCGTTAGGGCCGTCAGCAGCCAAGCATACCCTTGAGCAGGAGGGGGTGGATAGTTGTGGATCCATATCTGTAAAACAGATAACAGATAGAGAAATTAACCGTTACATAGATGTTTTCGGCAGGCATAAGATGGCCCCACGTCACCGGCCTACAGGAGACCTCGACCATGCCATGCCTGCAACAGACCACTTCACCCTTGCGCCCGCTGAGCCGCCTGGCTCACCCGCGTGAAGTTATCCGCCAGTTCACCCCCAACTGGTTCGCCGCGACCATGGGGACCGGAGTCCTGGCCCTGGCCCTGATGCAGATCGGTATTGATAGCCTGCATGGGCTGGCAGAAGCCCTGTGGTGGCTGGCCATGGCCATGTTCGTCGTGTTCAGTGTTCTCTATGCCGCACGCTGGATCATGTTTTTTGACGAAGCACGACAGATCTTCGCCCATTCCACGGTGTCGATGTTCTTCGGCACCATCCCCATGGGGCTGGCGACCATCCTCAACGGCTTCCTGCTGTTTGGTGTCAATCGCTGGGGCGAAGGCATCGTGCCCTGGGTCGAGGCCATGTGGTGGTTCGATGTGGGTCTGGCATTGCTCTGCGGCGTAGCCATTCCCTACCTGATGTTTACCCGCCAGGAGCACAGCATCGATCAGATGACCGCCGTCTGGCTGTTGCCGGTGGTTGCCGCTGAGGTCGCAGCTGCCAGTGGCGGGCAGCTGGCGCCGCACCTGGTGGATGCCCACAGTCAATTCCTGGTGCTGATTACCAGCTATGTATTGTGGGCGGTGTCGCTGCCGGTGGCGTTCAGCATCCTGACCATCCTCATGCTGCGCATGGCCTTGCACAAACTGCCCCACGCCAACATGGCCGCTTCGAGCTGGCTGGCGCTCGGACCTATTGGCACCGGTGCGCTGGGCATGCTGTTGCTGGGGGCTGATGCACCGGCAATATTCGCCGCCAATGGCTTCGGTGACCTGGGTGAAATCGCTCGCGGTCTGGGCCTGGTCGCCGGGATCGTGCTGTGGGGGGCGGGCTTGTGGTGGCTGCTCACCGCGGTGCTGATCACCCTGCGCTACATGCGCCACGGCATGCCGTTCAATCTGGGGTGGTGGGGCTTCACCTTTCCGCTCGGGGTCTACACCCTGGCCACCCTCAAGCTCGGTGCCTGGCTGGGGCTGGGTTTCTTCCAGCACATGGGCCTGGTGCTGGTGGTGGCCCTGGCCGGTCTGTGGATGATGGTCAGCAGCCTCACCCTGCGCGGCGCCTGGCGCGGTGAGCTGTTCGTCTCGCCATGCATTGCCGGGTTGAACAAGTAGATTGCATTTACCTGAGTGATTGTGGCTTTGTGCGGCCTGCGTGCCTCCAATAACAAAGCCCCACTCAGGTACACGGACGATGAGTCAAGCCTCGCAGTTCAGCCTCCTTGGCAAACGACGGTTTCTGCCGTTCTTCATTACCCAGTCGCTGGGTGCGTTCAACGACAACCTGTTCAAGCAGTCGTTGATCCTGGCCATTCTCTACAAGCTGGCCATCGACGGTGATCGTTCGATCTGGATCAACCTCTGCGCCTTGCTGTTCATTCTGCCGTTCTTCCTGTTTTCCGCGCTGGCGGGGCAGTTCGGCGAAAAATACCCCAAGGATGCCTTGATCCGTCTGATCAAGCTGGCCGAAATCGCCATCATGGCCGTCGGCGCCATCGGTTTTCTGACCAACCACCTGGCGTTGATGTTGCTGGCGCTGTTTGCCATGGGCACCCACTCGGCGCTGTTCGGGCCGGTCAAGTACTCGATCCTGCCCCAGGCCCTGCATGAGCAGGAACTGGTCGGCGGTAATGGCCTGGTCGAGATGGGCACCTTCCTGGCCATCCTGGCCGGGACCATTGGCGCCGGGGTGATGATGTCCAGCAGTCACTACGCGCCGGTGGTTGCCTGTGCGGTGGTCACGGTGGCTGCGCTGGGCTACCTGTCCAGCCAGTGGATTCCGCGGGCCAGTGCAGCGTCGCCGGAGATGAAGCTGGACTGGAACATCTTCACCCAGTCCTGGGCAACCCTGCGTCTGGGCCTCGGCCAGACTCCGGCGGTGTCACGCTCGATCGTCGGCAACTCCTGGTTCTGGTTCGTCGGGGCCATTTACCTCACGCAGATCCCGGCCTATGCCAAGGACTGGCTGCACGGTGACGAAACCGTGGTCACGCTGGTGCTGACTCTGTTCTCGGTGGGTATCGCCCTGGGCTCTTTGCTGTGTGAGCGCCTCAGTGGCCACAAGGTGGAGATCGGCCTGGTGCCGTTCGGCTCCTTCGGCCTGACCCTGTTCGGGTTGCTCTGGTGGTGGCACTCGGGGGATGTTCCGGCCGCTGCAGCAGCGCATGACTGGCTGGCCCTGCTGGGCATGACCGAGGCCTGGTGGATCTTGCTGGCGATTGTCGGGCTGGGGATCTTTGGTGGCTTCTATATTGTGCCGCTGTACGCGCTGATCCAGTCGCGTACCGCAGTGCAGGAACGTTCGCGGGTGATCGCCGCCAACAACATTCTCAATGCGCTGTTCATGGTGGTGTCGGCGATTGTCACCATCGTGCTGTTGAGCCTGGTCGAGCTGACTATTCCGCAGCTGTTCCTGGTGGTATCGCTGCTCAACATCGGCGTCAACGCCTATATCTTCAGGATTGTTCCCGAGTTCACCATGCGCTTCATGATCTGGCTGCTCAGCCACTCCATGTACCGGGTCGAACACCGCGACCTGCAGCAGATCCCGGAGGAAGGCGCGGCATTGTTGGTGTGCAACCACGTGTCGTTTGTCGATGCCTTGCTGATCGGTGGCGCGGTGCGTCGGCCGATTCGCTTTGTCATGTACTACAAGATCTACCGGTTGCCGGTGCTCAACTTTATCTTCCGCACCGCCGGCGCGATTCCCATTGCCGGACGCAGTGAAGAGCCCGACACCTACGAGCGGGCGTTCAAGCAAATTGCGGCTTACCTGGCGGCGGGCGAACTGGTGTGCATCTTTCCCGAAGGCAAGCTGACTACTGACGGTGAAATCGATGAGTTCAAGGGTGGCTTGAGCCGGATCATCGAGCAAACGCCGGTGCCGGTGGTGCCACTGGCGTTGCAGGGCTTGTGGGGGAGTTTCTTCAGCCGCGATCCGGCCAAGGGCTTCTTTCACCGCCTGTGGTCGCGGGTAACCCTGGTGGCCGGTGCCGCCATCCCGGTAGAGGCAGCAGAACCGGCACTGTTGCGCGAGCGGGTCAGCCAGTTGCGTGGCGACCTGCGCTGACGATAGCGGGCAAGGTCAGCTGGCGCTGACCTTGAGGCCGATCAGGCCGCAGACGATCAGCGCCACGCTGACCAGACGCACCAATGCCATGGACTCGCCAAACAGCATGATGCCGGCAATCACGGTGCCGACCGCGCCGATGCCGGTCCAGATCGCATAAGCGGTGCCCAGCGGCAGTTCTTTCATCGCCAGACCGAGCAGACCAAGGCTGACGGCCATGGCCCCGACGGTCAGGATAGTTGGCAACGGACGGGTAAAGCCGTCGGTGTATTTCAGGCCGACAGCCCAGCCAACCTCGAACAGGCCGGCGAAAAACAGGATGATCCAGGACATGCAACATCTCTATAAGTGGATGGGGCCGTCCCCGAATCGATCACGCAGTGCGTCGTAAGGTCGTCCTTACAGTGGGCAAAATAGTGCCCAATTGAAATTCGCGGGGCAAGTCGACTTGCCCCGCGATGTTGCCTCAGACCCCTTGCGGAATCTCTTCGCCGCCCAGTGCTTCAAACAGCGCCGGGAGGAATTCACCGAAGGTCAGCATCATCAAGGTGAAGCTGGCATCGAGCTGGCCCAGTGCCTCTTCGCCGCCGTCTTCTTCGGCCTGGTCTTGCAGCAGCTCTTCGAAGCGCAAGCGCTTGATGACCATCTTGTCGTCGAGCACGAACGACAGTTTGTCTTGCCAGGCCAGCGACAGCTGGGTGACGACCTTGCCGGTGCCCAGGTGCAGCTGGATCTCGTCGCTGGTCAGGTCCTGACGTTTGCAGCGCACGATGCCGCCGTCTTCGTGGGTGTCACGCAGTTCGCATTCGTCCAGTACATAGAAGTCAGGCGCGGCGGCTTGAGTTTTGACCCAGTCGGTCATGGTCGCGCTCGGGGCGATCTTCACGGTCACCGGACGTACCGGCAGCGAGCCCATCACTTCACGCAGGGTGGAGAGCAGGTCTTCGGCACGTTTGGCGCTGGCCGAGTTGACCAGGATCAGGCCCTGCTTGGGGGCGATGGCAGCGAAGATCATCGAGCGACGAATAAAGGCACGCGGCAGGAAGGCCTGGATGATCTCGTCCTTGATCTGATCGCGCTCCTTCTTATAGACCTTGCGCATCTGTTCAGCTTCGATCTCGTCGATCTTCTCCTTGACCGCATCACGCACCACGCTGCCAGGCAGGATACGTTCTTCTTTACGCGCGGCGATCAGCAGGAAGTCACCGCTGACGTGGACCAGCGGTGCATCTTCGCCTTTGCCGAAGGGGGCGACGAAACCGTAAGTGGTCAACTCCTGGCTGGCGCAAGGGCGCGCCGGCTTGCTGGCCAGAGCGGTTTCCAGTGCTTCGGGATCGAACGGGACATCCTGGGTCAGGCGATAGGTCAGCAGGTTTTTGAACCACATGGGGTGAATCTCTCCTCAACACATAAGGAGGGCATTATTCTCCGAGCGGGCACTTCAGGCCAAGTCCGCTAAGTCTTTGGAACGCCTGAAAATTTTTTTTAAAAAAGTACTTGCCAGAGTGTTCGGTGCTCCGTAGAATGCGCGCCACACCGAGACGAAGGGTGATTAGCTCAGCCGGGAGAGCATCTGCCTTACAAGCAGAGGGTCGGCGGTTCGATCCCGTCATCACCCACCACTTCTTCTCAGTGTATCGCGCAGCGGTAGTTCAGTCGGTTAGAATACCGGCCTGTCACGCCGGGGGTCGCGGGTTCGAGTCCCGTCCGCTGCGCCATATTTAGCTTCCAGGGCCCACTGAACACCCGGAAGCAACAGAGAAAGCGACCTTAGGGTCGCTTTTTTTGTTTCTGCGCCTTGTACCGTCGCTGCCTCCTAATGCGTCGGCGTGGTGCAGTTCTCCCCAAGTCGGTGCGTCTGCCGCCGCCAATTTCTGCTTATGCCGTGATTTTGCAGGTCTTCGCCAACTGGCGCGGGCCTTGCTTATGCCTGCCTATCCGGCAATCAACGCAGATTGCCCCGTTCACGACAAAGGCGCCGTGTTGCTCCCGCTTGTTTTCACAAGCCGGGGCAGCAGGGCGCCTTTTTGTTTGCGCAAGCAGGAGGTTGGCAGATGAGCAGCACCAATGTGCGCAGCGTTTGTCCGTATTGTGGTGTGGGGTGCGGCATCGTCATGACGGTTGAGGGCAACCGGGTCACCAAGGTAAGTGGTGACAAACAACACCCGAGCAATTTTGGCCGGTTGTGCACCAAGGGCCTGACCGCGCATCAACCGTTGCGCGAGTCCGGGCGTATGGAGCAGGCGTTTGTTCGCGATGTGCGCCATCGTGACCCGGTACAAACGGCTATTGATGTGGCAATCGAGCAGACGGCTCAGCGCTTGCGCACGATTATTGACCAGCATGGGCCTGACGCTCTGGCGTTCTATGTCTCTGGGCAGATGTCGCTGGAGGCTCAGTACCTGATCAACAAGCTGGCCAAAGGCTTCATCCGCAGCCGTCACATCGAATCCAACTCACGCCTGTGCATGGCCAGTGCCAGCAGCGGCTATAAACAGTCGTTGGGCGCCGACGGGCCACCGGGCAGCTATCAGGATTTTGATCGCGCCGAGGTGTTCTTCGTGATTGGCGCGAACATGGCCGACTGCCATCCGATCCTCTTCCTGCGCCTGCTCGACCGGCTCAAGGCCGGTGCCCGGCTGATTGTTGTCGACCCGCGGCGTAGCGCCACCGCCGACAAGGCCGATTTGTTCCTGCAAATCAGGCCGGGCACCGATCTGGCACTGCTCAATGGCCTGCTCTATCTGCTCAAGCACAATGACCACTGTGACCAGGCGTTCATTGAGCGCTACACCGAAGGTTGGGAGACCCTGGCGGACTTTGTCGAGGACTACACCCCTGAGCGGGTCGCGGCCATCACCGGACTCACTGAAGCGGATATCCGCCAGGCTGCCGAATGGATCGGCCAGGCGCCGGAGTGGATGAGTTGCTGGACCATGGGCCTGAACCAGAGCATTCATGGCACCTGGCAGACCAACGCGCTGTGCAACCTGCACCTGGCCACCGGGGCCATTTGCCGGCCTGGCAGCGGGCCGTTTTCGCTGACTGGCCAGCCCAACGCCATGGGCGGGCGCGAGGTGGGCTACATGGGCCCCGGCTTGCCCGGCCAGCGTTCGGCCCTGGTCGCAGCTGATCGTGCTTTCGTCGAGCAGCTCTGGCAGGTGCCTGCCGGCAGCCTGCGCAGCGAAGCCGGGGACGGCACCGTGGCGTTGTTCGAACAACTGGCGGCCGGGCAGATCAAGGCCTGCTGGATCATCTGCAGTAACCCGGTGGCCAGCGTTGCCAATCGCCAGCAGGTGATAGACGGCTTGCAGCGTGCGGAACTGGTGATCACCCAGGATGCCTTTCTCGACACCGAGACCAACCGCTATGCCGATATTCTTCTGCCCGCCGCGCTGTGGGCGGAGGGGGAAGGGGTCATGGTCAACTCCGAGCGCAACCTGACGCTGATGCACAAGGCGGTCGAAGCGCCGGGCGACAGTTTGCCCGACTGGCAGATCATTGCCCGTGTTGCCTGTGCCATGGGCTATGCCGAGGCGTTCAGTTACGCCAGTGCCGAAGCGGTGTTCGACGAGATTCGCCAGGCCTGGAACCCGGCCACCGGCTACGATGTGCGCGGCGTCAGCTATGCCGGCTTGCGCCGGGCGCCACAGCAATGGCCGTGTGAACCTGGGCGCGAAGATTCCCGCAGCCCGCTGCGCTATCGCAATGACGGGGTCAGCCAGGCGCTCTATCGCGATGCCGAGGGTCACGCGCCAGCCATTGCCTTCGCCACCCCCAGCGGCAAGGCTCGCTTCTTTGCCCGACCCTGCCTGCCCGCTGCCGAACTGCCTGATGACGAGTTTGCCCTGGTGCTCAACACCGGGCGGGTTCAGCACCAATGGCACACCCTGACCAAGACCGGCAAGGTCGCGGCATTGAACAAACTCGATCCTGGGCCCTTTGTGGAAATTCATCCTGAAGACGCCCAGCGCCTGGGTATCGCCGAGAAGGACCAGGTACAGCTGCGCTCGCGGCGCGGTCAGGCGGTGTTGCCTGCGCGAATCACCACGCGAGTACTGCCGGGTAACTGCTTTGCGCCGTTTCACTGGAGCGATGTCTACGGCGACAACCTGGCGATCAATGCGCTCACCAGCAATGCCGTCGATCCTGTGTCGTTGCAACCGGCCCTCAAGTATTGCGCGGTGGCCTTGAGCCGGATCGCTGGCGAACGCATCAGCGCGGTTCAGGTCGAGCAACCGCCCGTGTCGATGCAAGACCAGCACCTGCTGCTCTGGGCTTCGCAAACCGGCAACGGCCAGGCCCTCGCCGAACAGTGTGCCGAACGTCTGCGCGCAGGTGGCCTGCCGGTTCAATTGAGCTGCATGGAGGATGTGGCCCTGGAGCAACTGGACAGTCCTGCTAGCTTGCTGCTGATCGCCAGTACCTTTGGCGACGGCGATGCACCGGACAGCGGCGCGGCGTTCTGGCAGGGCTTGCAGGGTGAGCATTCGCAGCGCTGTGCCGGGTTGCCCTATGCGGTACTCGCTCTGGGGGACTCCAGCTATGAGCAATTCTGTGGCTTCGGCCGCAAGCTCGATCAGCGTCTGGCCGAGTTGGGTGGCCGGCGTTTGCTGGAACGGGTCGATTGCGAAGGCGATTTCGCCGAGCCGGCAGGGCAGTGGTTGCAGGCGCTGCTCGCCAAGTTCGGTAAGGACCACACGGCGCTTTCCATGCCCGTGCCGACGTCTGTGCCGACCGGCTTCAACAAGCAGCATCCCCTGCCGAGCAGATTGCTGGCTAACCGCCTGCTCAACAGCCCGGGCGCCAGCAAGGAAACCCGGCAAATCGTCTTCGACCTGGTCGACAGCGGCTTCAGCTATCAGGCCGGTGACGCCCTGGGTGTGTGGCCACGCAACTGTCCTGCGCTGGTGGACGAACTGCTCACAGCGACCCGACTTGATGGCCGTCAAATGGTGAGTTTCAAGGGCCAGGGCGACATGTCACTGGCGACTGCTTTAAGTGAGCACCTGGAGATCGCCCGGGTCACGCCGGCCATGCTGCAAGCCTTTGCCCTGCACGGTAACAATGCGCACCTGCAGGACCTGCTCAAGACGCAGAACAAGGCGGCGCTCAAGGAATGGCTGTGGGGCAAACAACTGATTGATCTGTTGCATACCTTCAGGCCGGCGCTCGACCTGGATACCTGGCTGAGTCTGCTCAAGCCCTTGCAGCCACGGTTGTACTCGATCAGTTCGAGCCCCAAGCACCACCCGGGCCAGGTTCATCTGACGGTTTCCACTGTCCGTTATGGCCAGCGTAAAGGCGTCTGTTCAACATTTCTCGCCGATCGTGCCGCACAGGGCGAAGTGGCCATTTTCACCCAGCCAAGCGCGCATTTTCGCCTGCCCAGAGACAGTGAAGCGCCGGTGATCATGGTCGGTCCCGGCACGGGCGTTGCGCCGTTTCGGGCGTTCTTGCAGGAGCGTCAGGCCGAGGGCGCCAAGGGGCGCAACTGGCTGCTGTTCGGCGAGCAGAGGGCAGCGAGCGATTTCTATTACCGCGACGAGCTCCAGGCCTGGCAGCGCGACGGGCATCTGAGCCGTCTGGACACGGCGTTTTCACGTGACCAGACGCAAAAGATTTATGTGCAACAACGCATGCTCGAGCAGGGCGCCGAACTCTGGCGCTGGCTGGAGGAGGGCGGTCACTTTTATGTCTGTGGTGATGCCGAGCGCATGGCCCGGGATGTCGATACCGCACTCAAACAGGTGGTCGCAGAGCACGGTGCTTTGAGCCCCGAGCAGGCCGATCTGTACGTCAGCGAATTGAGCCGCAGCAAACGCTATGTACGCGACGTGTACTGAGCGCCCCATAAGGGGGAGGGCTGCACCAGTGTGGGTCGATAACTGCGCTCGGCGATAGGTGCAAAGCCCCGGTTTCAAAGGCTTTGGCAGTTGGCACGGTCCCTGCTTTTGCACTAGCACAACGTTCTCGCGGGTCAAAGGCGATCCGCATCGGGAACCACAAAAAACCACCAGGCAAAGGCGCCTGGAGCTTCGGCTCCAGGCGCCTTTTTTGTTTTTTGGGGTTCGCCCCAGCAGCACAGCCACCGTGAATGGCCTTGAGTGAGGACCGGGTATGAATGCAGCAACGACCATCGCCCCGCGGGAAAAACTGATCATCGTCGGCAACGGCATGGTCGGACATCACTGCGTTGAGCAACTGATCGAGCGGGGTGCCCTGAGCCGCTATGAACTGCGGGTGTTCGGCGAGGAGCGCCAGCGTGCCTACGATCGTGTACACCTGTCCGAATACTTCAGTGGCGGCGATGCTGAGACGCTGGCCTTGGGCAGCGCAGGCTTGTATGCCGAGCACGGTGTGAGCCTGCATCTGGATGAAACGGTGCTGGAGATTGATCGCGAACGTCGTGAAGTCCTGACTGCGGCCGGGCGCTACGCCTACGACCACCTGATCCTGGCCACCGGCTCCTACCCCTTCGTGCCACCGGTGGAGGGCTGCGAGGGTGCTTCGCGTCTGGTTTACCGCACCCTTGATGATCTCGACGCCATTCGCGCGGCAGCGGCCGATGCACGGCGTGGCGTGGTGGTCGGCGGCGGCTTGCTCGGGCTTGAGGCTGCCAACGCCCTCAAGTCCCTGGGCCTGGAAGCCCATGTCGTGGAATTCGCCCCGCGTTTGATGCCCGTGCAGCTGGACGCGGAAGGCGGCGCAGCCTTGCGTGCACAGATCGAGGCGCTCGGGGTGGGCGTGCACGTGTCGCGGGCAACTCAGGCGGTGGTGGCGGGTGAAGACTATCGCTACCGGATGAACTTCGACGGCGGCGAGTTTCTTGAGACCGACCTGATTGTGTTTTCCGCCGGGATTCGCCCGCAGGATGCACTGGGCCGTAGCAGTGGTCTGCAGGTTGCCGCACGCGGCGGCGTGGTGATCGACAGCGGTTGTCGCAGCAGCGATCCACGCATCTATGCCATCGGTGAATGTGCATCGTGGAACGGCAGTGTGTTCGGTCTGGTCGCGCCGGGTTACAGCATGGCGCGCAATGTTGCGGCGGCGCTGGCCGGTGACGATGCCGCCAGCTTTACCGGTGCCGACATGTCGACCAAGCTCAAATTGCTGGGGGTTGATGTCGGCTCCATCGGTGATGCTCACGGCGCAACCCCTGGGGCACGCAGCTACCGCTTTATCGACGAAGCCAATTCGGCCTACCGGCGCCTGGTGGTGGATGCTACCGGTAAACGCGTGTTGGGTGCGGTGCTGGTGGGCGACAACAGCTACTACGACACCTTGCTGCAATACGTGCAGAACGGCATTGTCCTGCCGAGCGATCCGGCGGCATTGATCCTGCCACAAAGCTCCGGTGCACCAGCCTTGGGGGCCGATGCCTTGCCGGACACCGCGACCATCTGCTCTTGCCATAACGTCAGCAAGGGCGCGATCTGCACTGTCATCGACAACGGCTGCGGCGAGTTGGGGACACTCAAGCAACAGACCAAGGCGTGCACCGGTTGTGGCGGTTGTGCGGCGCTGCTCAAGCAGGTCTTCGAGCACGAACTGATTGCCCGTGGCGTCAGCGTTGACAAGAGCCTGTGCGAACACTTTGCCTACACCCGCCAGGAGCTCTACGCCCTGGTGCGGGTTGAAGGCATCCTCAGTTTCGACGAGATGCTCGCCAGGCATGGCCGTGGTCATGTTGGCTGCGATATATGCAAACCCACGGTCGGCTCGATTCTCGCCTCGTGCTGGAACCAACCGATCATGGACCCTTCGCTGGTGCCGTTGCAGGACACCAACGACACTTTCATGGCCAACATGCAGAAGAACGGCACTTACTCGGTGGTGCCGAGAATCCCCGGCGGTGAGATCACCCCGGAAAAGCTGATCGTCATCGGCCAGGTGGCGAAGAAGTACGACCTCTACACCAAGATTACCGGCGGCCAGCGCATCGACCTGTTCGGTGCTCAGTTGCATGAGTTGCCGGCGATCTGGAGCGAGCTGATCGAGGCCGGGTTCGAAACCGGTCATGCCTATGGCAAGTCCACCCGTACGGTGAAGTCCTGTGTCGGCAGCACCTGGTGTCGCTACGGCGTGCAAGACAGCGTGCAGATGGCGCTGACCCTGGAGGACCGCTACAAGGGCCTGCGCTCGCCGCACAAGCTCAAGTTTGCGGTATCCGGTTGTACCCGCGAGTGCGCCGAAGCGCAGAGCAAGGACATTGGCGTGATTGCCACCGAGAAGGGCTGGAACCTGTACGTCTGTGGCAATGGCGGCATGCGTCCACGTCACGCCGAGCTGTTCGCCACCGATCTCGATGATGCCGGGCTGATCCGCCTGATCGACCGGGTGCTGATGTTCTACATCCGCACCGCCGACAAGTTGCAGCGCACTTCGGTGTGGCGCGAGAGCCTGGAGGGCGGGCTGGACTACCTCAAGCAGGTAATCATCGAAGACAGTCTGGGCCTGGGCAGCGAGCTTGAGGCGCAGATGCAACTGGTGGTCGACCGTTATGAATGCGAATGGGCCAATGCCCTCAAGGATCCGGAGAAGCTCAAGCGCTTCCGTACCTTCGTCAACGACCAGCGCCCCGACCCAGGTGTGCATTTTGTCCGCGAGCGTGGCCAGCGTCGGCCGATTGCCGCGGCTGAACTTCATTTGATCCCGACCACTGAAGAGGTGCTCTGATGAGCCTGTCCAATGCTGCGGTAAATGTGCAAACACAAGACTGGCAAGCGGTCTGTAGCCGCCAGGACCTGGTCGCGCAATCGGGGGTGGTGGTCTGGTTCGAGGGCCGCCAGGTGGCGCTGTTTTACCTGCCAGAGCAGGACACGCCGGTGTTCGCTGTTGATAACCAGGACCCTAAATCCGGCGCCAATGTGATTGGGCGTGGCTTGGTGGGGCACCTCAAGGGTGAACTGGTAGTGGCGGCGCCGCTGTACAAGCAGCATTTCAGCCTGAACGACGGGCATTGCCTGGAGGACGCGCAGCAAGCCTTGCAGGTGTGGCCGGTGCGGATCAGGGGGGAGCAGGTGGAGATTGCTCTGGCTTGAGGGCACCTGTCCTACCGGGCTTCTGTAGGAGCGGATTCATCCGCGATGGGGCGCGTAGCGGCCCCCCAAATGGGCCTGCTACGCAGTCCATCGCGGCGGTCCGGCGCCCCGGTAAATCCGCTCCTACCGGCCAAACTGTTGCTCCTATAGACTTCGGGACATGAACCTCGACACCCGAATCAAATTCCGCCACCTGCTGTGCTTTCTCGAAATTGCCCGTCAGGGCAGTTTTGCCAAGGCCGCCGATGCCATGGCCATCAGTCAGCCGGCCATCTCCAAGACCCTCAAGGAGCTTGAGGATTTGCTGCAGACCCGCTTGTTCGAGCGCAGCAAGCAGGGCGTCGAGCTGACCCCGGCCGGGGTGCGTTTCATGCGCTACGCCGGGCCGAGCGTGCAGGCGTTGCGTGAGGGCGTGAGTACCTTGCGCGGTGAAGAACATGCGCCGCCACAGGTGCGCATTGGCGTGTTGTCCACGGTCGAAAGCCTGCTGATGCCGGAGGTGCTCTGTCGCTTACATCAACGTCACGATGCCCTGGTGGTCAGTGTGGCCACCGGGCCCAGTGCGCACCTGCTGGCGCAATTGCATGTCGGCGAGCTGGACCTGGTGATCGGGCGCATGACCGACAGCCCGCAGATCCAGGGCCTGCTGTTCGAGCACCTGTACAGCGAATCGATGTCGCTGGTAGTGCGTCCGGGCCATCCATTGCTCGCTCGCCAGCCTATCGAGCGCAGTCAGGTCGGTCGTTACCCGCTGGTGTTGCCACTGGCCGGCACGACGATCCGCAAGCATGCCGACAGCCTGTTCGTGCAGTGTGCGATCGAGCAGCCGGCGCAGCGCCTGGAGACCCTTTCACCGGCCTTGAGCCGACGCTATGTACAAAGCAGCGACGCCGTCTGGGTCGCGCCGCGTGATGCCGTGCGCATCGACCTGGGACGCGGCGAGTTGTGCGAGCTGGACCTGGGCGTGCAGGAGCCGGGTGGCTCGGTGGGTATCTGCAGCAATGCGGCCATGGCCCTGAGCCTGCCGGCGCGCTGGCTGTGCGAAGTGCTGCGCGAAGTGGCCGGGCAATACCGCGACGGCAGCTACCCATGAAATCCTGGCAATCTTACAAACAGCTACAAAACTGGCGCGGTGAATTTGCCCAAGTGCCTTGTCCCGTCAATACTGGCCACTGGCTGCAGCTTTGTATGAAGAAGGTTTTACTTGGCTGAACTTATCCGGCTTTTCTCGCTCTCATGCCGGTAGCCATTGGTCGTGGCCGCCTGATAAGCTCGCGGCTTTACTCGATTGCCCTATTGGCGCATGAACAAGGAAATAGCATGAAACAGCATCGGTTGGCGGCTGCGGTTGCCCTGGTTGGTCTGGTCCTGGCGGGTTGCGATTCGCAGACCAGCGTCGAGCTCAAGACTCCGGCACAGAAAGCCTCCTACGGTATTGGCCTGAACATGGGCAAGAGCCTGGCTCAGGAAGGCATGGACGACCTTGATTCAAAAGCTGTTGCTCAAGGCATCGAAGATGCTGTCGGCAAGAAAGAACAGAAGATCAAGGACGAAGAACTGGTTGAAGCCTTTGCTGCCTTGCAAAAGCGCGCTGAAGAGCGCCTGGTCAAGATGAGCGAAGAGTCGGCTGCTGCCGGCAAGAAGTTCCTTGAAGAAAACGGCAAGAAAGCCGGTGTCGTCACCACCGCTTCCGGCCTGCAGTACGAAGTGATCAAG